>DWWX01000004.1 GCA_019119495.1 Candidatus Gemmiger stercorigallinarum | reverse complement strand
GTATTATAATGTAAAGGATCGCTTACAGCTTGATCTCGATGTCGACGCCAGCGGGGAGCTGCAGGCTCATCAGAGCCTCGACCGTCTTGTTGGACGGCTTCAGAATGTCGATCAGACGCTTGTGGGTGCGGGACTCGAACTGCTCGCGGCTGTCCTTGTACTTGTGGACGGCACGCAGGATCGTGACCACTTCCTTGTCGGTGGGCAGGGGGATCGGGCCGGACACGCGGGCGCCGGTGCGCTTCGCGGTCTCCACGATCTTGGCCGCAGCCGCATCGATCAGGGATGCATCGTAGCTCTTCAGACGGATTCTGATTTTCTCTTTGACTGCCATTACATTCGCCTCCTGAAAATTGTTTGCCTTAGGCGAGCCGATAAACTACACACGCTACCGGGTGTTCAACCCCTTTGCATGAGAAAAGCCGGTGAACCGCAGACGCAGTTCTCCCGGAAAGAATCTCCCGCAAAGCCGATCGGACATTGGTCCGTGCCGCAGAATGCAGCGCCGTACGTATCCCTTCGCATTCGTAATTCTTTCGCCCGGTTCTAAGATCGGACATACTCCGCGGAAAAACCCGTGCTCAGCGCACGGCAACCTCCCGCATCAACGCATATCGTGGCCTGTGTGGAACGGATGTTCTACACACGCCGTTCGCAGCCGTGTATTATATTACCACACGCCGCCCGGCGTTGCAAGTGTTTTTTTGCATTTTAGCAAAATTTTTTTCGCAATTTTTGGTGATGCAGGCACTTGACAGGCGGGCGGCTCAGTTTTTGCCGCCAAAAGGCGTCAGCCCGGTGCGGCCTCGCTGTCCGCGCGGGCAATATAGCGGATCAGATCCCCCGCGCCGCACCCCAAAACAAAGCACAGCCTTGCCAGGATATCGGCGTCGATGCGCTCGACCGTCCCCTTGTACCATTTGTCGATGACCTCGTACCGCACGTCGATCATGCGTGCCATCCGGTTGCGGGTGATCCCGCGGGCGTCCATCTGCTGGCGCAGCGTGATCTCGATGCGGCCATACTCTTTGATCTGCAGGACTCCTGTCTCCATGTCATCTCCTCCACGTACCATACGGCTCCCCTATTGATAGTTTCCATATTAACAGTATCTATGCAAACAGTCAATGCCGCGCTCCCTTCGCCGCCCTGCGTCGGCTGCCCGGCCGACGGTCCGCCGCATACACACGCAGCCCGTTCTGCCGGCGCAGAACGGGCTGCGGTTTTATATTGCAGGCAGGGCTTACCCCAGCGCGCTCACTTCCGCCACGCGCCAGCCGGCGTCGGTGGGCACCAGGCGCACCGGAACCGCGCAGGCGGTGTCCGGCGTATACGTCCTGTCCTCGGCCCAGCCGGCAAAGTCCTCGCTCTCTATGGTCAGCTCGATCTGCCAGAACAGCAGGCTGCCGTCCGGCTGCAGTTCGGGCCGGGTATAAACGGCGCCGCAGTAACCGATAAAGCTGCCGCTGTCCCCCGTCACAAAACAGATGCGGTCTCCCTCGCCCCGGTAGTAATAGCCGCCGCTGTAGCTGTAACTCTCTGTGTCCGCCGGCAGCGGGCCGCCCAGGTAGGCATCGCAGCTTTCCGGCGTAAAGATGGTCAGCAGATACTGCTCCAGATCCGTATAGCGGGTGAACAGCGCGCCGTCGGTGCTGGCGTACCAGGGGCCGTCCGCCAGCGGCTCCGACGGATCGATGCCGACGTGCATCCGGGCGTGCTCCTGGATAAAGTCATAGGCGGTGGCCAGGCAGGCGGCCGCCTGGTCGTCCAGGGCGGCGGGGACCTCGTAGGTGTTGCTCTGCTCCGCGCGGAACTCCACCCACGGGGTGCTGACCGTCACCAGCTTGACCGGCTCGCGGGGCAGTTCGCAGGGGCCGTCGCTGAGTTTCAGATCGGTATAGGCGGACATCCCGTTGCCCAGGTCCTGGCGCTGCGCGTCCGGGTTAAGGGCTGTGAGCGTCTCCAGCGGGATGCCGTAGGCGGCCGCGGCCTCCTCCAGCGTGCCGGTCCAGGGGGCCATGTACAGCGTCAGGCCCTCCGGCCAGGCGATGCGCGCGTCGCGGCGGTCGATGGCCGCCTCCGCCGTGGCGATGGTATATTCGGGCTGCCGGGGCATGGCAGCAGCCCACGTTTCCAGCGGCACCTCCGGCGGCATGGCAGCTGCCGGGGCGGGCGAAGGCGCCGGGGCCGGTTCGGCAGTGGGCTGCGGGGCAGCGTCCGGTGTGGGTTCGGCAGCGGAGGCAGACGGCGCAGCGGTCGGCGTTTCCGCGCCCGATCGGGGCCGGGCGGCGCAGCCGGTCAGCACCAGCGCCGCCAAAAGCAGGCAAAGCAGGGTACGCATATCTTCTTCCTCCTTGTATGATAGAGTCGTAGGTATTCTGGCCCCTCTCCATGGGCCGTGCTGCACGGTAAGGGGTGCTGCGGACTGGCGGCATTCTTCTTTCACGGGGTTTTGGCCGGCAGTTCGCTTTGGTGCCAGCCGTCTGCCTGTTTGATCCAGAGCGTAGTCCCTTCCCAGGCAACGCCCGCCTCTTCACAGGGGATGACCTCGGCGCCGGCTGCGTCCAGCAGGCCCCAGGCATCGCCCCGGCGCACGGCCACATAGCCGTTTTGCAGCGGGGCGGCGTAGTAAGGCTCGGTGGAGGGCGGGTCGTTGTACAGCTTCGGCCCGGTGGCGTAGGTGGGGTCGTAGTAGTCCGTGGTGGAGAGCACCCGGCCGGTGCGGTCCACATAGGTCCAGCCGCCGGGCATCTGGACAGGCGCCAGCTGCTCGTCGTAAAAGAACCCGGCCATCTGGGCGTTGGGGACATCAAAGCCCCAGCCCTCCCGGCTGATATACATATATTCGGTGACGCTGCCGTCCTCGTTTTCGCGGATGACCGGGTCGCCCGGATAGACCGGGTCGCCCGCCTCACCCTCCTCATGGGCGGAAAAGGCCGGCAGCAGGTCGCCGCAGGTCTCCCACATCTCGTCGCTGATCTCGACAATATCGCCGGGGCCGTCGCCGGCATAATAGGCACGGAACGCGCCGGGGTCCAGCGCGTGGACATCCCGTCCGGGCACGTCCAGGTCGTAGAAGAAAAACAGCATGCCGCCCCCGTGTCCCGGGCAGATGCCGGCCTCGCCGGCCGCTTCCAGCTCGGCGGTTTTGGCGTCCACCTCCTCCCAGCTCATGGCGGGGACGCTCCACATCCAGTGGCCCTGCGGCAGGCAGCGCGCCACCGGCGTTTCAGCCCGGCAGGGCAGGATCTCGGTGCCGTCGGCGCGGATCAGCCCCCATTTGCCGTCCCTGCTGACGGTAAAGTAGCCCTCCAGCACGCCGGTGGGCGTGCTGCCGCCCACCTCCACCGGGCGCATCTCGTCATAGTTCAGGGCCGCCGGGCCGGCGGCGGGCGTCTGCTGCGCCGGGGGTTCCGCGGTAGGGGTAGGCGCGGCAGGGGTCGGGTCGGCGGTGGCGGCCGGTTCCCCCGCCGGGGTGGGCGCGGGGGTGGCCGGCGGGGCCGAGCTGGCCGGCCGCAGGCTGCACCCGGCCAGAAGAATGCACAGCGCCGCGGCAGGGACGGCACAGCGGGCAAAAATCTTTTTCATCGTCGTTTCCTCCTTTGGCAAACAGGCCCGGCTGCGGGGCCTGTATTATTATAGGTAGAGATCGCTGTCCCAGACGGCGGCTACACCGCCAGTTCCGCCTCGGCCACCCGCCAGCCGTCGCCGGCCGGCACCAGCCGGATGGTGTGCCAGACCGCCCGCACCGGGGCGTCGCCCGCCGCAGGGTCCGCGTCCCGCTCCAGCCCCAGCAGGCCGAACACCACGCTGCCGTCCGGCTGCGTCACCGGCTCGGTGCACAGCTGCGCCGTCACCAGCGGGTTGGTGCCCCGCTCGCCTGCGCCAAAGCGCAGCTCGTCGTTTTCACCGGCCAGGTAGCCGATGTAGGTGCGGTACTGCTCCTCGTAGCCGCCGGCGGCATATTGCTGCGCCAGCTCCGGGGCAAAGACCGATCCCAGATAGGCGTTCAGCTCGCTGTAGCGGGTGAAGCGGGCGCCTTCCGCCGCCTGGTACAGCTCCGCGCCGTTGGGGTCCTCCACCTGCTCCGCAGGCGCATAGCCGATGCGGACATTGTAGTGCCACAGGAAGTCCAGCGCCTCGGCGGCGGCGATGCAGGCCGCGTCGTCCAGGCCGGCGGGCATCACATAGCTGCGCCCGCCCTGGAAGTCCTCCCAGGGGACCAGGATATGCACCATTTTCTGCGCGTTGGCGTCGGGCAGGGCGTAGGCCGGGTCCAGCAGCAGCGTATCGTTCAAGGTGCCGTCCGGGTTGCAGCGCGCGTCGGGGTTGAGGGCGCGCAGCGTGTCCTCCGGCACGCCAAACCGTTCGGCGGCCTGCCGCCAGGTCAGCCCGCCGGCGTTGGCTGTCCCCGTCAGGTCCGCCGCCAGCGGCAGGGTATCCGGCAGCGGCTGGCCGTTTTCCAGGCGGACGGCCGCGTCCCAGATCTGGTATTCCGGCGTTTTGCTGCCGCCGGCCCAATCGGCGCGCAGGATGGCCCAGCTGCCGTCGGCGTTTTGGCGCATCGTGTAGGTCACCTGCTGGTCGGGCGCCATCCACAGGCTGTTTGCGCCGCGGGCGATGGTCAGCGCGGCGGTGCCGTCGGCATTTTGCGTGAACGCAGTCATGCGGTGGTTGCGGCCGGTATCGCCGGGACTGGCGGCCAGCAGAAAGGTGTCGGTACTCTCGTCATAGACGGCGCTGTACCCCTCCAGGTTAAAGGCCGCGGCATAGCGGTCCTGGAGGAAATACGGTATAACGCCGAACGCGTCCTGCGCCTGCCCGGCCAGCACTTCCCCATCCCATACGCCGCTGCCGGCGCCGCCGGAAGGTTCCAGCCCGCGGCCGGACGCAAAGCCGGACAGATAGTAGGCCGTCCCCACCGGCGGCAGGCTGCCGGCATCCTGCCAGGGCTGGGTGGTGACCCAGTTGCGGAAGCTGCTGACCGCGGTATATGCGCCGCCGCTTTGGGGCAGGTAGCTGCCCTGCGGCACCAGCGCCTGCACACAGCCGGCGGCCGTGTAGTAGCCGTCGCCGAACTCCACCGCGTAAACGGTCGTCCCCTGGGGCAGCGGCGTCGTGCCCGGCTCCGCCACCGAGAGGGTCAGCCACAGCGGCTCCCCTGCCCCGCCGCCGGAGAAGGCAAAGCCTTCCACCTGCAAACCGGTCAGGTCCGCAAAGGGGAAGCGGTCATCCTGCGCGGCCCCGGCGGTGTGCGCCAGATCCTCCGCCGTGACGCCGCAGGCCGCCGCGGCGGCGCCGGCATCCCCGCGGAACAGCGCCGCCGCCAGCGCGTAGGCGTTTTGCAGGCAGGTGTCCGCGTCGGTGTAAGCGGGATCGATATCGCCGGGGCCGGCGGCATCGGCCATGGCCCGGGCGTAATCCGGGCAGCCGGACGGGGCCTGCGGCTGCGCGGTCTGCGCCGGGACAGGCGATGCCGGCGCCGGCGTTTGGCCGGCGGACGCCGGCAGGCTGCCCGCACGGCTGCAGCCTGCCAGCAGCGCGGCCGCCAGCAGGCAGACCGGGATGAAAACAGCGCGGTTTTTCATATTTTCCTCCCATTTTATGGACAGATTCTCCAAAAATCGTTTTTCCTTTGTCTTTATCATAGCACACTCTGTACAAAGAAAAAAGGTTCCGGGCGGCCTCCCGGAACCTTTTACAACGCGGACGAAATTTGGACGAATTTGGCGGCAGGGCTCAGGCTTTGGGCGCAAAGGTACTGCCCCCGCCCCGATCTGTTCTAGCCCATCGCCGCCAGCCGGCGCACACCGGCGGTGGCAAGCCAGCGGGCCAGCAGCAGGCTGAGCGCCGCCAGCACCGCCGTGCAGCCCAGCAGGTACAGCTCCAGCGGCAGGGCGGACAGCAGCGCCAGGTACAGCCCGATGCCTGCCCCCGCCAGCGCCATGCCGCCCAAAACGCCGATCATTGCCGACAGCGACTGCTTGCAGACGATGGTGTCATTTTCGGCGTCCAGCCGCGGGAACAGCAGATTGGCCGCCGCCCCGCCCAGCGAGGCAAAGGCCGACAGCGCCGCGCTGACCGCCAGCAGCGCCAGCCCCTGCGCCGGCGCAAAGCCCAGCGCCAGCCACAGCGCCGCGATGCACGCCGCGGTCAGCGGCCAGCCCGCCAGCACGTTGAACCACACCTTGGCCCGGATAACGCCGGCCAGCGGCACCGGCAGCGATTTCAGCAGCCAGAAGCCGCGCCCCTCCAAACTCAGCGACACGCTGGAGGTGGAGACGGTGGCCAGCATCATGCAGACGGTGCCCGCCGCCGCGCCGTACAGGTCGGCGCCGGTCAGCGCCATGCCGGTCTCGGCGGCCAGCCAGGCCAGCGCCCGCTCGCCCTGCCAGCAGGCAAACACCGTGGCGATTACCAGCAAAAACAGCCCAAACCCGGTGTTGAACAGGTAGATGGGGGTGTTGAAAAAGCGGGCGGCCTCCTTGCGCAGCAGCGCCGCCATAGGGCTGGCGCTGCGCTGGGCGGTCATGCGGTAGGCCTTGCGGGCCACATGGGCGCCCATGCGGGCGAGCAGCCGCCGGTACTGCCCCTGCAGCAGCGCCACAAACAGCGCCGTCGGCAGCACGCCGCATGCCAGTGTCAGCGCAAGGGCGGCCGGGTCGCCGGTGCAGGCCGCGCCCATCTGGCCAAACAGCCACATCGGGCCGGTGAACGCCCCCTGCAGCAGTTGGGCAAGGTTCTCGCCCTCGGTCACGGTGGACTGAGCAAACAGGTTTGCCCCCAGCGACGCCGCAAAGATCCCCAAAATCAGCAGGCCGTAGCCCAGGTTGGCAAACAGCGCGTTGTGGCGGGTGTGGCTGCTCACCCAGGTGATGGCCCAGCCCACCAGCGCCGCCAGCAGCGTGGGCACCAAAGTGCCGAACACCGCCACCGGCACGGCCAGCAGCAGGCCCATGACACCGCCGCCCGACGCCGCGTAGATCACCATACCGGGCAGCAGCGTCATGGCAAAGACCAGCAGGTTTTCCAGGTAGAGAGCCAGCAGCCGGGCGGCAAGCAGCATCCAGTCCGGGATGGGCAGCGCCAGCAGCAGGTCGTTGTCCTTGCCGGCAAACAGCACGCCGCCCGCCGCAAAGGCCGTGAACAGAAAGGCCAGCGCCGCCCCCACCATGCAGAGGAAGCCGGGCAGCAGGTCCAGCGCCCCCAGCGGGGCAAGCACCACAGCCAGGATGCCGCCGTACAGCACCGAGATCAGCAGCGCCACGCCGGACAGCAGCCCCAGCGAGAGCGCCGCCCCGGCCTTGCCCGGCGCGATGGCCTTGAGCAGTGCGGTCATGCTGACCCGCACCAGTGCGCGAAAGGCTTTCATTGTGCCGCCTCCTCCCGCTCCAGCTGGAGAAAGACCTCCTCCAGGTTGCTTTTGCCCACGATCTCGGCGGTGGGGCCGGCCTCGATCAAGCGACCGGCCCGCAGGATGGCCAGCTTGTCGCAGAGCTTTTCGGCCACCTCCAGCACGTGGGTGGAGAAGAACACCGCCCCGCCCGCCTGGCACAGCTGGCGCAGCAGCTGCTTGAGGGTATAGGCCGCGTTGGGGTCCAGCCCCACAAAGGGCTCGTCCAGCAGCAGCAGTTTGGGCTGCCGCAGGAAAGCCGAGATCAGGGCCAGTTTCTGCTTCATGCCGTGGCTGTAGCTGCCGATGGGGCTGCCCAGGTCGCCAGTGAGGGCAAAGTCCCCGGCATAGCGCGCGATGCGCTCGGTGCGCAGGTCCGCCGGGATGCCGCAGACATCCGCGATAAAGTTGAGGTACTGGATGCCGGTGAGGAAGTCGTACAGGTCGGGGTTATCCGGCAAAAACGCCATGGCCTGCTTGGCCTGCACCGGCCGGGTGCGGATGGAGCTGCCGGCAACGATGATATCGCCCTCGGTAAAATCCAGAACGCCGGCCACCGCCCGCAGCGTGGTGGACTTGCCCGCGCCGTTGTGGCCCAGGAACCCGCAGATCTCGCCGGGGGCCACGTGCAGCGTCAGGTCCTGCACGGCATAGCGGCCGGGCGCGTATTGTTTGGAAAAATGTTCGATGCGAAGCATAGGAAGTTCCTCCTTTGCCAGTTCCGGATGGCCGGCGCATCGCCGTCCGCACCGGTCGATGCAGAGGGTCGGCGCCGGGTATTTAGACGTTCTTCTAAATACAAGCACAGCATACACCGGCGGAGTGACTTTGTCAATACTTTGACGAAGTTTTTACATCTGCTTTTTGACCCACCCGCGCGCCCATCCTCTCCCGTTTTGCAGTGCAGGGCGGGGCGGCATTTTGCCTGCAAAAAACCAGCCTGCCGCAGCAGCAGGCTGGTTTTGAACAAATCGGGGGCGGCCGCGCGCGGCCGCTTTTTCAGGGGTGTCGCCCGCCCTCACTTCCCTGCCCCGTCCCTGCGGAAAGCCGTCTCGTTCCGGCGCAGCTGTTCTTCCAGGCCGGGGCGCGGGGTGACGTAGACGGTGGTGTACACCTCATAGACCACCATGCCGGGCTTGGCCCCGGCGGGCTTTTTGATGTTGCGCACCTCGGTGGTGTCCACCGGGACCTTTGCGCCGCCGCCCACGCTGGAGTGCAGCACCGCCAGCTCGGCGGCCTCCTGCTTTGTGGTATCGGGGATGTCCTGCCCGTAGCTCAGCACCACGGTGTGGCTGCCGGGGGCTTTCTGCACATGGAACCACAGGTCCTTGCCTCGGGCGGTGTGCAGCGTCAGCTTATCGTTTTGGGTGTTGTTGCGCCCCACCAGGATCTCGAATCCGTCGCTGGAGCGGTAGCGCAGGAAATCGGCGGGCTTCTGCCGCTTGTCCCGCTGCTTGTAGTATTTCAGGTAGCCCTGGCTTTTCAGCTCGGCGCGGATCTCGTTCAGGGCGGCCTCGCCGGGGGCGCTTTCCACCTCGTACAGGACGGTGGCCAGGTATTCGATCTCGGCCTCGCCCTCCACCAGCAGCTTTTTCAGCATCTCGCCGGCGGTCTGCTTTTTCTTGTAGTCCTTAAAGTATTTCTGGGCGTTCTCGTTGGGGCCCAGGCGGGGGTCCAGCGGGATGGTGACCTCCTCGCCGGTGTAGTAGTTCTGCACCGTCACCTGCCGGTCGCCCTTGTGCACGGCCCACTGGTTGGCCTGCAGCAGCTCGCCGTACAGGCGCAGGCGGTCGGCCTTGGTGCTGGCGGCCTGCTCCTCCCGCCGGGCGGCCTGCTTGCGCACCGCGCGCTCGTGCATATTGTGCACCGCCTTGTACAGCTCGCGGCTTTTCTGGCGCAGGCGCTCGGCCCGGTCCTTGGTGGCGTAGTAGTCCTCCAGCATCTCGCTGTAAGAGGGGTAGGTGGTGATCTTTGCCGCGGGGCCGTACTGCTGCGGCACAAAAAAGCTGAACTCGGTGGGCTTGTCGGTGCCGTCGGCGCGGGGCAGGCGCACGGCGGCGGGGGCGCCGCCGGCGGCGTGCTGCGCCTTCAGGTTATCGTAGGCGGCGGCCAGGGCGGTTTTCTGCGCGCCGTCCAGCTCGGTCGCCAGGCGGGCGGTCTCGCCGCCGAAGGCCCGCCAGGCGATCTCCCGCATGACCACCGGCCCCACGCCGCCGATGCTTTTGGTCAGGGCGTCCGCCGGGGGCAGGTCCCGCCGGCAGGCCAGCTCCACCGCCTGCGCGCCGGAAATGCTGAGAAAGTCCGGCTTGCCGGGCTTGGGCGGCAGCGTGTAGGGCAGGCCGGGCAGCAGCTGGCGGATCTCGCTGTCCTCAAAGTCCACCCGCTTGAGGGCGTCGATGATCCTGCCGTTCTGCACCAGCACCAGGTTGGAATAGCGGCCCATCAGCTCGGCGGCCAGGGTGTTGATGACCAGGTCGCCCATCTCGTTGGTGCAGCGGAAGTCAAAGTAGACGATGCGGTCCCCCGGCTCCATGTGCAGGCCGATCAGCCGCCCGCCGGTCAGGTGCTTGCGCAAAAGCATGCAGAAGCCCGGCGGCGTGGCCGGGTTCTCGAAGCTCTCGTTGGTCAGGCAGACGCGGGCGGAACCGCTGCGGGCAGACAGCAGCAGCCGGAAGGTATCGGTGCGGCTGCGCAGAAGCAGCAGAACCTCGTCGCGGGTGGGCTCAAAAATCTTGTCGATGCGGGCATCCAGCAGGCGGCTGTTCAGTTCCGCCGTCACCAGTGCCAGCGTTGCGGCGTCCAGCGCCATGGGGGTCCCTCCCTCTCAATCAGTTACAGATAGGTATACGGGTCGCGGTCGGCGGCTGCGGCAGCCACCGTCAGGCCGGGAAAGGCCCGCGCCAGGCGGTCTTCCAGCACCGCGGCGATGGGGTGCTCGGTGCCCCAGTGGCCCGCCACCACCAGGCCGAAACCGCAGCGTTTGGCGTCGATGCCGTTGTGGTGGGCGGCCTCGCCAGTGACCAGGCAGTCGGCCCCCAGCGCCATGGCTTCCTGCCAGTAGCTGCCGCCCGCGCCGCTGACTTCGGCCAGGCAGCGCACCGGGCGGCCGGCCTCTACATAATGCACGCCGGGGCCCAGAGTTTTCTGGCAGAAAGCCGCCAGCGCGGCGGCGGAAGTCTCGTCCACCGTGCCGATGCGGCCGCAGCCGTCGGCAAAGGGCCGGGTGTCCCGCATGCCCAGGATGGCCGCCAGCGTGTCATTGACGCCGCCCTCGGCCGCGTCCAGGTTGGTGTGCATGCAGATGGCGGAGATGCCCTTCTGCACCAGCAGCGCGGGCACGTCCCCCGGCGCCAGCGCCTTGATGGGGTGGAAAATGACCGGGTGGTGGGCGACGATCAGCTCGCAGCCCAGCGCGGCGGCCTCCTGCACCACCTCGGCGGTGATGTCCAGCGCAGTCAAAACACCGGTGACGGGGCGGCCGGCATCCACCAGCAGCCCCACGTTGTCCCAGTCCTGGGCCAGCTCCGGCGGCGCAAAGCGGCGCAGCTCGTCCAGCACCTGTTGTACGGTTACAGTCATCCTTTTTCCTCCATCCTGTCGAAACCGGGGTCCCGGCGTCAGCCAATGGCGCGCAGGCGGGCCAGCAGCCCGTCCACCGCGTCGGCCTCCGGGCCGGGGGCAAGGCCGCGGCGGTACTTTTCCACCTTGGGGCGCTGCTGGGCCAGGTAGCCGGCAAAGCCGGGCCGGGCTTCGGTCAGGCCGGCCAGGCAGTACCAGGCGTCCGGGGTGTGCTTTTCGCCGGTATACCGGGCGTTGACCACCGTGTACCAGCGCCCCGCCGCCTGGCACAGCGTCTCGCCCGCCAGGGCAAAGCCGCGCCGGGCCAGGCCCAGCCGCAGCAGGCTGTGCTTGGTGGCGGGCACCAGGATCAGGTTGTAGGCCGGGTCCTGCACCCAGGGGGCCGCGTCCAAAATTTCCAATATCGTCTCGGCGCCCATGCCGGCGATGATGATCTCGCTGGCCTCGCCGGGGGCCAGCACCGAAAGCCCGCTGCCCAGCCGGCACTCCACCGCATCCGCCCAGGGGGCGCAGGTCTTTTCGGCTTTGGCCAGCGGGCCGGGGCGCAGGTCGCATGCAAAAACACGCGGGCAGCGTCCGCTGCCCGCGAGCCACGCGCTGAGTTTGCCGTGATCGCAGCCGATGTCCGCCGCCGCGCGGCCGGGCCGCACATAGTTGGCGGCGGCGGCCAGCCGGGCGTCCAGACAGGGCGGCTGCGGGTTACTGCTTCTTGGCAAAGTAGTCGTTCAGCTGGGACAGCAGCGCGTCCACGTCCACGCCATGGACGGCGCAGGCCTCGGCGACGGTCTCGCCGTGGGCGGCCATGCAGCCCAGGCAGTGCATGCCGGTGGACAGGAAGATGGGCACGCAGCCCTGCTCCGGGTCGTTTTGCAGGATCTCGGCGATGATGGTATCTCTCTGGACAGTCATAGGGATGTTCCTTTCTTGCAGTTGGATTGCCGGGCCGGCAGCCGGCAGGCCGGCGGTCCGGGATGCTTTATGTCGTGACCTGCCAGGATGCATACAGGCTGTATCCCTGCAGGAGGACAAACGATGTCAGGCAGACCATGGCGTAGACAGCGCCCCGGCCCGCCGGCCGGCGCAGAAAGCACCGGCGGTTGGTGTGCACCAGCAAAAGCGCCAGCGGCAGCACCGGAAGCCAGTACCGCCCCTGCACGCCAAAGATGGTGGTGTAGTTGATGGGCGTCCAGTTGAGGGCGGCAAAGAAGGTCAGCGCCACCACGCACAGCGCCGTCAGCGCGGTGCCCAGCCGTCCCCGGCCGGAAAGTTCCTGCACGCGGGGGGTGCCCTCGGCAGGCAGCGCGGCGGCAGCCAAAGCCAGCAGCAAAGCGATGCCCAGCAGCCAGCTGACCTCCACCCGGTAGACGATGGGTTCGCCCAGGGCGGTGCCCAGCAGGCCCTCCAGCCAAAGCGCCCCCTGCTCCGGCACAGACCGCAGCAGCAGCTTGATGGTAGCTCCCAAATTGCGGCAGATATACCCCGCCGAGAAGGTGTAGATGGAATCGCCGTTGGGCTGGATGCTGCCCACCAGGTCCTCCGGCGTCAGGCCGCCCCACATGTGGGTCAGCAGATAAAAGCCCACCGGAACGGCGATGACAACGCCGGCGGCCAGCACGCCCAGGAAGATGCGCCGCCCCAGCGGTCGCTTGCGTACTTTGTAGTATACAATGCCCAGCACCACGGCGGCGGTTGCCAGGGCAACGGCCGCGCGGGTCAGGCCGACGCTGTCCACGTCGCGGGTGGCATACAGCAGGGCGCTCAGGTTGGCCTGCACCCAGCAGAACCCCGCCACCGCCAGCACCAGCAGCTTGACCAGCGTGCCGCCCCGCACCCGCACCGGGCCGACGCGCAGCGGCGCGGCGTAGGGGCCGGCGCGCCAGTCCAGGTTTTCGGCCGGGACCAGCAGGCAGAGCAGCACCACCGGCAGGTAGATGGCCTTGGCCGGGCCGGTGCAGGCGGCCAGCAGCAGCAACAGCAGCAGCTGGCCGTGGGTCGCGGCGCGGTGGCGCAGCGCAAAGCACAGCGCGGTGTAGCAGAACACCACGCCCAGCACCGTCGCATCCGCCGAAAGGCTGCCCGCCAGCTGCAGCGACATGGGCAGCAGCGCCGCCGCGGCAAACAGCCATTTCTGCCCCGGATGGGCCAGATGCACGGCCAGCGCCGCCAGCGCCAGATACACCAGCAAATTGCCCAGCCGGCCCAGCGTCAGCATGGCAAAAAAGCCCAGCCCCAGCGTCCGCGCCAGCAAAATGCCCGCCGTCTGGCCAAGATACAGCCAGGGGATGCGGCCGGTCATGTCGGTATGGATGCCGGTGGGGGTGTCCGGGATGCCGGCGCCGGCTTCCAGCAAATGCTCGCCCATCGTCTTGTAGGCAAAGATGCCGATATCGCCGGTCTGGTTCAGGAAATAGGGCGCGTCGCAGGCGCGCACGATCACGCTGCCGTCCGCCGCGGTGACGGGCTGGCCCAGCAGGCTGCCCGCGTACTGGTACGCCACCGCCAGGTGGGTGTACTCGTCCGGGGCCACCAGCGCCGGCGTGACCAGCGCAAAGGCCCCGCCCAGCAAAAGTCCGGCCGCCGCCACCGCCAGCACCGGGCGGGCGGTGCGGCCAAACAGCAGCCAGAACACCGCCGCCACCGCCGCCAGGATCAGGATGCCGGGCACCACCAGCATTTTGCCCGACCAGCTGCCGGAATAGTTTACCACATACTGGATGGCCAGCGTGGCGTTCAGCGGGCCGCTCTGCTCCGAAAGCTCCATCGCGCCCACCTGGCCGTCGCTGGCCCAAAGCCCCAGCGGCATGTTCACATCCATGCCGCTGAAGCCGCCCACATGCAGGCGCAGTTCCAGCGTCTCGTCCTGCGCGGGGGTGTAGGGCTGCTCAAAGATCACCGTCTCGAAGGTATTGTCCCGCAGCAGCCAGGCCCCCAGCGAACCGGTGGTCAGGCTGGTGCCGTCGCTGCGGTACAGGTCCGCCGTCAGCCAGCCGGTGGAAAAGGCGTGGTCGTAGTTGGTCACATTCAGCCGCACGCCGTACAGCGTCTGCCCGGCCTTGAGCTGGATGGCCTGGGTCAGCCCCTCCTCTGAGGGGATCGCCACCGTGCGGGTATAATCGTCGTTGACGATCTGGTACACCGGCTGGTCATCCACCCGCTCGGCCAGGTCATAGCGCACCCACAAAAGCGCCAGCAGGCAGACCGCCACCGCCGCGATCCACAAAAGCCACAGGCGGTGCCGGTGCAGAAATGCTTTTCCCTGTTCCATACTGCGCTGTACCGCCTTTCTGCGCCTGTCTGCGCCGGTGTTTGCCCTGTCCTGCGGGGCGGCCGAGACCGCCGTTTTTATCATTATACCCTACCCCCACCCAAAGCGCAACCGCAAGGCGCTCAGGCAGTGACGCGGTAGAGATACCAGGTCACCGGACCCTCGCCGCCGTCGTAGGTCACGGCGTCCATCGGCGTGCAGTTGGCAAAGCGGCTGTCCAGCCCGGCGTCTAGCGTGACCACATAGTCCACGCCGCCGGCCGCCAGCAGGGCGTCCTGCTGTTGCTGCTGCTCCGCCAGCGGCAGGTTGGTGACGCAGAAATATTTGCAGGGCGGCAGCTGGCCGGTAACGGTGTAAAACCCGCCGTCCAGCGTGCCGTAGTTCAAAAGCGTGCCCCCGCCGTCCGCCCGGATGTCCGCAGCAAAGCGGTACTGGGGCAGCTGCTGCGCCGGGCGCAGCAGCTGGTCGGCGTTGGGGCTGGCCAGCAGGCAGAACCCAACCGCCAGCACCGCGCCCGCCCCCGGCAGCACGCGGCGCAGCCGGGCCGGCAGTGCCGGCAGACGGCGGGCAAGCCCGGACAGCGGCACAAGCCCCAGCGGCGCAAACACCGAAAGCGGGAGTGCGTAATAGATGTGGTAATCGCCAAAGGCAAAGGCGGTAACGGCCAGGCAGGCCGCCATGGCCGCCGCTGCCAGCGCGCAGCCCCGGCGGCGGACCGCCAGCCAGGCAAACCCGGCCGCCGCCAGCAGGGCCGGCAGCGGGGCGTCGTGGCAGGCCCACCACAGCCGCTGCACCACCGCAAAGGCCGCGGCGCCGGGGGCAAAGCCGCTGGTCTGCCCCGCGTACAAAAACAGGTTATCCCCGAAATAGACGCCGAAAAAGTCCCCCAACGCACCGTTTGCCCCAAAATACACAAGCCAGGGCAGCAGCGTGGCCGCCAGCCCGGCCAGAAAGGCAGCGATGCTTTGCAGCAGCCGCCCGCCCCACCCGGCCCGCAGGTAGCCCGCGGCCAGTGCCAGCGCCAGGCCGGCAAACAGCCCCAGCATGGTAAACTTGACCCACAGCACGCAGCCGGCCGCCGCCCCCAGCAGGGCCGCCTGCCGCAGCGGCAGCGGGCAGCGCCGGTCCGGGCGGGCGGCAAAAAAGCGCAGCACCGCGTACAGCGCCGCGCCCAGCAGCGGCAGGCAGAGTTCCTCGGCGCTGCCGCCGTGGGCAAAGGTCGCCCCGGACGCCGCAGCCGCGCCGGGCACCAGCACCCAGGCCGGGTGCAGCGGCCCGGCAAACAGCTCGGCCGTGCGCAGGCCGGCGTACAAAAAGGCCGCAAAGGCCAGCACCTCGATGCCCCACACGCCCCAAAAGCCGGTGCGGTGCAGCAGCCAGCCGACGCCGTACACCAGGTACAGCAGCGGCCCCTTGTGGTCAAACACATCCCGGTACAGCACCTGGCCGTTCATCATGGCCTTGCCGGCGGTGTAAAAGATGTTGGCGTCCATCCAGTCGTTCAATGGGTACAGCGGCGACGACTTGGAGCAGACCGCCAGCAGCAGGGCGGCGGCCGCAAGGCACCACAGCAGCGCCTTGCGGCGGGGACAGCATTGGCTTGGCATGCGGCCACCTCCGGGGCAAAAGTCCAGGCAATGCCTGGCAAAGTTCCGTCAAAAAAGGTGCGCCGCACCGGTCGCCCGGCGGCAGCGCACCCCATTCAATTTCTTATCCGCTTGCCGCAAAAATGGCCGAAAGCTCAGTTCTGGCGCATCTTGGCAAAGCACTCGCTGCAGTAGACCGGACGGTCCTCGCGCGGCTGGAAAGGCACCTTGCAGGCCTTGCCGCAGCTGGCGCAGACAGCGTCGTACATCTGGCGCTCGGTGCGGTTGGCGCCCTTCATGGCGGCGCGGCAGTCCTTGCAGCGTTTGGGCTCGTTCTCAAAGCCGCGCTCGGCGTAGAACTCCTGCTCGCCGGCAGTCCAGACGAACTCTTTGCCGCAGTCCTTGCATACTAAAGTCTTGTCTTCGAACATAGTGGGTATCTCCTCTTTTTTAGTTTTGCCCGCGGAAGGATTTCAACCGACACCTTTGGTTAACGCGCATCTGCTGTAAAAAAGAGACACCCGTTGGGGACCAACGCTCTGAATGAATGTTAAGCTACTGAGGGCATTGTTATATGACCTGGCCAAAACGGCCGGGTTCCAAAATAGGGGGGGGGGGGTCACTGGCCGCGCAGTTTGCGGCGTGCGCGGGCCAGGGCGTTTTCCGCCGCCCTGGCGTCCCGGCCCAGCAGCCGGGCGGTCTCGGACAGGGAGAGACCGTTCACCGTGCAGAGAAGGACGTCGCGCTCCAGCGGGGAAAGCTGCGTCCGGATCCGGAGCAGCACCTCGTCCACCGCCTCGCCGGCAATGGCCTGCTCCTCAGGGCCGGGCGTGGCCGAATCCTCCGGCAGCGGCACGCTGGTGTTCAGCGGCGTATGCTTTTTGCGGGTGGATGCCCGCGCCGCGTCCTGCTGGGCATGCCGGATGCAGGCTGCGGCATAGGGGGCAAAGGCGGCGCCCTTGCCCGCATCGTAATGGCGCACCGCATCGAACAGGCCGATCAGCCCTTCCTGTACGGCGTCGTCAAAGTCAAGGCCGGGCACGGTGCAGCGGGCGGCACCCCGCCGGATGGCGGGCATCAGGCGGACGATCAGCGCGGCAAGCGCCGACTCGTCGCCGCTGCGGGCGCGGGCGACCAGCGCCGGGTCGATCTGCTGCATGGCCATGCCTCCTGCCGGGCATTACGATTGTTTCCATTCTACCGTTCCGACGGGGTTTTGTCAACAAATATTTGTGCCCGCACCCGGCCGCAAAGGCAGAAAAAAGGCGGCGCGGCGCCCACCCTGGAGGGGGACGCCGCGCCGGCGGATCAGGATTTGTTGGAGAACAGATAGTTGAACAGGTACACCAGCAAAATCAGGATGATGGTGACGATAAACACGCCCAGCCAGCCCAGCAGGGCGTTGCCGATGACATAGGACAGATTGTCGATCATAGTGCCGCTCCTTTCTTCAGGCGAACAGGGCCAGGATCATGCCGCCGGCGATGACCGAAGCGATCTGGCCGGAGACGTTGACGCCCACGGCGTGCATGAGCAGGAAGTTCTGGTTGTCCTCCTCCAGGCCCATCTTGTTGATGACGCGGGCCGACATGGGGAAGGCCGAGATGCCGGCGGCGCCGATCATCGGGTTGATCTTCTCCTTGGCGAACAGGTTGTACAGCTTGGCGATCAAAACGCCGCCCACCGTGTCGAAGATGAAGGCGACCAGGCCAAGGCCAAGGATCATCAGCGTCTGCACGTTCAGGAAGGTGGCGGCCTGCATCCTGGTGGCGACGGTCAGGCCCAAAAGCAGCGTGATCAGGTTGGCCAGCACCTTCTGGGCGGTCTCGGACAGGCCGTCCAGCACGCCGCACTCACGGATCAGGTTGCCGAACATCAAAAAGCCGACCAGCGCCACGCTGCGGGGGGCAAAGATGCCCGCCACCGCGGTGATGAAGATGGGGAACAGGATCTTGGTGGTCTTGGAGACGTTTTTCTCCGCATACTTCATGCGGATCCTGCGCTCTTTCTTGGTGGTGACCAGGCGGATGACCGGCGGCTGGATGATGGGCACCAGCGCCATATACGAGTATGCCACCACGATGATGGCGCCCAGGTAGTTGGACTGGAAGAAGTTGGCCACAAAGATGGAAGTGGGGCCGTCCGCCGCGCCGATGATGGCGATGGAGGCCGCGTCCTTGATCTCAAAGCCCAGGGCAGTGGCCAGGCACAGCGTGAAGAAGATGCCGAACTGGGCCGCCGCGCCAAAGATCATCAGCTTGGGGTTGGACAGAAGCGGCGTAAAGTCGATCATCGCGCCGATGCCGATGAACAGCAGCAGCGGGAACATCTCGTTGGCAATGCCGGCATTGAACAGCACGTCCAGGATGCCTTCCTCAGTGCCGGTCTCGTAGACCTGGGTCACCGCGCCGGACAGCGGCAGGTTGACCAGGATGGTGCCGAAGCCGATGGGCAGCAGCAGCGACGGCTCCATCTGCTTTTTGATGGCCAGGTAGATCAGCAGCGCGCCGATCGCCCACATAACGACCTGCTGCCACTGAATGTTGATCACGTTACCAAACAGTGCCTCCATAGAAAAACTCCTCTCACAGCAGCAGGGTGGCACCCCCTGCCGGCCCGTTTGCCGGTGTGCTGAAAGCCGGACGCCTCAGCGCACCCATGCTATTTTTTCAGAGAGTATTGCCCGGCGGCAGACACAACAAAAGACCCTTGCCGCAGCCGGCCTCCCGCAGGAGCCTGCCATGGCAAAAGTCTTGCTTTTTGAGCCGGCCGCGGGCAGATGCCGTATTGACGCAGGCCGGCACGGCGGGGCGCGCCGCAAGCTACTCCCTTTTTACCTCTTTATTATGCGGAAGGCATCAGCGTTTGTCAAGAGGCGGGCGGAGGATTTGTGCCGCCCCGGTTCCGGGCTGAACGGGCGGGGCGCAAAGCGCCCTATATGGTGAATTTCTTTCACTTGACGAATCAAGTGCATTCAACTATAATCAACAGTATCGCTTCGACGGCGAAGCAAAAGAACTGTCCCGCCGGGATCTTCCCTCCGCGGGGCGGTTTTGTATATTGCCGGGGGCAGACGCCGGGCGTTCCGGCCCCGCCCCGGGGGCTGTCTGAAGAATCAATTTCCAGATACACCCCAAGGATGTCAAATCGTTTCCGGCGCGGTTTGGGCCGCGCCGCTCTTCCGGGAGGTTTTCCATGCTGACACTGGACAAGATCTATCACGCCGCCTTTGTGCTGAAAGACGTGGCGCGCCGCACCGACCTGATCGCCGCGCCCCGCCTGTGCGAGGACAGCGACCTGTACCTGAAAACCGAGAACCTGCAGGTGACCGGCAGCTTCAAGGTGCGGGGCGCCTACTACAAGATCAGCCAGCTTTCGGAGGAGGAGCGGGCCAAGGGCGTCATCGCCTGCAGCGCCGGCAACCATGCCCAGGGCGTGGCGCTGGCCGCCACCCGCATGGGGCTGAAAAGCGTGGTCTGCATGCCGGACGGCGCGCCCATCATGAAGGTGGAAAGCACCAAGCGGCTGGGCGCCGAGGTCTGCCTGGTGAAAGGCACCTACGACGACGCCCACGACAAAGCGGTGGAGCTGCAGCAGCAGACCGGCATGACCTTTATCCATCCCTACGATGATGAGCAGGTCATTGCCGGGCAGGGCAGCATCGGGCTGGAGATTTTGGACCAGCTGCCCGACGTGGAGGCGGTCATCGTGCCCATCGGCGGCGGCGGGCTGATCGCCGGCGTGGCCTTTGCCATCAAAAGCCTGCGCCCCGACGTGAAGGTCTACGGCGTGCAGGCGGCGGGCGCTGCCAGCATGTTCCGCGCCTGCCGGGACCACACTTACGAGACGCTGGACACCGTGGACACCTTTGCCGACGGCATCGCGGTCAAGACCCCCGGCGAGCTGACCTTTGAACTGGTGGAAAAATACGTGGACGAGGTGATCACCGTCAGCGAGGACGAGATCGCGGCGGCCATCTTGTCGCTGATGGAAAACCAGAAGCTGGTAGCCGAAGGCGCGGGCGCGGTGCCGGTGGCGGCGGCGCTGTACGGCAAGCTGCCCATCCAGGGCAAAAAGACCGTCTGCCTGATCTCCGGCGGCAACATCGACGTGAACATCCTCTCCCGCGTCATCAACCGCGGCCTGGTGATGAGCGGCCGCAAATGCAACCTGATGATCGCGCTGGAGGACAAGCCCGGCCAGCTGACCCGCGTCAGTGAGATCATCTCCGGCCGCGGGGCCAACGTGGTCAGCGTACAGTACGACCTGGCCGACACCAACATGGCCATCACCAGCTGCTTCCTCAAACTGGGGCTGGAGACCCGCGACGCCGCCCAGATCGAGGAGATCCGCCAGGCGCTGGCCGCCGAGGGCTTCAAGCTGGTCAGCGAGCGGGCATGACCCGGCGGCCGCCCCATCCCAGCCGCATCCCACAAAAGGAGGAGTTTGTATGACGACCTATTGCGGCGCCGACTGCTGCGGCGGCTGCCCGCGGAAAGCGGACTGCGGCGGCTGCGAGGCAGCGGACGGGCGCCCTTTCGGCGGCCGGTGCATCGCCGCCGAGTGCGCACGCCGCGGCGGCGCCGGGGAACTGGCCCGCGCCAAGCAGGCGCTGATCGACGAGTTCAACGCCCTGGGCATCCCGCAGCTGCGGGTGTCCGACCTGAACCTGCTGAACGGCTTTTACGTCAACCTGGAATACCCGCTGCCAAACGGCGGGACGGTAAAACTGCTGAACGACGCGGACATCTACTGGGGCAACCAGATCGAGCGCCCCGGCAATGACCGCTGCTACGGCATCGTGGGCGACGAGCGGCACCTGCTGGTCTGCGAGTACGGCTGCAACGGCAGCGACCCGGAGATCCTTGTCTACCAAAAGCGGGGGCCGCGCACGCCCTAGCGGCAGGCCGACGTTTCCGCCGTTTTCGGGTATTCTGCCCGCATGAATCTATCGCGCTGCAGCGCAAAAAGGACGTGTTTGTTATGAAGGTCATTTCCACCCAAAACGCACCCGCGGCCATCGGGCCGTATTCCCAGGCGCTGGACCTGGGCGGCATGGTGTTCGTCTCCGGGCAGATCCCCGTGGACCCGGCCACCGGCGCCATGCCGGAGGACGTGCAGGACCAGGCCCGGCAGAGCCTGGCCAACCTGAAAGCCATCCTGGCCGAGGCCGGCCTGACCATGGCCGACGTGGTCAAGACGGTGGTGTTTTTGGCCGACCTTGACGACTTTGCCGCCGTCAATGAGGTGTACGCCCAGGCCTTTGCCCAGCCCTTCCCCGCCCGCAGCTGCGTGCAGGTGGCCGGCATCCCCAAGGGCGCCAAAGTGGAGATCGAGTGCATCGCGGTGCGGAAATAAAGCAAAACGCTGCGCCGCAAAGAAGGCGTCCCCGGAAGGGGGCCGATGGTTTTCATCGGCCCGGATAGGTTAGCGGCATGTTGCCGGCAAAGCGATTGGCTGGCACCGCCGGTTGATTTGTAGGGCGGGCGATTTCGCCCGCCGTGAACCTTCCGCTGCCGCAAACCTCCCCGGCGGGCGTGAACGCCCGCCCTGCAATGCGGGATTTACCGGCAAACGGCACAAAACAGCAGCCTGCCGCAAAGCTTCCTTGTGCGCACTCCGTTAAGGTTGGCGGGACGATGCAAGCATCGTCCCCTGCGAAAGCGGCGGCACACCTGCCAAACCGCTGGGGCAAAGGCCGGGCCAGGCGCCGCACCCCTCCGCCGCCCGCGGCGGCACCTCCCCTTGCAGGGGAGGCTCCGGCACGGCCAAAGGGTATCTGACAGATCCAAAGTGCTGCAAAAAGCGCCGCATCCGGCACAGCCGGACACGGCGCAGGGCAGGTTTGCTGCAGGTCACACCTGCACCCCGCTCTTGCACAGCTCGATGAACTGCTTGGCCACGCGGGGGCTGCGGCCGCCGGCGCGCAGGGCAAAGGCCTCGCCCTTGATGTACAGCTGGTCGGCGGGCATCTGCACCCCGTACTGCTTTGCCAGCTCCAGCAGGATGGCCTCGTACCGGGCCTTGTCCGGCCGCTGGAAGGTCACCGTCAGGCCGAACCGGGCAGACAGGCTCATCAGCTCCTGGCGGGTGTCGGAGGCGTGCAGGTCGTCGCCCTCCCGGTCGCTCATCCGCTCCTTGACCAGATGGCGGCGGTTGGAGGTCGCGTACACCGCGGTGTTGTGGCTGCGGCCGCCCACGCTGCCTTCCAAAATCGCTTTCAGCGCGGCGAAATCGTCGTCGTTGGAAGAAAAGCTCAGATCGTCGATGAACAGGATGAATTTGAGCGGGTTGTCCGCCAGAGACTCCATCACCGCGGGGATCTGATAAAGCTGGTTCTTTTTCACCTCCACCAGCCGCAGGCCGTCGGCGGCATACTCGTTGGCGATGGCCTTGACGGTGCTGGATTTGCCGGTGCCCGCGTCGCCGTAAAGCAGCACGTTATTGGCCGGCAGCCCCGCCAGCAGGGCTTTGGTGTTGGCGATGACCCTGGCGCGCTCGGCCTCGTAGCCGGGCAGCTCGGAAAGGCGCTGGGGGTCGGGGCAGCGCACCGGCACCAGCCGGGCGTCCTCCACCGTAAACACATGGTGGCGGGCAAACATGCCGTACCCCCGCTTGCCCACCTCGGCGCAGCGTGCGGCATAGGCCGCGGCGTAGCCGGCGGCATGGGTGTCCCACCGGGGCAGAAAGGCGCAGGCATCCCGCAGGTTCTGCGGCGCGTCGGCCAGCAGCTCGTCCAGCCCCTGCTCCCCCGCCTGCTGCAAAACGGTCAATTCTGCGCTCAGCGCCTGCTCGGCCGCCTGACCGGCCCCGCCCGACGCGGCGCGGCGGATGCAGATGTTGTCGTTTTCCAGCACGGCGTCCAGCAGGTAGTCGGTCCAGCAGCGGCCGGTGTCGAACAGCGCGGCCTCAAACTCGGCGGCTGCGGTGACAAACGCCGCCGCACCGCCGCCGGCCGCGCCCAGCATGGCCGCATATTTGCCGATGACCGGGTCGGCCAAAAGCCCCCGCAAAATGACCAGCCCCCGCAGGCGCAGGTCCAGTTGTTCCAGTTTCATTTCCGTACTTCCCCCCAAAATCACAGAGATCACAGCTTCAAGAGCACGATACCAGTATACCCTTCCCGCCCGTCCGCCGCAAGCACAGATGCCGCCAAAATGTGTTATTTTCACAAAAAGTGTTGACATTGACCGGATTTTGCAGTATATTCACTGTATAAATTCAAATGCAGTGACGGGAACCAGTACCCCACAACACCGCCCCCAGAGAGCTGCCGGTCAGGTGCAAGGCAGCGGGCAAGGCTGCGGGTGAAGTCCTCCCTGAGCAGGCCGACCGAAATGCCCGCCAGATTAGGCCGGCCCGGCAGCACCCGTTAGCGTGCAGGGCTTTGTTGGAAGTCCGTCGAGGGGGGTATGCCCAAAGGCATACCAACAAGAGTGGTACCGCAGAGAGCTATTTCCGGCCTTTGTCTCTTGAACGCTTTAGAGCGATGAGACAAAGGCCGGTTTTTCTTTCTCTGCACGATGGCGGCGGGTCCCGCCGCCGGCTTCCGCCCGCGCCTGGCAGTGCAGGCGGCCGGCTGCCGCATAACACCACAAAAGGAAAAGGAGAGGATCACGATGATGCTGACAGGTTCCCAGATTTTTGTCGAGGTGCTGGCCGAGCAGGGCGTGGATACCATTTTCGGGTATCCGGGCGGTGCGGTGCTGAACCTGTACGACGAATTGTACAAGAACTCCGACCGCATCCGGCATATCCTGACCGCGCACGAGCAGGGCGCGTCCCATGCGGCGGACGGGTATGCCCGCGCCACCGGGCGCACCGGCGTGGTGCTGGCCACCAGCGGCCCCGGCGCCACCAACCTGGTCACCGGCATTGCCACCGCCTTCATGGACAGCATCCCGATGGTCGCCTTTACCGGCAACGTGGCCACCTCTCTGCTGGGCAAGGACAGCTTTCAGGAAGCCTACATCGAGGGCGTGACCATGCCCATCACCAAGCACAACTACACCGTCCGCCGGGTCGAGGATCTGGCCGACACCATGCGCGCCGCCTTCCGCATTGCCCAAAGCGGCCGCAAGGGCCCGGTGCTGGTGGACATCCCCAAGGACGTGACCGCCAACCGCTGCGAGTTTGCCCCCAAGCCGCCGGAGCCGGTGCGCACCGTCACCCGCTACGACGAAGCCAGCGTGCTGGAAGCCGCCCGGCTGATCAACGAGGCCAAACGCCCCATCGTCGTGTTCGGCGGCGGCGTGCGGGGCGCGGCAGGCTGCCAGCCGCTGCGCGACCTGCTGGCCAAGGCGCAGATCCCCGCCACCTACACCCTGATGGCCGCCGGTGTGCTGGCCTACGGCGAGCCGCTGAACCTGGGGCTTTTGGGCATGCACGGCTGCTACACCGCCAACAAGGCGGTGGACGAGGCCGATCTGGTCATCGCCGTGGGCACCCGCTTTTCCGACCGGGTGGCGCTGAACCCCGACACCTTCGCCCACAATGCAAAGCACATCCAGATCGACATCGACCCCAGCGAGATGGGCAAAAACGTCCCCATCGACCTGGCGCTGGTGGGCGACGCGGCCTACATTTTGCAGGCCATCCTGCCCCACATCCAGCCCGCCGAGCACAGGGACTGGATGGAGCAGATCCGGGAATGGCAGGCCCACGACTACAAGCCGGTGGACAGCGACACCGAGCTGAAGCCCCACCAGATGATCGACGAGATCTGCCGCCAGGCCGGCCCCGACGCGGTCTATGTCACCGACGTGGGCCAGCACCAGATGTGGGCGGCCCAGTACCTGCACCACGTCAAGAGCCGCGGCTTTATCACCAGCGGCGGCCTGGGCACCATGGGCTTTGGCTACGGCGCGTCCATCGGCGCGCAGATCGGCCTTGGCCCCGACGCCCGCGTGGTCATGCTGACCGGCGACGGCAGCTTCCACATGAACCTGAACGAGGGCTGCACCGCCGTCAGCTACGGCCTGCCCATCATCACCGTCATCTTCAACAACCAGGTGCTGGGCATGGTCCGCCAGTGGCAGACCGCCTTTTACGGCAGGCGCTACTCCAACACCGACCCGCAGCGCCGCACCGATTTTGCCAAGGTGGCCGAGGGCTTCGGCGCCAAGGGCTACCGCTGCGAGACGCTGGCCGAGTTCAAAGCCGCCTTTGCCGACGCGATGATGCAGAAAGGCCCCAGCTGGATCGACTGCCGCATCGGCAAGGACGAGAAAGTGCTGCCCATGATCCCCGGCGGCGGCGACATCAACGACATTATGATGGAGTAAAGGAGGACCCAGCAATGCCCACTGTGAAGAAAACCGACGCGGCCGAACGCCGGGTCATCAGCATCCTGGTGGATAACCAGAGCGGCGTTCTGGCGCGGGTGTCCAGCCTGTTCTGCCGCCGCGGCTTCAACATCGACAGCCTGACGGTCTCGACCACCAACGACCCCAACATCAGCCGCATCACCGTCACCACCCACGGCGACGAGAACTCCATCACCCAGCTGCTTCTGCAGACCGATCGGCTGGAAGTGACCCGCCAGATCTTTGAGCTGGACCAGGACAACAGCCTGCAGCGGGAGCTGCTGCTTTTGAAGGTCGCCTGCGACGTGCACAACCGCGCCGAGCTGCGGGAGATCGCCAGCATCTACAAGGCAAAGATCATTGACCTTTCGCCCGACAGCATGGTGTTTGAGCTGACCGGCAAGCCCAGCAAGATCGACGCCTTCCTGGTCATGTTCCAGGATTACAACATCCTGGAGATGTGCCGCACCGGCGTCACCGCCATCGAGCGCGGCGGCATGCACCAGCACATGCAGAAACCGGTGCAGGAGGTCAGCGGGATCAACTACCCCACATACGGCCCCAAAGGCAACCGGTAAGGCCGGCGGTTTTCCCGCCCTTTGCCTGTCATTCCGGCCGCCTTCAGGCCTATCGGTCCCTGAGGCTTGCCGGAAGGCTGCTGCGTTTCCTGTTTATTTTGCAGCCCGGCGGCCGCCCGCAATTTCTCATTTCCAATTCCTCATTCCTGATTTTGTTTCGGTTCCCCGCCCTCTCGGCGTCGAATATACAGATTGTAATAATCTAAAAATTATTCACAAAAAGGAGTAACGTATTATGGCGATCAAGAAGTACTACGATTCCGACTGCAACCTCGGTGTGCTGGACGGCAAGACCGTTGCCATCATCGGCTTCGGCAGCCAGGGCCACGCCCATTCCGAGAACCTGGCCGAGAGCGGCGTCAACGTCGTGGTCGGCCTGCGCAAAGGCTCCGGCCACTGGGACAAGGCCGCCGAGTTTGCAGCCAGCCATCCCAACTTCCAGGTCATGGAGGTCGAGGAGGCCGCCAAGGCCGGCGACGTGGTCATGATGCTGGTGCCCGACGAGCTGTGCGCCGACATCTACAACAAGCAGGTCGCCCCCTATATGACCGAGGGCAAGGCCCTGGCTTTCGCCCATGGCTTCAACATCCACTTCAAGACCATCACCCCGCCCAAGGACGTGGACGTCATCATGATCGCCCCCAAGGGCCCTGGCCACATCGTCCGCCGCCTGTACACCGAGGGCGAGGGCTGCCCCTCCCTGATCTGCGTCGAGCAGGACTACACCGGCAAGGCCAAGGACATCGCGCTGGCTTACGCTTCCGGCATCGGCGCCGGCCGTGCGGGCATCCTGGAGACCACCTTCAAGGAGGAGACCGAGACCGATTTGTTCGGCGAGCAGGCCGTGCTGTGCGGCGGCGTCTGCGAGCTGATCAAGGCCGGCTTCGACACGCTGGTGGAGGCCGGCTACGCCCCCGAAATGGCCTACTTTGAGACCTGCCACGAGATGAAGCTGATCGTTGACCTGATCAACGAGGGCGGCTTTTCCAAGATGCGCTACTCCATCTCCAACACCGCCGAGTACGGCGACTACCGCACCGGCAAGCGCCTGATCACCGAGGAGACCCGCAAGGAGATGAAGAAGGTTTTGACCGAGATCCAGGACGGCACCTTCGCCAGCGAGTTCCTGACCGAGATGAGCCCCAACGGCGGCCGCAAGACCCACTTTTTGGCCGAGCGCCGCATGCAGGCCGACCATCCCATCGAGAAGGTGGGCGCCGAGCTGCGCAGCATGATGAGCTGGCTGAAGAAGTAAGCCTGCCCGGCGAAGATTTGCCGCGCTGCAAGGCGGCATTGCCGGCAGCGTCGCAGGCCCGCCGGCAGTGACAAATTTTGATTTTTGACCCCGGGAGGGCAGGCGGCCGGCAAGCCCCCTGCCCTCCCTTTTTAATCAGGAGGTTTTGTACTCATGCGCAGCGATAATGTTACCAAAGGGCCGGAGCGGGCGCCCAACCGCAGCCTGTTCTATGCCCTGGGCTACACCCCTGAGGAGCTGGAGCGCCCCTTGATCGGCGTGGTCTCGGCCTACAGCGAGATCGTGCCCGGCCACATGAACCTGGACAAGCTGGCGGACGCCGTCAAGGCGGGCGTCCGCATGGCGGGCGGCACGCCCATCCTGATCCCGGCCATCGGCGTCTGCGACGGCATCGCCATGGGCCACATCGGCATGAAGTATTCGCTGGCCAGCCGCGAGCTGATCTGCGACAGCGTCGAGACCATGTTCATGGCCCACCAGCTGGACGGCCTGGTGCTGGTGCCCAACTGCGACAAGATCGTGCCCGGCATGCTGATGGCCGCCTGCCGGCTGGACGTGCCGGCCATCGTCTGCTCCGGCGGCCCCATGCTGGCCGGCAGCTACGGCGGCGAGGAAGTCAGCCTGTCCAAAATGTTCGAGGCCGTGGGCGCCTACAAGGCGGGCCTGATCGACGACGCACAGCTGGAGGACTGCACCTGCAACTGCTGCCCCGGCTGCGGCTCCTGCAGCGGCATGTACACCGCCAACAGCATGAACTGCCTGTGCGAGGCCATCGGCATCGCGCTGCCCGGCAACGGCACCATCCCCGCCGTCTACGCCAAGCGGCTGCAGCTGGGCAAGCGGTCCGGCATGGCTGTCATGGACCTGGTGCGCCGGGGCGTCACCGCGCGGCAGATCGTCAACGAGCGGTCCATCCGCAACGCCCTGACCTGCGACATGGCGCTGGGCTGTTCCACCAACACGGTGCTGCACCTGCTGGCCATCGCCCACGAGGCCGGCGTGCCGCTGGATTTGAAACTGTTCAACGAGATCAGCGCCAAGACCCCCAACCTGTGCCACCTGGCCCCCGCCGGCCCCACCCACATGCCCGACCTGTTCGCGGCGGGCGGCATCCCGGCGGTGCAGGCCGAGCTGGCCAAGAAAGGGCTTTTGGACCTGGATGTTCCCACCGTCACCGGCAAAACGCTGGGCGAGAACATTAAAGGCGCGCATATTTTGGACAAGAAGGCCATCCGCCCCATCGACGACCCGTACAGCGAGACCGGCGGCCTGCAGATCCTCTGGGGCAACCTGGCCCCGGACGGCTGCGTGGTCAAGCGCAGCGCCGTCGCGCCGGAGATGCAGTGCCACAGCGGCCCCGCCCGCGTCTTTGACAGCGAGGAGCAGGCCATCGACGCCATCTACAACGGCCGCATCCATCCCGGCGACGTGGTGGTCATCCGCTACGAAGGCCCCAAGGGCGGCCCCGGCATGCGCGAGATGCTCAACCCCACCAGCGCGCTGGCCGGCATGAAGCTGGACACCACCGTGGCGCTGATCACCGACGGCCGGTTCAGCGGGGCCTCCCGCGGAGCGGCCATCGGTCACGTCAGCCCGGAGGCTGCCTCCGGCGGGCCCATCGGCCTGGTGCAGGAGGGCGACACCATCTCCATCGACATCCCCAACGCCAGCATCACGCTGGAGGTGGACGACGAGGAGCTGGCCCGCCGCAAAGCCGCCTATGTGCAGCCGGAGCCCAACGTCAAGTCCGGCTGGCTCAGCCGCTACGCCCGCATGGTCACCAGCGCCAACTATGGCGCGGTGCTGCAATAACCCGCGGGGGATTTTCAACAATTCCACCAAAACGCCGCCCGGTCAATGCGCCGGGCGGCGCTTTTGTTTTTGGGGGATGCACGCCCGGCGGCAAAACCGGGCAGAATGCGCGGCCCCCCTCTCCCGGCGCGCCCAGGTGCGGCAAGGCGGCAAAATTCCCCAACCAGACAGGGAAGTCTCCGCCGGGGCCGCCACGGCTGCTTTTCCGCGCCGTTTGGGGCGGTGCGCGGCGGCGGCTTTCCGTTGTATTCCTGCGCATTCCATGCTATAATAGCCGTAAACTGTACCCGGTCTTGCCCTGACCATGACCGGCCGCCCCGCCCTGCTGCGGCAGGCTGCGCGCCGCGGCGGCCGACTTTGTTTTGCTGGAGTGTTTTGTATGCCGTTACTTTCCCGTGCGGAGAACCGGTTTCTCCGTCAGCGGCTGAACGCCGTGCGCCATGTCACCCTGGACCCCGGCGGGCCCGGCGTGGTGCGCATCCACCTGGTGCCCCGCCGCGGCGGCTGGCGGGACGTGCCCTTTGTCGCCATTTTGAACGGGCGGGATATCCTGCCGCTGAACGTCTCGTGGGCGATCCTGCTTTCCAACCTGATCGACGCCCTGCAGCCCTTTGAGGGGCAGGAACTTCAGCCCGGCCAGTGGAACGCCGTGGTGGAGCAGGCCGTGGCCGACACCATTGCCGTCTATACCCGCACCCCCGCCGAGCAGATCCGCGCCGACCTGACCGCCATGCTGGACGCCTTCCGCGACATTGCCCAGGGCCGCACGCCGGTGCTGCCGGTGGCCCGCATGGACCTGGGGCAGTATGCCCCCCACATGCAGGCCCCCCACCGCATGGACCTGATGGTCAGCTCGATGCAGAAGGACGGCGCCTGGCAGTGCAACCAGAAATGCCTGCACTGCTACGCCGCCCACCAGCCCTACGGCATGGCCCCCCAGCTGGACACCGACCAGTGGATGGCCGTCATCCAGAAATGCCGCGACGCAGGCATCCCGCAGCTGACCTTTACCGGCGGCGAGCCCACCATGCGCAACGACCTGGTCAAGCTGGTGCGGGCCGCCCAGTGGTTTGTGACCCGGCTGAACACCAACGGCCGCCTGCTGACCGCCCCCCTTTGCCGTGAGCTGTACGACGCCAGCCTGGACGCCGTGCAGGTAACGCTGTACAGTGCCGACCCCGCCGTACACAACGCGCTGGTGGGCGCGCCGGGGTTTGAGGACACGGTCAGCGGCATCCGCAACGCCGTGGCCGCCGGGCTGAACGTCAGCGTCAACACGCCGCTGTGCAGCCTGAACCGGGACTACCGCGCCACGCTGGAGTTTGTGCGCAGCCTGGGCGTGCGCTATGCCACCTGCAGCGGGCTGATCCCCGCCGGCGGCGCCGTGCAGAAAGACAGCATCGCCACCCGGCTTTCCACCGAAGAACTGACCGCCGCCCTGCGCAGCGCCAAGACCTGGGCCGACCACAACACCATGGAGCTGGAGTTTACCAGCCCCGGCTGGCTGCCGGAAGGCACGCTGCAGGCGCTGGGCTTTACGCTGATCCCCAGCTGCGGGGCCTGCCTGTCCAACATGGCCGTTGCGCCGGACGGCACCGTGCTGCCCTGCCAGAGCTGGCTGTCCGGGCCGGGGCTGGGGGACATCCTGCACCAGCCCTGGCAAAAGATCTGGAACGGCAGCGACTGCCGCCGCATCCGCCGCGTCAGCGCACGGATGGAACATCTCTGCCAGCTGGGCGACCCCCGCCGCCCGAAGGAGGACGCATGAAAACACGACCCCTGCACCGCCTGGCCGCCCGCCTGGCGCTGGCCCTGGCGGCGCTTTTGACCGCCGCCCTGCTGGCCCCGGCCGCCTTTGCCGACGCCGGCGACTACGACGAGATCACCAATTATGTGGTGACGGTGGACCCCCGGCAGGACGGCAGCGCCGACATCACCTACGAGATCGACTGGAAGGTGATCGGCGGCGGGGCGGAGGATTCCCTCTCGTGGGTGACCATCGGCCTGGCCAACGAGTATGCCGACGAGTTCGAGAACTTAAGCCCCGACACCGTGGCCGACGTGAGCCTGCTGACCGAAGGCGGCAGTTATGCCCAGGTGACCTTCCACGACCATTACTACGCCCCCGACGTGGCGGCGCAGAACGGCGGCGAGAGCGAGGTCAGCTTCCGCTTCCGGGTGCACCAGAGCCATCTGTTCACCGAGAATGACGACGACACCGCCAGTTTCAGCTTTACCCCCGGCTGGTTCGACGAGATCTGCGTGGACAGCCTGACGGTGCGCTGGCGGAACTATGACGGCTTTTTGGCCGACAACCACAGCGTGGACGGCGATTATCTGGTGTGGGAGTTCGGCCCGCTGGCCCATGGCGAGCGCGCCACCGTCAACGTGACGGTGCCCATCACCACGGCGCAGGTGTTTGACCCGGCCAACGCCATGACCGGCCAGGAAAACACCCCCGCCCGCCCCCAAAGCACCGGCAGCCGCTACGACGGCGCGGTGGCGCTGATGACCCTGCTGGTGGTGCTGTTTTTTGCGGCGATCTTTTACGCCGGCCGGCCGGCCCGCTGGCGCGGCGGCTTTGGCGGCGGCTACGACCCGGCCGCCTGGGTCTGGTACTATAACGGCGCCAACTACATCCGCATGGCGCGGGGCAGCCGCCCGCCCGCAGGCTACCATACCTCCAACCCGCCGCCGGGCTTCAAGGCAGGCGGCGGCGAGACCCGCGGCGGCGGCGCCGGGCGGGACACCAGCCACCACGGCAGCTGCGTGTGCGCCTGCGCCTGCGTTTCCTGCGCGTGTGCCTGCGCCTGCGCAGGCGGCGGCCGCGCCGGCTGCAGCGCCAAGAATTTTTACCGCATCCGCCTGCCCCGCCGTGCCAATGAGGAGAACGACCAATGAGCATTGAGGACCAATACGACGCCTGGGTGCGCGACCTAATGGGTTCCGCCCGCGCTTCCACCAAGCGGGAGGCGGACGCCGCCGCCCAAAGCGTGGAGGAGATGCAGCGCGCCCTGGACGAGATGACCGCCCAAAGCCAGAAACGCCGCACCGCCGCCGGCAAAGCGGCCGACGCGGTGGGCCGCGCCGCCGACGCCACTATGGAAAACGTCCGCCGCATGAGCAGCGAGCTGACGGCTTCGCTGAAAAAGGACGGCCTGCTGGACAACGCCCCCCAAAAGCCGGCGCCGGCCAAAAAGCGGGGCGATTTTGTGGGCCTGGCGGACCAGGTGCGCACCCGCGTGCTGGGCCAGGACGAGTTTGTGGGCGCGGTGGTCAAGGCCTTCCGCCGCCCCTTTGTGATGGGCGTGCCGGACGCCGCCCGCGCCCGCAGCGTCATGCTGCTGTGCGGCGCCGAGGGCACCGGCCGCCATTATGCCCTGCGCTGCGTGGCCGAGGAACTGGCCGCCCGCGGGCTGATCTCCGCCGCCAGGATCGAGACGATGGATCTTTCGCTCTACCCCGGCCCCGCGCAGGAAAAGCTGTTTTTGCAGGACCTGTACGCCGCGCTGCAGTCGGACGCCGAGATCCTGGCCTTTGACCATTACGAGGGCTGCGCTTCGGCCTATTTGAACATGCTGGCCACGCTGGCCATCGACGGCACGCTGGCGCTTTCCAGCCGGTATGTGCTGCAGCGGGGCATCCTGGTGGATGTGGGCACCGCGCTGGCCCCCGGCGCGGTGGGCGAGCTGCAGGCCGGCGGCAAATACTTTGTGTTCTTTTCCTCCAAAGGCCCCGAGGCCCTGGCCGAGCGGTTCGGCGCGCGGTTTGTGGACGCGCTGTCCGGCGACATCTGCCGCACCGCCCCCTTCACACCCGAAAGCCTGAACGCCATCGCTGCGCGGGAGCTGAACGCTCTGGCCCAGAAGGTGCGCGCCCAGTGCGGGCTGGCCCTTTCCGCCGACGGGGCGGTGCGGGACCACCTGGCCGCCCGCTACGGCCGTGCCAACGGCGTGGACGCCATCCAGGAATACGCCGACGACGCCTACCGCGCCATTGCCGAGTATGTGCTGGACCACGAGGAACCGCTGCCCGCCGGCACCGCCATGCGGCTGACAGTGGCAGACGGCCGCCTGATGGCCGCAGTAAACGGCGGCGAGCCCTTTGACCTTTTGAACCTGCTGCCCCAGCAGTACCGCGGCGACGTGGCCGCCGTGGAAGCCGAGCTGGACGGCATCATCGGCCTGGAGGAAGTCAAGACCTTTGTGCGGGACATTGCCAAAAACGTGCAGGCCCAGCAGCGGCGCAAGGCCCAGGGCCTGCAGGCCGCCAGCGTCAACATGCACATGATCTTTACCGGCAACCCCGGCACCGGCAAGACCACCATCGCCCGCATCTTGTCCAAGTACCTCAAGGCCATCGGCGCCTTGCGGGGCGGCCAGCTGGTGGAGGTGACCCGCGCCGACCTGGTGGGCCGCTACGTGGGCCACACCGCCCCGCTGACCAACCAGGTGATCCAGAGCGCCCTGGGCGGTGTGCTGTTCATCGACGAGGCCTACAGCCTTTACCGCGGCCGGGAGGACAGCTTTGGTCTGGAGGCCATCGACACGCTGGTCAAGGGCATCGAGGACCACCGGGACGACCTGGTGGTGATCCTGGCCGGCTACACCAGGGAGATGCAGCAGTTTTTGACCGCCAACTCCGGCCTGGCCAGCCGTTTCCCCAACCAGATCGAGTTCCCCGACTATACCGGCGAGCAGCTGTGGCAGATCGCGGGCTCCATCGCAAAGGGCAAGGGCTACGCGCTGGACGCCGCCTGCGAGGCCCCGCTGAAAGACTACTTTGCCCGCCGGCAAGCCGCCGACGCCGGCAAAAACGGCAACGGCCGCATGGCGCGCAACGTGGTGGAGCGGGCCATCCTGAACCAGTCCAAGCGGCTGGTGGCCGACCCGGACGCCTCGCTGGAGCTGCTTTTGCCCGGCGACTTTGACCTGGACGAGGACTGAGCGCCGGCCCGCCGCCAAGGAGGCTGCCATGTTTGACCTGCACTATGACGTGCGCCGCTGCCGCGAAAACAACCGGCTGGAGGCCAAAAAAGCCTACGGCGGCCTGCCCCACAGCATTTGGGAGACCTACTCCGCCTTTGCCAACACCTGGGGCGGGGTGATCCTGCTGGGGGTGGAGGAGCTGCCGGACAAAAGCCTACACCCCATCGAGCTGCCCGACCCGATGCAGCTGGTGCACGATTTCTGGGTGCTGGTCAACGCCCCGAACATTGTCAGCGCCAACATCCTGAAGCCCCGCCATGTGCGGGTGGAGGACTGCCAGGGCAAACGCATCGTGGTCATCCGGGTGCCCCGCGCCAGCCGCCGGGACCGCCCGGTGTATGTGGGCGGCGACCCGCTGACCGGCACCTACCGCCGCAGCGGCGAAGGGGATTTCCGCTGCACCCCCGACGAGGTGCGCCGGATGTTCCGCCGCGCCGGCCGTCCCCTGCCCTGACTTTTGGCATACTATAACGAACGCCCCGGTCCTATGACCGGGGCGTTGTTATTACGATATGCGGGCGGCGTTTTCAGGCCTGCGGAGCTTTTGCCTCAAAAGCCGTGGTTCTCAATCAGCTTGCGGCCCATCAGCACGCCCATGACCGACGCCATCATCAGGCCGCGGGTCCAGCCGGAGGAATCGCCCAGGCAATGCAGGCCGGCCAGGTTGGTCTCCAGGTCGGTGTCCATCTTGACCTTGTTGGAGTAGAATTTCAGCTCCGGAGAGTAGAGCAGCGTTTCCGGCGCGGCAAAGCCCGGCACCACCTGGTCCATCATCTTGATGAACTCGATGATGTTGACCATGGCGCGGTAGGGCATGGCGGCGGTGATATCGCCGGCCACCGCGTCTTTCAGGGTAGGCTGCACGTTGGCGCGGGCCAGCTCACGCGGCCAGGTGCGCTTGCCGTCCAAAATATCGCCGTACCGCTGCACCAGAATGTGCCCGGCGCCCAGCATGTTGGTCAGCTCGCCCACCTTTTGGGCGTAGGCGATGGGCTGATTGAAAGGCTCGGTAAAGTTGTGGCTGCACAAAATCGCCAGGTTGGTGTTGTTGCTTTTTAGGTCCTTGTAGCTGTGGCCGTTGACGACCGCCAGGTCGTTGTCGTAATTTTCCTGCGCCACAAAGCCGCCGGGGTTCTGGCAGAAGGTGCGCACCTTGTTTTTCCAGGGGCGGGGGTAGCCGATCAGCTTGCCCTCGTACAGCACGCTGTTGATGGTCTCCATCACCTCGTTGCGGCACTCCACCCGCACGCCGATATCCACCGTGCCGGGCTTGTGGGTGATGCCGTGCTCGGCGCACAGCTTTTCCAGCCAGTCGGCGCCGCGGCGGCCGGTGGCGATGACCACCTGTTTGGCAAGCAGGTCATGCTCGGCGCCGCCCGCCTCCCGGATGCGCACGCCGGTGCAGGTGGTGCCCTCCAGCAGGATGTTCTCGCACTCGGTGTTGAACAGCATCTCGACGCCGTGCTCCGCCAGGTAATTCTGGATGTTCAGGTAGAGCTGCTGGGCCTTCTCGGTGCCCAGATGGCGGATGGGGCAGTCCACCAGCTGCAGACCGGCCTGGATGGCCCGCTTGCGGATGTCCTTGATCTCGGCGCCCTCGTAGACGCCCTCCACATGGGGGTCGGCGCCAAATTCCAGGTAGATCTTGTCGGTGTAGTCGATCAGGCTTTGGGCAAAGTCCTCGCCGATCAGCTCCGGCAGCTCGCCGCCCACCTGGTGGGACAGGGACAGCTTGCCGTCCGAGAAAGCCCCCGCGCCGGAAAACCCGGTGGTGATGGCGCAGGTGGGCTTGCAGTTGACGCAGTGGCCGATCTCTGCCTTGGGACAGTGGCGTTTTTCCACCGGCTTGCCTTTTTCCACGATCAGCATGCGGGCCCTGCTGCCTTTGCGCAGCAGTTCCAGCGCGGTGAAGATGCCGGCAGGGCCGGCGCCGACGATGATCAGGTCGTAGTTTGCTTGCATGGGTCGTTTCTCTCCTTGAAAATGGTGTGCCGTGTACCTTAGTATCCGCCGCGGGCGGGCAGAATAACAGCCGGGAACCGAGGCTGGCTCCCGGCCGCTGAAAGTCAGTGAAAAACGCGCGGGGTCACAGCCTGGCCTGCATGGCCCTGGCCGCGTCCACGATCATCTGCGCGCAGGTCTCGCGGCTCAGGGCAGCGTTCAGGCACAGGTCGTAGTTTTTGGCCTCGCCCCAGCGGTTTTCGGTGTAGTAATTGTAGTAGCTGGCGCGGGCGCGGTCGTGCTTGGCCAGGGTGGTCTCCCACAGGCGGTCGGCCATGTCCTTGGCGCCGGGGCGGGACTTGGCAAAGGCAATGCGCTGTTCCAGCGGCGCAAACACGAAGGTGCGCAGCACATTGTCGCGGTCGCGCAGCACATAGTCACCGCAGCGCCCCAGAATGATGCAGGACTCTTTTTCGGCCAGTTCCTTGATGACGTTGGACTGCAGGATGTAGACCTGGTCGGCCAGGGGCAGCGTGTTGCCCATCATGTACAGGCTGTAGATCAGGCTGCCGCTGCGCTGGTTCTCGCTGGCGGCGATGGCTTCCTCGGTCAGGCCGCTCTTTTTGGCCGCAATGGTGATCAGCTCCTTGTTGTACAGGGGGATGCCCAGTTCGTCGGCGACCATCCGGGCGATCTCGCTGCCGCCGGAGGCGTACTCGCGGGCCATGGTGATGACAATGTGTTTCATGTTTTTCCACCTCGCATTCGTGTCCCGCGGCCGGGTGCCACGGGCATACCGGGGCGCGCCCCGCTCCCGGAGACAGCCGGGTCCCCGCGGCTGCACCCCGGAAAAGCAGCCGAAAGGCATACTTTTCCTTGTACTTTTAGTATAAACGCAAACGCGGCAAAACGCAAGCAAAAAATCTGCCGCGCGGCGCGGAACCGTCGCTGAAATGTCATTTTTCCCGCCGTCCTTGCAAAATCGGGCACATTGCCCAAAAACGCCGCGGGCAATGTGGTGGTTTTGCCGGGGGACGGGCCGCGCGCCGGCCGGGCTTTGGCTGCCGCAGGCATACCGGCGCCGGGGGCCGCATATCCTTGCCGGGGGTGATGGTATGCTGCAAATTTTGACGATTTTTCTCCAGGCGGCGGCCTCGCAGATTTTGTACCTGGCGCTGCACCTGGAAGCAGGCAGCTTTCCGCGGCCGCTGCGCCCCGCCGAGGAGCGCGCCGCCTTTGCCGCCATGCAGGCCGGCGACCGCGCCGCGCGGGACACGCTGATCCGCCACAACCTGCGCCTGGTGGCCCACGTGGCAAAAAAGTATTACGCGGCCAGCGCGTCCCAGGACGACCTGGTCAGCATCGGGTCCATCGGGCTGATCAAGGCGGTGGACACCTTTGACCCGGCCCGCCGCGTGCGGTTTGCCAGCTATGCGTCCCAGTGCATCGAGAACGAGATCCGTATGCACCTGCGCCACACCCGGCGGGAGGGCACGCCCCTCTCGCTGCAGGAACCGCTGGAAAGCGGCAGCAACGACAGCGGCCAGCTGACGCTGGCCGACACGCTGCCCGACGACGCAGTGATGGAGGACGACTGCGAGCGGCGGGACAGCATTTTGCGCCTGCGGGCGCAGGTGGCCCGGCTGCCGCCGCGGGAGGCCCGCATCCTGACGCTGCGCTACGGCCTGGACGGCGGCCCGGAGCTGACCCAGCAGGCCATTGCCCGGCGGCTGGGCATCAGCCGCAGCTATGTCTCCCGCATTGAAAAGCGGGCGCTGGAAACGCTGCGGGAACTGCTAGAAGCGGACGGCGCGTGAGGGGGCGGCAGCCCTTCCCCGCCCCGCGCCGCAAAGCCGGGCGGCGCCTGCGGCCGGCAAAACACGCAGCCGCCCGCGGTGCAGGGGGTTCCCTGCCGCGGGCGGCTGTGCGTTTTGCACCGTGCGGGTCAGCCGGCCAGGGCGGCCAGCAGCGCGTCCAGCTCGGCGTCGGTCAGGCCGGCTGCGGTGATGGTATAGCTCAGGTACCGCTGTTCCTCTTCGGCGCCGGGTTTGGCCAGCGCGGCGGCCTGGCCCAGCAGGGTGTCGGGGCCGGCGCCGGCACCCTCGGCGGCGCGGCGCAGCAGCACGTCGGCGCTGCTGTCCAGCATGACCGGATCGATGGGCCGCCACAGGTAGACGGTGGTCTCGTCCCGGCCGTCGGCGTTTTTGCGGGTGACCCTGGTGCCGCCCACAAAGCCGTCCAGCTCCAGCGGCTGGGGCTGCAGGTCCTCGCTGCCGGTCAAGAGCAGGCTGCAGTCGCTGCTCAGGCCGCTTTTCAGCCGTACCTGCACCCCGTCCGGACCGGTATAGGTCAGGCTCAGCGTCCGGCCCTGCCGTTTGACCTCTTCCGGCAGGTCAAAAACAGCCGCCGCCCAGCCGTCCCCCTGTTCCAGCCGGGCAAGCCCGGCCTGCGCCAGTTGCTGCGGCGTGGTGTATGGCAGCACCGTGCCCGCTGTAAACGTACAGCGTTCCGGCAGGGCGTCGGCCATGCGCCGTACGCCGTCGTCCCAGGGCCAGGCAGCCAGCAGCTCCGCCCGGTCGCTGCTTTGCAGCATTGCCGGGCCGCCGCCAAAGCTCAGGCTGCCCGCATCCCCCTGCACCTCCACCGTCGCCTGGCCAAAGCAGGCACTGTTTAGCAGGCGGGTGCGCCCGGTCTCCGGCAGGATCAGGCTGCCGTCCCCGGCCGCATCTGTCTGCCAGGACGGCACCGGGGCAAAGGCGGCGTAGGGGTTGCCGTCCTCGCCGGTGCCTTCGGGCGCATAGCCCTCCCCTTCCGGCAGGATGGTCAGGGTACCGGCGGCAGTGTCGTACACCACCCATCTGCGCAGCACCGCCGCGCCCATCAGCAAAGCGGCCAGCAATACCGCCGCCAGCAGCGCCGCGCACAGCCTGCGGCGGGCGGACCAGCGGGGACGGGACGGCTGCCGGGCCAGCTCCGCGGCGATGCCCGGCCACAGGTCGGTTTCCGGCGGGGCAAGGGCCAGCAGCTGCCGGCGCAGGGCAGCGTCGCCGGGGGTGCGTTCGTTCGCAGCGTTCATGTGCAGTCCTCCTCTTCCATTTGGGTCAGCAGGTCGGCCAGCAGGCGTTTGGCGCGGCTGCACCGGTTGCGCAGGTACGGCTCCGGCCGGTGGTGGATGGCCGCCAGCTCCCGGTAGGACAAGCCCTCCACCACCTGGCCCCATACCAGCGCCCGGTCCTGGGGCGCAAGGGCGTCCAGCGCGGCGCGCAGGGCCGCCCGCCGGTCAGCGGTTTCCGGGTCGTCGGTCTCCGGCGGGGCCGCGGGCGGGGTGCGGGCAGCCTCCCGCCGGGCTCGGCGCAGCATGTCCAGCGCCGTATTGCAGGTGATGCGGTACAGCAGTGCCCGCAGGTTGGTGTCCGGCCGCAGGCGGCCGCGGCTGTGCCACAGCTTGAGGAAAGCGGTCTGCACCGCGTCCTCGGCGTCGGCGGCATTGCCCAGGATGCCCGCCGCATAGCGCAGCAGCTCGGCCTGGTACTGCCGCACCGCCTGCTCCAGCGCGGCTTCGTCGGCAATGGGCCGTGTGGGATGTTCCATCTGCTCCCCTCCTTTTGGCCGGCGGCGGGCGGCAGCCCTCCCTGCCCCGCGCCGCCAGCCTGTTTTGTGTCCGTTCACCCTTATAACGTCCGCCGGGGCGGGAATGTATCACCGGGGGCAAAGTTTTTTTGCGGCGGCCGCTTCGCGCCTTTCGCGCATCGGCCGGGTCCCCGCCGGTCCCATGCCGGCCAAACGGGCTCCCTCTGCGGCCGGGCAGCCGTGCGGGCCGGGATGCATACGCAATTTGTATGGCTGAGCATATCGGATAAGCATTAGACATCAGACCGTCGTTTGGGATACAATAAACATGGCAGGCAGCCGCCAACCGGCTTTTGCCGCGCAGCTGCCGCAGATACCAAGCAAAGGAGCGTGCAGCCATGAAAAGCTACCATGAGACCGACCCGGAATTTGCCGAGCGTTTTGACCATTTTGCCTTTGACGAGGTGGTGAACGAGCCCGGCCAGCAGCTGGAACCCGTCACCCGCCACATGGCGATCCTGGCCACGCTGCTGGGCTGCCAGGGCAAGGAGGAGTTTGCCGCCGAGCTGCCCCGCGCGCTGGACGCAGGGCTGACGCCGGTCATGGTCAAAGAGATCGTCTACCAGGCGGTGGACTACCTGGGCATCGGCCGGGTGCGGCCGTTTCTCGATTTGACCAACGAGGAGCTTACCCGCCGGGGCGTGGCCCTGCCGCTGGAACCCCAGGCCACCACCACGATGGACGACCGGCTGGAAAAAGGCGCGCAGGCGCAGGCAGACATCTTCGGCCCCCAGATGCTGGAAGCCTGGAAAGCCGGGCACATCAACCGCTGGCTGGCCGCCAACTGCTTTGGCGACTATTACACCCGCACCGGGCTGAGCCTGGCCCAGCGGGAGATGATCACCTTCTGTTTTTTGGCCGCGCAGGGCGGCTGCGAGCCCCAGCTGACCGCCCACGCCAAGGGCAACATGAACCTGGGCAACGACAAGGACTTTTTGATCCGGGTCGTCTCCCAGTGCCTGCCCTACATCGGCTACCCGCGCAGCCTGAACGCGGTGGCCTGCGTCAACAAGGCCGCCGAGGGCTGAGCGGCAGCGCCGGTCTGGGACGGGCCGCATCCCTGTGTACCGGCCGGCGCGGCTGCTGCGATCGACGCGCCGCCGTTGCAGGAGTATCCCATCGACATATTGGCATCATGTCAAATCACAGCGGCCGGCCCCATTGCCGCAAAGAGAAAACAGACGTAAGGAGCGTGGACTATGGAGTACACAAATCTTGGCAATACCGATATCCGGGTATCCAAACTCTGCGTCGGCTGCATGAGTTTTGGCAAAGCCGGCACCATGCACGACTGGACGCTGGACGAAACCGGCACCGAGGCCATCGTCCGGCACGCGCTGGGGCTGGGCATCAACTTTTTTGACACGGCCAACGGCTACTCCGACGGTACCAGCGAGGAATACCTGGGCCGGGCGCTGAAAAAGAACGTCGCGCGGGACAAGGTGGTCATTGCGTCCAAGGTCTATTTTAACCCCGGCCGGCTCAGCGCCGAGGCGATCCACCGGGAGATCGAGGGCAGCCTGCGCCGGCTGGGCACCGATTACCTGGACCTGTATATTATCCACCGGTTCGACTACGACACCCCCATTGAGGAGACGATGGAGGCGCTGAACGACCTGGTGGCGTCCGGCAAGGTGCGGGCGATCGGCGCGTCGGCCATGTACGGCTACCAGTTTTACAATATGCAGCTGGCCGCCCGCGACCACGGCTGGGCGCAGTTTGCGGCGATGGAAAACCACTACAACCTGCTGTACCGCGAGGACGAGCGGGAGCTGATCCCCATCTGCCGGCAGATGAACGTCTCGCTGATGCCGTACAGCCCGCTGGCCGCCGGGCATCTGACCCGCCCGACCTGGAACTCGGATTCCATCCGCAGCCGCACCGACCGGGCCGCCATGGGCAAGTACGACCGCACCGAGGCCCAGGACATGGAGATCGTGCGCCGGGTGCACACCCTGGCCGGGCGGTACGGCGTCAAGATGCAGCAGGTCGCCCTGGCGTGGCTGTGGGCCAAGGGGGCGGCGTCACCCATCATCGGCGCCACCAGGGCCGCGCATTTTGACGATGCCGCCGGCGCGCTGGATGTCCGGCTGAGCGGGGAGGACATCGCCTGGCTGGAGGAGCCGTACCTGCCCCACCGGATCGTCGGGGCCATTGACCGCAACCCGCCGCAGGGGGTGACCCTGCTGGACGTAAAGAAATAGCGATTTGCCCGTATTTATCAGGAAAGGAGTCTTTGCCATGAGCATCACCATGAATCTGTACTACACCGGGACAAACGGCAGCGCGCGCAAGTTTGCCGAGGAGATGGAGCAAAGCGGCACCGCCGCCATGATCCGCGCCGAGGATGGCAACCTGCGGTACGACTACTTTTTGCCGATGAGCGACCCGGAGACCGTTCTGCTGATCGACAGCTGGAAGGACCAGGCGTCGCTGGACATCCATCATGCCTCGCCGATGATGGGGACCATCGCCGCGCTGCGGGAAAAATACGACCTGCACATGCGGGCGGAGCGGTATGTCTCGGACGAAGCCGGCCTGCCGGACGCCGACAAGAAGTTTATCAAGACCTGAACAGACACCCCGCCGGGCGGCATGGATACCGCCCGGCGGGGTGCTTTTTTGCTTTATGGAATGGGGGCGGCGCTCATTGCGGGGAAGGCGGAAAAGGCCTTTTTGCCTCTTGCGGGGCGGTTTCCGGCTGCTCGCCGTCAATCAGCGCGTACAGCACCACATCGCACCAGCGGTCGTCCTTTGTGCGGAAATAGCCGCGCAGGGTGCCCTCCCTGGTCATGCCGATCTTTTGCATGACCCGTTCAGACGCCGGGTTTTCCACACAACACTTTGCCTGTATCCGGTGGAAGCCCTCCGCGTCCAGCAGATGGCGGGCCACTGCGGCGGCTGCCTCGGTGGCATATCCCTTTTGCCAGAACCTGCTGCCGATTTTCCAGTCCAGCTCGCACCAGCCGTTGCGGGCGCTGAAGTCATCGACGAAAATCTCGCCGATCACTTCCCCACCAGTTCTCTCAACGACCGCCCAATACCGAGTCTCCGGGTTGGCATAGGCTTCCTCCGCCGCGGCAAGCCAGCCCCGCACCTGTTCCGGCGTCTGCGGTTCCTGGCTGATGTGGCGGTAGACCGCCGGGTCGGCAGCCCAGTTGCGGATGCAGCTTTCCGCATCTGCCGGGCCAAACGGCCGCAAAAGCAGGCGTTCGGTTTCCAGTCTTTTTGTTCCCGGATGTTCCATAGGCGATTTTTCCTTTCTGCGCCGGCCGCGCCGGCAAGCGGCTTTTGCCGCGGCGGGTGTTTGGGCACATCCGGCGCAGGCTCAAATTTTGGGCAGTTCCTCGCCGGCGCCGGTGACCTGCTGGATGGCTTCGAGAAACCGCTCCACCGTGGGCGAGGGAGTGGGCGCGTGCAGGATGCCGAAGGGGATGGTGAATTTCCAGCGCACCGGCACCACTTTGAGCAGCGGGTGGACGCTCTTCCAGTTGTCGATGGCCACCATCAGGTCGTTGGCGTTCTCGCACCGGTTGAAGGTATCCAGGTTGAAAAAGTCGAAATCCACGATCTCGATCTCGGGGTGCTTCTGCGCCAGGTCATCGCGCAGTGCGTCCATTGAGCCGTTCCAGCCGCGGCGGATCATCATCAGCCGTTCGCCGTGCAGGTCCTGCACGGTCAGCCGCTTTTTGCCGGCCAGCGGGTGGTGCAGCGAAAGCGCCAGCCGGATCGGTTCCCGGCTCAGCAGCAGCGCCGCGCACCGCCAGTTCTGCAGCGCGCGGGCATCAAACGGCCCGGCCACGATGTCGATGTTCTGGCCCAGGTTGGCGAGAATTTCCCGCGCGTTCTCCGGCGTGTTCTCGTAGGGGACCAGCTCAAACTTGATGTCGGGGCAAAGGCTGTGGACTTTGGGCCACAGATCGACCAAAAACTGCCCCGGCGTCATCGGCGAGGTGCCGATGCGGATGACCCGCTCCTCGCCGCCGGCGCTTTTGGCCCGCAGCACCGACGCTTTGCAGTACCGGATGATGTACCGCGCGTCTTTGTACAGCGATTTGCCGGCCTCGGTCAGCACCAGGCCACGGTGGGTGCGGGTGAACAGCGTCAGCCCCAGCGAGCTTTCCAGCAGGTTCACCTGCTTGACCACCGCCGTGGGGGTGATGTACAGCGTGGCCGCCGCTTTGTTGAAGCTGCCGGCGTCCGCCACACACAAAAAGGTTTCCAGCTGCGGGTTGTACATCATGGTCTGCACCCTCCCTGCGAGTATCAACTTACGGGTATATTGTAGCGCACAGCGGCCCGCTTGGCAAGAAGCTGCGCCCCTGCGCAGAATTTTCACATTTCGTGCGCCATGCCGGGCAGGCGGTTTTGGTTTTGCGATGCAAAAAGCCCCCGCGGCGCGGTTTTCCGCACTGCGGGGGCTTGCATTGGCTTGTTCTGGCTGATCGCCCAGGGGGCTTACTGCACCAGCTGCTGGTCGGCCACCAGGCCGGTGTCCTCGCTGTCGTCCAGGCCCACCTTGACGCTCAGCGTGCCGCGGGCAGAGTTGCCGTCCCGGTCCACGGCGGTGATGTTGATCAGGAAGCTGTCGATGCCCAGCACCGCCGCCTCGGCATCCACGTGGACGGTGTAGGTGTCGTTGTCGCTCCGGGTGCCCAGCATGCTCTGGGCAAACTGTTCGCCGTCCGCCCAGGCCGAGTAGCTGACCATCACGATCTCGTCGTCGGTGTCGGTGGCGGTGGACTCGATGTCAAAGCCGGTCTCGGTCAGGTTGATGGCGTTGATGTTGGACAGGCTGGGCACCGTGCCGGAATAGCTTGCCAGCACCGTGTCGCTGCCGGAAACCATCATTGTCTTGCGCAGGTTCAGCCGCCCGCCGAAATCATCGTCCGCCGTCAGCAGGAAGGTGTACTGCCCGGCCCCCAGCGTCTGGAAGCTGAGCTGGCTGGCCAGCCCGGCCAGGTCGTAGGTGGGGGCGTTCGGCTCGGCGGAGGCGGTCTGCACCGTCTCGCCGCTCTCCGACAGCACCGTCAGCCGCACGCTGGTGATGTTGCCCGGCGACGTGATGGTGCCGGAGGGCACAAAAGCCTCGCCGGTGCGCAGGCGGCTGGGATAAGCGGCTGCGGTGGCGGTCAGCGCCGGGCCCAGGCCGCTGGAGCGGTTGATATCGCTGGCAACGAACCAGTAGGACACCGCGCTGGAGATGGTGATGGTTGCCTGGCTCAGCGGGATGCGGCCCGACGGCGCCGCGGTGGACGGGTCGGCGCAGTAGAACTGCCCGCCGGTGTAATCGGTGACCAGGATGGCGTGGGGGTAGTTGCGGTTGTAGACGACGATGCCCTCCGGGTGCTCGCGCAGCAGCTCGATCAGCTGGCTTTCCACGGCGCGGTCATCGTCAAAGTAGGCGTGCTGGACCTCGATGCCCAGCATGGTAAAGTCATGGGAGAGGCCGACATAGCTCCAGGCCACGCGGCGCAGGCTGGACTCGGTGATGGTATCCCAGTTGTCCAGGCCGTCTAAGTACGCGCGGCGGCGCATCATCATGGCCGCCGAGGCCAGCGTGCAGGTGCTGCTTGTCTGCTGCTTGGCATAAAAAATATCCAGGGAACGCAGATCTTCCGCGAACGCAACCGGGGCAGCGGTCAGCATCAGGCAAAGCGCCAGCAGCAGCGCCAGCAGCCTTTTGTGCAGGGCAAGCGGTTTGGTGTGCATGGGCGGGGCAACTTCCTTTCCGTAAAAACTGCGGCAAACGGCGGCGGCCCGCCGGAAACGCAAAAAGAACCTACCGTACATCGCCGCCGGCATGGCCCGCGGGCGGACGGTCTTTGATCCTGCTGATCCTTCATTCTTATACTTCAATAGTTTACAACTTCTTTACAGCCCTGTCAATGCGGCAATCTGCCGGTTTCTTCCGCCAAAATTTGGCTGGCATCCGCATTGCGCCCAAGATATGCTGCTGTTTCGGCAGATTTTGCCCAACATCTTTGCCGGGGCGGGCCGGCCGGCGGCGGCAAAGTTTCACATTTATATCTTTGCTGCATCCGCCGGGCCGGGCAAGCGCCGCGCGGCGCAAACAGCCGCAATATCGCCGTTTTTGATTTGTCCCGTCTTTCCGGCATACAAAAACGGACGCCCCGTCTCCGCGCTGCGGCGGGTCCGGGGCGTCCTGCGGGCACCGGCCTGTGCCGGTCGTCAGCCCGGGCCGAACAGGCTGGCCCAGGTCGCAGGGCCGATGACGCCGTCGGCGTTCAGCCCCTCTACGGTCTGGTAGGCGCGCACGGCCTCCCGCGTGCGGCTGCCGTACTCGCCGTCGGCGTTCAGGGCGGGCACCAGCGCCTGCAGCTTCTGCTGCGCGCTTTTGACCGCCGCGCCCTGGTTCCCCTCCTGCAGCTGCACGCCGGGGTAAAGGTCGTCGGCGGTCTGCTGCTGGCCGGCGGCCTCGTACAGGGCGTCCCAGGTCTCCGGCCCCACAACGCCGTCGCTGCGCAGACCGGCCAGCTGCTGGAAGGTCTTGACCGCCGTTGCGGTGGCGGAGCCGTAGCGGCCGTCCACCGCCACCGGGCGGATCACGTTCCAGCGGCGGCGCGCCGCGTTCAGCCAACGCTGGATCAGCGCCACGTCCGGTCCGCGGGAACCGCTTTGCAGGGTCATGCCCCAGTAAGGGGGATGTGCTGTGCTGGGCATGGATGTCACTCCTTTCCTGCGGGGCGGGGTGCCGGGCGGACTGCCGCGGCCATGCCCCGTCCCCTGCCCCCAGCATATGCACGGGCGCACCGGGACGTGCGGGCGGGGCCCGCCGCTGCATTTATCCGCCCTTTTCTGCCGCGCCGCCGGGCCGGTCCCCTGCGGCAGGATCTGCGTTCATGCTATTGACAAGCGTTTTCCTGTATGCTATTCTTAAATCGTAAGTAGTAAGTAATAAGTAGTCAGTGCATGGCGGCAGCTTTTTTTGCCGCCGGCCGGGCTGCCAAACCAAAGGGAGGCTCCCATGAACGACCTTTCCATCACCCAAAGCTACTACGCCTGCGCGGTCAACCGCCGCGGCGCCTTCCCCCTTTTGGCCGAGGAACGCCAGATCTGCCTGGTGGCTGCCGGGCTGATCGAGCTGCGGCTGGCCGGCTGCATTGCGGTGGAGGGCAAGCGCATCCGCATCACCGCGCCGCTGCCTGCCGAGTGCGCCTGCCTGCAGCCGCTGTATGCAAGGCTGGACCGGGACAAGCCGCTCAGCCTGGAAAAGCTGGTGGACCTGTACAGCTTTTCCCTGAGCGCCCGGCCGATGGCGGAGCTGACCGCCGCGGTGGGGCAGTCGCTGTGCGCGGCGGGCCTGGCCGACGAGGCAAAGGGCGGGCTGTTCAATTCTCAGACCCGCTACCTGCCCCGCACCGAGGCCATCGGCCATACGGTGGACATGGTGCGCGCCGAGCTGCTGGAGGACGGCCCCATCTCGGACGAGGCCGCCGCGGTGGCGGTGCTTTTGGACAAAAGCGGCTGCCTGAAAGAATATTTTTCCCCCTTTGAGCTGCGCCAGATGCACGATCACCTGGCTGCGCTTTCCCGCCAGCCGGAGGGCCGGAACATCCAGGACATGATCGACTATGTGACCATCTTTATGGCGCTGCCCGCCGTCGGCGCGGCGGTCTCGGCCGGCTGCTGAGGCATCCCCGTGTCCCGGCAGAGGAAGCTGGAGGTCATCCAGCAGGCAGAAGTGGTGACCATCGGCGAACTGGTACGGTTGACCGGCGTGCGGTACAGCACCCTGAAGTTTTACACCGAGGAAGGCCTTTTGCCCTTTGAACAGGCGGAGGAGAACCTGACCCGCCGCTACCGCCGCGCCGAGAGCATGGCCCGCATCGCCGAGATCAAGGCCCTGCGCGCCGAGGGGAAAACCATCCCGGAGATCAAAAAGCTCTACCGCGGGTAACGGCCCGCGCCGCGTTCCCCCGATCGCAGATCCGGCATATTTTATTCCGCGGAAAGCCCGGCTCCCGCGCACAAAGCAGACAAAGCAGCCCCGCCGCATCCGGTTTTGGCCGGACGCGGCGGGGCTGCGCCTGTTTTGCTGTTGTTTGTTTTTTCACCGGCCTGCCGGGCGGCACGCGGCGGGCTGGGGGTCACCGGCCGGTTTCCACGGCGCGGCGCTTTTCGCGGGTGCGGCGGTGCAGGCTTTCGGCCATGGCGAACATCAAAGCCAGCAGCGCGGCCAGGAACCAGGGGTACAGCGCCGGCGTCACATACTGGGCCAGCAGGCCGAACAGCGGCGGCATCAGGCAGCTGCCCACGTAGGCAAAGGCCATCTGGATGCCGGTCATGGCCAGGCTGACCTCCCGGCCGAAATTGGTGGGGGTCTCGTGGATGATGCTGGGGTAGACGGGCGCGCAGCCCAGCCCGATGGTGACCAGCCCCGCAAACAGCACCCCCTGCCCGGCCGGCAGCAGCACCAGCACCACGCCCAGGGCGATCAGCACCTGGCCCAGGCGGATCATGTTCTGGTCGTTGATCTTTATGGTCAAAAAGCCGCAGACGCCCCGGCCGATGGTGATGCCCAGGTAAAAGGTGCTGGCCCAGCCGGCCGCGGTGCCGGCGTCGATGCCCCGCACCAGCGTGCAGTAGCTGGCCGCCCACATGCCGGCGGTGGATTCCAGTGCGCAGTAGCAGAAAAAGCACAGCAGCACCTGGGGCACGCCGGGCATGCGCAGCAGCTGGGGAAGGGTGCGGTGCTCCGGGGTATAGTCTGCGCCCTCCGGCGTTTTTTCGGGGCGTTTCCACAGCGGCAGGCTCAAAAGCAGCACCGCCGTCAGGCCGAACTGAATCAGCGAGATGATGCGGTAGCCGCCCTGCCAGCTGCCGCCGGCCAGCGCCCGGCCCATGATGACAGGCCCTGCGCTGGCGCCCACGCCCCACATGCAGTGCAGCCAGCTCATGTGGCGGCTTTTGTAGTGCAGCGAGACATAGGCGTTCAGCGCCGCGTCCACGCTGCCGGCGCCCAGGCCGTAGGGCACCGCCCACACGCACAGCTGCCAGAACCGGGTGCAGGTGGAAAACCCGAACAGCGCCGCTGCGGTCAGCAGCACGCTGACCGCCGTGACGCCGCCGGTGCCGAGGCGGGCGTTGAGACGCTCGCTGCACAGGCTGGAAACGATGGTGCCGGCCGAGATGATCATCGATACGATGCCCGCCCAGGACAGGTCCGCCCCCAGCTGGCCCACCATGCTGGGCCAGGCCGACCCCAGCAGCGAATCCGGCAGGCCCAGGCTGATAAACGCCAGGTAGATCACCGGCAGAAGAAGGGATGCCATATGTCAAAAACCTCTCTATCCATGTAAAAGTACAGTGCACCAAATGCAGATACGATTATACCACGCCGCCGGCAAATGTATAGCAGGATCTTCCATCCGAAATAGAAGATTTTCCACAAAATCGTCCGCGGTCTGCGCCGGGGCGGCAAGGGCGCGGCAAAAGCCCGGCCGCCGGGGCTTTTCTCCCCTGCCGGTTTCCGGCGGCCTTTAACTTTCTAATTGCGAATCTTATATGTACGCGCCGCCGCGCGGCGGCGCCTGAAGCGGCAGGGCGGTCTCCCGGCGGCGCAGCCGCCGGGCGGGCTGCTGCCGGGGTCATTTGCCCTCGCTGCGGGTCAGGCAGGCGGGGCCGGTGGTGCTCTCGTCGATGCGCACGCGGCTGGCGCGGCAGGTCATCTGCTTGAAATGGCGGCAGGCCTCGTCGTCGCAGCGGATGTCGGTCTCGGCGGTGCCGGGGGCGTTGTCGGTGGCGGCGTTGGCGTAGCCCTCGTTGGAGCAGTAGCTGCCGCAGACCGCGCCGTTTTCGCCGGTGTGCTGCACGTCGATGCAGCCCAGGCAGCAGGCGCCGCCCTTGTTGTGGCAGCAGTCGTAGGCGGAACAATCCAGATAGGTCATAGTACATACACCTCCGCCCTTAGCATGCCCCGCCCGGCACGGATCATGCGCCGGCCGCGCAAAAAAAGCGCCCGCCGCGCCGGAAGGCTTCCGGGCGGCGGGCGGCTGGGTGGCAGGGATGCGGCCAAATGGATCAGTTGTTGTAGGCGCGGGTGCGGATTTCCTCGGTCACCTGGGCGACGAAATCCTCCAGGCTGGCCTGGGTGGTCTCGCCGGCGCGGTTGCGGATGGAGATATTGCCGGCCTCGGCCTCCTTGGCGCCCAGCACCAGCATATAGGGCACACGGTCCACCTGCTGGGCCTCGCGGATCTTGTAACCGATCTTCTCGTTGGACTCGTCCAGCACCACGCGGACGCCGGCGTTCTCCAGCGTCTCGGTGACCTGGCGGGCGTAGTCCAGCGTCTTTTCGCTGACGGGCAGCACCTTGACCTGGGTGGGGGCCAGCCAGGTGGGGAAGCGGCCCTTGGTCTCCTCGATCAGGTAGGCCATGAACCGGTCCAGAGAGCCCAGGATGGCGCGGTGCAGCACCACGGGGGTCTTTTCGGTGCCGTCGGTGTCCACGTAGGTCAGCTGGAACTTGGCCGGCAGGCAGAAGTCCAGCTGGCAGGTGGACAGGGTGTACTCGGCGCCCACGGCGGGCTTGACGTTCACGTCCAGCTTGGGGCCGTAGAAGGCGGCCTCGCCGATCTCCTCGGTAAAGTCGATGCCCAGGTCGGTCAGCACCTCACGCAGGGCGGTCTCGGCGTGCTCCCACATGGCGTCGTCGTCGTGGTATTTCTTCTTGTCGGCCGGGTCCCGCAGCGACAGCACGCAGCGGTAGTCGGTGATGTGGAAGTCCTTGTACACGTCAAAGATCAGGTTGCAGACGTTGGCGACCTCGCTCTTGATCTGGTCGGGCGTGACAAACAGATGGGCGTCGTTCTGGCAGAAATGCCGGCCGCGCTCGATGCCCTTCAGCGTGCCGCTGGACTCGTAGCGGAAATCGTGGGCGATCTCGCCGATGCGGATGGGTAGCTGCCGGTAGCTGTGGGGCCGGTTGGCGTAGATCATCATGTGATGGGGGCAGTTCATCGGGCGCAGCACGTAGCTTTCGCCCTCCATCTCCATGGCGGGGAACATGTTCTCGCGGTAATGATCCCAGTGGCCGCTGGTCTTGTACAGGTTGACGGTGCCCACGCAGGGGGTCATGACGTGCTGGTAGCCGCGGGCGCGCTCCTTCTCCTTGATATAGTTCTCCAGCTCCTGCCAGACGGTGTAGCCGTTGGGCAGAAACATCGGCAGGCCGCGGCCCACCAGGTCGTCGGTCATAAACAGCCGCATCTCTTTGCCGATCTTGCGGTGGTCGCGCTCGCGGGCTTCCTGCTGCTGCTTCTCCCAGGCGTCCAGCTCCTCCTGGTTGTGGAAGGCCACGCCGTTGATGCGGGTCAGCATCTTGTTGTCCTTGTCGTTCTTCCAGTAAGCGCCCGACTGCTGGGTGATCTTGAAGGCTTTCAGCGCCTTGGTGTAGGTCAGGTGGGGCCCGATGCACATGTCGATGTACTCGCCCTGCTGGTAGAAGCTGAACTCGGTCTCATCGGCCAGGTCGGCCATGTGCTCGATCTTGTAGTGCTCGCCGCGCTCCTCCATCAGCTTGACGGCCTCGTCGCGGGGCAGGATGAAGGGCTTGACGGCAAGGTTTTCCTTGCAAATCTTCTTCATCTCTTTTTCAATGCTGGCCAGGTCCTCGTCGGTCAGCTTGGTGTCGCCCAGGTCCACGTCGTAGTAGAAGCCGTTCTCGGTGGCGGGGCCAAAGGCAAAGTCCGCCTGGGGGAACAGCCGCTTGATGGCCTGCGCCATGATGTGGGCGGCCGTGTGGCGCAGTACGTGCAGTTCCTCTTCCTTCGGGCACTCGGCCACGGTGCCGTCCTTGTAGATGATCTTCATAAGATGGCCCCTCCTTTTGGGGTTGCGCCGGGCCGGGCCCGGCAGGGTGTGCGCGGCGGGCCGTATGCCGCCCCGCCGCAAAAGAAAACCGCCCCATCCCGCTGTTTTTCCGCGCCGGAGGATGTTCCGGCACAAACACGGGATGAAGCGGCCATTGCAGTACAAGTCAGCTCCACGGTTCCACCCGAATTGCACGCCGGCAAAGCGGCGCGCCACTCGTTTCCGGCGGTAACGGGCCGGGCCCGGCGGGGGTTCTCCCCCGCGCTCCGCGGTGGTAAGGCGCAGCCGCCGGGCAGGCCGCTTGCAGCACCCTGCCGGCAGGGGCGGCGTTCTCTGATACCCGGAAGATCCGCGCCCGTTTGTCCGCGTCACAGCTTTCAAACGGAATGAAGTTACTGGTATTGTATCCCCAACCGGGGTGGAAAGTCAAGCCCGGCCCGGCCAGAAATTTGCGGCTTTTTTCACCGGATTCCGGTCAAATAGGTCAAATTCCCGGCCGGGTCAGCCTGTTTCCGGCAGAAAAAGGCTCTCGACCCGCTCGGACGCCGTCAGGGCGTTATACTCCAGCATATAGTAGCCGGACACCCACGCATCGGCCTCGGCGTTGGCGCCATCGGCGGCAACGCTGCCGTCGGGCAGCAGCACGCCGTCCAGGTTGGTCCAGCCGCTGACCTCCTGCCGCATGGCCAGAAGATACCGGTAATAGGGCGAAAGCGGCAGCCCGGCCTGCTCGGCCGCCATGGGCAGCAGCGCGCACAGGTCCACCACCGGCAGGGCGTCCACGGCAGTGCCGGTGGTCACGCGGATCTCGGCGGGATAGTTGGTCCACAGCACAAAGGGCGTGGCCCGCTGGCGGATGGTGCGCTCCGCCCCGGTCAGCGCGCTGTCGGTCAGCTCGTCAACAAGGTAGGGCGCATGGTCGCCCACCATCAGCAGCACCACCCGCCGGCCGGTGGTCCGGTACAGGTCGGTGAAATAGTCGGTCAGGTATTTCAGTGCTTCATCATCCAGGTCGATCAAACTCAAGAACTCGTCAACGGCATGTTCATCGTCCCCAAAATCTGTGGCGGCACGGACCCGCAGTTCCGACTCATCCAAACCGTTGTAATCGCCGTGGTTCTGTATCGTCAGCAGATAGGCAAAACGGGGCTGATTTTCCGGCATGGCCTCGTACAGCGAAATAAAAGTTGGATACGCCGATGTGTCTGTCACATAGGCTTCTCGATTACCGTAAGGAATGGCGTTAGCACGAAAATTATCGATAAAATAGGTTGAATCAAACCCTAATGCCGGCCATGCCATGCCACGGCGGTAGTTATCAGCTGCAGCCGGGTGGGCCGCCATGGTAGCATAGCCCAGTGATTCTACATAGGTGACAACAGAGGGTTGCCCTTCCATACTCATAGTTGAGAACGGTGTCACACCGGGTAGCAGCGTCATAGAATGCGATGCCAGCAGGGAAAATTCACTACGGTTGGTGCCGCCACCAACATCCGGCACCAGCGCGTACCCCATCGTCGCATCCTCTGCCAAGGAATAAAAGTACTCCATATAGTCAGTATCCGCCTGTGGATCCGTCACCAGCGAAAGATCGTACCACGCTTCGTTCAGAATTACAACAAGATCTGGATACTCGCCGTTTTCTGTCAATTTTACAGAGCCACCGTATTCTTCCGGGTTTATCACAGCTTGCGCGATAGCTTCGGCCGAATATTCTGCTGGTCGAACCACCGGATTCAAAAGCAACAATGCAGATGACACCAGAGAAGGCGTATATCCGTAAGAATAAAAGTTGAATGCAATGGCATAGGCAAAAACTGAGACATCTGTAGGCATGATACTCCAGGGGCCAAAATATCCAAAGAACAGGAGTATAAGCAATAGTATGCAGCCCGCCCAGCGTTTCAGCCGATTACGCCAGGTCGCCGGCGGCGCGCCTTTGCGCCCCGGCCGCCCCAGCAGCCACTGCGCCGCGGCGGCGGCCAGCACCGGCAGAAAGCACAGCCCGATCTTGATGCTGGTCGGGTCGGGGCGGATGCTGTATGTCCCCACCACATCAGCGGCTGTCACCACGTTGGCCAGATCCGGCAGCAGTAGCGCCGTCCCGTGCAGCATTTTGACGTAATAATTGACCAGCGCCAGCACTGTGACCGCCGCGCCGCCCGCCGCCGTGGCGATATGCCACCGGCCGCACAGCGCATAGACCACCGCCGGCACCGCAAAGACTGTCAATACCCCCAGCAGGATATACTGCGGCGCCAGTGCCAGAAGCACATGGTTTTCCTGCCAGGCCGAGCGTTCCAGCTGCAGCCAGCCCACCGCAGCGGCGGCCAGCGCCAGCAAAAGCTGCGCCGCCCAGACCAGCCGGGGATGGGCGCGCAAAAAGTTTGAAACCTGCAAAACAGCCGTCCTTTCCGTGTCGGCGGGCAGGCAGCCCGCTTGTTTTTACAATTTCTTTATCATTTCTTTACATATTACAGCATTTATCATACTCCGCCGGCCGGTGGGTTGCAAGCCCTGCCTGCACCGATTGTAACAATTTCTTGACAATCGGCGGCCGAACGGATACAATAAAATTAGTATACAAAGGGCCGCCTGCGCCGGGCGCGCCGCTTTCTGAGAGTATTTGCCGGGGCATCGGCCCGCAAGCAGGCCAGCCGCCGCAGCATTGTTTTGTAAGAGTTTCGGGCCTTTGGCGCCCGTTTTGCCGTCCGCCGGCATCTGCCGCCCGCACCACCGGGGGCAGTGCGCCGGCAGTTCCGCCGTGCAGTTTGGCCGGCGGCGTGCGGCTTTTGGGCGTTGCTGTGCCCGTCTTATAAAATGAAGTTTGACAAAGCGATACGACCTGGAAAAGCGCCCGCGGGCAGCGGTCCTCATGGTTTACGAAATATGACCTACGAGGAGTGACAATCACATGGTACCCATCATCGTATTGGTGGTGGTGGTAGTTGTTGCCGTTGCCGCTGCGGCGCTCTGCTTTTATCTGGGCTGGCAGTACCGCAAGCGCACTGCCGAGGCCAAGATCGGCTCTGCCGAGGAGGAAGCCAAGCGCATCGTCAACGACGCCATCAAATCCGCCGAGCAAAAACGCAAAGAGACCATCATCGAGGCCAAGGACGAGGCCTTCAAGCTGAAATCCGAAGCCGACAAGGAGATCAAGGACCGCCGCGCCGAGGTCACCCGCCAGGAGCGCCGCATTGACCAGAAGGAAGAACAACTGGACAAGCGCACCGCCACCCTGGAGCGCAAGGAAGAGGACCTGAAAAAGCGCACCGAGCTGGTGGAGGCCCGCCTGGACGAGCTGGAACAGCTGAAGCTGCGCCAGACCGAAAAGCTGGAGACCATCGCCGGCATGAGCCAGGAGGACGCCCGCGCCGTGCTGCTGCAGCGCCTGGATGAGGAGCTGACCCACGAGAAGGCCATGCGCATCTCGGCCTACCAGGCCAACCTGAAGGACGAGTGCGACAACATGGCCCGCAGCATGGTCAGCCAGGCCATTGCCCGCTGCGCCGCCGACGCCACCAGCGAGGCCACCGTCAGCGTGGTGCCGCTGCCCAACGACGAGATGAAGGGCCGCATCATCGGCCGCGAGGGCCGCAACATCCGCGCGCTGGAGACCGCCACCGGCTGCGACCTGATCATCGACGACACGCCGGAGGCCATCACCCTTTCCAGCTTTGATCAGACCCGCCGCGAGGTCGCCCGCATGGCGCTGGAGCGCCTGATCGCCGACGGCCGCATCCATCCCGCCCGCATTGAGGAAACGGTGGACAAGTGCCGCCGCGAGCTGGAGCTGACCATGAAGCGGGAAGGCGAAAAGGCCGTGATGGACCTGGGCATCCACAACCTGCACCCCGACCTGGTCAAGCTGATCGGCCGGCTGAAGTTCCGCTCCAGCTACGGCCAGAACGTACTGAGCCACTCGATGGAGGTGGCCTGGCTGGCCGGCCTGATGGCGGGCGAGCTGGGCGTCAACGTCAATATGGCCCGCCGCGCCGGCCTGCTGCATGACATCGGCAAGGCGCTGGACCACGAGATCGAGGGCAGCCACGTGCAGATCGGCGTGGACATCTGCAAGAAATACCGCGAGAACCCGGCCATCATCCATGCGGTGGAGGCCCACCACGGCGACGTGGAGCCCAAGACCCCGCTGGCCTTCATCATCATGGCGGCCGACGCCATCAGCGCCAGCCGCCCCGGCGCCCGCCGCGAGAACATGGAGAGCTATATCAAGCGCCTGGAAACGCTGGAAGCCCTGTGCAACGGCTTCGACGGCGTCGAGAGCAGCTATGCGGTGCAGGCCGGCCGCGAGGTGCGCATCCTGGTCCAGCCGGACAAGGTCAGCGACGACCAGGTGGTCCTGCTGGCCCGCAGCATCGCCAAAAAGATCGAGGACGAGCTGGATTACCCCGGCCAGATCAAGATCAGCGTCATCCGCGAGAGCCGCGCCACCGAGTACGCCAAATAAGCCCGCCCCCGCAAAAGCACGACAAAACAGAGGGAAGCAGCCGCGGCTGCTTCCCTTTTTTCATCGTCTTTCCTCTTCCCTGTTCAGCGGCGCCGCAGCCTGCAAACACGACCTTCCGGGATCGCTCAGAAAAGTCAAAAAAGAAATCCCCCGGACACATCCGCGTCCGGGGGAACTCTGGTGCGCTTGCGGGTACTCGAAACCCGGGCCCACTGATTAAAAGTCAGTTGCTCTACCGACTGAGCTACAAGCGCATAGCTTTTTTACAGCTTATCAATTATACCAGCCCGGCGGACGGTTGTCAATCCCTTTTTTGCTGGGAAACGGCCCGGCGCACAAAATTTTGGCCGCCGCCGCGGGAAAAAGTGGAATTGTGGGCCAAGGCATGGTATAATAGCCGAGAAACGGCTGTGATACGCTTATGCGCAGCGGCACGCCGATCCGGCTTGCGCCGGGTCGGCGACCGCACTTTGATGCGCAGCATATCATGTTATCACGGTGCCGCCGGCTGTATCCCGGCCCGGCGCTGTGTCATACCAATGGTTCAGGGGGGTGCGGCTGTGCAGCGTTTGGAAGGTCTGGTCCGCAAGGCGGTGCAGGATTACGATATGATCGCCGCGGGCGACCGCATCTGCGTGGGGGTGTCCGGCGGAAAAGACAGCGTGGCGCTGACCGTGGCGCTGGGGCATCTGCGCCGCTATCTGGGCGAGCCGTTCGAGGTGGTGGCCGTGACGCTGGACCCCTGCTTTGGCGGGGTCGAGACCGACTACACCGCCCTGGCCGACCTGTTTGCCGCCGAGGGCATCCCCTACCAGATCCGCCGCACCGACATCGGGCCGGTGGTGTTCGACTACCGGAAGGAGCAAAACCCCTGCGCCCTGTGCGCCAAGCTGCGCCGCGGCACGCTGCACACCGCGGCCAAGGAGCTGGGCTGCAACAAGATCGCCCTGGGGCACCACCTGGACGACGCGGTGGAGACCTTTTACATGAACCTGTGGCGGGAGGGGCGCATCGGCTGCTTTTCGCCGGTGACCTGGCTGTCCCGCCGGGAACTGACGATGATCCGCCCCATGATCCTGGCCACCGAGGCGGAGGTCCGGCATGCGGTGCGCCGCGCCGGCCTGCCGGTGGTCAAAAGCCGCTGCCCCGCCGACGGCGCCACCGTGCGGGAGGAGACCAAAGAGTTTGTGCGCGGGATGAGCCGCAAGGACCCGGCTTTCCGCCAGAAAACGCTGCACGCTTTGCAGCAAAGCGGCATCGACGGCTGGAAGCCGGCCCACACCGGCCGCAAAAAAGATTGGGCCAACTGCGCCGACCGCGCAGAGCAAGAGGGGTAAACCATGCGCTTTGAAAAACACTGCTGGGCCGAGATCGATCTGGACGCCCTGCTGAACAACTATCGATTCATCCGCCGCACCGTGGGCGGCGACGTCTGCGCGGTGCTGAAAGCCGACGCCTACGGCCACGGCGCGCTGGCGGTGGCCGACGCGCTGCGCGCCGCAGGCTGCGCGGCCTTTGCGGTCAGCTGCCTGGCCGAAGCCAGGGAACTGCGCCGCCACGGCCTGACCGAACCGCTGCTGATCCTGGGCTACACCGACCCGGCCTTTGCCGACGAGCTGGCGGCGCTGGACATCACCCAGACGCTGTTTTCCAGCGAGTATGCGGCGGCGCTGTCCGCCGCGGCGACTGCGGCGGGCTGCACCGTGGCCTGCCACTTAAAAGCCGACACCGGCATGGGGCGCATCGGCTTTGCGCTGCGCTCCGGCTTTGACGCCGCCGCGGCCGAGATGGAGGCCTGCTATTCCCTGCCGGGCATCCGCGTTGCGGGCGTGTTCCAGCACTTTGCGGTGGCCGACAGCCTGACCGGGGACGACATCGCCTACACGCAGGAGCAGCACGCGCTGTTCGCCCGGCTGGTGGACCGGCTGCGCGCCGACGGCTTTGACCCCGGCGTGACCCACTGCGCCAACAGCGCCGCCCAGCTTTTGCACCCCGAATGGCGGTGCGATCTGGTGCGGGCGGGCATCATTCTGTACGGGCTTGCCCCCAGCGGCCAGGTGGGCAGCCCCGCTTTGCGCCCGGCCATGCGCCTGAAAGCGGTGATCACCCACGTCAAGCAGCTGCTGCCGGGGCAAAGCGTCAGCTACGGGCGGGCCTTTACCGCCAGGCAGCCCATGCAGGTGGCCACCATCAGCGTGGGCTACGCCGACGGCTACCCCCGCCGGCTGTCCAACCTGGGGGCCATGACCATCCGGGGCAAGGCTGCGCCGGTGCTGGGCCGGGTGTGCATGGACCAGACCATCGTGGACGTGACCGATATCCCCGGCGTGCAGCCCGGCGACGAGGTGCTGGTGTTCGGCCCCGGCGCGGCCCCCGGCGCCGACACCGCCGACACGGTGGCGGAAAAGACCGGCACCATCAACTACGAGATCATCTGCGGCATCTCCCGCCGGGTGCCGCGGGTCTACCTGCAAAACGGCGAGGTCATACGCATCTGGAACGACTTGGAGGAAGCCCATGGCACGCGATAACATCCGCAACTTTTGTATCATCGCCCACATCGACCACGGCAAAAGCACGCTGTCCGACCGTATCCTGGAGCTGACCGACAGCGTGGACAAGCGCACCATGGAGGACCAGATCCTGGACGATATGGAGCTGGAGCGGGAGCGGGGCATCACCATCAAGGCCCGCGCCGTGACCATGCGCTACCACGCCGACGACGGCAAGGAATACGAGTTCAACCTGATCGACACCCCCGGCCACGTGGACTTTTCCTACGAGGTCAGCCGCAGCCTGGCGGCCTGCGAGGGCGCGGTGCTGGTGGTGGACGCCAGCCAGGGCGTGGAGGCCCAGACGCTGGCCAACTGCTACCTGGCCATCGACCACAACCTGGAGGTGGTGCCGATCTTGAACAAGATCGACCTGCCCAGCGCCGACCCTGACGCGGCAGCCAAAGAGGTGGAGGACGTGATCGGCCTGCCCTGCATGGACGCGCCGCGGGTGTCGGCCAAGATGGGCATCGGCATCCGGGACGTGCTGGAGCGGGTGGTCAAGGACGTGCCGCCGCCCCAGGGCGATCCCGCCGCGCCGCTGAAAGCCCTGATCTTTGACAGCATCTACGACAGCTACAAGGGCGTTATCGTCTATGTGCGGGTGTTCGAGGGCAGCGTCAAGCCCGGCGACACCATCCGCCTGATGAGCACCGGCGCCCAGTTCCAGCTGGTGGAGGTGGGCCACATGGGCGCCACCAGCCTGACCCCCTGCGACAAGCTGGAGGCCGGCGAAGTGGGCTACCTGACCGCCAGCATCAAGACGGTGCGGGACACCCGCGTGGGCGACACCGTCACGCTGGCCGCCAACCCCACCGCCGAGCCGCTGCCCGGCTTCCGCGAGGTGACGCCGATGGTGTTCTGCGGCATCTACCCCGCCGACGGCGCCGACTACCCCGACCTGAAGGACGCGCTGGAAAAATTGCAGCTGAACGACGCCTCCTTGAGCTTTGAGCCGGAGACCAGCGCCGCGCTGGGGTTCGGTTTCCGATGCGGCTTTTTGGGGCTTTTGCACATGGAGATCATCACCGAGCGGCTGGAGCGGGAGTTTGACCTGGACCTGGTCACCACCACCCCCGGCGTCCAGTACCGCCTGACGCTGACCGACGGCACGGTGGAGATCATCGACAACCCCGCCGCCTACCCCGACCCCACCCGCATCGTCAAGCAGGAGGAGCCTTTCGTCAACGCCCACATCTACACCCCCAACGACTACGTCGGCCCGCTGATGGACCTGTGCCAGCAGAAGCGCGGCGTGCTGGTGGACATGAAGTACCTGGACGAGACCCGCGTCGATCTGCACTACCAGCTGCCGCTGGGCGAGATCGTCTACGACTTTTTCGACGCGCTGAAAAGCCGCAGCCGCGGCTACGCCAGCTACGACTACGAGCTGGAAGGCTGGCACGAGTCCAAGCTGGTCAAGCTGGACTTTTTGCTCAACGGCGAGCCGGTGGACGCCCTTTCACTGATCGTCTTTTCCGACAACGCCTACGCCAAGGGCCGCCGCATCTGCGAAAAGCTGAAGGAGAACATCCCCCGCCAGCTGTTCGAGGTGCCGGTGCAGGCGGCGGTGGGCGGCAAGATCATCGCCCGCGAGACCGTCAAGGCCATGCGCAAGGACGTGCTGGCCAAGTGTTACGGCGGCGACATCACCCGCAAGAAAAAGCTGCTGGAAAAGCAGAAGGAAGGCAAAAAGAAGATGCGCAAGCTGGGCACCGTCAACCTGCCCAGCGAGGCCTTCACCGCCATCCTCAAGCTGGACTCGGACAGCTGAGGCCCGTTTTGCCCCGTCCAGCCCGAAAGCATACAAAAAGCGTTCCCCGCCGGCCATACCGCAGCCGGCGGGGAACGCTTTTGTGCTTTTGTGCGGCGCAGGGTCATTCCCGCACCAGGATGGTCACGCTGACCGGCGCCAGCGTCACGCCGCCGGACCGGACCTCGCCAAAAGGCTCCGCCCGGGCAGTGGTGCCGTCGCAGAGATACCGCCAGCTGCCGGCGGGCAGATCCACCCACTGGACGGTCGTTTCCGGGTTGTAGAACACCGCCAGCTCACTGTCTCCGCCGGCCTTTTCCAGCACAAAGCCCACCAGCCAGCCGGGCATGGCCAGCATGATGGGGGCGGTCTCCCCCGCCGCGCCGGACAGTTCCGGGTGGCTGCGGCGGATGGCCAGCAGCCCGCGGTAAAAATCCACCAGCGGTTTCAGGTCGGCGGCGCGCCGCCAGTCCAGCCGGTTGACGGCCAGCGGCCCCTTGTAGCTGTTGTGGTCGCCGTTTTTGGTGCGGGCAAACTCCTCGCCCGAAAGCAGGAATGGCAGGCCGTGGCAGGTCAGGTAAATGCCCGCCGCCATGCGGTTCTGGGCCAGCAGGTCGGCGTCCGGGGCGGCAAAGCCGGTGCGCCCGGCCACCAGTTTCAGCTTGTCCCACAGGGTGTAGTTGTCGTGGGCGGAGACATACTGCACCACCTGGCCGCTGGCCTTGGGGGCAAAGCCGTCGGCGCCGTCCCGCCAGGCGTCCACCGCGTGCAAAATGCGCACGCCGTAGTAAAGCCCGCCGTTGACATACCCCGCCGACTTTGCGTCGAACACGCCGCCCTTGATGGCGTCCCGCGTGCCGTCGCAGAAAAAGCCGATGCGGTCGCTCAGCACGTCCAGCGCGCCTTTGTCAGAGGGTCGGGCGCCGGTATCCATGCAGGTGCCGCCGCCCATCCAGGGCTCGCCGTACATCAAAATGTTCTCGCCGCCGGGCAGCGCGTCCAGCGCGGCGCGCACCGCGTTCATCGTCTCGGCGTCGATCAGCGCCATCAGGTCAAAGCGGAAGCCGTCCACATGGTATTCCTTTGCCCAGTACACGCAGGAATCCACAATGTATTTGCGCATCATGCTGCGCTCGCTGGCCATGTCGCAGCCGCAGCCGGAGCCGTTGGTCAGGCTGCCGTCCGGCGTGCGGCGGCAGTAGTAGCCGGGCACCGTGCGCTCCAGCCAGCTGTCGGCATGGTAGGTATGGTTGTACACCACGTCCATCACCACGCCCAGCCCGGCCTTGTGGATGGCGGCGATCATGGCGCGGCATTCCTTCACGCGGACCTCGCCGTGCCAGGGGTCGGTGGAGTAGGCGCCCTCCGGGACGTTGTAGTTGACCGGGTCGTAGCCCCAGTTGTAGGCGTCGGGGTCAGCCTCGTCGGTGGAGCCGAAGTCAAACATCGGCATGATCTGCACATGGCTGACGCCCAGCTGTTTCAGGTAGTTCAGGCAGGTGGGTTTGGCCGGGTCACCGTCCAGGCAGGTGTCCTGCGCCGTAAAGCCCAGAAATTTGCCCCGCCAGGCCTCCGGCACGCCGCCGGCCGGGTCGGCGGAAAAATCCGCCACATGGGTCTCCCACACGGCGCGGGCGTGGGGCGGGATGTCGGGCCGGCGGTCGTCCGCCCAGCCGTCGGGCGCGGCGGCGGCCAGGTCAATGACCATGCTGCGCCGCCCGTTGATGCCGCAGGCCCTGGCGTAGGGGTCGGCCGAAAGGACCTCGCCCTCGGTGCCGTCGAACTGCAGGGCATAGACATAGTAGCGGCCGTTCCAGTCGCCGTGGACGCGGGCCTGCCACACGCCCTGGCCGGCCGGCTGCATGATCACGCTGCCCAACAGCGCCGCGCCGCGCTCGTCGTCCGAGCCGGTGGCGTACAGGATCACCCGCACCGCGGCCGCCGTGGGCGCCCACAGCTTGAACAGGGTGCGCTCCCTGGACCAGGAAGCCCCCAGATCCCGCCCGGTGTAGGCGGGCAGTGCCGCCGCCTGCTGTTCTCTCATGGACCATGCTCCTTCTACCGACAAAAAATCCGGGCGGCTGCCAACCGACAGCCGTCCGGATCGCCTGTTTACTTGTTGACTGGTACTATTATACCCTGTGCCCGGCCCGGATTGCAAGTACCCGGCAGGCCGGCGGGCAAAAACCAGCGGAATTATTCGCCCAGATGCCAGATATCCCGGTCATACTCGGCGATGGTGCGGTCAGAGCTGAAGTAGCCGGCCTTGGCGATGTTCACCAGCGTGCGGCGGGTCCAGCCCAGCGGGTCAAAGGCGTAGTCCGCCACCGCCTGGCCCTTGCGCACCAGGTAGGCGTTGAAGTCGGGCAGCGTCTGGAACCAGTCCTTGCCGATCAGCTCGTTCTTCAGGCGGGCCAGATTCTCCTCGCGGCCCTCGGCCAGCATTTCGGGGCCGGTCAAAAAGTCGATGGCGCGGCGCAGGTTGGGGTCGGCCTCGTACCACTCACGGGGGTTGTAGTCGCCGGCGGCGTAGCGGTGGATGACCTGGCCGCTGCTGGCGCCGAAGATATAGATGTTGTCGCCGCCCACCAGGTCGGCGATCTCCACGTTGGCGCCGTCCATGGTGCCCAGCGTCAGCGCACCGTTGAGCATGAACTTCATGTTGCCGGTGCCGGAAGCCTCCTTGGAGGCCAGGCTGATCTGCTCCGACAAATCGCAGGCGGGGATCAGCTTTTCGGCGGCGGTGACGTTGTAGTTCTCGATGAACACCAGCTGCAGCCACTGGCTGGCCTCCGGGTCCGCGGCGATGACCCTGGACAGCGTCAGCAGCGCGTGGATGATGTCCTTGGCGATGGTGTAGGCCGGGGCCGCCTTGGCGCCGAAGATGCTGACCAGCGGCACCGCCGGGGTGTGGCCGGCCTTGACCTCCAGATACTGGTGGATCAGGTACAGCAGGTTCAGCTGCTGGCGCTTGTACTCATGCAGGCGCTTGGCCTGGATGTCAAACATCGCCTCGCAGTTCAGCTGCACGCCCTGGGTGCGGGCCAGCCAGTCGGACAGCGCCTTCTTGTTTTTGGCCTTGATCTGGGCAAGCTGCTGCAAAATATTGATGTCCGCGGTGGCGGCGTCGGCGTAGGGCAGCAGCTTTTCCAGCTCGGCGGCGTCCTTCTTGAAGCCGGGGCCGATCAGCCCCTCGATCTCGGCGGTCAGGGCGGGGTTGCACTCCAGCAGCCAGCGGCGGAAGGTGATGCCGTTTGTTTTGTTGTTGAACTTTTCGGGGTACAGCTCGTAAAAGCCGTGCAGCTCGGTGTTCTTCAGGATCTCGGTGTGCAGGGCCGCCACGCCGTTGGTGGAGTGGGTAAAGTGGATGTCCATGTGGGCCATGTGGACGTTGCCGCCGCCGTCGATGACGGCCAGGCCCTCGTTGCCGGTGCGGGCGCGGGCGGCGGCGTCCAGCTGCTCGATGATGGGCATCAGCTGGGGCACGACCTTTTCCAGATAGCCGCGGGGCCAGGTCTCCAGTGCCTCGGCCAGGATGGTGTGGTTGGTGTAGGCGCAGGTGTCGGTGACGATCTGCACCGCCTCGTCAAACTCGATGCCCTCCTCGCCCAGCAGGCGGATCAGCTCCGGGATGACCATGCTGGGGTGGGTGTCGTTGATCTGGATGGCCGCGTACTTGGCCAGGTCATGCAGGTCGCTGCCCCGCTCTTTGCACTCGGCCAGGATCAGCTGGGCGCCGGCGCTGACCATCAGGTACTGCTGGTAGATGCGCAGCAGGCGGCCGGCCTCGTCCGAGTCGTCGGGGTACAAAAACAGCGTCAGGCACTTCTCCACGTCGTCCTTGTCAAACCGGATGCCGTCGTGGACGATGCTCTCGTCGATGGTGTCCAGGTCAAACAGGTTCAGCGTGTTGGTGCGGCCCTCGTAGCCGGTCACGTCCAGGCGGTACAGCCGGGCGGTGACCGGCTTGCCGGCCAGCTGCACCGGGAAGGTCACGTCGGTGGGCTCGGCCCAGCTGTTGGCGGTCAGCCAGGGGTCGGGCTGCTCGCTCTGCACGCCGGCGGACAGGTCCTGCTTGAACAGGCCGAAGTGGTACCGCAGGCCGATGCCGTCGCCGGGCAGGCCCAGCGTGGCCAGCGAGTCCAAAAAGCAGGCGGCCAGGCGGCCCAGGCCGCCGTTGCCCAAAGACGGCTCCGGCTCGACCTCCTCAATGTCGGAAAGGCTCTTGCCCGCCTCGGCCAAGATCTCGCGCACGTCGTCGTACAGGCCCAGGTTGATCAGGTTGTTGGACAGCAGTTTGCCGATCAAAAACTCGGCGGAAATATAGTAGAGCTTTTTGCCCCGGACCGGGGTGCGGCGGGCGTCGCTCTCACGGCGGACCAACTCCAGCAGGGCCAGATAAATCTCCTGGTCGGTGCAGCCGGCAAGGGGCTTGCCGGCCAGTTCGGTCAGGGTGTTTTTCAGGTTCGCGTTCATGTCAAATCACTCCTTTGCGCAAAAGCGCAGGCTGGAAAGATGCGGGCCCGCGGGGCGCATGCCCCGGCGCGGCGGCCGGGCAGGCGCTTCCGGTGCCCTGAACGGCTCGTGCCAAACCGCCGGTGCCGCCGGCAGTCCTGGCAGGAGCCAGGGTGCATCCGGCCCCCCAGGGTCGCGGGGGTCTGCCGGATACAACATAGTATTAACACACTTCGGCAGGTCAATCTTGCGCAATCCTTGCAAATTATGATACAATCCTATCATACCGAATGTTCGCCGCACAGGTTTTACAGTTTCTTCATAATTGCAGCTTCTGCCAAAATGGCGGGCCGGTGCCCGCAAAAAGGAGGTGGGCAGACCATGGCCCAAAGCGGTATTTTCCCCGATTCCGGCGGTTACCGGGAGGAGATCCAGCACGGCAGCGCGCTGTTCCCCTTCAATATTTACCCCTGCACCATCCCGGATGATTTTGTATCAGTGCCGCTGCACTGGCAGACCAGCATGGAGCTGATCTACGTCAAGCAGGGCGCCGGGCTGGCGCAGGCGGGCCTGCAGGTCATGGAGGCCCGCGCGGGGGATATTTTTGTATTGCCCCCCGGCACGCTGCACGGGCTGCGCCAGGCGCCGGGCCGCCGCATGGAGTACGAGAACATCATTTTTTCGCTGTCGCTGTTGGGCAGCGCCGACGACGTGGGCGCGCAGAAGTACCTGCTGCCCCTGCAGACCGGCCGGCTGACGCTGCCGCCGCGGTTTTCGCTGGAGGACGCGGGCTACGCGGCGGCCGCCGCCTGCCTGGCCGACGCCGAGGAGCTGTGCCGCACCCGCCGGGTGGGGTTTGAGCTGGGGGTCAAGGGGGCAATGCTGCGGTTTGTGTCGCTGCTGATCGGCCTGCAGAATCTGCCGCCCGCCCAGCCGGACACCGCCGACGCCCGGCGGCTGCAGACCCTGCTGCAGCGGGTGGAGGACGACTGCGCCGCGCCCTTTTCGGTGGCGGAGGCCGCCGCGCTGTGCGGATGCAGCGCCAGCCATTTTATGCGCTGGTTCAAAAAAATGACCGGCACCACCTTTGCCGCCTACCTGAACGAGCGCCGCCTTGCCACCGCCGCCGAGCTGCTGCGCACCACCGACGACACGGTGCTGACCATCGCCGGTCAAGTGGGGTTCGACAACCTTTCCAACTTCAACCGCCAGTTCAAGGCCCGCTTTGGCATGACGCCGCGCCAGTACCGCGCGGCGGGGTGAGAACGTGCGGATGCGGGGCAGGGCTTGCCGATCCCCTTCCGGGACGGTGCGCTCCCGGCCGCCCGCATACCCCTGCGCAGGGGCCGATGGTTTTCATCGGCCCGCCGGCGGGCTTGATGGGCAGCAGGCGTTCATCTGCCGCCGCCCGGTCCCGGCCACAATGTAGGGCGGGCGATTTCGCCCGCCGCCTGGGGGTTGCGGTATGGCAGGGTTTGCGGGACGATGCAAGCATCGTCCCCTACGGATGTAGGGCAGGTTTCTGGCAAGTTTTGCAGGATATCTCCGCTGCAGGGCGGCAATGCACCCCTCAGGCTGCGCCTTGCGGCGCATCCAGCCTCCGGTTTGCGGTGCCCGCATCGCGCTGCGTGCGCTGAAGCACACTCGCGTTCTGCGACCGCCACACCTGCTCCGTCTCGCTGTATCCGCCGCAGGCGGCGCTCGACTCCGCAGCCCCTTGCAGGGGAGCCTTCCCAAACGGCAGTCACCCGCAAAGCAGGCAAAACAAATACAGCCCGGAACACGGCGGTTCCGGGCTGTATTGTTTTGTACCGAGACCCCGGTCAGGGGGTCCTTATTCGGAAATCACTGAGGCAAACGGCAGACGGGACAAGCCCGCCCATGGGGGGAAACCTGGCGCCGAAGCGCCGCACGCTGCCAGCCCAAATTGTGCTGGAGGGCCGCTGCGTTAAGTTCAACCATCTGCGTGCAGTGAAAAAGCAATGGATTACTGGTGGCTGCGCTTGCGCAGGACAACCAGACCGCCGGCAGCGCCAGCCGCAACGAGCGCGATGACGATCAGCATGGTGACAGGCATATCGTCGCTGGTCTGCGGGATGGTGTTGGTGGCTGCTGCAACAGGAGCAGCAGTGGGAGCAGCACCCCAGGTGCCGTTGGCCTTGGCCTCGGCGATGTCAGGATGCTCGTCCTTGCCGGTCACAGTGGTGGTGTTGTCACCAGTAGAGGGCACAGTCTCCAACGTCGCACGAACAGTCACATCAGCCGTAACAGCATCCTGATCACCAATCGCGCTGCCATCATGGTAGGCAAAACCAGTGAACTTGTAGCCATCGCAACCATCCATAACCTTGGCCATGGTATCATCAGAGTTCAGAGTCTCCAGAAGATTGGTGCCATGATCAACAGCAATCAGGATAGCCGGAGCGCCGTTGGACCGTTCGATGGTAACGGTATGAACCGCGCGCTTCACGGTAACGACAACCGTGGGCTCAGCAGTTTCGACAGTAAAGGTCCAATCATCAGCGACAGCCAGTTCCCAGCCTTCCGGCACGGCAACGCTGATATCGTCGACAGTGTAGGTCTCACCAATAACATAAACGCAGTCGCTGATCACAGTTTCAACGAAAGACGCGTTGTCGGTGAACTGGAAGGCAACAGCAGTTGCAGCCTTGACAGGAACAACAATGGTCGGCTCAACAGTCTCAACAGTGAAGGTCCAATCGTCAGCAACGTCCAGCATCCAGCCTTCCGGTACCTCAACACTGATATCATCAGCAGTATAGGTCTTGCCAACCTCGTAGACACAGTCACTAATCACAGTCTCGACGAAGGAAGCATTGTCAGTGAACTGGAAGGCAACAGCAGTTGCAGCCTTGACAGGAACAACAATAGTCGGCTCAGCAGTCTCAACAGTGAAGGTCCAATCGTCAGCAACATCCAGCATCCAGCCATAAGGCACTTCGACACTGATATCGTCAGCAGTGTAGGTTTCGCCAACAACGTAAATCGCATCGCTAACCACAGTCTTAGCGAAAGACTTATTGTCGGTAAACTGGAAGGCAACAGCAGTTGCAGCCTTGACAGGAACAACAATGGTCGGCTCAGAGGTCTCAACAGTGAAGGTCCAGTCATCTGCAACATCCAGCACCCAGCCCTCCGGCAGAGCGACGCTGATATCGTCAGCAGTGAAAGTGCCACCGATCTCATAAATGCGCTCGCTGATCACAGTCTTGCTGAAAGTAGCGTTGTCGGTGAACTGGAAAGCAACCTCGGTCTTCAGCGCCTCACGCTTAACAGGAACCGTAATCGTCGGCTCAGAGGTAGTAACAGTGAACGTGAAATTCGGGTCCTCAAGCTCAAACCCTTCCGGCAGAGGAACGCTGATATCGTCAGCAGTGAAGGTACCGCCAATCTCATAAATGCGCTCGCTGATCACAGTCTTGCTGAAAGTAGCGTTGTCGGTGAACAGGAAAGCAACCTCAGTCTTCAGCGCCTCACGCTTAACAGGGACCAAGATAGTCGGGCTAACCGTCTTTACGGTGAAGGTAAAGTTCTGATCTTCGAGCTCGAAGCCTTCCGGCATTGCAGCAGTGATATCGTCGGCGGCATAGGTCTCGCCAACAGTATAAATCCCACTGCCCAGAACGCTCTCGCTAAACGCTTCACCGTCGGTGAACTGGAAAGTAACTCGAGTAGTGCTCGCACTGGCAGCACTGGCATCATTGCCGTCATCTGCAAACGCGCCCACAGGCAGGCAGACGCTCAGCATCAGCACTGCCAGAAGGCCCGCCAACAGACGACGAAACTTTTTCGTCTTCAGCATATTATTACTCCTTTTCTTGCTGTATTATTTCAAACGCTACCGCCGGTCCCCCATGTACTTGTTCCGACAATAACACTTGAAACCAAATGTAAATACCCCGCAGTCCCCGTATCCCTCGCGGTCTGCGTCGGCAGCCATACAACAGGCTGCCCTTTTACCAATCTGCATCGATCAGATACACGATATTTCCGTCCTCGTCAGACAGCGTGTCCTCGTATGCAATGGTCAATGTCGAAACATCGGCCGGGACCTCAAAAATCATCACGCCACGGTAAGTGGCCTGCGGATAAAGAATGTAAGAGTCCGGCACCATATCCTCATCCACCGCCGTAAGGCAGGTGGTGTGGCCGCCGTCCCAGCGCGCCTCAAATACGCCCGCGTACATCGTCAGCGCCCCCGCGCTGGTATTGGTAACAGATAAATTCGTCTGCACCAGCTGGTAGCCATCCCTCGGTGTAAAGGAGTTATAACTGTCCACTGCGGTAATGTCAGAAACCGTAAAGTCGAACAAGGCAGTGTGTACCACCTGGTCTGGCTCCCCCTCAACTTCCTCCGCAGCAGTTCCGCATCCCGCCAGCAACAGGACCGGTACAGCCAGCATACAAACCGCTTTTGCCAGATTCATGCCACAAACAGCTCCGTTTTCCATCCAACAGCTTCTATCGATTCATTCTAGCCATTTCTATCGTTTCTTGCATGATAACACTATAGCTTCGATTTGTCAATAACTATAGTTATTTTTTCGGGGGCTTGCAATCTGCTAGACTATATGTAAATAATATAAACAACGGTTTATCAATTTCAGTTGTTGTGTTGCCCATATTGCTTTAGCAACGGCCGCCCGATATATCGGCGTATTATGGTGTTTTTGCATGACGTATCGGTTTGTGATTGGCGTTTGCCTTTGTTCAGATAGTTTCTTCCGTTGCTTTTGTGGCAGACACGCGCCCCAAACCGTTCCAAAACCAGCCCGAAATTTCCTGCATCCCCCGAACCGCGCATGATCCGCAAAGGAGGTGGAGTCCCATGGGGTTTGACGCCGCTGTAAACAGCGCCGTCGGCCGGCGGCTGCGGTGCCGCCGCGAAGATCTGGCGCTGACAAGAGAAAAGCTGGCCGAATATGCCGACATCTCGGTGCAGTTTCTGGCCGACATCGAGACCGGCCGCAAAGGCATGACGGTGCAGACGCTGCGCAAGTTGGCGCTGGCCCTGCATTGCAGCGCCGACGACCTGGTGTTCGGTTCCGCCCCGGAGGAGGTCCCCAAATTTCCCGCGCTGGAGGCCCGGCTGGACAGCCTGACCCCCGCCCAGGCCGACCTGGCAACGGAGATCCTGACGCTGGTGCAAAAAGCCCTGCCGCCCGCCGACCAGCCCGCCGCTTTGCCCGACGACGCCCGGAGCAGCCCCGCCGGCGGCTGATGCCGCCCGCACAGGCAAAACCGCATAAAAAACCGCCCGCAAGGTCTGCACAAAGCAGTTCCCTTGCGGGCGGTTCTGTTTTGTTTTGGGGATGGCCCGGCTGCGGGGGCGAGCCGGGCGCAGCACCGGCAGGCAGGCCGTGCAGACAAGCCCGCGGGGCCGCGCCGCAATCGGCAGGCCGGGCGGGGCCGGCTTGGGGAGGGTCAGTCCCGGCGCAGGGCGCCGGCGGCGCGCAGGATGTCCTTGACGGCCTCGCCGCCCATGACCAGGCCGCAGGCAGCGGGTACAAAGGCGTTGGAGGCCGGCACGCTTCGGCGGGGCTTGTCCGGGGCGGCGGGCGGTTCCCCGTCCGGGTCGGGCAGAGGTGGCAGCGGCGGTTCGGTGGAAAAGACCACTTTAAGGCCGCGGATGCCCCGCTTGCGGCACTGGACGCGCACGATGCGGGCCAACGGATCGACGCTGGTATGTTCAATATCCGCCACACGGAAGGCAGTGGGGTCCAGCTTGTTGGCCGCCCCCATGCTGGAGAGCACCGGCACCCCGGCCGCCCGGCACCGCTCGATCAGCAGCAGCTTGGCGGTGACGGTGTCGATGCAGTCCAGCACGTAGTCGAATTGGGCCAGGTCAACGGCGCCGGCGGTGTCGGGGCCATAGAACAGCCGCAGCGGCGTGACCCGGATGGCGGGGTCAATGTCCGCGATGCGGGCGGCCATGGCGTCCACCTTGTACTGCCCCAGCGTGGAGCGCAGCGCCACCAGCTGGCGGTTGAGGTTGGAGGGGGCGACGGTGTCGCTGTCCACCAGCGTCAGCGCGCCCACGCCGCTGCGGGCCAGGACCTCGGCGGCATGGCCCCCCACCCCGCCGATGCCGAACACCGCCACGCGGGCGGCCCGCAGCGCATCCAGCGCGTTTTGTCCCAGAAGCCGCCGTGTGCGGCTGTATGGATCGTCGTGCATAGCGGGGTACCTCCGTTGGTTGGGGAATGGTTTGGGGCGGGGCGTTTGGGCGGCGGGACGGGGACGGCAGGCCGCCGCAAGGTTCGGCGGGGGCGATGCGAGCACTGCCGCCCGCAGGCGGCGTTTCGGAGCGCAGCCGGTACGAAGTGCCGGCTCTGAGCGCGGAGATCGTCCCCTACGGATGCGGGGCAGGGCACTGCCGGATTTTAGATGGACACCTGTGCGGTAAGGCAGCAATGCACCCCTCAGGCTGCGCCTTACGGCGCAGCCAGCTCCCCTTGCAGAGGAGCCTTTTTAAGCGGCAGTCTCTCGCAAAGCCTCCCCTGTAAGGGGAGGTACCGCCGCAGGCGGCGGAGGGGTGCGGCGCCGGGCCTTGCAAGTACCCTTCCGGGCCACTGCCCCCCCTGCGTAGGGGCCGATGATTTCATCGGCCCGCCGGCAGGTCTAGCCGGGGCTGGCGCTTGCGGGGCCGCGCCCGGTTTCGGAGACTTTGTAGGGCGGGCGTTTTCGCCCGCCGCTTGGGGTTTGCGGTATCGCAGGGTTTTGCGGGACAGCGTCTGTGCAAAACCGAAATGTTCCACCCGCCGCAAACTTCCCCGGCGGGCGTGAACGCCCGCCCTACAATGCGGGGCACACGGGCGGTGGAAGGGGGACGGCAGGCCGCCCCTGCGTAGGGGCCGATGATTTCATCGGCCCGCCGGCGGGCCTGGCGGTCGGCTGACGTTTGTGTGCCGCCGCCCGCTTGCGGGGACTTTGTAGGGCGGGCGATTTCGCCCGCCGCTTGGGGTTTGCGGCATCGCAGGGCTTTGCGGGGCAGCGTCTGTGCAAAACCGAAATGTTCCACCCGCCGCAAACTTCCCCGGCGGGCGTGAACGCCCGCCCTACAATGCGGAACACACGGGCGGTGGAGCGGGGACGGCAGGCCGCCGCAAGGTTCGGCGGGACGATGCGAGCACTGCCGCCTGCAGGCGGCGTTTCGGAGCGCAGCCGGTACGAAGTGCCGGCTCTTAGCGCGGAGATCGTCCCCTACGGATGCAGGGCAGGGTTCTGCCGGGCTTTGCAGGATATCTCTGCCGCAAGGCGGCAATGCACCCCTCAGGCTGCGCCTTGCGGCGCATCCAGCTCCCCTTGCAGGGGAGCCTTTTTAAGCGGCAGTCTCTCGCAAAGCCTCCCCTGTAAGGGGAGGTGCCGCCGCAGGCGGCGGAGGGGTGCGGCGCCTGGCCTTGCAAGTACCCTTCCGGCCCGCCGAGATCCCTGCGCAGCACCTATTATACACTTGGCGGCGGCGGGCGTCCAGTGGCGGGCGCAGGCGTGGGTCAGCGCCCGAACAGGTTCATGGCGCCGTGCAGAAGCACCGTCCAGCCGCAGCATCGGACCCGGCAGCGCACAGCGGCCAGCACCGCGCCGTAGGCCAGGCCGGTGAGCACCTTCCAGAACATGACCTGCCCCAGCTCTCCGTCCACCCGCAGGGCAACGCCGTCCGCATAGCCCAGGTGCCACAGGCCAAACAGCACCGCGTTGACCGCAGCCACCGCCGCCCGGCCGGCAAACAGCTGCTCCAGCCGGCGCCAGATCAGCCCGCGGAACAGATATTCCTCGTACAAGGGCGTAACGATGCTGCCATAAACTGTCAGCCACAGGCCCTGCGCACTGCGGTTCTGGGGCAGCAGCAGCGTAAGCGCCAGCAGCAGGCCAAAGCCGGCGGCCGCCACCCAAAATCCCGGCCGGGGCGGGCCGGGCAGCAGCGGCACGTCCCGGCCCGTGCGGCGGGCAGCCCACCGCAGCACGGCAAACAACAGCAGCATGGCTGCCATGGACACCATGCTTTCGGCAAACAGGCCCTCCGGTGCGGCCAGCCGCAGCAGGCGCCGCAAAACGGTATAGATCAGCTGGAGCCCCGCCAGCCCGGCCGCAATGTCGGCCACGGCGGCTGCGGGGCGCCTCATGCAGCGCCCTCGGTCCGCAGGACGGCGGCAGCGCACAGGCCGTCCCGGAAGGTCAACTGCACATAAGCGGACTCTCCCGGCAGGTCGGACAGGCGGATATACCCGGAGCCGTCCTGCCGTTCCGCATCCCGATAGTCCTCAAAGCGGATGTAAAACATCTCCGAGATCTCGTCGGCCGTCCGGCCCGTGAACCAGCCTGCGTCCAGCAGGCGGCGGGTGATGTATTCCTGCATCCGCCCCTGCGCGCTGCCGCACTGTGCCATCAGGGCGGTGTCCACCGTCTCGATCTGGCCGGCGGTGTAGCGGCGGAGGTTCTCGTCCACGCAGATTTTTTCCACCGGCAGGCAGCACAACAGCGCAAAACTGCCCGCCAGCACCAGCACGCCGATGCGCGCCGCCGGCACCGGCCGCCACAGCCAGACCAGCGCCAGCACGCACCACACCGCCAGCACGGCCAAGAACCACCCGGACAGCACCCGCCGCGGCGTGGGTCCGTACAGCCAGATGTACGCCCCCAGCTTGGCCGCCGCCAGCAGCGCAAAGGCCAGGCCGTAGCCGTTAAACAGCGTCAGCAGCAGGCGGCGTTTGCCCGGCGCGCGCAGCGGCCCGCCCAGCAGTTCCAGCGCGGCCAGCACCGCAAAGTCCAGCAGCAGGATGCTGCACAGCTCCCAAAAGCCGGTGACTGCAAAGTCCGACGCCGCGGCGGCGGTCAGCGCGCCGCTGCCCAGCGCGGCGGCAAACTCCCAGGCCTGCAGCGCAAAGAACAGCGTGTAGACCGCGCACAGCGCCCCCGGCACCACGTAGCCGGTGGAACCGGGCAGGCGGGGCAGCATTGCCAGCGCCTTTTGCAGGGCAGAGTCCGGCACGGGCGGGGCGGTGCGGCGCAGCCCGCCGCCCGCCAGGCCGAACAGCCAGGCCCCCACCGGCAGCGAGAGGACCAGATAAAGGACGTCGTCCGGGCCGATGAAAGAAAGGTCCAGCCAGCCCAGCAGGCGGTCTGCCAGGCGGGCAAAATTGCCGTCCACGGCGGCGAGCTGGTTCCAGGCAAACATGCACAGCACCAGCGCCACCACGGCGCTGAACACGCCGCCCGCCGCCCGCCTGCGGCTGGCGCTGCCGGCCCGGCGCAGGCAGGCCCCCGCGCCGTGAAGCAGCGTGCGGACACGCAGCAGGAAATCCCGCCAGGGCAGCGCGGTGACGCCCAGCAGCAGGTCCAGCGGCGCCCAGATGCCGCTTTTGCCGGCGGCCAGCATCCCGGTGCGGCACATGGTCCAGTAGACGGCGGTGGCGTGCCAGGCCAGCCACTGCCACAGCCACATCACGTCGTGGGCGCCGTACAGCGCGATGGCCAGGCACTGCACCAGCCAGCAGACCGCCCAAAAGGCGCTTTCCCGCAGAGCAGGGCGCTTTTGGGCGCGGGCCAGCAGGCTGACGCCCAACAGATACAGCACCGCAAACGCCGGCATGCTCCACCGGCAGCTGTCCGTGCCGGCAAACAGCACCCAGCGGGTGTAGAACCAGGCCAGCGGGTAGCTGAGCAGCACCGCCGGCAGAAAGCCGGGGCCGGGCCGCCAGGCCGGCTTTGCGGCGTCCCCGCCGGACGGCGGCAGCGCAGGGCGGGGAGCGCCGGCGGCGGACGGCCCGCCGGCCGACGAATTGGGCGCACTGGAATAGAGGGGACGCCCGGCGCCCTCTTTCGGGGTAGCTTCCATATTCGGTTTCTCCTTATTTTAAGCCGTGATTTTAAGTCGTCAAAGCGTTCCCGGTCCGCTGCAGGCCGTTCCCGGCTGAGCGGCGCGGGCTTTTGCTTTTGGCCGCCCGGCGGCAGCCTGCGGGCAGGCCCCGCTTACCGGCCGGTATCCTGCGGGGCGTCCGGTCCGCCGGGGGCATATTCCAGAATGTCCCCCGGCTGGCAGTCCAGCGCGCGGCAGAGGGCTTCCAGCGTTGAAAACCGCACCGCCTTGGCCTTGTTGTTTTTGAGGATGGACAGGTTGGCGGGCGTGATGCCGACCCGGTCGGCCAGCTCCCCCGCACCGATGTGCCGCCTGGCCATCATCACGTCCAGATTGACATAGATGGGCATGGTGCGGCTCCTTTACACGGTGTAGTCCAGTTCGTCCTTCATCTTGACGGCCTGCTCGAAGGCGTTTTTGATGACATGGACGATCAGCGCCATAAAGCCCGCCGCAATGCCCATGCAGGCAAAGGGGAAGTAGATCACCGCCCCTGACGGCACGCAGATGGCCGCCGCGATGGCGCAGCACCAGGCAATGCGCCGCAGCGCCTGCACGGTGGCGGGCACAAACACCTGGCCCTGCTGCAGCCGGGTCAGAAACCGGTAAAGGTTGTACAGCATCCACAGCGCCAGCGCCGCCAGCGGGTAGCCCAGCCCCAGCATGACCCAGCGCACCGCCGGCCCCTGGACGGCCACGCGGCCCCGGCTGATCAGCCAGTCCACAATGCCCGGCCCCAAAAAGGCGATAACGATGCAGGCGACAAACACCGCCGCCGTGACGATGCGGGTCAGCTGGATGCTTTTGCGGTCGTCCCAGAACGGTTTGCCGTGTCCCCCGGTTTGGTTTGGCATAGGGCAGCCCTCCCTTGTTGATTCGGTATGGTTGCAGTATAGCACGGGCGTTATCGTTTTTCAAGTCATTTTTATTGTTTTTCGATAAAATATTTTTGTTTTACGATGTGAAGGTGCAAAAAACCGCCCGGCGGGGGCAGCCCGCCGGGCGGTTTGGCACAAATTGCGGAAAGCAGGCCCGCGGCCTGCGCCGGCAAAGCGCGTTACAGCAGCTTTGCAACGTAGGGGATCAGCCCCTGCACCAGGATAACGATGATCAAAACGGGCAGCACAAACTGGAAATAGGGCTTGAGGGCGCGGGGCAGTTTGGCGCCCTGGCCGTCGTTGGCTTCCTTGATATAATTGTCGAAGCCCCAGCCCCAGCGGCTGACGCAGAACAGCAGGTAGACGATGCTGCCCAGCGGCAGCAGCAGGTTGGAGACGACAAAGTCCTCCAGGTCCAGCACCGTGGTGCCCTCGCCCAGCGGGGCAAAGCCGGACCAGAGGTTGTAGCCCAGCACGCAGGGCAGGCCCAGCAGGATCATGGCGAAAACGCCGCCGATGCTGGCCTGCTTGCGGGTGACGCCGAACATATCCATGGCGCAGGCGATGATATTTTCAAACACCGCCAGCACGGTGGAAAAGCTGGCAAAGGTCATAAACACAAAGAACAGCGCGCCCCAGACCCGGCCGCCGGCAATGTTGGTAAAGACGTTGGGCAGCGTCTGGAAGATCAGGCTCGGCCCCGAATCCGGCGAGACGCCGAAGGTGAAGCAGGCCGGGAAGATGATCAGGCCGGAGCAGACGGCCACAAAGGTGTCCAGCACGCAGATGCGGGCAGCCTCGCCGGCCAGGGCGTGGTCGCGGGTCATATAGCTGCCGAAGATCTCCATGGCGCCGATGCCCAGGCTGAGGGTGAAGAAGGACTGGTTCATGGCTGCCACAATGACGTTGCCGATGCCCTGCTCCATGGCGCGGTCCCAGTCCGGCAGCAGGTAGAAGGACAGGCCCTCGCCCGCGCCGGGCAGGGTCAGGCTGTGCACGGCCAGCACAACAATGAGCACCAGCAGCGCGATCATCATCCATTTGCTGATGCGCTCCAGTCCCTTTTGCAGGCCGAAGCTGCAGACGATAAAGCCGGCAATGACGGTAAGCACCATCCAGAAGCCCATCTCCATCGGGTCGGCCAGCATCTGGCCGAACACCTGGGGCACCTGGTCGGCATTCAGCCCCTCAAAGGTGCCGGTGAGGAACTTGACAAAGTAGCTGATCATCCAGCCGTTGACGGTGGTGTAGTACATCATCAGCACGACGCAGCCGATCAGGCAGGCCCAGCCGTGCCAGTGCCATTTGGTGCCGGCAGGCTCCAGTTTGCGGTAGGCGGCCCCGGCACTGGCACGGCCGGCGCGGCCCACCGCCAGCTCCATGGTCAAAATGGGGATGCCCATGCAGATCAGGGACAGCAGATAGAACAGCACGAACACACCGCCGCCGTTTTCGCCGGTGATGGTGGGGAACCGCCACACATTGCCGATGCCGATGGCGCAGCCCGCGCTGACCAGGATAAAGCCCAGGCGGGACTTGAAGTTTTCTCTTTTCACACCAAAACGCTCCTTTTTCCGATTTTCAGAGACCGCGCAGGGCCTGTGCCGCAGCCGCCCCGCAGGTCCCCTGCACCGCCGGGCAGACCGCCCGGCGTTTTGCGCTGCCGCCCCGGCGGACCGGCGCGGCAGCACAGCATCCATTATACGCCCGGCCGCCGAAAAAGGCAATGCGCAGCGGGGCAGTTCCCGGCGGCAGCCCGCCGGGGTGTGCTCAGGCCCCGCCCAGCGGCAGCGTCCGGGTCGCCACCGCCCGGCAGAAGGCGCGGTCATGCTCCACAAACAGCAGCGTAGGCCGGTACTGCAAAATCAGCTGTTCCACCTGCCGGCGGGAAAGCACGTCGATGTAGTTCAGCGGCTCGTCCCACACATACAGGTGGGCGGGCTGGCACAGGCTGCGGGCCAGCATCAGCTTTTTGCGCTGGCCGGCGCTCAGCCCGGCCACCGGCTTTTCAAACTGGACCCGCTCAAAGCCCAGCTTGCGCAGGACGGCAAAAAACAGGCTTTTGTCCAGCGCATAACCGTCGGCGTAGTCGGCGGCGGTGCCGGGGCAGTCCTCCGGCGTCTGGGGCAGGTACGAGATCACCAGCCCGGAGGCCGTCTGGCACAGGCCGGTATGGGGCACCGCCTGCCCGCAGACCAGCCGCAGCAGGCTGGACTTGCCGCAGCCGTTGGGGCCGGTCAGGGCCAGGCGGTCGCCGGCGTGCAGCTCAAACCCTGCCCCGGCAAACACCGGGCGGCCGCCGTACTGCACCGTCAGGTCCCGGCAGCGCACCAGGCAGGCGGCGGGGTGCTGCAGCGGATGCAGCTTTAACGGCTCGGCGGTCTCCAGGTCCTTGAGCAGCGCGGACTTTTCGGCGATGGCTTTCTGCTGCCGGGCCTCGATGGCCTTGGCGCGCTTCATCATTTTGGCGGACTGGTGGCCCACGTAGCCCCGGTCCACCCGCAGGCCGGAATTGCGGGTATTAAACTTGCTCTTTTCCACCTGGTCGGACCAGGCGGCGGTGCGCCGCACCCCGGCCTGCAGTCGGCTGATCTCGCCGGCCAGGCGGTCGTTCTCGGCCAGCTCGCGGGCGTCGCGGCGGTCGGCCTCGCGCTGCCAGTCGTCATAGCTGCCGGCCAGCAGCATGGGGCCGCTGCGCTCCAGCGACAGGATGTGGTCCACGCAGTCGTTCAGCAGCGCGCGGTCGTGGCTGACCAGCAAAAAGCCCCGCCGCTGCCCCCGCAGGTAGCGGCCCAGCCGGGCGCGGCCCTCGGCGTCCAGGTGGTTGGTGGGCTCGTCGATCAGCGGGTAGCAGCCCTGCTGCAAAAACAGCGCCGCCAGCAGCACGCGGGTCTGTTCGCCGGGCGAAAGGCTGCCGAACCGCCGGTCCAGGAACTCCTCCCCCAGGCCCAAAAGCCCCAGTTCCCGCTCCAGCTCCCAGTCGGCGGGGTCGCCGCCGGCCGCCGCGCGGGCCGCCTGCGCCACCGTGGCCTCCGGGTCGGGCGCCGGGTACGGGAACCGCCGGGGCTGCTCGGCCAGGCGGATGCTGCCGGCATATTCTTCCTCGCCGCACAGCAGACGCAGCAGCGTGGTCTTGCCCCGGCCGTTGCGGCCGGTCAGGCCCAGCTTCCAGCCGGTGTCCAGCTGCAGATTCAAATCGGTAAAGACGTTGTCGTAGCTGCCGGGCCAGGCAAACGTCAGGTTGGTAATGGAAAGCAGAGACATGGCAGATCCCCCTCCTGTGTGCAAAGCAAAGGCCGGGCGGCAGAGGGGAAAAGGCATCCCTTCTGCCGCCCGGCTTTCCACAGGCACGCCGCCCCCTGCCCTGCACGGGCGGGGACGCAAAAAGCGGAAGGATGCGCAATGCCGCCTGCCGCCGGGCGGACAAAACCCCAGGGCAGCCGCCTGGCCGCCCTGCCTGGGTCCTGTCTTACCGGACGTTTCAGCAGGCCGTATTGCGCATCCTTCCACCTCATTTCATGTTACTGGCCCCATCATACCACGCGGCGCGGGGTTTGGCAAGGGCCTTTTACCGTTTAGCGCGTGTTTTTTCGGGGCTGCTGCAGGGGCTGTCCGCCACCGGGGCGTCCTGCTGCAGCTCCGGGATCAGGTTGCTCACATAGGGGCGGCGGCCGGCCAGCACGTCGCTGTAAAAGGTCTGCTTCCAGTCAATGTAGGCGGCGCTGTCCTCCAGCTCAGCGATCTGGGCGCGCAGGGCCTGCTGCTTGCGGGCCAGCATCGCCTGCCGCTGCGGGATGGTAGACGCCCCCTGCAGGCACAGCGCCAGGTAATCCTTCATTTCCTGGATGCTCATGCCGCATTTTTTCAGGCAGACCAAGTCCCTGATCCAGGCAACGTCGTGCTCGTCAAAGACGCGGCGGTTGTTTTTGTCCCGCTTGACATTGGGCACCAGGCCCTGGTTGCAGTAAAACTTCAGGGCCTCGTAGTTCATGTCCGTCATACGGCAGGCTTCCATCATGGTGTACATGGCAGGTTCCCTCCCTGGCGGGGATGCGGCCGGACGCAAAAAATTCATAAAAACTTCATATTTTGCTGCCGCAGGGGGCTTGACCGGTAGTGCATCCCGGAGAATATAATGCAGTCACAACCGGTAGAAAGAACCGCATGGCTGCGGCTGTATTATAGCACAGTCCCCGGCCGTCCGCAAGCTGCCGGCCATCCGCCGCCGCAGCGGGCCGCCAAGCCCGCCGCCCCCATACAAAAGACCATGTAAGGAGGCAATGGAAAAATGGAAGAAATGCAAACCCGACCAAATGCGCCGTTCCAGGGCGGCGAAAGCCCCCTGGCCGCCACCGACCCGGAGTGGGTTGCCATCACGACGGCCTTTGCCGGGCAGGAGGTGCCCGCCGCCAGCCCGCTGACCGAAAAGGAGCGGATGCTGTGCATCCTGGCGGCGCTGCTGGGATGCCAGGGCATGGGCGCGTTCCGCAAAGCGTTGGGCAGCGCCTTGGACGCCGGCGTGGAGCCGGTGGCCATCCGGGAAGTGATCTACCAGGCCACCGCCTACCTGGGCATCGGCCGGGTGCAGGATTTTCTTGCGGCCGCCAACGAGGTGATGGCGCAGCACGGCATCCGGCTGCCGCTGCCCGCCCAGGGCACCACCGACGCCGCCACCCGCTTTGACAAAGGCCTTGCCAAGCAGGTGTCGCTGTTTGGCGAGGGCATGGCCAGGGTGCAGACTGACGGCCCTGCCGCCCGGCGCAACGTCAACCGCTGGCTGGCAGGCAACTGCTTTGGCGATTACTACACCCGCAATGGCCTCGATGACAAAGAGCGGGAGATGATCACCTTCTGCTTTTTGCTGGCCCAGGGCGGGTGCGAAAACCAGCTGCGGGGCCACACCCGCGGCAATCTGGGCGTCGGCAACGGCAAGGCCCGGCTCTACGCCTTTGTGGAGCAGTGCATGCCCTACATCGGCTACCCCCGCACCCTCAACGCCATGAACATCGTGGACGAGGTGACGGGGCAGGCGCAGTAAGCCGCGCGGGTCTCCGCGCCGCCTTGGGACCGTTTTTGCACCAGTCAACTCATGCGGATTTTGTCGCAGAACACAGGGAGGTTTTACCATGCAAAGTTTCGTCTATTCTTATCCCACCAAAGTTTACTTCGGCCAGGGCGCTGCCAGGCAGGCGTTGGAGGCCGAGCTGAGCCATTACGGCCCCAACGTACTGCTGGCCTACGGCGGCGGCTCGGTCAAGCGCACCGGCGTCTATGACGCGCTGGTCGCCCAGCTGAAAGCCGCCGGCAAAACGGTGACCGATTTTGGCGGCATCATGTCCAACCCCACCTACGCCAAGGTCCAGGAGGGCGCCAAGCTCGCCCGCGAACATAACATCGACCTGATCTTGGCGGTCGGCGGCGGGTCGGTCATCGACTGCTGCAAGATCGTGGCCGCCCAGGCCAAGACCGACGAGGATGTGTGGGAGATGGAGTTCACCCACCGCCGCCTGCCCGCCGAGGTCATCCCGATGGGCGCGGTGGTCACGGCCTCCGGCACCAGCGCCGAGATGAACGGCGGCGCGGTCATCACCAACGAGGACAAAAAGCTCAAGGCCGGCATGGCCGCGGCCGCGCCCCGGTTTGCGGCGCTGGACCCCGCCTACACCCTGACCCTGCCGATGCCCCAGGTGCTGTCCGGCGCGTTCGACACCCTGAGCCACGCGATGGAGACCTACTTCGGCCATTCCGACGGCGACAACGCCTCGGACGATGTGGCGCTGGCCGTCATGCGCAACACCGTGGTCAACATGCGCCGGGTGCTGAAAGACAAGGACGACCTGGAGGCCCGCAGCAACCTGATGTGGGATTCGGCCATGGCCGAAAACGGCATCCTGAAAGTCGGCCGCAAGACCGACTTCCAGGCCCACCAGATGGAGCACCAGCTGGGCGCCTACACCGACTGCAACCACGGCCAGGGCCTGGCGGTGATCCACCCGGCCTACTACCGCCACATCGTCAAGGACGCGCCGGAGAAGTTTGCCCGCCTGGGCCAGGTGGTGTTCGGCCTGCCCGCCGACGCCAGGCCGGAGGCCGCCGTGGACGCCCTGGCCGCCTTTATTGCCGAGTGCGGCCTGCCCACCAAGCTGGGCCAGCTGCGCAGCACCGTGACCATTGACAAGGACCTGCTGCGCAAGGTGGCGGACAGCTGCAACCTGATCCCCACGAACCCCCGCCCCCTGACCCATGACGAGGTCTACGACATCCTGTGCGAGTGCCTGTAAGCCGCCCGGCCCCGCAGCACAGCGCATCCGGTATATAATGCAGCGGCCCTCCCCTGCCCAGCCGGGGACGGCCGCTGCTTTTCTTTGTCTGCGCCCCGCCGGGGCCGAACGCCCTGCCCGCAGTCTGCCCGCAAAAATCCCCGCCGCTTGCCTGCCGGGGCGGGGAACTTTTTCGTATTCTGTCACTGGGGCAGGTTGTCCTGGGTGTAGTAGCCGGTCGCGCCGCCGGAGGGGACCAGCAGCCCGGTGGCGGGGTCGTACTGGCGGGCGGTGACGCCCTCGGCCTGGGCAAAGTCCCGGTAAGGCAGGTCCTGCTGGGCCTGCGTCATGTAGTCCTGCCAAAGGTATTGCAGCGGGCGGCCGCTGGTCCCCCCCCAAATCGGACACAAAGCCCCACCAGCCGGCCGTAACGTAGTAGGGCATCAGCCCCACAAAGGTAAAGTCCCGGTAGTCGGTGGTGGTGCCGGTCTTGGCGGCGGCGGGCATGCCGCCCTCCGGCGCGCGGCCGCGGGCGGTGCCGTTGGGCGCCGTCAGCACCCCCTGCAAAAGGCAGTTCATAATGGTGGCGGTCTGCGGGCTGATGGCCTGGCGGGCATACCGCTGCCCCTGCCGGTCCAGCAGAAGATCCCCTTCCCGGTCCTGCACCTGGGTGTACAGGGCAGGCGGGGTGTAGACCCCCTCGTTAAAGACTGCATAGGCGGCGGCCAGTTCCAGCGGGCTGATGCCGTTGGTCTGGCTGCCCAGCACCAGCGGCGCCAGGGCGTTGTCGCTTTCCGGGTCCAGGGTGGAAATGCCCAGCCAGTCCTGCAAAAAGCCCAGCATGCGGTCGGTGCCAAGCAGGCTGCCCAGCTGCACCGGGATGGTGTTCAGCGACTGGGCCAGCGCGCTGGCCACCGTCACGGTCTGCCCGCTGGGGGTGCCGCTGTAATTGTTGGGCCAGGACCGCCAGACATCGTCCCGCGCCAGGTTGACCGCCGCGTAGGGGTCGTTGGGCAGGCCCAGGCGCTGCACCAGGTCGGTGTTCAGGATGCGCTTGTCCGCCGCGGTGTAAAGCGGCGCGTCGGTCATGGGCGAGGAAAAGTTGATCAGCCCGTACTCGATGCCCAGCGCGTAGGCGGCCAGCGGTTTCATGGTCGAGCCGGTCTGGTGGGGCGCGGTGGCCCGGTTGTAGGCCAGGTCCACCGTCTTTGGCCCCACGCCGCCCACCAGCGCCAGCACATGGCCGTCGTAATCCAGCGTCACGGCGGCGGCCTGGGTGCGCAGCGCGCGGTAAAACTCCACCGTGCCGCCGTCGCCCTGGCCGGTGCGCAGCGTGCCGTCGGCGTTGCGGGCGGGGGTATCGCCCGCTGCAAACACCGCGCTGCCGTCCGCGTCCAGCGGCAGGCCGGCGTCATCGTAAGCGATCTCACTGCCGGCGGGGATATCGGTGGCAATGGCCTCGTACCGCCACAGGGCCGGGAAATAGCCGTCCTCGCTGTCGTCCTCCATCATGGTCTCCAGCGTCTGCTGCAGGTCCAGGTCCACCGCGGCGTAGATGCGCAGCCCGCCGCTGGTCAGCTGGTAGGCGGCCTCCTCCTGGCTGATGCCCTGCTGTTCCATCAGGTCCTGCACCACCTGCCGGTACAGTGCGTCGGTAAAGTAAGAGTTGACGCCGTCCCCGTCCTGGCTGACGGTCACGCTGCCCCGGGGCAGCACCCCCAGCGGGGCGGCGGCCGCCTCGTCATAGTGCGCCCCTGGTCGAGCATCAGCTGCAAGACCCAGTTGCGGCGCTCCAGCAGGGCGTCGGGGTTTGTGTAGGGGTTGTAGGCCACCGGGCTGCGGGGGATGGATGCCAGCGTGGCCGACTCGGCCAGCGTCAGCTCGGACACATCCTTGCCAAAGTAGGTCATTGCGCCCATCTGCATGCCGGACATGGTGCCGGTCATGGGCGCGATGTTCAGGTAGGCTTCCAGCACCTGCTCTTTCGAAAACGTCCCCGCCATGACGATGGCGCGGCAGATCTCGCGGAATTTGCCGGGGATAGACTGGGCGGGGTCACCGGTCAGGCTCTGCACCACCTGCTGTTCCAGCGTAGAGGCCCCCTGCCGGTTGCCGTACATGCTGTAGCCGGTCAGCTCGTTGATGGCTGCGCCGGCGATGCGCACCGGGTTAATGCCGAAGGGCTGGTCCCAGAACCCCCGGTCCTCGGCGCTGACGACGGCATCCTGCAGCGACTGGGGCATCTGCTCGATGGGGGTCCAGATGCGGTTGGTCTCGCCGGTAAAGGTGTCGTACTCGACCCAGGCCCCGGTGTCGGGGTCCTGAGCATAGACGATGGAGTTTTCGGCCACCTCCAGCGCGTTCAGGTCCAGCACGCTCAGGTCGTTTTCGGCAAGGAAGCGCAGGTAAGCCGCCAGCGCCACCCCCGCCGCGCTGCCCAGCATCACGCACAGGCAGCCCAGCACCGCCAGCACAGCGCCGATGCGCCGCAGCAGCGGATGGGACTTTTTGGGCGGGCTGCCGCCGGCGCGGCGGGCTTTATCGGTATGGATGGGGGCAGGCTGCCGGCCCGGTGTCTGGTTCGTCATGGAAGGACCTCCCTGTCAATGCCGCCCGCATGCAGCAGGCCCGGCCATGCCGGCAGCGGCGGTTTTGACTGGATTTTACCATCCGGTAGCGGCAACCGGTCAAGCAGCCAGCCGCATTTTCGTCCTGCCTTCGCAGAAAGTTTACAAATCTCACACAAAAAAGCGCCTGCCACCCGGAAGGCTCCCTTGTAAGGGGAGCTGTCGGCGTCAGCCGACTGAGGGGTGCGGCATCTTGCTCTGCCAATATCCTTCCGGGCTGGCGCAAGGCCCCCCGGCGGGCGTGAACGCCCGCCCTACAATGCAAGGCAAACGGGCGGCGGAACCGGGAACAGCAGGCATGGCGGGTGGATGACAGTTGTGGAGCACCGCCCCTCTGCGCAGGGGCCGATGATCTCATCGGCCCGCCAACGGGCCTGGCGGAAGGCTGGCGTTTATGCATTGCCACCCACTCGCGGCCGCAATGTAGGGCGGGCGTTTTCGCCCGCCGCTTGGGGTTTGCGGCATCGCAAGGTTTTCCGGGGCGATGCAAGCACTGCCGCCCGCAGGCGACGTTTCGGAGCGCAACTGGTACGAAGTGCCGGCTCTTAGCGTGGAGATCGTCCCCTACGAAACACAGGGCGGGGTTCTGCCGGGGTTTGCAGGATATTTCCGACGCAAAGTGGCAATGCACCCCTCCGTTACCTTCGGTGACACCTCCCCTTGCAGGGGAGGCTTTGGGGGGACTGCCGCTTGAAAAGTTCCCACACAGGAGCCTTCGCGGCGGCCGCCGCCTGTGCAAAATCAACGGCTTGCGGGTGCAATGCAGGGCAGACGGGGACGCGCGGCGGGGTCAGGGCTTTTGTAGTTCCTCGGTCAGCTTCAGGATCTGGGGGGCCAGCTTTTCCCGCTCGCGCCGGGTGACGCGGCGGTAGATCGGGTAGGCTGCCGCCACCAGCGCGATGCCCGCCAGGCCGATCACGATGCCCGGCGCAAACAGTTCCACCCACACCATGGTGCAGCACATGCCCAAACCCAGCACCAGCGCGCCCAGCACGCCCACCGTGACCGAAACGACCGTCCCCTTTTTGGCGGCGCTTTTGTCCAGCTTGCGCAGCTGGTCCAGCTTGCTTTCCTCCGGCGGCAGGTACTTCTGGCGGATCGCGCGGATCTCTGCCTGCTCCTTGGCCGAATAGGTGTATTCAAAGGTTTCTTTCTTTTCTTCCATCAAAGACCATGCCTTTCTGTCGTTGATCGGCTGCCCGGCCGGGCCGCAGGCCCGCCGGGCGGCGCTTTGCGGGGCGGGTTCTCCCCTGCCCTGCGCCGGGGTCCGGATGTTTCCGGCCACTTTTCAGCGCCGGCATCATCCTACGCGCCGGATGTTAAAATGCTGTTAAAGTTTGCTTGAAACCGGAAATTTATTGGTTTAACACCGCTTGGTAGCCGTTTGTCCTGTCGCCGGTGAGGGTGATCGAATACGTTTTTCCTAAGTGTGCCTGCCACGAGATCGGGTCCAGGTATTCTGTGATCTCCTCCGGGTATACGTTCTCATAATTGGGCGCCACATACTCGGTTATGACCCGGAATCGTATCGACAGCTCAAAAGGCTCGGCGCGCGGCGCCAGCTCCGCCCGGTCCCACACCACAATGTTTTCCGAATCGCGCTTGATGAGCGATCCGTCCACATTGGATATGCCCCCGCTGTATTCGTGACCGTCTGCCTGATAATCATAGACCAGCAGCCCAACGTCCTCTGCCGTATCGAAGTGTATCTTCAGGGCAATTTCATCCGCAGCCGGCACATATTCGCCGGGGAGCATCCGGCTGCAAATGACAAGGCCAAGCCCCAGCACAAGCCCTGCCGCGGCAAGAATGCCGATGATCTTTTTCTTCATATCAGAAGTCCCCCATCTGGTTTGTCCAGGGCGTCCCGCCGGGCCAATTCCCGGCCTGCCCTCAAAGCGGCGTCCGCCGGGCGGCGGGGCCGTCTGTCAGCGGTCCCCGCCCCTTTCGGGGCGGAACGGCCGTCGGCATTTCGGGCGCCGGAGAGCTCCCGGCTGCGCCCCGGTCCCGGCCGCCCAACGCGCGGCCTGCGCGGACGATCATAGAAACGCCCATGCCCGCCACGACGGCGCTGACGCCGAAGCCGGTGCAGCCGATCATCAGGGTGCGGAAGCCCTCGCCGTTGTCGCTGCCGAACTGGGCCAGCATGGCCACCTCCAGCGACAGCATCGACACCAGCTCCGCGGCCAGGCTGACCGCCCGCGAGGCGGACAGCACCGGGCTGTGGTACCGCCGGTAGCGCACCAGGTTGACCACCCCCATGATGGTGGCGTAAAAGGCGTAGGCCGCCATGGCGTAGATCATATAGCCGGAGTAGGAGAACCCGCCTTCCCGGTGCAGCACCAGCACCACAACGCCGCCCAGGGCCAGGTTCATCAGCACCAGCAGGATGCCGCACAGCCGGTAGCGGCGGTACTCGCCTGCCTGGTCGGCGCCCGCCCCCGCCCTGCGGGCATACCGCACCAGCGAAAACCGCATCCCCGCCAAAAACAGGTAGTACACCGCCATGGTGCCAAACCACACCGACCGCTGCCGCACGCCGGACACAAGGTTCATGCCCACATACAGCAGGTTGATGCCCAGCGATAAATACAGCGTGACCCGCGCGCGGAACGGCACGTCCCGGACCAGGCGCTCCGCCAGCGGGAAATGCAGCACCCAGGCCGTCAGCCGCCGCACCATGCCGCCCAGGCCGGTGCAGGCAATGACCAGCGCATAGGCCGAAAACGGGTAGACGGCATAGGCCGCAGGGCTGTCCTCGCCCGCGACCGCAAACACCCACACCAGCAGCGCAGCCGCCGCCGGCACGCAGACCAGCACCACCGCCGGGTGCGGGAACAGCAGCTTATGCAGGAGCTGTTTCCACCGGATCGGCCGTTTCATCGGGTTCCCTCCTCAGTGTGACGGTGAAGCGGCTGCCCCGCCCCACCTCGCTGCTGACGGCAATCTCGCCGCCAATGATATCCACCACCCGGCGCACCAGCGCCAGGCCCAGGCCGTTGCCCTGGGTGGCGTGGGAGGTGTCGCCCTGGTAGAACTTTTCAAAGATATGCCTGCCCACCTCCGGCGAGATGCCGCAGCCGGTATCGCTGACCTGCACCACCGCATACCCGCCCTGCACCCGCAGCGAAAGCCCCACCTTGCCGTGGGGCTCGGTGAACTTGATGGCGTTGGAAAACAGGTTGTTCCACACCAGGCTCAGCAGCTCGGCGTCGGTGTGGACCAGCACGCCCTCGGCAATGTCGGTCTCGATCTCCAGCCCCTTGGCCTCCCAGGCGGACTCAAAGCCCAGCAGGCACTCGCACAGCTGCTCGCCCAGGTCATAGGTGGCGGCAGCCGGGTAGATCTGCTGGTTTTCCAGCTTGTTCAGCTTCAGGATGTTGGTGATCAGGCTGGCCAGCCGGCGGGAGGTATCGGTCACGGCGCGGGCGTACTCCTGCCGTTTTTCCTCCGAAAGCCCCGGCTGCCGCAGCAGCGTGCCGTAGTTTTGCAGCACCGTCAGCGGGGTTTTCAGCTCGTGGCTGACGTTGGCGATAAAATCGCTGCGCAGCGTTTCCATGCCGGAAAGTTCCTGCGCCAGCTTGTTGAAGGACTCGGCGATCACGTCAAAGCCGTCCTCGCCCCAAACGCCCAGCGGCGGGATGCGCACCGAAAAGTCCCCCCTGGTGATCTTCTCGGCCGCGCGGGTGATCTGCCGCACCGGGCGCGCCACCAGAAAGCGGCGGCGCACCTCGTCCACCACGGTGCACAGCACGCTCAGCAGCACCACATTGCCAAAGGTCAGCTGGGCCGCCCGGCTGATCTGCTCCCTGGTGAACTCGACCCCCAGCGTGGCCTGCAGCTGGCTGACAAACAGCAGCATACAGCAGCTGATGACAAACGCCATGGTCAAAAAAAAGGTCACATACCGCCGCAGCGTCAGCAGCCAGCTCTGCCAGCGGGGTCTCTGCGCGCTCATTTCAGCACCGCCTTGTAGCCCAGGCCGTGGACCGTGACGATCTCAAACTCATTGCAGCAGGCAAACTTGTCCCGCAGCTTGTTGATGTACACATCCACCGTCCGCGGCCCGGAGGAGGACGCGCTGTCCCAGAACTCGTCCATCAGCTGGCTGCGGGTAAAGGTCTTTTTGGGGTAGGAAAGCAGCTTGTAGATCAGGTTGAACTCCCGCACCGTCAGGGGGATCTCCCCGCCGTTGTACACCGCCGAGCGTTCCTCGGCGTCCAGCGTCAGCCCGCCCACCGTCAGCCGCTTGCTGGCGGCGATCTTGGCCCGGCGCAGCAGCGCGCCGATGCGCAGCAGCAGCTCGTCCAGATCCACCGGCTTGACCATGTAGTCGTCCACCCCGGCCTTGAAGCCCCTGCGCTTGGAGGCAAAGTCGTCCCGCGCCGTCATAAACAGGATGGGGATCTCCTGGTTCAGCTCCCGCACGTTGGCGGCAAACTCAAAGCCGTCCACCCCCGGCATCATAATGTCCGACACAATGCAGTCGAACACCTGCCCGCCGTACATGGCGTCGCAGGCCTCGTTGGCGTTCAGGCAGCCGGTGGCGGTGTAGCCGTTGTCATTCAGATAGGTGCAGACCGTGCGGTTGAGTTCACGGTCATCCTCCACGACCAGGATCTTGAACATGATGCAGCCCTCCCTGCGGCCGGGCCGGCAGGCCCGTTTTCGCAGACTTTCACAATTTGCAGGTACAGTATACCATAGAATTGTTAAAGTTTTGTTTGCGTTTTTGGGCAGGCGCATCCCGCCGCAGGCTTTTCCGCCCGGTTTGCCGCCGTTTTGCCTTGGCGGCCAACGCCCCGGAAAGCGCAGGCGGCTTTCCGGGGCGTTGGCTGTGCGGTTTATTCCGGCTTGTGGCGGCCGGCGGCCTCCTGCTCGGCCTGTTCTTGGGCCAGGCGGGCCTTGGCCTGCTCGACGGTCTCGCCGTCCTTGGTCAAAAACTGGTCCACAAAAGCGTCGGTCATTTTGGTAAAGCCCTCGACCACGCCGTCCTCGATCTTCTTGTAACCGCCCACGACGGCCTCGGCGATCTTTTCGTTTTCTTTCACCAGTTTGTTCTTTGCCATTTGGAGCCCCTCCTGTCATGTTTTCCATGTCGGTTTGTTTGTATGGATCGTGTGAATATCGCGCGGATGCGCGGCCCGGGCAGCGCCGTTCCTGGCGGCCGGGATTACTGTATGCCTTTCACCAGCGGGATCAGGCAGAGCAGCAGCACAATGCCCGCAAGCCCCACCAGGATGCCGGGGACCATCATGCTCCACAGCATGGTCATGCACATGCCCACGCCCAGCGCCAGCGCGCCCACAATGGCCAGCAGCACCGTGCCCACCGCCTTGCCGGTAATGCGGATCGCCGGTTTGCCCTGCATCCGGCGGCGGACGATCAGCATGACCAGCAGCACCGCCAGGCCGGCGGCCCCCAGCACCACGCCGGGCCGGGCGGCGTTCCACTCGGCCACCAGACACATGCACATGCCCAGCGCAAACAGGATGCCGCCGACGGTGCCCAAAATCAGGGATACAAAGTTTTCTTTTTTCATAGGATCATACCTCCTCAGCTTTCTTGCCTGCAGGCAGGGCGTTCTGTCCGTCCTGCCCTTGGAACACTGTCAGTATAGGCCCCGGATGTTGCCGAAATGATTGCGAATTGTTAGCGAATCATTAAAACCCCGCCCCCGCCCGGCCATACAAAAAGCGCCCCGCGGGGAGGGGTCTCCTCCCCCGCGGGGCGCGGACCTGCGGCAGAGCGGCCGCAGGGCAAAGTCATCCGGGCATGCCCTGCAGCAGCCGCCGTACAAAGCCGCAGATCAGCTCGTAGACCGACAGGCGCGGGGCCTCCACATGGGCCAGCGCCATCGCCTGCTTCTGCTTTTTGGTGGCGGTGGTGTAGGGGTAAACGCCGAACAGGAACGGGAAAAACGCATACAGAAACCGCTGCTGTTCCTCCTCCGGCAGGCCGGGGCGGCAGCGTTCCAGGCAGCGGCAGACCGCCTGCATCGACCGAGCGTACACCCGCTTGAACGCCGCCAGGTTTTCCAGCCGGCTGTTGGTCTCGATGTCATACAGGTTCATGGCCATCAGCTTGAGCATACAGGTGCGGCGCTCCAGCGTTCGGGCCAGCGCGTCGGCCAGCTGCCCGGCGGACATCGGCCCCGGCGGCAGGGCGTCCAGCTCATCCCCCCAGGCCTGGTACTCCCGCTGCAGCAGCGCCAGGAAGATCTCCTCCTTGGTCTGGAAGTAGTTATAGATCGAGGTGCGGGTAACGCTGGTTTTTTCGCCGATCTCCTTGATGGTGATCTCCCGGAACGGCCGTGTACGGTACAGTTCGGCGCAGGCGTCCACGATCTCCTCCCGGCGCGCATTCGTCAGTTCCACAGAACCCTTGGGCATGGCAGTCTCCCCTTCGCTTTCGCGGAGCGCGCACAAGGAAGCATTGCCGCAAAATCTACCAAAACAGGCCGTTGGCTGCGTTGCCGCCAGCCTGTTTTTGCGATTCTGCTGCTTCGCAGTTTTGCTGCTCGCGCAGCAAAACCAAAGCTTCCTTATGCTTACTCCGCTTTGCCGCGGCGCCCGTCGGCGGGCCGCAGCTGGATACCGCCATTATAGCCCGCCTGCGCCCTTCCGTCAAACAGGCGGAGCCGCCCGCCTGGGGGCAGCTCCGCCGCATTCCGCCCGCCGCACAGGCGCCGCGGCAGGCGCAGACCGTATGTTCCCGGCCGGTTACAGCTCGATCAGCTCATACTCGCGGCTGCCAAAGCCCAGGTCGGCCGCGGCCTCGATGGTATGGATGCCGTTGCGGCTGTTGACGCGCTCCATAAAATGCTCCTTGCCGGGGTCGTCAGAGGCCAGCACCAGGTCGATGCAGGCCTGGTCGATGGCCACCGGGTCCAGGCTGGCCAGGATGCCGATGTCCTTCATGCAGGGGTCCTCGGCCACGGCGCAGCAGTCGCAGTCCACGCTCAGGTTCTTCATCACGTTGATAAAGGCGATCTTGCCCTTAAAATGCTCCACCACGTTCTCGGCGGCGTCAGCCATCGCTTCGGGGAACTCTACCTTGCTGGCGTGCTGTTCCCAGGTCTTGTAGCGGTCGTCGGTCTTGCCGGCCGAGTGGATCAGCGCCTTGCCCGCGCGGGAGGCGCAGCCGATGGACAGCTGCTTCAGCGCGCCGCCGTAGCCGCCCATGGGGTGGCCCTTAAAGTGGGCCAGCACCAGCATCGAGTCGTAATTTTCAATGTCCTTGCCCAGATGGTTCTCTTTCAGGATCTTGCCGTTCGGGATGGGCCAGACCACGTCGGGGCCCTCGGCGTCCATGATATCCACGGTAAAATACCTGGTCCAGCCGTGCTCCTCCATCAGCTTCCAGTGGCTGTCGGTGTTGTCCCGCACGCCGCCGCTGGCGTCGCCGTAGGCGGTGTTGCACTCGACAATGGTGCCCTGCACCTTGTCCACCATCGGCTTCCAGAACTCCGGGTGCAGGAAATTCTGGTTGCCCTTCTCGCCGGAATGGACCTTGACGGCCACCTTGCCGGGCAGGCTGACGCCCAGCGCCTGGTACAGCTCCACCACCTTTTCGGGGGTGATCTCACGGGTAAAATAGACCTTTGCTTTCATGCAGGTACCTCCTGTTCCCTGGCGGATTTTCGGGTCGCCTTTGGGGCGCGGCGCAGACCGCAGCCGCAAAAGCCGCCGCACCGGCTGCCGTTTGCGTCCCGGCGCGGCTTGACCTGTGCATTTTAGTATAGCCCTATTCTGACACAGTGTCAATATGTTTATGGCAGGATACCCGCACTGCAAAAAACTGCCGGCCAGGGGCGTTTTCCCCGGCCGGCAGGCTGCAATACTTTGAAAATCGATTTGGCTAAAATAAGGTGGAGCTGAAAGCGAGGCTTACTTCTGGCCGTCCTGCTTGTTTTTCCGCACGCGCAGCACTACCAGTACCACGATGGCCGCGGCGGCCAGCACCAGCACCACCACCAGCGCAGTCAGCGGCAGATCGTCGCTGGTCTGGGGCAGCAGGGCGTTCAGGTTGACAGCGCCGGGCGTAGCCGTGGGCGCGCCGCCCCAGGTGCCGTTGGCAATGCCCTCGGCAATGTCGGGGTGGTCGTCCGGCTTCGGGGTGGACGGCGCCGGCGGGGCGTAAGTGTTCAGGAAGGAAAGCGCCCGCACCTTGACCGTCGGGTTGTCGTCCGTCACAGCCCAAATCTCGCTCTGCAGGCCGCCGTTATCAGCGTTGGTCACGCGGATGGTCACAGTGTAAACCGTGTTGTCATAGCTCATATAAGCTGTGCTGCCGATCTCCTGTTTCACCACGTAGACATAGTCGCCGGGCTCCGTAAAGTGGAAGTTGCTGAACGTGTCGCTGGCATCGCCGGCGATCATCAGTCCGTCCACAGCTTCCTCCGGCATTGGCACGGCATCGCCCATGCCCTCCGCCGGCTCAATCATCACGTGGAACTGCTCGTCATTATCGCCGTTCAGTGCAACACTGACCGGCAGCTCCGCATAGCACTCGTAGGATGCTTCCGCCGCATGGGCGCGGACGGGCATCATCAGCAGGGCCGCGAGCAGCACGGGAAGCACCAGCAATCCGCTCAGTTTCCGTATCGCTTGATTCAT
>DWWX01000038.1 GCA_019119495.1 Candidatus Gemmiger stercorigallinarum | reverse complement strand
CGAAAAAGTCCACGATGAAACGCGATCTCTGCGAATCATCGTGGACTTTTTTTGGTCGGAGTGACGGGATTCGAACCCACGGCCTCTTGGTCCCGAACCAAGCGCGCTACCAACTGCGCTACACCCCGATAGAGAAAACCGCAGCAGCTCTGCTGCTGCGGTTTTTGGTTGGGGATGAGAGGATCGAACTCCCACGGGCGGAGTCAGAGTCCGCTGCACTACCATTATGCGAATCCCCAATAGGGTCTTGGGTCTGCGCCGCCGGCGCTGCCCTCAACGGTTATCTATTATAGCGGGCATGTCTGCGTTTGTCAACAACTTTTTTCAGGAATTTTGCAAATGTGTGAAAAAAGTTGTTCCCGCCGCTCTGCGCGGGATCGGGCGGATACGCCCCCGCGCCCGGCGGGAGGGACGGCCGGGCGCGGCCCCTGCGTTTTGATATTGACAAACCGGCAGGAATGGCGTAAATTTATGCTATGGAACGCGCTGTGCCGGGAAGGAAATCCCGCGTGCAGACGGAGAAAATCCGCCGCGCTCGGCCTGGCGGCCGGCTGCGGGCCGGTCCGGCCTGCAGTCGGCCGCTTTTGGGTGGCTGTGCCGCGGCAAAGGGGAGGCAATCACTATGAAAAAACGTGTCGGCATCCTGACTTCCGGCGGCGACTGCCCCGGCCTGAACGCCACCATCCGCGGCGCAGCCAAGGCACTGTACCAGCGCATGGGCGACAAGGTGGAGATCGTCGGTGTACTCAACGGCTACGACGGCCTGATCAACGGCAACTACCGCGAGATGGACCCCAGCGAGTTTTCGGGCATCCTGACGGTGGGCGGCACCATCCTGGGCACCAAGCGCACCCCGTTCAAAAAGATGCGCGTCATCGAGGAGGACAACGTCGACAAGGTCAAGGCCATGAAAAAGACCTACAAGGAGGCCAAGCTGGACTGCCTGCTCTGCCTGGGCGGCAACGGCACCCACAAGACCGCCAACCTGCTCAGCCAGGAGGGGTTGAACATCATCGGCCTGCCCAAGACCATCGACAATGATATCTACGGCACCGATGTGACCTTCGGCTTCCACACCGCGGTGGACATCGCCACCGAGGTCATCGACCGCATCCACACCACCGCCGGCAGCCACAGCCGCGTGATGTGCATCGAGATCATGGGCAACAAGGCCGGCTGGCTGACACTGTATTCCGGCATTGCCGGCGGCGCCGACATCATCCTGATCCCCGAACATCCCTACGACATCGAAAAGGTCGCCGCCGCAGTGGAAAAACGCGCCAAGGCGGGCAAGAACTTCTCGATCCTGGCGGTGGCCGAGGGCGCTTACTCGGTGGAGGAATCCAAGATGAAGCGCAAAGAATGGACGGCCAAGCGCGCCGAGGCCGGCTACACCACGGCCACCAACCGCATTGCCGCCCAGGTCGAGCAGATGACCGGCGCCGAGACCCGCATCTGCGTGCCCGGCCATATGCAGCGCGGCGGCTCGCCCTGTGCCTACGACCGCGTGCTGGCCACCCAGTTCGGCTCTTATGCGGCCGGGCTGGTGGCGGACGAGCATTACGGCGTCACGGTGGCCATGGTCAACCGCCATGTCACCTGCAATCCGCTGGTGGACGTTGCCGGCAAGTCCCGCCTGGTGCCCGACGACTGCGATATGCTCAACGTCGCCCGCGCCATGGGCATCAGCCTGGGCTGAGATACAAAAGAAAAGTTTATGTTGCCCCCGCGCAGGATGCGGTTTCCACGCGGGGGCCTGTTTTTGGATGCAAGCCGATAACAGTGCTTGTCGGCGATAACGGTATCGCATGGATCGTATACCGACGTACAGCGTCGGCAAATGCAGGGGGAAGTTCATGCTTTTTTCCAGTTTGGTGTTTTTGTGGATCTTTTTGCCGGTGGTGTTTCTGGGCTGCCGGCTGCTGCCGCTGCGGGGGCAGAATGCGTTGCTGCTTGCTGCCAGCCTGCTGTTTTACGGCTGGGGAGAGCCGGTCTATCTGTTTTTGATGCTGGCGTCCATCACGCTGAACTGGGCGGGCGGCCTGTTGATCGACCGGGCAGCAGGCGGCGGCCGCCGCGCCGCGCTGGCCGTGGTGGTGACGGCGAACCTTTTGCTGCTGGGATACTTTAAGTATTACGGCTTTGTGGCCGGTACGGTGGACGCTTTGTTCCGCAGCGAGGTTCTGCCCTTGCGGGAAATCGCGCTGCCCATCGGCATCAGCTTTTACACCTTCCAGGCTATGAGCTATGTTATCGACCTTTACCGCGGCCACTACCCGGTGCAGAAAAGCTGGTTCCGGCTGGCCCTGTACATCAGCTTTTTCCCGCAGCTTATCGCCGGGCCTATCGTTCAGTACGGCCAGATCGAGCAGCAGCTGGGCAGCAGGACCATGTATGCGCAGCAGACGGCCTACGGCATCAAGCGGTTCTGCTGGGGCCTGGGTAAAAAAGTGATCCTGGCCAACGCGTTTGCAGCCAAGGCGGACGAGATCTACGGTCTTGCCCCGGCCGAGGCATCCACCGCGCTGGCCTGGCTGGGCGCCGTCTACTACACGCTGCAAATTTATTACGACTTTTCCGGCTACTCGGACATGGCCATCGGCCTGGGCGAGATGTTCGGCTTCCATTTCCTGGAAAACTTCAACTACCCGTATCTGTCCGCCACCGTCACCGAGTTCTGGCGGCGCTGGCACATCTCGCTGTCCAGCTGGTTCCGGGATTACCTGTATATCCCGCTGGGCGGCAACCGCCGCGGTCAGGCGCGCACGCTGCGCAACCTGTTCATCGTCTTTCTGGTCACCGGCCTTTGGCACGGCGCCAGCTGGCAGTTTGTGGCCTGGGGGCTGTGGCACGGCGCGTTCCTGATCGTGGAGCGGCTGTTTTTGCGCAAAAAGCTGGAAAGCTGGCCCAAAGCCATCGGACATGGATATACCATGCTGGTGGTGGTGCTGGGCTGGGTGATTTTCCGCGCGCCGGGCCTGCGGGCCGGCCTTGGCTGGCTGAAAGCCATGGTGCTGCCCACGGCGGGCAGCGGCGCCTACCCGGCCCTGCGCTATGTGGACGGCCGCACGCTGATCTTGCTGGCGGCCGGTATTCTGCTGTGCGGCATTGCGCAGCGGCTGTGGCCGCGGCTGAAACAGGCGCTGTACACCCGCAGCGCGCCCGGCCCGCTGCAGGGGGCGGCGCTGCTGGTCTGCCTGTTTGGCTGCACCATGCTGCTGGTGTCCAGCACCTACAATCCGTTTATTTATTTCCGTTTTTGAGGGAGGCGGGGAATCGTGAAAGACCGCTCGACCTGGCGCGCCCGGCTGCTGACGGTGCTGTTTTTGGCGGTTTTACTGCTGCCGGCGCCGCTGTGGCTGCTTCTGGCGCCCTACATGGATGTGACCAACTACGAAAACCGCACGCTGGCCGCTTTCCCCACCGATGCGGATGTGGAATCCTGGCCCGCCGCGTTTGAGGAGTGGCTGGGCGACCATGCGCCGTTCCGCAACCAGTTCATGGCGCTGAACGGCCAGCTGAACTGGGCGGTGGGAACGCTGGATTCCGGCGACGTGCTGCTGGGCAAGGACCACTGGCTGTTTTTGAAGGACAGCGCGGACTCCACCAGCCTTTCGGACTACCAGGGGCTGACCGCCTACCCGGCGGAGGAACTGGAGACCTTTACCCAAACGCTGACGCAGCTGCGGGACCGGCTGGCGGCCCGCGGCACCAGCCTTGCCATTGTGATCGCTCCGGCCAAGGAGGGCGTCTACAGCCGGTACATGCCGGACACCGTCCCGGTGGTGTCCCGCCCCACGCGGGTGCAGACGCTGGCCGACACTTTGCAGCAGGCCGGCCTGCCGCTGGCCTGGCCGAAGCAGGCGCTGATCGACCGTGCCGCCGTGCAGCAGGTCTACTATAAATACGACACCCACTGGAACGAAGCCGGCGCTTACCTGGCCGTCACGCAGGTGGAGGCGCTGCTGGGCGTATCCATGCCGCCGCTGGAGGACTGCACGGTCACGGCCGACCTGCAGCAGACGGCGCCCACTGATTTGGCAAACGTCAGCGCGGTGTGGTCGGTCTGCCGGGACGACCCGTATTACAGCGTGGATGAGCCGCGGGCCGAACAGCTCAGCCGCACGCCGGACGGCTACCGCACCCGCTGGCAGGGCGCCGGGCAGCAAAGCCTGCTGATGCTGCGCGACAGCTTTGGCGAGGCGATGGCGCCGTTTTTGTGCGCCAACTACGGCGAGAGCGTGGTTCTGCACGGCAGCGCCGTGACGGTGGATACCTTTGACGAGGAGCTGACCGGCCTGCCCGACGTGGTGGTGCTGGAAGCTGCCGAGCGGTATGCAGAGAATCTGCTCTCGCAAAGCCGCCTTTTGCTGGCCTGGCTGGACCGGCTGGAAACCGCATAAAACGACCCCGCCGGGGCACAGCGCCATGCCGTGCCCCGGCGGGATTTTTTGTGCCTGCCCGGCGGGCGTCAGGCAGGGAAGAGAAGCTGCAGGGCAAATACCAGCGCCACAGCGCAGACCAGCGCAGCCACCAGCGCGGCGGCGATGTTGCCGGCTTTGCTGCTGCCGTTTTCCCGCAGGAAGCGGCGAACCCCGTCGCCCAGGAAGCCCAGGCCAATCAGCCCTGCCATGAAACACAGGCTGTACCAGAACTGCCGCGGGTCGCTGAACCATTCCTGATACAGGTATCTGCCGGCCAGGCACAAAGCGGCGGCCAGCCAGGCCAGCTCCAGCCAGCCCGCCGCCCGGTTGACCGGGCAGGGGCGGTTTTCCTCCACGGCCCGCCGGGCGGTCCGATACCAGCCCCAATAGTTGAGCAGCCAGATGCCCGGCAGCCCCAGGGCGCAGACGGCCAGCAGCACCGTGACGTCCGGGGCCGTCCGGTAGGAAACGGCCCAAATCGGCCACAGAAGCAGGGCGAGCGCCGTGCTGACGCCGAACACGACGCCCATGCCCGGCAGGCTGCCCTTTTTCATGGCGGCGTGGAGGTTCTGCAGCCGCAGCCGCTCGTCGGTGATCAGCGGCACCGGGTCGGGCTGGTCGTTTGCATAGATCATCATATTGCCCCAGCCGCAGACCTTCTGCCAGCCGGCCGCCGCGCAAAGTTCGCTGAGGTCGGCTTCCTCGACGGTAGGCTCCGGGGCGTAGGCGGACAGGCCGGGCAGCCAGGTCATCGCATAGTGCACCGCGGCGGGCGCCGACCTGCGGTAATGCCAGCAGGCATGGCCCACATACTCCAGCCGCCAGCCTTTGGCCGCCATGCGGGTCAGGTGCCGTTCCACCGCTTTCCAGTCGCAGGGGCTGTACAGGTTCAAACTTGCTTTCCGGTCTTTCATGGGGCATCCTCCTTTGCAGGGGTGGAAGAACGGTACGCTGCCGGCGGCTTTACCAGAGAAATACGGACTGCAGCCCTAAAACCAGAAGAAGGGATGTCACAAAGGCAAAAACCAGGGTGACAGCAAGGTTTACGCCTTGGCTGACGCTGCGCTCCCGCATCCAGCGCCGCAGCAGCGCGCACAGGACGTTCAAAACCAAAATGCCGGCCAGGTGCAAGACGATATACCAGGCCAGTCCCGGTTCGCTGGTCTGGCTGCCGACCAGATAGAGGGCAACCGTTGCCAGCAGCACGACGGCGAAGCTGGCGGAAACCCATTGCTGGACCGAGTTGGAGGGGCAGAGGCGGCCATTGGCCACCGCCAGCCTTGCCGCCGCGTACCACAGATAGTAGCAGGCAATAGAGCACAGGGGATACCCGAACAGGCAGACGGCCAAAAGCGCCGTCGTCACCGGCGCAAAGTGGGCTGCGATGGCCCAGATCGGCCAGCCGAACAGCGAGATCAAAGCGGACAGGACCAGAAACAGGATCTGTCCGCGCAGCCAGCGCCGCCGCATGGCGGCATGGATGCTTTCCAGCCGCAGCGGTTCGTCGGTTGCAAAGGGCTGCGGGTCGGGCCGGTCGTTTGCGTAGATCAGCATACCGTTCCAGTCGTCCACCTTCTGCCAGCCGGCGGCCTCGCACAGGTCGGTCAAAGCGCGCTCGTCCGGGTCGGGGCGGGGCGTGCTCTCGGTCAGGGCGGGCAGGTAAGCCACGGCGTAGCGGACCTGGGCGGGGGCATCCCGGCGGTAGCGCCAGACAAAGTTGGCGATACGATCCAGCCGCCAGCCGCCGGCGGCCATCTTTTGCAGGTGATTCTCGACGCCCTTCCAGTCGCAGGGCTCCCGCAGGTTCAGCTCATAGCGGTATTTCATAGGGCATCCTCCTTTGCAGTGTCTGGCGCGGATGCGGCGTCGGGGCCGAACACCTGCCGGTAGTCGCCGGCCAGGCGGCACAGGCGGCGGTATTCCTCGTCCAGCAGACGGCGGCCCTCGGCGGTCAGCTGGTAGACCCGCCGCCGGCCGGGGACGTCCAGCTCCCGGATATACCGCCGGCTTAAAAATTCTTCCAGCAGATTGTACAGCGTCCCCGGCCCGATGCCGACCCGCCCCTGCGTCAGCGTGCGCACCTTTGCCATGATGTCCGCGCCGCAGCAGGGCTCGCGCAGGCAGAGCAGGGTATAGAACATCGGTTCGGTCAGGGTGCCGAATTTCTCCCGCGGCATGGCGTCACGCTCCTTTCGCTGCCCGGCGGGCAGAACATGCTTATATCGAATATCGATATTTCTTTATCTATACTATATCATCGAATATCGATATTGTCAATGCGCCGCGGCGTTTCGGGGCGGGGAAGGGCCTGCAAATTTGTAAAATTTGCCCGCGGCAACGCAAAGCCTGCCCGGCCTGTTGACAAACGGGCAAATTGGTGGTATGGTTAGTTACAGAAGTAATGAACCAACAAACGGGGACGCCCGCCGGGTTCGGCGCTTCCGGGGCTGTGCACGGCCCCGACGGTTATCGGAAACTCAAACAGGAAGGAGGCACCGCCCTTGAAAGGGATGCTCAACGACCAGGCCCTGATCTACCAGCAGATCGCGCAGCTGCTGGAGGACGGCATCCTGCGCGGAGAATACGCCGAGGACAGCCAGGTGCCCAGCACCAACGAGCTGGCCCGTGCCTTCAACATCAACCCGGCCACGGCAGCCAAGGGCATCAACCGCCTGGTGGACGAGGGGCTTTTGTACAAGCGGCGGGGCATTGGCATGTTTGTGGCCCCCGGCGCATTGGAACAGCTGCGCACCCAGCGCCGCCAGGCCTTTGCCCGGCAGCAGGTCCGCGCCCTGGTGCGCGAGGCCAAACGCCTGGACATCACACAGGAGCAGCTGCTCAAGCTTGTGGCCGACGAGGCCGGCAAGGAGGAATTGTTATGACCGACCGTACCATACAGGGGCAGGGCCGTGCGCTCTGCGCCAAAGGCTTGAAGAAAAACTACGGCAGCCAGCAGGTGCTGCGGGATTTGGACCTGACCATCGAGCCGGGGCATATCTACGGCCTGATCGGCCGCAACGGCGCGGGCAAGACCACCCTTTTAAGCATCCTGACCGGCCAGAACACCAAAAACGGCGGCGAAGTCACCTACGGCGGCGAGCCGGTGTGGGAGAATCCCCGCGCCCTGGGCGACCTGTGCTTTGCACGGGAGCTGAACCCCTCCAGCGAGGTGGCCGCCCTGAAGGTGGAGGAGTACCTGCTGGCGGCAAAACTGTTCTGCCCGCGGTGGGACGCCGCCTACGCCGGCACGCTGCTGAAAAAGTTCGGCCTTGACACCAAAAAGCGCATCAGCAAGCTGAGCAAGGGCCAGATGAGCATGGTGACCATCACGGCGGCGCTGGCTTCCCGCGCGCCGGTGACCATCCTGGACGAACCGGCCGCCGGGCTGGACGTGGTGATGCGGGAGCGGTTTTACCGCCTGCTGCTGGACGATTACGCCGAGACCGGCCGCACCTTTGTCATCTCGACCCATATCATCGAGGAGGCGGCCGGCGTGTTCGAGCGGGTCATCGTGCTGGACGAGGGGCGCATCATCGCCGACGCCCCCACCGAGGAGCTGGTGGACCGGTTCCGCTATGTGTCCGGCAGCGCGGCGGCGGTGGACAAAGCCCTGGCAGACGGCCCCGCGCCGCTGCAGGTGCAGATGGTGGGCGCCCACAAGATGGCGGCCATCCAGGGGGACGGCGCGCTGTTTGAACGGCTGGCCGCCGACCCGGACCTGACGCTGGAGGGCATGAGCCTGCAGAACGTGTTTGTGGCCCTGTGCGGCCACGGCGACGAGGAGGGGTGATCCCATGCTGAAAATGCTGGTGCTTTACCGGCGGCTGCTTTTGGGCGCGCTGACCACCATGGCGGTCTATGTGACCATTGTGGTCGCCGGCGTATGGCTGACCGACCTCAGCCTGTTTGAGACCTATGTGTTTGCCACGCCCCTTTTGTCCATGGCGCTGCCGGCCATGTTCGGCGGCGGCAGCATGACCAACCTGGCGCTCAGCTTCGGCGCGCCGCGCAGGCTGTGCTTTTGGGGCTGGCAGCTGACCTCGCTGCTGATCGCGGTGCTTTGCCTGGCCATGACCTGGCTGACCTTTGCCCTGGCGGACGGCAAAATGGTGGAAAGAAATTCGATCGCCTGGGACTGGGGCGGCATGTCGCTGCTGTTTGCGGGCTGCGTGTTTGCGCTGCAGGGCAGCATCCTGTCCCAGACGGTGGAGAAGGGCTGGCGGCGCTCGCTGATCGTGACCGCGGCCTGGATGCTGAGTTTTGTGCTTTTGATGGCGGTGCAGGTCTGTATTCTGCTGGACGACGAGCCGCTGTTTGACGTGCTGCGGCCGGTCAGCATCGCAAACCCGGTCTGGCTGGCGGTCAGCGGCGGTTTCCTGGCGGCGGCCCTGGTGCTGGGCGTTATCGCCCGCATCCGATTTGCAAAAGTGGTGGTGAGTTTATGAAAGAGAAAACTGCGGCCCTGTCGTTTGGGCAGTTCTTTGCCCGGTGGATGCGCCTGCGCCGGGACGACATGCTGGCCATGCTGCTGTTCCCGGCGGGGTTCTGGCTGCTGATCCTGGCGGTCGTGCTGGTTGCCGCCGCCGTTGAGGGCGAACCCTCTGACGCCAGCGCCTTTGCCATCCCCACCGCCATGGCGCTGTTGGGCGGCATGTTTGCCGGGTTTATCACGGGCATAGGCAGCGCGGGCGTCTGCTTTACGCTGACGGTCTGCTGGGGGCATTCCCGGCGGCAGGGCGTGGCCTCGCTGTGGCTGGGCGGCATTTTGTACAGCGCCGCCAACCTGCTGCTGGCGGTCCTTTTGCAGGGGGCGGGGATGCTGATCTGCCTGGCGGCGGGGGTGCAAAGCGGCTTTGACCTGCTGCCCCTGGTCCCGCCGGTGCTGTGGCTGCTCCTGCTGGTTGCCCCCACGGCGGGGGCTGTCCTGGTCAAAGCGTCGCTGCGGCGGTTCGGGCCAAAGGCCGGCAGCTGGCTGTACCTGATCTTTATGGTGGCCTGCATCGGCATCCCCAACCTGGACAATGTGGCGGGCGTCGATCTGCGCCCGGCGCTGTTTGCCCTGCTGGGCGTGGCGCTGGCCGCCGCGGCGGTGGAAAGCAGCATCTGGCTGCTGCGCGCCCCGGTGGGCGGCGACTGACGCCGGCCGGCGTCTGCGCCGGAAGCCTCCCCTTTGCGGCAGGCGGAACGGACGGGCAAGGGACATCTGCGGGAATTTGTGCCAAAACGACCCGCACGGCCCCAAACGCGCATTGACTTGCCGGCCCCGGCGTGATACCATTGCCGTATTACCTGCCGGGTGGACCCTGAACCGGCGGTGACCTGCGCGGGCTGCCCTGCCGCCCGCCGCAAAGGGGAAAGGAGAAATTATGCAGTACGAACTTGGCTGGCTGTTTTTTATCTACTCGTTTTTGGGCTGGCTGCTGGAGGTGCTGTTTGTCGCCATCCGACGGCGCCGGTATGTGGACCGCGGCGTGCTGAACAGCCCGCTGTGCATCGTCTACGGCTTTGCCGGCGTCATCATTGCGGTGACCATGCCGGACATCCGGGAAAGCACCTTCTTCCTGTTTCTGTTCAGCGCCCTGTACGCCACGGTCATTGAATGGATCGCCGGGCATATCCTGGAGCGCGCCACCGACACCCGCTGGTGGGACTATTCGCACCTGCCAATGAACCTGGACGGCTACGTGGCGCTGCCGGTGTCGGTGCTGTGGGGCATTTTGGGCGTTGTGGTGGTCAAGTGGGGCAACCCGCTGCTGCTGGACCTGATCCGCATGATCCCCCAGCCGGCGGGCGTGATCATCCTGGGCGTGCTGTTTGTCCTGCTGGCGGTGGACGCCGTTGACACAGTGCTGACGCTGGCCGGCCTGCAGAACCGCCTGCCCCAGGTGGAAGCGGTGGGCAACCGCATGGCTGCCCTGACGCTGAAAATGGGCCTGTGGCTTTTGGGCCGCACCGAGCGCCGTATGGTCAAGGCCAACCCCCAGGCCAGCTTTACCCGCGCCAAAAAGGCAAAACCCACGGTGTTTGCCCAGGGCTGCGGCTTTTACAAGATCGTCATGCTGTTTTTTATCGGCTCGTTTTTGGGCGATATTGCCGAGACCATCTTCTGCCGCATCACCGCCGGTTACTGGATGAGCCGTTCCAGCGTGGTGTGGGGGCCGTTCTCCATCGTGTGGGGCCTGGCGCTGGCGCTGGCCACGCTGCTTTTGTACCGCTACAAGGACCGCTCCTCCACCTTCCTGTTTTTGGTGGGAACGCTGTTGGGCGGCGCCTACGAGTATCTGTGCAGCGTCTTTACCGAGATCGTGTTCGGCACGGTGTTCTGGGATTACAGCGCCATCCCCTTCAACCTGGCGGGGCGCGTCAACCTGCTGTACTGCTTCTTCTGGGGCATTGCGGCGGTGGTGTGGTTCCGGGTGTGCTACCCGGTGCTTTCCCGCTGGATCGAGAAGATCCCCATCCGGCCCGGCAAGATCATCACCTGGTGCCTGATCGTGTTCATGTCGGTCAATGTGGTGGTCAGCTCGGCCGCGCTGTCCCGCTACACGGCCCGCGCCAACGGCGAGCCGCCCGCCAGCCAGTGGGAGGTCTATCTGGACGAGCACTTTGACGACGAGCGCATGTACGCCATCTACCCCAAAGCCGTCCATACCGAGCAGCCGCAGGCCCCGGCGGAAGGCTGACGGGGCGCGGCCCCAAACAAGAAAACGGAAAAGCCGTGCGTCTTTGGACGCACGGCTTTTCCGCTGCTGAAAGAAGGCTGTATGAAGAAAAGGAGATGGCAGGTTTACAGGTTGGTGTAGCCCATCAGGTAGTGATCCACCGCGGCGGCGGCCTCGCGGCCCTCCCGCAGGGCCCAGACCACCAGGCTCTGGCCGCGGCGCATATCGCCGCAGGCAAACACGCCGGGCACATTGGTCTGGTACATGGCGTCGGCCACACAGCCGCGGGCGGTGCGCTCCACGCCGAAAGCCTCGGCCACGTAGCTTTCGCAGCCGGTAAAGCCGGCGGCGATCAGCGCCAGCTCGCACTCGACGTCAAACTCCTCGCCGGTGGGCACCATGGCGCGGCGGCCGGTGGCTTCGTCCACCACCTTGCTCTCCAGCCGGCTGATGCGCGCGCCGCACAGCCGGCCGGCCTCGTCTTTGTAAAACTCCTTGACGGTGGTCTGATACAGGCGCGGGTCGCTGCCGAACACGGCGATGGCCTCCTGCTGGCCGTAGTCGGTCTTGAGCACGCGGGGCCATTCCGGCCAGTCGTTGCCGGGGGCGCGCTGTGCCGGCGGGCAGGGCATCATTTCCAGCTGCACCACGCCGGTGCAGCCCTGGCGGATGGCGGTGCCCACGCAGTCGTTGCCGGTGTCGCCGCCGCCGATGACCAGCACCTTTTTGCCCTGGGCAGAGATGGCCTTTCCGTCGGCAAAGTTCGAGTCCAGCAGGCTTTTGGTCACGCTGGTCAGGTAATCCACGGCGTAGTGGATGCCCGCCGCGTCCCGGCCGGGGGCGTCGATGTCCCGCGCCTGCTTGGCGCCGCAGCACAGCACCACCGCGTCGTAATTGTCCACCAGTTCGCCGGCGTGCAGGCTGCCGCCCACGTCGGCGTTGGTGCGGAAGGCGACGCCCTCCTGCTCCATCCGCTCCACCCGGCGGTCGATGACCTGTTTTTCCAGCTTCATGTTGGGGATGCCGTACATCAAAAGGCCCCCCACCCGGTCGTCCCGCTCGTACACCGTCACGGTGTGGCCGCGCAGGTTCAAAAGGTCCGCCGCGGCCAGGCCGGCGGGGCCGGCGCCCACCACCGCCACCCGCTTGCCGGTGCGGTTGACCGGCGGCGCGGGTTCCAGCAGGCCGGCGCGGTAGCCGTACTCGATGATGGCGTGCTCGTTCTCCTTGACCGCCACGGCGTCGCCGGTGGCCATGCCGCAGGTGCAGGCGGCCTCGCACAAAGCGGGGCAGACCCGGCCGGTAAATTCCGGAAAGCGGTTGGTGGCCATCAGCCGCTGCAGCGCCAGCTCCCACCGGCCCTGGTAGACCAGGTCGTTCCATTCCGGGATCAGGTTGTTCAGCGGGCAGCCGCTGGCCATGCCGCCGATCATCATGCCGCTTTGGCAGAAGGGCACGCCGCAGTCCATGCAGCGGGCGCCCTGCAGCTGCTGCTCGTCCCGGTGCAGCGGGACGTGGAACTCGTTAAAATTGGCGATGCGCTCCTTGGGCGGCAGCTCGGTGCTGGTCTGCCGCGCAACTTTCATAAAGCCTGTGGGGTTTCCCATGATCTTCTGCCTCCCTTACTGTGCGTTTTTCATGGCGTAAAATGCTTCGATCTGGGCCTGCTCGCTGTCCTGGCCCTTTTCCTCCATCTTGGCGATCAGCCGCAGCATGCGGTCGTAATCGTGGGGCAGGACCTTTTTGAACTTGGGCAGGTACTCGCTGAAATTATCGAGGATCTCTCTGCCGCGGGCGGAGCCGGTCAGCTCCACATGCTCACGAATCAGCTCTTTCAAAAGCGATACGTCGTACTTGTGCTCCACCGGCTCCAGGCTGACCATGTCCTTGTTGACCCGCTGGTAGAAATCCCAGTCCTCGTCCAGCACGTAGGCGATGCCGCCGCTCATGCCGGCGGCAAAGTTTTTGCCGGTCTTGCCCAGCACCACCACGGTGCCGCCGGTCATATACTCGCAGCCGTGGTCGCCCACGCCCTCGACAACGGCGGTGGCGCCGGAGTTGCGCACGCAGAACCGCTCGCCGGCCACGCCGTTGATGAAGGCTTTGCCCTCGGTGGCGCCGTACAGCGCCACGTTGCCGATGACGATGTTGTCGCTGGCCTTGTAGGCCGCGTCGGCGGGCGGGTAGACGATCAGCTTGCCGCCCGAAAGCCCCTTGCCCAGATAGTCGTTGGAATCGCCGATCAGCTCCAGCGTCAGGCCGGCGGGGATAAACGCGCCGAAGCTCTGGCCGCCGTAGCCGCGGCAGGTGACGTGGAAGGTGTCCTCCGTCAGGGTGTTGCCGAACTTGCGGGTGATCTCGCTGCCAAAAATCGTGCCGAAGGCGCGGTCGGTGTTGCCCACCTCCAGCTCCACCCGCATGGGCTTGGGCTCGGCCATGTCAAAGCTCTTTTTGAACTTTTTCATCAGCACTTTCATGTCGGGGGTCTTTTCCAGGCCGAAGTTGTAGACGTCCTTCGGCTCGAAATGGACGTTGGAGTTCTCGATCAGCGGGTTGGAGAGCAGGGCGCTCAGATCCAGCTCGCTGGCGCGGCTGCCGGCGGGCTCCGGCTTGACGCGCAGCAGGTCGGTGCGGCCCACCAGCTCCTCGACGGTGCGCACGCCCAGTTTTGCCATATACTCCCGCAGCTCCTGGGCCATAAAGCGCATAAAGTTCATCACGTACTCCGGCTTGCCCTTGAACCGCTTGCGCAGCTCCGGGTTCTGGGTGCAGATGCCCATGGGGCAGGTGTCCAGGTTGCAGACGCGCATCATCACGCAGCCCATGGCCACCAGCGGCCCGGTGCCGAAGCCGAACTCCTCGGCGCCCAGCATGGCGGCGATGGCCACGTCGCGGCCGCTCATCAGCTTGCTGTCCGCCTCGATGCGCACGCGGCTGCGCAGGCCGTTCAAGATCAGGCTCTGGTGCGCCTCGGCAATGCCCAGCTCCCAGGGCAGGCCGGCGTTGTGGATGGAGTTGCGGGGCGCTGCGCCGGTGCCGCCGTCAAAGCCGGAGATCAAAATGACCTCGGCGCCTGCCTTGGCCACGCCGGCGGCGATGGTGCCCACGCCAGCCTCGCTGACCAGCTTGACGTTGATGGCGGCCTTGCGGTTGGAGCATTTCAGGTCGTAGATCAGCTGGGCCAGGTCCTCGATGGAGTAGATATCGTGGTGGGGCGGGGGAGAGATCAGCCCCACGCCGGTGGTGGAGTGGCGGGTCTTGGCCACCCAGGGATAGACCTTGGCGCCGGGCAGCTGGCCGCCCTCGCCGGGCTTGGCGCCCTGGGCCATCTTGATCTGGATCTCCCGGGCGCTGACCAGGTACTTGCTGGTCACGCCGAAGCGGGCGGACGCCACCTGCTTGATGGCGGAATTGCTCTCGGTGCCAAAGCGTTCCTCCGGCTCGCCGCCCTCGCCGGTGTTGGACTTGCCGCCCAGCCGGTTCATGGCAACGGCCATGCACTCGTGGGCTTCATCCGAGAGGGCTCCGTAGCTCATCGCCGCGGTCTTGAACCGCCTGACGATGCTGTCCACGCTCTCCACCTCGTCGATGGGCACGCCCTCGTCGGGGTAGTGGAACTCCAGCAGGCTGCGCAGGTGCATCTCGTCGTCGCCGGTGCGGGCGATGGCGTCGGTGTACTGCTTGAACTTTGCGTAATCGCCGGTCCAGCAGGCCTGCTGCAGCAGGTGGATGGTCAGCGGGTTGTACAGGTGCTGCTCGGCATCGGGGCCGCTGCGCAGCTTGTGGGCGCCCAGGCTGGGCAGGGCGGTGTTGGTGCCCAGGCCCAGCGGGTCGAAAGCCTTCTGGTGGCGGGACTCGATGTCGGCCTGGATGTCCGCCAGCGTGATGCCGCCCACGCGGCAGGTGGTGTTGGTAAAGTATTTGTCCACCACCTCGCGGCTGATGCCCAGCGCCTCAAAGATCTGGCTGCCCTGGTAGGACTGGATGGTGGAAATGCCCATCTTGCTGGCGATCTTGACGATGCCGGCCAGGATGGCGTGGTCGTAGTCATCCACGGCGGCATAGTAGTCTTTGTCCAGCAGCCCTTCGTCGATCAGCCGGCCGATGGTCTCCTGCGCCAGATAGGGGTTGATGGCGCAGGCACCGTAGCCCAGCAGCGTGGCAAAGTCGTGCACCAGGCGGGGCTCGCCGCTTTCCAAAATCAGCGCCATGGCGGTGCGCTTTTTGGTGCGCACCAGGTACTTGGACACCGCGCCCACCGCCAGCAGGCTGGGGATGGCCACGTGGTACTCGTCGATCTCCCGGTCGGAGAGGATCAGGATGTTGGCGCCGTCGCGGTAGGCGCGGTCCACGTCCACAAACAGCCGCTCGATGGCCTGGTCCAGCTCGGTGTTTTTGTAGTAGCAGATGGAGACGGTCTCCACCTTGAAGCCGGGGACCCTCATGGCCTTGATCTTCAAAAGGTCGGTCTCGGTCAGGATGGGGTTGTTGATCTTCAGCACCTTGCAGTTTTCGCTGTCCTCCTCCAGCAGGTTGCCCTGGGCGCCCACGTAGACGGTGGTGGAGGTGATGACCTTCTCCCGCAATGCGTCGATGGGCGGGTTGGTCACCTGGGCGAACATCTGCTGGAAATAGTTGAACAGCGGCGGATGGGTGTGGCTCAGCACCGCCAGCGGGGTGTCGCTGCCCATGGCGCCGGCAGGCTCGCCGCCGGTCTTGGCCATGGGCAGGATCATGGTGGTCACGTCCTCGTACTGGTAGCCGAAAGCCTTTTGCAGGCGGACCAGCTCCTCCGGGGTGTGGCCGGGGACCTTCCGGTTGGGGATCTTCAGGCTGGCCAGGTCCACCAGGTTGCGGTCCAGCCACTCGCCGTAGGGTTGGCGGCCGGCATAGTCGGCTTTCAGCCGGTCGTCGTCCACCAGTTCGCCCCGGACGGTGTCCACCAGCAGCATCTTGCCGGGGCGCAGGCGGTCCTTGCAGACGATCTCGCTGGCGGGGATGTCCAGCACGCCCACCTCGCTGGAAAGGATCAGCCGGCCGTCTTTGGTGATGTAGTACCGGCTGGGGCGCAGGCCGTTGCGGTCCAGCACCGCGCCCATCACGTCGCCGTCCGAAAACAGGATGGACGCCGGGCCGTCCCAGGGCTCCAGCATGGTGGCGTAATACTGATAGAACGCCTTCTTTTTGGGGTCCATGCTCTGGTTGTTGGACCAGGGCTCCGGGATGGTGACCATCACGGCCAGGGGCAGGTCCATGCCGTTCATCACCAAAAACTCCAGCGTGTTGTCCAGCATGGCCGAGTCGCTGCCGCCCTGGTTGACGATGGGCAGGATCTTGCCCATGTCGTC
>DWWX01000037.1 GCA_019119495.1 Candidatus Gemmiger stercorigallinarum | reverse complement strand
ACCAAGGATGCGCTCTACCGACTGAGCTATAACAGCAAATGGCGACCCGAATCAGGCTCGAACTGACGACCTCTAGCGTGACAGGCTAGCGTTCTAACCAACTGAACTACCGGGCCATTTCCCAGCTTTGTTGCTGCCGTGGCGGCTGCAACGCTGTATATTATATCCGCCAAACGGGCAAAAGTCAAGGGGTTTTTGCAAATTTTTTTCGATTTTTTTGCCCCGGCGGCAAAAGTTGGGAAAAGTGGCGCAATACCGCAGTTTGCGCGCCCGCCGGCCCGGCGGGAACGGGTCAGCTTTGCGCCTCCGCCGGTGCGGCGTGGCAGCGATGGCCGTCCCACTCGCCCAGCGTCACCGTCACAATGTCGCCGGAAGCATGCCCCGGCGCGCACACCACCACCGGCAGGTACTGTTTGGTGTAGCCGGTAAAGGTGTTGGCGGAAAGCGGCGTTTCCAGCAGCACCTCGGCCCGGCGGCCGGCCATGGCGGCGGCCACCTGGGCGCGCACCGCCTCCACCGCGGCAGTCATGCGGCGGCTGCGGGCCTCCTTCTCATGCTCCGGGATCTGGTCCGGGAAGTCGTACGCCGGCGTCCCGGCCCGGCGGGAGTAAGGGAACACATGCACTTTCAAAAACCGCTGTGCCTGCACAAAGGCCATGCTCTGCAAAAAGTCCTCCTCTGTCTCACCGGGGAAACCCACGATCACGTCGGTGGTCAGGCTGACATTCTCCTCGCCAAAGGCCGCACGCAGCTTTTCGGCTACCTGGGCGTACTGCTCGGCGGTGTAGGGGCGGCGCATGGCCCGCAGCGTCTTGCTGCAGCCGCTCTGCAGGCTCAGGTGGAACTGGGGGCAGAGCTTGGGCAGTGCCGCCATTCGGGCGATATCCCGGTCTGTCAGCTTGTCCGGGTCCAGGCTGCCCAGCCGGATGCGCCGGATGCCCTCCACCTGGCTGGCCTTTTCCAGCAGGTCGGCCAGGCCGGTGCCGGTGTCCAGCCCGTAGCTGGGCAGGCTGATGGCCGAAAGCACCACTTCCTTGTAGCCGGCCGCCGCCAGGTGGGCAAGCTCCTGCAAAATGCTTTCCTCGCTGCGGCTGCGCACCGGGCCGCGGGCGCGGGGGATGACGCAGTAGGCGCACTGGCGGTTGCAGCCGTCCTCCACCTTGACAAAGGCGCGGGTATGCTCGGCAAACCGCTCGATGGGCAGTTCCTCAAACTGCTCGCCCTTTTGGTGGGGGCGGATGTCCACGATGCGCTCCTCCTCGCCGTCCAGCACCTTCTGCACCAGGCCGGGCAAAATGCGCCGGCTGCCGGAGCCGGTCACCACGTCGGCCTCCGCCACCGCGGCGGCTTCCTCCGGGAACGCCTGGGGATAGCAGCCGGTCAGCACCGTCACGGCGCCGGGGTTCTCGCGCTTGGCGCGGCGCAGCCATTTGCGGCTTTTCTGGTCGCCGAAATTGGTCACGGTGCAGCTGTTGACAATGTAGACGTCGGCCTCCTGGCCGGCGGGCACCACGGTATAGCCGTTTGCCTCAAACAGCTGGGCCATCGCCCCGGATTCGTTCTGGTTCACCTTGCAGCCCAGGGTATAAAAGCTGACGCGCATGGGGGTAACTCCTATCTCTTTGTTCTGCCCCGCACACAGGGGCGGGGAAACGATTTGCCATTTTCTCTATTATATCGGAACCCGCCCCAAAGCGCAACGCCGCGGCGGGCGTCCTATTTCGGAGCTTTGCCGCATAGGCTGGAATATCGCAGCTGCCCGCCCGGCGGGCAATACAAATCCAACACGACAGGGGGAGGCAGCCCAACCATGAAAACACGCATCCTGGCTTTGCTTCTTTGCGGGGCGCTGCTGGCGTCCGCCTTTACGCTGCCTGCCATGGCAGAAACCATCACGCCCGCCACCCAGGCGGACTTTGACCTGCCCTGCCAGGCCGCCATCCTGGTGGACCTGGGCACCGGCGCCGTGCTTTACGAGAAAAACGCCGACGAACAGCGGGCCATCGCCTCCATCACCAAGGTGATGACGCTGCTTTTGACCTTCCAGGCATTGGAAGCCGGCCGGGTGCAGCTGACGGACATCGTGCCGGTGTCCGAGCACGCCTACGGCATGGGCGGCAGCCAGATCTGGCTGGAACCCGGCGAGCAGCTGACGCTGGAAGAGATGCTCAAGGCCATCTGCATCTCCTCGGCCAACGACGCCGCCGTGGCGGTGGCGGAGTACATCGGCGGCAGCGAGGACGCCTTTGTGCAGCAGATGAACGCCGAGGCCGCCCGCCTGGGCATGACCGGCACTCACTTTGAAAACGCCTGCGGCCTGGACGAGACCGGGCACCTTTCCACCGCCCGCGACGTGGCGGTGATGAGCCGCGAGATGCTGCTCCACCACACCGAGATCGCCGACTACTGCACCATCTGGACCGACACGCTGCGCGGCGGCGAAACCCAGCTGGTCAACACCAACAAGCTGCTGCGCAGCTACCAGGGCATCACCGGCTTAAAGACCGGCACCACCGGCGGGGCGGGGGTGTGCATCTCGGCCAGCGCCGAGCGGGACGGCCTGGGCCTGGTGGCGGTCATTCTGGGCGCGCCCAGCAGCAAGGACCGCTTTGATGCCGCCCGCACGCTGCTGGACTACGGCTTTGCCAACTACCAGAGCCTGACTGCCGAGCTGCCCGCCGACGCGCCCAAAACGCTGCCCGTTGCCCGCGGCGCCGAGGAGACCGTGGAACTCAGCTACACCGCCCCCGGCAGCTTCCTGGCAGCCAAGGGGGACGACGCGCAGTTGGAGGTGCGGCTTGCCCTGCCGGAAAGCGTCGAGGCGCCGGTGGCCGCCGGCCAGCAGCTGGGCACCGTGACCGTCCTGCGCGGCGGGCAGACGCTGGCCGAATACCCCGTTGCCGCCGCCAATGACGTTGCTGCGCTGAGTTTCGGCCTGTGCTTCCGTCGCCTTGTTGAAGCCTTGCTGCTGCACGCCTGAAATTTTGTGCAAAACTGGTAAAAAAACGGCCCGGTTTGGCTTGACAAAGAACTGTCAAAACGGTATCATGGAAGTTACAAAAGGGGAGCCGCCGGACGGGGCCGGGCATCGCCGGAAACGGGCCGGCGGCTCTGAATAACAAAGGAGGATGCAAACGATGAGTGTCAAGTTCAATGGCAAACATCTGGCAAAATTTATCCGTCCTGAAGAGTACGAGGCGATCTACCCCCAGGTCGAGGCCGCCCACAAGCAGCTGGCTGACCGTACCGGCCCCGGCAACGATTTCCTGGGCTGGATGGACCTGCCGAACACCTATGATAAAGAAGAGTTTGCGCGCATCAAGCAGGCCGCCGAGAAGATCCGCTCGGATTCCGACGTGCTGCTGGTCGCCGGCATCGGCGGCAGCTACCTTGGCGCGCGCGCAGTGATCGAGGCCTGCCGCGGTGTCTACCATAACGACATCGACGACGGGCCTAAGATCTATTTCTGCGGCAATACCATCTCGCCCACCTACTTAAACGACATCATCCGCGTCACGAAGGGCAAACGGTTCTCCATCAACGTCATCTCCAAGTCCGGCACCACCACCGAGACTGCGCTGGCCTTCCGGGTGCTGCGCAAGCTGCTGGAGGATTCCGTCGGCCCGGAGGAGGCCAACAAGCGCATCTACGCCACCACCGACCGCAGCAAAGGCACGCTGAAGCAGCTGGCCGATGCCCAGGGCTGGCCCACCTTTGTGGTGCCGGACGACGTGGGCGGCCGCTACTCGGTGCTGACGGCCGTGGGCCTTTTGCCCATCGCCTGCGCCGGCATCGACATCGACGCGCTGATGCAGGGCGCCGCCGACGCCTGCGCCAAGTACAGCGTCCTTAGCCCCGACAACGACGCCTACCGCTACGCCATGACCCGCAACATCCTGTACCGCAAGGGCAAAACGGTGGAAACGCTGGCCTGCTTTGAGCCGGACTTCGCCATGATGAACGAGTGGTACAGGCAGCTGTTCGGCGAGAGCGAAGGCAAGGACCAGAAGGGCCTGATGCCCACCTCCTGCATTTTCTCCACCGACCTGCACTCGATGGGCCAGTTCCTGCAGGACGGCAGCCGCATCATGTTTGAGACCTACGTGGATGTCAAGACCCCCCGCGAGGACTACTACATCCCAGCGCTGGAAGGCAACTTTGACGGCCTGAACTTCCTGGCCGACCAGAACATGAGCGTCGTCAACCGCAAGGCGATGGAGGGCACCATCCTGGCCCACACCGACGGCGGCGTGCCGCTGGGCGTCATCGAGGTGGACAGCCTGGAAGCCTACGACGTGGGCTGCCTGATCTACTTCTTCTGGAAAGCCTGCGCCGTGTCCGGCTACCTGCTGTCGGTCAACCCGTTCGACCAGCCCGGCGTCGAGAGCTACAAGAAGAATATGTTTGCGCTGCTGGGCAAGCCCGGCTACGAGGACCGCAAGGCCGAGCTGGAAGCCAAGCTCAACGGCTGAATTTTGTATCCGCCGCATCTGCCGCAGCCCGGCAGGTGCCTGAAACCCAAAGGAGGTACCCCCCTATGATTAAGCTGATCGTTGGCCCCAAGGGCGCCGGTAAGACCAAGACGATGATCGACATGATCAACGCCGCCGTCAAGACGACGGAGGGCAACATCGTCGTCATCGAAAAGTCGATGAAGCTGACCACCGACATCAACCATGCCGCCCGCCTGCTGGACGTGGACGAGTACGGCATCCAGGGCGCGGACATGCTGTATGGCTTTGTCGCGGGCGTTCTGGCCGGCAACTACGATATCACCGAGCTGTTCCTGGACGGCCTGCTCAAGATCGTGGACCACGATATGGACGCCGCCGCCGCGCTGCTGGCCAGGATGGACGCCATCACCAAGGATGTGGAGGTCATCGTCACCGTCTCCTCCGCCGAGGATGCACTGCCGGACAGCATCAAGAAGTATCCCCACGCCTGATTTTTGCAGGCGGGGCGGGGGCCGCCAAGGCTCCCAATGATCCAAGTTTGACCGCAAAAGGGGCGGGGCCGCCAGGCCCCGCCCCTTTTTGCGCTGCCCGTAAAAATATTTTGCCGGACCCTGTAATATTCCACCCGCAAAGCCGCACAGATAGGTGAACCGGTTCGCAAGAGAAGTCAAACAGAAAGGCGGTGAACGCATATGGGCGGCAAAAACCCCGGCGGCAGGCAGTCGGCCCTGGAACAGCTGTACCTGGCCTACCGCCAGGACGTCTACCGCTATCTCTGCTCGCTGACCCGCAATGCGTCGGATGCCGAGGATCTTCTCAGCGAGACCTTCCTGCGGGCGCTGAAACGGCTGCCGTTTTTCCGCGGGGACTGTTCCGCCAAGACCTGGCTGTTCGGCATTGCCCGCAACGTCTGGCTGGAAAGCCTGCGCAGGCGGCGGCCGCAGCTGGATCTGGACGATTTGATCGACTGGTATCTGGCGGACGAGCTGGCCGCCGACACCGACGCCCGCGCCATGCTGGCCCGCGTCCGCGCGCTGCTGGCCCAAAAGGACGAGCGCAGCCGCCGCATCGTCTACCTGCGGGCGGAGGGCTATTCCTATGCTGAGATCGCCCGGATGCTCTCCATCAGTGAGAACAGTGCCCGCGTGATCGAACACCGTACCCGAACCTGGCTGAAAGCAACATTACAAAAGGAGGGATACTGGGATGAACGCGAATGACCTGCCCATCACCCCCAAAACCGAACCCCCGGCGGCCGCCGCGCCGCCTGTCTCCTGCGGCGTGGTACAGGACCTGATGCCGCTGGTGCGCGACGGCGTCGCCAGCCCCGAAAGTGAGGCCATGGTCCGGGCTCACCTGGACGAATGCGAGGATTGCCGCACGCTCTGGGAAGCGCTGAGCACACAAGGTCCCGCCCCTGCGGCCCAGCCCGATGACAGTGCCGTGCTGCACAAGGTCAAGGCCCGTGTTTCGCTGTGGCTGCTGATCGTTGTGGTGATCGGCCTGCTGTTGGGCATGGCCATCATGGGCAGCGGCCGCGCCATCGGCCTGGTCTTTGTCATCTTCCCGCTGACCTGCGGCATTGCCCGCTGGTTTGACGACGGCATCTGGAAGCTGGTGCCTATTCTGGCAGCGGCTATCGTGCCCATCCAGAGTCTGCCCAGCCTGTTTACCATGATGGACTACACCACACCGGCCAGCGCACTGTTCAGCTATTTTCAGGGCGTCTGGATGCCTGCCTCACTGCTGGCGGTCATCTGCCTGGTGGGCGCATTGACCGCGTCGCTGCTGCGCTACGCTGTGAAAGGAAAGGGGAAGAAACAATGAAAACACATACCAAACGCATTGCGGCCGGAATCGTGGCCGTGCTGCTGATTCTTGCCATGCTTCTGGCGGCGGACGCCATCTACGGCGATCCCGTCAGCCGCGCCTGGGCCAACTCCCGCGCCATCGCCTATGCGGAGAAACTCTATCCCGGCCAGACCTTTACGGTGGAGAGTGAGGACAGCGGTTCGTTCTGGACCTACGGCACCTGGGTGCAGTCGGAACAGAGCCAGGACACCCGCTTTGACGTGACCACCAAATTCTGGCTGTTCACCAGCGATGAGGGCGGTATGGACGGCTTATCCCGCCACGAACAGATGGTGGAGCGCCGCTGGAACACCGCATACCGCATGGGCGAGGAAGCTGCCGCCGCTGTGGAGGAAGTGCTGCAAAAGGAACTGCCCCAGTATCAGTTTGCGGGGAACTACGGCGCAGAACAGCGCAGCTGCTATATCCAGCTGGGATATACCGAGGACAGCAGCGTAATGCCCCAGGAATACGCCGAGCTGCTTCCCCTGGATGCACCCTTTGACAAATCCCTGTTGCAAAAAATTCCCACAAAATTGAGCGTCACCGGCGTCTGGCCCACCACCCCCACCCAGGCGGATGTGGACACCGTGCTGGCCGACCTCAAGAGGGTGCTGACCGCCGCAGGGTATGACTTTGCCTACTATGACCTGACCCTCACCGATGCTACCGCTCCCAGTTATGAGGAGGGCCTGGACCGTCTGGCCGAGTCCGGCGTGGTGGCCGCCGACAGTATCGCCGTGTCCTGAAAATGCAAGGCAGGGGAGGAAACACCACATCCTGCTCCAGCAAGAAAAGTCTCCGCCAAGGCAGTTTTCCGCCCGGAAAGCTGCCTTGGCTTTTTTGCGTGAAAAAACGTGCAGCCGTCCACTTGTTCCCGGTGTCGCCGTATGCTACACTGTAACTGAAAGGAATGCCTTTCTGCGTGGCTCCGATAAAAGGAACCGCAGATTTTTGGAATATTCTGGAGGTGAACGGGATGAAATCTCGGATGGTCGGCCTGGTCTCGTTGGCAGTGCTGGCGGGGGCATTTCTGGTGATGCGGTTTCCGCTGCTCTTTTTCCATGGCATGAAGGAATGGCCGCTGGACCTGTTTGCTGCCGGCGCGGTGATCATTGCCCTGTCCGGGATCATCCTGGGGGCAAAGCGTCTGCCCGCTCTGACGGCGGCAGGGTATATCCTTGGTTTTGTGGCAGGCAGCGTTTTCCGGTGGGATTCCACCCTTGGTTACGATAACCTGTGGATCATCTGGACCGGTGTCTTTCTGGTGCTGATCCTTGCCGGTGTTGTTGCCGAGTTCCTGGCATACAAACGCCGCAAAACACCGCCGCCCCAATAAATCGCAAAATAGAAAGCCTCCCGGCAGGGTCAACGCAGACCTTTGCCGGGAGGCTTTTTTGTATGGCGTTTTGCGGGAAATTGCTTACTCTTGTGCGGTAAATACGATCTGCGGCAGGTTGCGCAGAGTGAGCGTTACCAGGCGGGAAGCGGCCTCCGGGGTGGCCGCATTTCCGTCAACGTCTGCCGTGAGCACAAGGGAAAAGGTGTTCCCGGTGGAGGTAAAGGCGGCGTCAGCACCAAAAACGGCGCTGTATTCTTCCGGTTCGGTGCTTGCCTCTGCGGTGAGAAGGCTGCCGTCCTCACCGGGGACTGCCCCTGATACCAGGCAGGCTTTGCCGTCGCTGCCGGAACCGCCGGATGCGGTAAAGTGCAGGGTGCAGCCGCTTTCCGTCACGTCGGTCACCTCTGCCAGGACGATGCTGCCGTAGCTGCCCTCATAGACAGTCTGTCCTACTCCTACGCCGAAATCCGGATCACCCAGGTCAATGGTCATGGTGAAACCGTCCCCCGTAGAGGACGCCTTGGCGGTGCAGGAAGCATCGTCGGACAGGGCGGCAAAGTCGGCGGGCTGGACCGGCTTGCGGCCGGGCTGCATCAGCAGCACCAGAACCACCGCCACCAGCACCACAATGCCCAGCATGGTGGCAAGGGAAGAAGGACGTCTTTGCAGCATGGAAGAAACCTCCGGTTTTGATAGATACGATGACGACGCCCAAACGGGGACGATGGCATACAAAAGCGGCGCATGGCTGGCGCCTGGCCCGGCTATCAGAAATGCCGGCAGGACGCCCGCAGCCATGCGCCGCCTGAAATTATTGGATGGACGGCCGCAGTGCGTTCAAACGCTGCGGCGGGAACACGGGAGCGATTAGACGCTCAGCTCCGCCTTCTGGCCCACATCCTCCGGGTTGGCGTCCAGCACGGGCTGGATCACATCACGCAGGTATTCCTCCACCTGTTCAGGCGCGCGGCCGGTAAAGGCTTCGGGCGCCAGTTCGGCCTCGATCTCCTCGCGGGTCAGGCCAAAGGCGGGGTCGGCCTCCACGCGGGAGATCATGTCGTTGGGCAGGCCCTCCTGCTTGACCACCGCGGCGGCAGCCACGGCGTGCTCCCGCAGGCGCTCGTGCAGCTCCTGCCGGTCGCCGCCCTTTTTGACGGCCTTCATCATGATGTTCTCGCTGGCCATAAAGGGCAGCTCGGCCATCACGCGGCTGCGCACGACCTTGGGGTAGACCACCAGCCCGTCCGAGACGTTCAGCAGGATGTTCAGGATGGCATCGGCAGCCAGGAAGCCTTCGGCCATGGCGATGCGCTTGTTGGCGCTGTCGTCCAGCGTGCGCTCAAACCACTGGGTGCCGGCGGTCATGGCCGGGTTCAGCACGTCGATCATCAGGTAGCGGGCCAGCGCGCAGATGCGCTCGCACCGCATGGGGTTGCGCTTGTAGGGCATGGCCGAGGAACCGATCTGGTTTTTCTCAAACGGCTCCTCCATCTCCTTAAAGTTGGCCAGCAGGCGGATGTCGGTGGCCATCTTCATGGCGCTCTGGGCAAGGCCGCCCAGCACCGACAGCACGTTGTAGTCCACCTTGCGGCTGTAGGTCTGGCCGCAGACGGGAACGACTTTATCAAAGCCCATCTGGGCGCAGACGTCGGCCTCCACAGCCTTCACCTTGGCGGAATCGCCGCCGAACAGCTCCATAAAGCTGGCCTGGGTGCCGGTGGTGCCCTTGACGCCCCGCAGCGCCAGCTCGCTGATCTGGTGGTCGATCTCGCACAGGTCCATGTACAGCTCGTTCATCCACAGGGTGGCGCGCTTGCCCACGGTGGTCAGCTGGGCGGGCTGGCAATGGGTGTAGGCCAGGCAGGGCATGTCCTTGTACTGGCGGGCAAAGCCGGCCAGGTTGGCCAGCACGCCGATCAGCTTTTTGCGCACCAGCTGCAACGCGTCCCGCATGATGATGACGTCGGTGTTGTCGCCCACATAGCAGCTGGTGGCGCCCAAGTGGATGATGCCCTTGGCGTGGGGGCACTGCAGGCCGTAGGCGTAAACATGGCTCATCACATCGTGGCGGACCAGTTTTTCGCGGGCGGCGGCCTCCTCGTAGTTCACGTCGTCCTTGTGGGCTTCCAGCTCGGCGATCTGCTCGTCGGTGATGTCCAGGCCCTGGCGCTGCTCGGCCCTGGCCAGTGCGATCCACAGCCGGCGCCAGGTGCGGAACTTTTTGTCGTCCGAGAACAAAAACTGCATCTCGTCCGAGGCGTACCGGGTGGAGAAGGGGGAGATATAACGGTCGTGCGGCATAGATTTACCTCTTTCTTTTTGGTAAGGAATGGCGCGTACAAAAGCATTTCAGGCGGCGGGGAAACAGAACGGATACTGGCGGAAACTTTTCCCTTTTTGGGAAAACCGCCGGGGTGCCGCTTCCCCAAAAGCCTCCCCTGCAAGGGGAGGTGGCTGTGCCGCCGGGCACAGCCGGAGGGGTGCGGCACTTTGCCGGACCGGTATCCTGCCGGGACGCTGCCTGCCTGTTTGCGGGGGAGGGGATACTTCCGCCGCAAGGCGGCAATGCACCCTTTAGTCCGCTTTGCGGCCAGCTCCCCTTACAGGGGAGCCGAGAAGGGGAACGCCCCTCGCGGAAGGCGGGCACACAGCGACTATTACAGCTTGAAGTAGTTCACGCCGCCCTCAAACAGCGGCTGGTACTTGTCGCCGCCGACATTTTTGTACAGCTCGTCGCCGCTGCGCTCGCTGTGGCCCATCTTGCCCAGCACGCGGCCGTCCGGGCTGGTGATGCCCTCGATGGCCAGCACGCTGCCGTTGGGATTGTAGCGCAGGTCCATGGTGGGGGTGCAGGTCAGGTCCACATACTGGGTGGCGATCTGGCCGTTGGCGATCAGCTGGTTCAGCAGGCTGTCGCTGCACACAAAGCGGCCCTCGCCGTGGCTGATGGCGATCAGGTGCTCGTCGTTCACGTCGCACTCCGACAGCCAGGGACTCTTGTTGGAGGCCACGCGGGTGCGCACCAGCATGCTCTGGTGGCGGCCGATGGTGTTGAAGGTCAGCGTCGGGTCATCCTTGGTGATGGGCCGGATCTCGCCGTAGGGCACAAGCCCCAGCTTGATCAGCGCCTGGAAGCCGTTGCAGATGCCCAAAGCCAGGCCGTCCCGCTGGTTCAGCAGGCGGTTGACCGCATCGGCCACCGCCGGCGCGCGGAAGAACGCGGTGATGAACTTGGCGCTGCCGTCCGGCTCGTCGCCGCCGGAAAAACCGCCCGGCAGCATCAGGATCTGCGCCTCGTCGATGGCCTTGACCAGCGCCTCGCAGCTCTCGGCCACATCGGCGGGGGTCAGGTTCTTCAAAACCAGCACCTGCGGGTCGGCGCCGGCGCGGCGGAAGGCGCGGGCGGTGTCGTACTCGCAGTTGGTGCCGGGGAACACCGGGATGATCACTTTCGGCGTGGCCAGCCGCACCGCGGGGGCCACACGGCTCTGGCACTGGCAGGTCAGCGCCTCAACGGCATCGCCTTTGCCGCGGTAGGGGAACACCGGCTCCAGCTTTGCCTCCCACAGGTCCTGCAGGCGCTCCATGTCGGCGGCCTGGTCCCCGATGGTGATGGCGTAATCCACGGTGGTAAAGCCCAAAAACTCGCCGGCAGAGGCGTCCAGCAGTTCCAGAATGATGGCGCCGTAGCAGGGGCTGAACAGCTCCTGCATGGTCACCTTGTCGCTCAGGTTCAGGCCCACATGGTTGCCCACGCACATCTTGAACAGGGCCTCGGCAATGCCGCCGTAGCCCGGGGTGGCCGCGGCCAGGACCTTGCCCTCGTCGATCATCTGCTCCACGATGAAGTAGTTGGCCAGCAGGCTGGACACGGTGGGCAGGCCGTTTTTGTACTGGGGTTTCAGGACGACCACGGCGCTGTTCGCCTTCTTGAACTCGGCGCTGACAACGCTGCGGGTATCGCCGATGGCGGTGGCAAAGCTGACCAGCGTGGGGGGCACGTCCAGCCCCTCAAAGCTGCCGGACATGCTGTCCTTGCCGCCGATGGAGGCGATGCCCAGGCCCATCTGGGCATCCAGTGCGCCCAGCAGCGCGGCCAGCGGCTTGCCCCAGCGTTCCGGCTGGGCGCCCATGTGTTCAAAATATTCCTGGAAGGTCAGGTACAGGTCCTTGTGCCGGAACCCGGCGCAGACCATCTTGGTCACGCTTTCCACCACGGCCATAAATGCGCCGCGGTAGGGGTCGGCCTCGGTCAGATAGGGGTTAAAGCCCCAGGCCATGCCGCTGCAGGTGGTGGTCTCGCCGTCCACCGGCAGCTTGGCGGCCATGGCCATGGTGGGGGTCAGCTGGTACTTGCCGCCGTAGGGCATCAGCACGGTGGCCGCGCCGATGGTGGAGTCAAACCGCTCGCCCAGGCCCTTCTGGCTGCAGACGTTCAGGTCGGTGACCAGCGACTCCATCTTTTCCGCAAAGGTATTGCCGGCCCACTGGGGCTGCCAGACGCGGCCGGGCAGAATGTGGGCGTCGGCGTGGCGCTCGGCGCCGTTGGAGGACAAAAACTCGCGGGAAAGGTCCACGATGGCCTTGCCGTTCCAGTATTCCCGCATCCGCTTTTCCTCGGTGACGGTGGCGACCACGGTGGCTTCCAGGTTTTCGGCGTTGGCCAGCGCGATAAAGGCGTCGGCGTCCTTGGCGGCCACCGCCACGGCCATGCGCTCCTGGCTTTCGCTGATGGCCAGCTCGGTGCCGTCCAGGCCCTCGTATTTCTTGGTGACCTTGTTCAGGTCGATGGACAGCCCGTCCGCCAGCTCGCCGATGGCAACCGACACGCCGCCCGCGCCAAAGTCGTTGCAGCGTTTGATCATGCGGCAGGCGTCCTCGCGCCGGAACAGGCGCTGCAGTTTGCGCTCGATGGGGGCGTTGCCCTTCTGCACCTCGGCGCCGCAGGTCTCCAGGCTGGACAGCTTGTGCGCCTTGCTGGAACCGGTCGCGCCGCCGATGCCGTCGCGGCCGGTGCGGCCGCCCAGCAGGATGATGACGTCGCCGGGGGCCGGGGTCTCGCGGCGGACATGGCTGGCCGGGGTGGCGCCCACCACCGCGCCGATCTCCATCCGCTTGGCCACATAGCCGGGATGGTACAGCTCGCTGACCTGGCCGGTGGCCAGGCCGATCTGGTTGCCGTAGCTGGAATAACCGGCCGCGGCGGTGGTCACGATCTTGCGCTGGGGCAGCTTGCCCTCCATCGTCTCGGACACCGGCTGCAGCGGGTCGCCCGCGCCGGTCACGCGCATGGCCTGGTAGACGTAGCTGCGGCCGGACAGCGGGTCGCGGATGGCGCCGCCGATGCAGGTGGCCGCGCCGCCGAACGGCTCGATCTCGGTGGGGTGGTTGTGGGTCTCGTTCTTGAACAAAAACAGCCAGTCCTGCTTTTCGCCGTCCACGTCGCACTGGATCTTGACGGTGCAGGCGTTGATCTCCTCGCTCTCGTCAAGGTTTTTCAGGATGCCCCGCTGTTTCAGGGCCTTGGCGCCGATGGTGGCGGCGTCCATCAGGGTGCGGGGCTTTTTGTCGCGGCCGGTCTCGCCGCGCAGCGCCATGTAACGGTCAAACGCCGCCTGCACGATCTCGTCGTCGATGGTCACGCTGTCCAAAATGGTGCCGAAGGTGGTGTGGCGGCAGTGGTCGGACCAGTAGGTGTCGATCACGCGGATCTCGGTGATGGTGGGGTCGCGGCGCTCGCCCTTAAAGTAATCCTGGCAGAACACGATGTCGGCGTGGTCCATGGCCAGGCCCTTCTCGTTGCGGAACGCCTCCAGCGCGTCCTCGTCCATTTGGATAAAGCCGGTCAGCGTTTCCACCTCGCTGGGGACGGCAAATTCCATCTTCAGCGTCTCGCGCTCGTCCAGGCTGGCCTCGCGGGCCTCCACCGGGTTGATGAGGTACTTTTTGATGGCAGCCAGATCCTCAGCAGTCAGGTCGCCCTCCAGCAGGTAGACCTTGGCGCTGCGCACGTCGGGGCGCTCGCCCTGGCTCAGCAGCTGGATGCACTGGGAAGCCGAGTCCGCCCGCTGGTCAAACTGGCCGGGCAGATACTCCACGGCAAACACCGTTTTTGCTTCGGGCAGGGCGGTGTAGGTCACGTCCACCGGCGGCTCGCTGAACACGGTGGGGATGGCGCGGTCGAACAGTTCTTTATCGATGCCCTCCACGTCGTAGCGGTTCAAAAGGCGCAGGCCGGTCAGGCATTTGATGCCCAGCAGTTCGGTCAGCTCGTGCAGCAGGCCCTGGGCCTCGCCGTCAAAGCCGTGTTTCTTTTCCACATAAATGCGATATACCATATCATTCCCTCGCTTTCAGTGCGGCCAGGGCGCGTGCGCCGATGTCGCTGCGCCGGTGCAGTTTGTCAAAATGGATGCTGTCGGCGGCCGCGTAGGCTTTTTCCAGCGCGGCGGGCAGGTCGGCGGCGGTGGCGGTCACGCCCAGCACGCGGCCGCCGGCGGTGACCAGCCTGCCGTCCTGGACGGCGGTGCCGGCATGGTAGACGATGGCGTCGCTGCCGGGCAGCTGGCCGTTTACAAGCCCGGTGATCTCCTTGCCCTTCTCGTAGGCGAGGGGGTAGCCGCCGGAGGCCAGAATCACGCAGGCGGCGGCGCCGGCGCTGAACCTGACCTCGGTCTTGTCCAGCGTGCCGTTGGTGGTGGCCAGCATGATCTTGAGCAGGTCGCTCTCCAAAAGCGGCAACACCACCTGGGTCTCCGGGTCGCCGAAACGGCAGTTGTACTCAATGACCTTGGGACCGTCCGGGGTCAGCATCAGGCCAAAGTACAAACAACCCTTGAAGGGGCAGCCCTCCTTTTGCATGGCCTCCACCGTGGGCAGGAAGATCTCCTTCATGCAGCGGTCGGCTACCTCGGCGGTGTAGTAGGGGTTGGGGGCGACGGTGCCCATGCCGCCGGTGTTCAGGCCCTGGTCGCCGTCCAGCGCCCGCTTGTGGTCCATGCTGGAGACCATCGGTTTCAGCGTTTTGCCGTCGCAGAAGCTCAGCACGCTGACCTCCGGGCCGGTCAAAAACTCCTCGACCACCACGCGGTTGCCGGAAGCACCGAACTTTTTGTCCAGCATGATCTCCCGGACGGCAGCGTCGGCCTCGGCCTCGTCCTGGCAGATCAGCACGCCCTTGCCCAGCGCCAGGCCGTCCGCCTTGATGACCACCGGGTACTTGCCGCGGGCGCGGACGTAGTCCATCACCTTGGCCGGGTCCTCAAACACCTCGTAGTCGGCGGTGGGGATGCCGTACTGCTTCATCAGGTTTTTGCTGAACACCTTGCTGGCCTCGATGCGGGCGGCCGCCTTGTCGGGGCCGAAAGCGGGGATGCCCGCCGCAGCCAGGGCGTCCACCATGCCCAGCGCCAGCGGGTCGTCCTGGGCGACCACCACGTAGTCGAAGGCTTCCTGCTTGGCAAAGGCCACCATGGCCTCCACATCGGTGGCGGGGATGGCCTTGCAGGCGGCGTCGTAGCTGATGCCGCCGTTGCCGGGGGCGCACCAGATCTCGGAGCAGTCAGGGCTTTTTTTCAGCGCGCGGATGATGGCGTGTTCACGCCCGCCGCCGCCAACAACAAGGATCTTCATGCCAAAAACTCCTTTTCTGCAAAAAATACATGTATACGATAAATATTTGACGGGCCGATACCCGGCAGATAAAACCCCGAAAAGGAAGCCCGCAGACCCAGGGGGGCAGGCTTCCTTTTCAGTTCGCAGCAGGGGTATGACCGGGGCGCGGGGATACAGAGCCTTTTGGGCGCCGCCCCGCCGACGCGGATTGCCGAGCCAGTCAAAATCCGTCGGCATCGGCGGACCTGTGCCGACGATGCCGACACCGACAGGAAAATTTCAGCCAAAATTGTGTGCGAGGAGCGGATGCGACGAGTGCGCGATTTTGGCTGAAATTTTGTCGAAAAGGGGATCCAAAGGGGAAAACACGGAGGCTTGGCGAAGCCAACCCGCAGTGTTGTCCTCTTTGAGAGCGGCGCCCCGCCGCTCAGTGGTGGAACAGCCGGATGCCGTTGAAGGCCATCACGATGCCGTACTTGTCGCAGGTCTCGATCACCTGGTCGTCGCGGATGCTGCCGCCCGGCTCCACAATGGCGGTCACGCCGCTGCGGCGGGCGCGCTCGATGTTGTCGCCGAAGGGGAAGAAGGCGTCGCTGCCCAGGGCCACGCCGGTGACCTGGTCCAGCCAGGCGCGCTTTTCCTCGGCGGTCAGCGGTTCGGGCTGGCGGGTGAAGGTCAGCGCCCACACGTCGTCGCCGATCACATCCTCCGGCGTGTCGCCGATGTAGACGTCGATGGCGTTGTCCTTGTTGGGGCGGGTCACGTCGTCGCGGAAGGGCAGATCCAGCACTTTGGGCATGTGGCGCAGCTGCCAGTTGTCGGCCTTCTGGCCGGCCAGGCGGGTGCAGTGGATGCGGCTCTGCTGGCCGGCGCCCACGCCGATGGTCTGGCCGCCCTGCACATAGCAGACCGAGTTGGACTGGGTGTACTTCAGCACGATCAGGCTCATCACCAGGTCGCGTTTCTGGTCCTCGGTCAGCGTCTTGTTTTTGGTCACGATATTGCCCAGCATGGTGTCGGCGGTGATCTCCAGGTCCTGGCGGCCCTGCTCAAAGGTCACGCCGAACACGGTGCGGCGGTCCAGCTTGTCCGGCACATAATCGGGGGCGATGGCCACCACGGGGTAGCTGCCCTTCTTCTTGGCTTTCAGCACCGCCAGCGCCTCGTCGGTGTAGCCGGGGGCGATGATGCCGTCGGACACTTCCTTCTTGATCAGCAGCGCGGTGGGCAGGTCGCACACGTCGGACAAAGCGATCCAGTCGCCAAAGCTGGACATGCGGTCGGCACCGCGGGCGCGGGCGTAGGCGCAGGCCAGGGGCGAAAGCTCCATATCCGGGGCGATGTGGTACATCCGGCGCAGCGTTTCGTCCAGCGGCAGGCCCACGGCCGCGCCGGCGGGGGAGACGTGCTTGAAGCTGGCCGCGGCGGGCAGCCCCAGCGAGGTTTTCAGGTCATGCACCAGCTGGTAGCTGTTGAAGGCGTCCAGAAAATTGATGTAGCCGGGGCGGCCGTTCAAAATCTGGATGGGCAGCTCGCCGCCGTCCGCCATATAGATGCGGGCCGGCTTCTGGTTGGGGTTCATGCCGTATTTCAGTTCAAATTCCTTCATCGTTTCAGCCCTCCACCGCAGTGTACTTGTTCAGGATCACGTCCTCGTAATCGCCGGTCGCCAGGGTGATGGCGCGCACGAACAGGCTGACCTTGTTGTCCTCGTTCAGGCTCTCCCAAATTTTGCCGGCCAGCTCGTTCGGGTCGTTCTGGTCGATGGCGACCCGCATCGGCTCGCCCGCAAAGCTGGGGATGGGCGCGCCGTTTTTCTGGTAGGTGCTGATGAAATGCCCCTCGCCGGCCACCGGCTGGGGATAGTCAAAGGTCTGGCGCTGCACGCTGGCGGGGTTGCCCTCGCAGGTTTTCAGGATATTCAGCTTGTAGCCGCCCAGGCGCATGTCCACCACGCCGGAGATGCGGGGGGTGTAGTTGGGGGCATCGTCCTCAAACAGGCGGGTGGCCAGCGCGGCCTCAAAGCTGTAACCGGGGTACAGGCCGTCGCGGATAAAGCGGTAGACCGTGTCGGTCTGGTCGCCGTTGGTGACGATGGTGGTCTCGTGGATGGTCAGCACCGGGTTGTAGATGATCAGGTGCGGGTCCTCCATCCTGGCCGGGTCGGCGGCCACCGTGCGGATGCCGCCGGGGATGGCGTCGAACACCCGGTTGCGGCTGTTGGGGCTGCGGCCCATGATCCAGTAGGCGATCATGGCCTTGTCCCCATCGGGGGACATGCCGATCACGATGCCGCGGCCGGGATACTCGTTGCCGGCAAGAAACTTGTACAGGTTCTTTTTCATGCTGTTACACCTCACCGTTGCATACCATGGCGATGGCCTTTGGCAAAAGCTGCCATTCGGCCTCCACCATCACGCGTTTTTGCAGGGTCTCCGGCGTGTCGCCGGGCTGTACCTCCACCGCTTTCTGCAGCAGGATAGGCCCGCCGTCGCACACCTCGTTGACAAAATGGACCGTCGCGCCGGTCACCTTCACGCCGCGCGCCAGCGCCGCCTCGTGCACCCGCAGCCCGTAAAAGCCGGGGCCGCAGAAACTGGGGATCAAACTGGGGTGGACGTTCAAAATGCGGTCAGGGTAGGCGGCGATGACGCTTGGCCCCAGCACGCTCAAAAAGCCGGCCAGCACCACCAGGTCGATGTGATGCTCCCGCAGCACGTTCAGCAGTGCCGCGTCAAACTCCTCCGCGGTGGCGTAGTCTTTGCGGCGCACCACAACGCCCGGCACGCCAAAGCTTTTGGCGCGCTCCAGCGCGTAGACGCCCGGCTTGCTGGCCACCACCAGGGTGACTTTGCCGTTGGGGTTCTCACCCCGGCGCTCGCTCTCCAAAATGGCCTGCAGATTGGTGCCGCCGCCGGAAACCAGGACTGCAATGTTCCTCATACCAGTTCCACCCCTTCGCCCTCGGCAATGACGCCCAGGCGGTAGGCCTCCTGGCCGTTGGCCTGCAGGACTTCAATGGCCTTGTCGGCGTCCCCGGCGGCAACGGTCAGCACCATGCCCACGCCCATGTTGAAGGTGTTGAACATATCGCGTTCGGGCACATTGCCCTCCTTCGCCAGCACGTCGAACAGCGCCGGGGTACGCACGTCCGCCTTGCGGATGCGGGCGCAGCAGCCGGCCTTCAGGCTGCGGGGGATGTTCTCGTAAAAGCCGCCGCCGGTGATGTGGGACACGCCCTTGACGGTGACTTCCTTCATCAGTGCCAGCACCGGCTTGACGTAGATCCTGGTCGGGGCCAGCAGGGCGTCGCCCAGCGTGCCGTCCAGGCCGTCGTAGTGCTTTTGCAGCACTTCGGGGTGGTTTTCGATGTCAAAGATCTTGCGCACCAGCGAGAAGCCGTTGGAGTGCACGCCGGTGGAGGGCAGCGCGATCAGCACGTCGCCCGGCTGCATGGTGGAGTTGTCCAGGATCTTGCTTTTGTCCACCGCGCCCACGGTAAAGCCGGCCAGATCGTAGTCGTCCTCCGGCATCACGCCGGGATGCTCGGCCGTCTCGCCGCCCACCAGGGCGCAGCCGGCCTGCACGCAGCCTTCGGCCACGCCCTTGACGATCTCGGCGATGCGCTCCGGCACATTTTTGCCGCAGGCGATGTAGTCCAAAAACACCAGCGGCTTTGCGCCGGCGCAGATGATGTCGTTGACGCACATGGCCACGCAGTCGATGCCGATGGTGTCGTGCTTGTCCATCAGCTGGGCGATGCGCAGCTTGGTGCCCACACCGTCGGTGCCGGAGATCAGCACCGGGTGGGGCATGTCGGTGCAGTCCAGCTCAAACAGGCCGCCAAAGCCGCCCAGCCCGCCGATGCAGTGGCGGTTCATGGTGCGGTCGACGTACTGCTTCATCAGCTCCACGGCCTTGTAGCCGGCGGTGATGTCCACGCCGGCGGCGGCGTAGCTTTCAGAATGGCTCTTTTCCATAAGGTCCTCCTTGTATTCCGGCCCGTCGGGCGCGGTGCGCTTACAGCACCTTGTTGGTGTTGGACTGGCTCAGCGGCCGGTCGTAGACATTGCCCTCGCTCTTGGGCGGCGGGGCCACCGGGTAGTCGCCGGTAAAGCAGCCGGTGCAGAACCCGCAGTGGCTGTGGATGGCCAGCTGCTTTACATGCTCCACGCTCAGGTAGCCCAGCGTGTCGGAGCCGACCAGCCGGTTGATCTCCTCCACCGTGTGGCCGGTGGCGATCAGCTGCTTTTCGTCCGGGATGTCGGTGCCAAAGTAGCAGGGGTGGGCAAACGGCGGGGCCGAGATGCGGTAGTGCACCTCCTTGGCGCCGGCCTCCCGCAGCAGCTTGATGGTGCGGGCGCTGGTGGTGCCGCGGACGATGGAATCATCCACCAGCACCACCCGCTTGCCGGCCACCGTGGAGGGGATGGCGTTCAGCTTGATGCGCACGCTGCTCTCGCGCTGGGCCTGGCTGCCCTGGATAAAGGTGCGGCCCACGTACTTGTTTTTGATAAAGCCGATGCCGTAGGGGATGCCGCTCTCCTGGGCGTAGCCCAGCGCGGCGTCCAGGCCGGAATCCGGCGCGCCGATGACCACGTCCGCCTCCACCGGATGCTCCTGCGCCAAAAAGCGTCCGGCCTGCAGCCGGGCTTCGTGGACGTAGGTGCCCTCGATGCAGGAATCGGGGCGGGCAAAGTAGATGTACTCGAACACGCAGATGGTGTGGGGGGCCTTGCCGCAGTGGGTGCCGATGCTGCGCAGGCCGTTGCGGTCGGCCACCACGATCTCGCCGGGGCGCACGTCCCGCACAAAGCGGGCGCCCACCGCGTCCAGCGCGCAGGACTCGGACGCGAAGGCCCAGCCGGCGCCGTTCGGCAGCTCGCCGATGCACAGCGGGCGGAACCCGTTGGGGTCGCGGGCGGCGATCAGCTTGGTGTGGGACATGATGACCAGGCTGTACGCGCCCTTGATGATGTCCATCGTCTCGCTGACGGCGGTCTCGATGTTTTTGGCGGTCAGCCGTTTCTGGGTCAGAATATAGCCGATCACCTCGGTGTCAGAGGTGCCGTGGAAGATGGAGCCTTTCAGCTCCAGATCGCGGCGCAGCTGGGCGGCGTTGACCAGGTTGCCGTTGTGGCTGACGGCCATGGTGCCCTTGCAGTGGTGCAGCAGCATCGGCTGCGCGTTGGAGCGGGTGCGGCGGCCGGAGGTGGCGTAGCGCACATGGCCGGTGGCCATCTTGGCGCCTTTGGGCAGATCCTCCAGCACGCGTTTGGTAAAGACCTCGCTGACAAGCCCCAGGTCCTTGTGGTTCATCAGCACGCCGTCCACGTTCAGGGCAATGCCGCAGCTTTCCTGGCCGCGGTGCTGCAGGGCGTACAGCGCGCTGTACACGGCGCTGACCATGTCGGTCTCGCCGGTCTTGTCATAGATGCCGAAAACACCGCACTCCTCGTGCAGGGCGTCGGCGGGGGAAAGTTCAAACATGAAATAACCTCAATCCTGACAAAAAGCAGTGGGAACATCCAGACGATGCCGCGCAGGCGGGGCCTGTGCGGCGGGGGCGGCGGCTTTTCAGCCGATCAGCCGCTTCATCACTTCCTGGTAGGCGTCGGCCTCGCCGCCCATGTCGCGGCGGAACAGGTCCTTGTCCAGGTGGGCGCCGGTGGTGGCGTCCCAGAACCGGCAGGTGTCGGGGCTGATCTCGTCGGCCAGGATGATGGTGCCGTCGGGCAGGCGGCCGAACTCCAGCTTGAAGTCGATCAGGCGGATGTTGGCGTCCAGCAGGATCTGTTTCAGCACCTCGTTGACCTTAAAGGCGTACTTGGTGATGGTGTCGATCTCCTCCTGGGTGGCCAGGTCCAGGGCCAGGGCGTAGTAGTGGTTGATAAAGGGGTCGTGCAGGTCATCGTTTTTGTAGCTGAACTCCAGGATGGGGGTCTTGAAGGGGGTGCCTTCCGCCACGCCCATGCGCAGGCTGAAATGCCCGGCGGCCACGTTGCGGATGATGACCTCCAGCGGCACGATCTCCACCTTCTTGACCAGGGTGTCGCGGTCGTTCAGCTCCTCCACATAGTGGGTGGGGATGCCCTCCTTCTCCAGCTTCTGCATCAGCGCGTTGGACAGCTTGTTGTTCACGATGCCCTTGTCGCGGATGGTGCCCTTCTTCTCGCCGTCGCCGGCGGTGGCGTCGTCCTTGTAGTGGACCATGACGATGGCGGGATCACTGGTCTCAAACACCTGTTTTGCCTTGCCTTCGTACAGCTGACCTTTGATGGTGACGTTCATGGTGATACTCTCCTTTTCCTGTTCAAAAAACCAAAATGTGACTGCGTTTCCCTATAAGATCTATCATACCACAGCGCGGCCGGATTGAACACCCTGTCAGGTGCCTTTTTTGCGCTGTTTTGGCAAATTTGCGCCCGTTTTTACAGCGCGGCGGCCTCGGCGCGGACGGCGGCGTCCTTCTTGGCGATGGCGGCGGCGGTGTCGGCGCGGAACTGCTCCAGCTTTGCGGCCAGCTCCTCGTCGGCCACGGCCAGGATGGCCACGGCCAGATAGGCGGCGTTCTTGGCGCCGTTGAGCGCCACGGTGGCCACCGGGAAGCCGGAGGGCATCTGCACGGTGGCCAGCAGGGCGTCCAGGCCGTCCATGGCGCCGCCCTTCATCGGGATGCCGACGACCGGCAGGGTGGTGTTGGCGGCAAAAGCGCCGGCCAGATGCGCGGCCATGCCGGCGGCGCACAAAATGACGCCGAAGCCGTTGGCGCGGGCATTTTTGGCAAACTCCGCGGCGGCGGCCGGGGTGCGGTGGGCCGAGAGGATGCGCGCCTCGTACTCGACGCCGAAATCCTTCAGCACGCTGCATGCGCCCTTGACCACCGGCCAGTCGCTGTCGGAACCCATAACGATGGCAACTTTTCTGTTCTGCATCAGACGATTACCTCCTTGGTGAAAAACAAACAGCGCAGTGCCTTTTGGGTGCACTGCGCTTATCGGTGTGGGATGGATACACGGCGAGAGGGGGACAGGGGCGCCGCTGCCCCGGCCTGCGTAACCTGTGCCCGAACCTTGGCCACAGCCAGCCCTCCTAACCACAAAAATTGGCTGCCCGCCGCGCACCGGGGACCCAGGGCACAGCAGGCAAACATCCTGTGATGATCGCCATGTAAATTTAGTGTAAATCGGCGGCGGACAAAATGCAAGCATAGCCGGTGCTTTTCGGCTATCTTGCCAGTGGGGGCGCGGCAAAGCGGCGCATTTTGTCAAATTTACCAGAAAGCCCGAAAGAAAAGTATGACTTATTGTTGCATCGGGCCGGGCGCGACGGTGAAAGCATATGCCCCGGCGGCCCGCCGCCGCGCCGGACACAGAAATTTTACAGCTTTTTGGGGCGGCAGGCGGCCCAAACCTCCCCAAAACCGCGGCGGTTTATGGTATAATCGGGATACATTCCAAAAACAGCCCGGCCGCCGCAGGCCGGCGCACAGAAAGGCAGGGGAGCGGTATGTCCGCCGAGCACGGTTTGAACAGCGTACTGATCCTGGGCAGGGGCGGCTTTGGCACCCAGCTGGCCGAGCTGCTGGTGCAGTCCGGCCGGTATGGCCGGGCGGTCTTTCTGGACGACCGCGCCCCCGGCTGCGCGGGGACCCTGGCCGACCTGGCCCGCCCCGGCCTGCGCGCCGCCTGCCCGGACGCCTTTGCCGCGGTGGGCAGCAATGCCTTCCGGCTGGAGCTGCTGGACCGGCTGGCCGCCGCGGGCTACCGCCTGCCGGTGTTCGTGCACCCGGCGGCGGTGGTCAGCCCCTCGGCCGTGTTGGGGGCCGGCACGGTGGTGCTGCCCTTCTGCTACGTGGGGGCGGGGGTCACGGCCGGGCGGGGCTGCATCCTGAACGCCGGGGCCGTCATCGACCACAACGCGGCGCTGGGCGACGGCGTCCACGCCGCGCCGGGGGCCATCGTCAAGGCGGGGGCGGCCGTGGCCGCTCTTGCCAAGGTGGAGAGCGGCCAGGTGGTGCGCTCCCCCTGGGACGCGCCGCCCGCCCCCTGACCGATACGCAAAAACTCCGAAAGCAGCATGGAAAGGAGCCGATATGCCGCAGACACAGACCATCCCGGCCGCCGGCCAGCCGCCCCGCCGCGTCTATGTGGACGCGATGAAGGGGCTGGGCATCATCCTGGTGGTGTGGGGCCATTTTGAGGAGTATTACCGGGGCACGTCGCCCCTGTTCAACGGCACCTTTGAGTGCATGTATCTGTTCCACATGGCGCTGTTCTGCCTGTGCAGCGGCCTGGTGGCCAAATTCAACTGGAAAAAGCTGATCCTGCAGCAGGTCTGGCTCTACCTTGCCTGCCAGGCGCTTTTGATCCCCTTCCGCACCGCGGTGCTGACCGAGGACCTGGCCGCCGCCGGCGGCACGCTGACGGCGCTGCTGGTGCCCTGGCGGCATATGTGGTATCTTTACGCGCTGATCTTTTGGGAGCTGACGGTGCCCGTGCTGGCGCTGCTGCGGGATAAACTGGGCCTGCCCGGCAGGGTGGCGGGCTTTGCGGCGGCTGCCGCCGCGGGGCTGGCCGCCGGCTTTGTGGAGTGGCCCTGGTCGCTCAACCGTGTGCTGGGCTTTTTCCCGTTTTTTGCGGCGGGCGTGCTGTTCCGGGACGAGATCGACCGCTGGTTCCGCGCCGCCCGCAGGCTGCCGTCGCTGCGGCTGCTGCCGGGGCTTGCCTTTGCGGCGGTGTACGGCTTTTGGTTTGTCAGCATCCTGCGCGCGCCGGAGCCGGTGTACGAGGGCGCCCGCATCTTCAACGACGTGGCCTACACCGCGGGCTACACCATTGCCGACCGGGCCATGTTCTACCTGATCGGCCTGGCCAGTGCGCTGGCGCTGATCGCGGTGCTGGGCGATGTGCGCGCCCTGGCGTCGCTGGGCAAGCGGACGCTGCCCATCTACATCATGCACATGCCGGTGTACGCCTTTTTGGTGGAGCTGGGCTGCTACGAGGCGGCCGGCGGCAAGGGCGTGCCGGCGGTGGCCGGCTGGGTGTTTTTGGCGGCGGGCGGCTGCGTCTGCCTGTTCGGCGCAAAGCCTGTGACCGCGGTGTTCGGCTTTGCGGCCAACCTGTGGTACAAGGCGCTGCCGGGGCTGGCAAAACGGGGCAGAGAGACCGCCGGCTGACCGTGCAAAAGGGATCTGTAGGCAAATCTGTAAGAAGCGCAGCGCGCCGCCGCACACGGTATCGCAGACCGGTGCGGCGGCGCGCTGCCTGTTGCCTAAGGCCGAAAACCGAAAGGAGGGCGAGACCCGATGGAATGGTGGGACCTGTATACCAGGGACCGGCAGCCCACCGGCGTGCGGCATCTGCGCGGCCAGCCGCTGCCGCCGGATGCGTACCATTTGGCGGTGCATGTCTGGCTGCGCGGCGCCGACGGGCGCTACCTGCTCTCGCAGCGGGCGGCAAGCCGCCCCACATTCCCGCTGCTGTGGGAGTGCGTCGGCGGCGCGGTGCTGGCGGGGGAGACCGGCGCGCAGGCGGCCCTGCGGGAAACACGGGAGGAGCTGGGCCTTGACCTGGCAGGCTGCCACGGCGGCCTGCTGTGCACCCGCACGCGGGATGCCGTTTTGGGGCAGCGCGCCAACAGCATCCTGGACGTCTGGCTGTTTGCCTATAACGGCCCGCCCCGGCTTGACCGGGCGGCCGCCGGCGAGGTGGCCCAGGCAGGCTGGCGCACGCCCGGCGAGATCCGGGAACTGTGGCGGCAGGGCCGCATGGTCCCCACGCTGGATTACTTTTTTGGCACGGTTCTGCCGGCCAGCATCCCGGCAGGATCAAACGGCTGATCTCCCGCCCGGCCGGCGGGGGACTGCGCGGCCCGGAATGCCTCTGCCTCCGCCCGGCTGTGGAAGGTTATGACCCTGCGCCCGGCGCGGTACTGCTCCAAAAGGCGGAGGATCTCCGGCAGCTGGTCGGCGGGGAAATCCCGGATATACTGGATAAACTCCTCGTCCGGTTCCTCCTCCACCCAGGGCATGTCCTCCCGCGGCAGGCCGCGGCGGGCGGCCACGCCGGCCAGGCAGTCCTCCACCGGCAGGTCCAGGAAAAAGACGGTGTCGCACCGGGCCAGCCGCGGCTCCAGTGTGCGCAGGTAGTTGCCGTCGATGATCCAGCGGTCGCACGCCGTCAGCTCCGCCACGCGGGCGTCAAATTCCTCGCGGGGGATGTTGGTCTTGTCCGGCCTGTGCCAGATGCGGTCCAGGTAATAGAGCGGCAGCCCGGTAGCATCCCGCAGCCAGCGGGCAAAGGTGCTTTTGCCCGCGCCGGGGCAGCCAATGACCAGCACGCGTTTCATGGATGGCAGAGAATGCGGCACAAAATAACCTCCTGTTTCAAATGGCTTTGAGAAGATGTCATTTGACAGATTTCGGACCGGGGATCGGCGTTTTACCTTCCGGTTTGGCGTCAGCGGATAGAACCGCCTTGGATCACAGCATTTTCGCTGGTCCGGTTTGTGACACAGAAATAATAGGTGCCGTCCGCCGGTGCGGTCAAGGTATCCGAAAAGGCCGCCGCCCTGGCAGAGGACAGGTCGTGATACACGCCGTCCTGGATATAGCCCAGATCCAGCGTGCAGGTCTGGCCCTCGGCCAGGGTAAACTCGATGCTGAGGGAATCCCCGGCCGCCAGCACCCAGCCGGCTTCCTCCGGCCGGGTGAAAATAACCATATAATTGGGACTGAAATAGGTGGCAGGGATCTCTGCTTCCTCCATGGGCACGCAGACAGACGCGACGGCATACACATCGGTGTAATCGGCAATCAGGCTGCTTTTGGGATACGTGACTTCTTCCGCAGGGGGCGGCGGCTCCTCGCCGGAAGCAACTGCTTCACTTCCGGTCTCGAACGGTCTGGTCAGGTCTGCCGGCGGGATGCCCGCCGCGGACCCTGCTCCCCAATAGGCGCGATACACCGCACAGCTCACTCCGCCCAGCAGGACAAGCGCGGCACAGGCAGCGGCCAGCAGCAGGCGGCTGTGCCGGGGGCTGGTATGGGTACATGCTTCGGCAATTAGGTCATCGCCGACAAACTGCATCGCATGGGCGATTCGGGAGTTTTTCATACATCCACCCCTTCTTTCTTTAAGTATTGCCGCAATTTGCTGCGTGTGCGGAACAAGATGGACTTTACCTTGCTCTCACTGAAATGATACCGCGCGGCAATCTCGCTGACAGAATCAAAAAACCAGTATCTGCGCAGAAATACATTGCGCACGTCCGCTTTCTGCTGCCGCAGAAAGGCATCGATCAGGCGTCCGATGGACGCATCATCGGCCGCAGAGTCTGCCGGCTGCCGGTCCGGCAGGACTTCCTCCAGCTCGGACAGGGAAATCACGGCATCGGGGCTGCGCTTTGCCGCGCTGGCGTATTCCAGCCGCTTCAGCGCCAGATTCCGCGTGATTTTGCCAAGAAATGCCATCAGGCATCGGGGGTGCTGCGGCGGGATCTGCTTCCAAAGGCATAAGTAGGCGTCGTTTACACATTCCTCACAGTCCTGGCGGCTTTGCAGGAGGTGGTTTGCGATTTGGAAACACAGTCTGCCGTATTTTTCGTCGGTTTCCCGGATAGCCAGTTCATCGCGGGAAAAATACAGCGCAATGATCTGCTCGTCCTCCATCGTTTCACCTCCCTGCCTGACCGGTTACCCTTCATCCCATAAGTACGGTTTTTACAGCAAAGGTTGCAAAAAGAACGAAAACTCTGCAAACAAGAGGGGCGGTGCGCCATGGCACCGCCCTTAAAATCAAGCGCTTTGTGACGGAGTGTCGGCAATCACTCAATGCCCTTTTCCGCCGCGTACTCCTCGATCAGCTCCCGCTCCAAAAACGGCGTCTTGACGCCCTCGCGGTCGCGGTAAGCCTCGTGGCCCTTGCCGATCACGGCGATCATGTCGCCCTCCTGCGCATGGTCGATGGCGTAGTGCAGCGCGTCCAGCCGGTCGGGGATCTCCACATACTTGGCGTCGGGGTTGCCCTTCTGCATACCCACCTTGATGTCGGCGATAATGTCCTCCACCTTTTCAAAGCGGTTGTTGTCCTCGGTCAGGATGCAAAGATCCGCCAGCTTGGCGCAGACCTCGCCCATGCCGTAGCGGCGCAGCTTGCTGCGGTTGCCGCCGCAGCCGAACACCACCACCAGCCGGGCAGGGTGGTAGGCGCGCAGCGTTTCCATCAGGCTCTCGGTGGCGGCCTCGTTGTGGGCGTAGTCCAGCAGGATGGTGAACTTGTGGCTGACGGGCACCAGCTCCACCCGGCCCTTGACGATGGTGCTGCCCAGCCCGTCGTGGATGGCTTTGTCCGGCACGCCCAGCTCCTTGGCGGCGGCGATGGTGGCCAGCGCGTTGTAAACGCTGAACAGCCCCGGCATGTTTACCTCCACGTCCATCTCGTCCTTGCCGGACACATGGAAGGCCACCCCCAGCATCCTCTTGCTGCGCAGCAGCCGGTAATCCTCCCCGGCGCGGTAGTCGGCGTCGGGGTTGTGGATGCCGTAGCTCACCAGCCGGCAGGTGTGGCCCTCCAGCAGGGCGGGGGTGTTCTCGTCGTCGGCGTTCACCACGCCCACCTCGCACCGGCGGAACAGCTGGCCCTTCCAGCCGCGGTACTCCTCAAAGCTCTGGTGCTCGCCGGGGCCAATGTGGTCGGGGTACAGGTTGGTGAACACGCCCACCTTGTAGCGGATGCCCGCCACCCGGTCCATCATCAGCCCCTGGCTGGACACCTCCATCACGCAGGTGTCGCAGCCTGCGTCGGCCAGCTGGCGCAGAATGCGCTGCAGGTCGTAGCTTTCGGGGGTGGTGTTGTTCAGGTCGTAGTGGTGGTTGGGATAGTAGACGCCGTTTGTGCCGATCATGCCCACCTTGTGGCCGCCGGCCTCCAGCACCGCCTTGATCATGTGGGTGGTGGTGGTCTTGCCCTTGGTGCCGGTCACGCCGATCATCGTCATTTCCAGCGCGGGGCGGCCGAAAAAGGCGGTGGACAAAAGCGCCAGCGCGTACCGGGTGTTGGGCGTCTGCAAAATGGTCACGCCCGCCAGGGCAGCCAGCGTTTCCGGCGGCAGCTCGTGCTGGATCACCAGCGTCTTTGCGCCGTTTGCCGCCACGTCGGCGGCATAGTCATGGCTGTCCCGCTGGGTGCCCACAATGCAGACAAACAGCCCGCCCGGCTGCACCTTGCGGGAATCGTAGTAAATATCGGTCACCTCGGTGTTCAGGCTGCCCTGCACCAGGGTATAGGGGATCTCCCTGACCAGTTGTTTCAGAAGCATGGCTCTCACCTCGACTGCTTGTTACCGCTTGACGAAATATTCATCGTACCAGATCAGGAAGATGAACACGCACCAGATCTGCCGCCAGTTGTCCCGCTTGCCGGACATGTGCTGGTCCAGCATCCGGTTCAGCTCTTTCACATTAAAGAACTCTGCCGCCGCCGGCGCGTTGAAAGCCTCCCGCACGCGGGCGGCGTAGGTCTCGTCCCGCAGCCAGGCGCGCACCGGCACCGGGAAGCCCAGCTTTTTCTTGTCAGCGGTGCGGGCGGGGATGGTCTTTTCCGCCGCGCCGCGCATGGCGATCTTGGTCTGGCCGGCGTTGACCTTGTGCTCGGTGGGGATGCGGCAGGCCAGCTCAAACACCTTACGGTCCAAAAACGGTACCCGCAGCTCCAGGCTGTTGGCCATGCTCATCTTGTCGGCCTTCAGCAGGATGTCGCCCACCATCCACAGGTTCAAGTCGCAGTATTCCATCCGGGTCACCGGGTCCTGGCCTTTGGTCTGCTCAAACAGCGGGCGGGACAGGTCGGTGGGTTTGACCGCGCCGGAGTATTGCCTCAAAAGCTGTTTCTTGCGGCGCTCGCCCATCAGGTTGGTGTTGCCGATGTAGCGTTCCTCCAGCGGGCGGCCGCGCCGCACCAGAAAGTTGACCCCGTGTACCGGCGGCAGGCACTCGGCCGCCGCGCCGATGGCCCGGCGCAGCCACAGGGGCAGCTTGTCGTACCAGCTGACGGTAAAAGGCTCCTTGTAGATGTTGTAGCCGCCGAAAAACTCGTCGGCGCCCTCGCCGGACAGGCAGACCTTGACCTGCCTGGCGGCCTCCCGGTTGACGAAGTACAGCGCCGCCGAGGCTGCGTCAGCCAGCGGTTCGTCCATATGGTACTGGATATTGCCGATGTTTGCCCAGTATTCCTCCGGCGTGATGCGGTAGGCAAAATTTTTGACGCCGATCTTTTCGGAAAACTCCCTGGCGTAGTCGGTCTCGTCGTACTGCTTGTCGGCAAAGCCCACCGTGAAGGTCTTGTCCACATGGGCCAGCGCAGCCATATAGCTGGAGTCCACGCCGGAGGAAAGGAAGCTGCCCACCTCCACGTCGGCGATCTTGTGGGCGGCCACGCTCTCCTCCATCGCGGCGCTGATGGCGTCCTCCCATTCGGCAAGGGAAGGCCCGTGGTCGGGGGCAAAGGCCGGCTGCCAGTAGCGGCCAACCTCCACCTTGCCGTCCTTCCATTCCAGCCAGTGGGCGGGCAGCAGCTTTTTCACGCCTTTGAAAAAGGTGTCCTCTCCCGGCGAATACTGGTAGGAGAGATACAACTCCAGCTGGTCGGCGTTCAGCTCCTTTTTGAACTCCGGATGGTCCAAAAAGCACTTGATCTCGCTGCCGAACAAAAGCGTGCCGGTTTCCGGCGCAATATAATAGTACAGCGGCTTGATGCCAAAATGGTCACGGGCGCAAAACAGCGTCTGGCTGTCTTTGTCCCACAAGGCAAAGGTGAACATCCCCCGCAGCCGGGTCAAAAGCTCCCGGCCCCACTGCTCGTAGCCGTGCAGCAAAACCTCGGTGTCGCAGCGGGTGGCAAAGGTGTGCCCGGCGGCGATCAGCTCCTCGCGCAGCGGCTGGAAATTGTAGATCTCGCCGTTGAACACCACGGCCAGGCTGCCGTCCTCGTTGAACATCGGCTGCCTGCCGCCCTCCAGGTCGATGATGGACAGCCGCCGGTGGCCCAATGCCGCAGGGCCGTCAATGTAATGGCCCTCGCCGTCCGGGCCGCGGTGGGCGATGCGGTCGGTCATCTTCTGCAAAATTTCCTGCATATCGGCGCGCGCGCCGACAAAGCCTGCGATTCCACACATACTTGGCGTTCCTCTATTCCTGGCTCCGTATCCGCGGGGATGCAGTGCCCGCGGTACCCTGTCTGTTTGATATGGTTATTATACACGGGAAATCCCGGCTTGAAAAGCGCCCGGCTTGTAAAATCTGCCTTTTGGATCGTTTTGTCTGGCTTTTTGACAAAATTGCACAGAATATTTTTGTACAGTGTGCATAAGCCCCCTGCGCCCAAGAATTGACACCGCCCCCGTTTGGCGGTAATATAATATCTATATTTCGGAATGGATGCAAAAAGGGGATCAGGGCAATGACGGATTTTCTCCCGGTGCTTCTGGGCAGCGACGCCAATGTCTACGGCATGGCGCGCAGTTTTTACGGGCAGTACGGCGTCACCAGCGCGGCGGTGTGCAAGGGCGCGCTGGTGGCCACCGCCAACAGCAAACTGGTCAAAATTGCGGTGCTGGAACCCCGGCTGGAGGAGGACGAGGTCTTTGTCCGCACCCTGGTCGATTTTGCCAGGCGGCAGACCAGACCGCTGGTGCTGGTCTCCTGCGCCGACGGCTATACCATCCTGCTGGCCCGCCACCGGGAGGAACTGGCGCCCTACTACCATTTTGCCTGCCCGGACCTGCAAACGGTGCTGGATCTTGACATAAAAGACAATTTTTACCGCGCCTGCGCGGCTCACGGGCTTTCTTACCCCAAAACCGCCACCTGCACTGCGGAAAACTACAAAACCGTCACGCTGCCCTTTGATTTTCCCTGCATCATCAAGGCCAGCAACTCGGCGGCTTACTGGAACTGCAGCTTCCCCCACAAGAAAAAGGTCTTTCTGGCCCAAAACCGGCAGGAGTTTGACGCGATCACCGCGGCCATCTACGGCAGCAGCTACCAGGACGAGCTGATTTTGCAGGAGTACATCCCCGGCGACGACAACTGCATGCGGGTGCTCAACGCCTACTGCGGCCTGGACCGCAAGGTCCACCTGATGGCGCTGGGCCGCCCGCTTTTGGAGGAGCAGACCCCGGAAGGCATCGGCAACTATGCGGCCATCCTCTCCATCCATGACGGCGAGCTGCTGGCCCGGATGCGCGCCTTTTTGGAGGATGTGGGCTGGGTCGGCTTTGCCAACTTTGATATGAAGTACGACGCCCGCACCGGCGAGTACAAACTGTTCGAGATGAACCCCCGCCAGGGGCGTTCCAGCTACTATGTCACCGCCAGCGGCTATAACCTGGCCAAATGGCTGGTGGAGGATGTGCTGGAGCACAGGGACACCGGCTACACCGAGGCCGACGCCGAGAGCCTGTGGATGATCGCCCCCTACGGCGTCATCCGCAAATACCTGAAGGACCCGGCCCTGCTGGCCGAGGCCGCCCGGCTGAAAAAGGCCGGCAAATGTGCCCATCAGCTGTTCTGCAAAGAGGATCTCACCCTCAAACGACTTTTGTGGTACATCCGCAGCCAGCTGAACTACTACCGCAAGACCGCCCGCTATTACGGCAACAAGAGCCTGCGGGACTGATCTTTTGACCCACGACCAGAAAGAGGGGAGGGGACCGCCATGTGCGGTATCACCGGCTTTGCCAGGGCGCATCATGACGCGGAGGAAGCCAGGCGCATCGTCAAGGCGATGGCCGACCGCATCGTCTACCGCGGCCCGGACGGCGAGGGCTACTATGTGGACGACCAGGTGGCGCTGGGCCACCGCCGCCTGTCCATCATCGACCTGGAGGGCGGCAAACAGCCCATGTTCAACGAGGACGGCAGCCTGGCCGTCATCTTCAACGGCGAGATCTACAATTTCCAGTCGCTGCGCAAGGAGCTGATCGCCGCCGGCCACACCTTTTCCACCCGCAGCGACACCGAGGTGCTGCTGCACGGCTACGAGCAGTGGGGCGACGGCCTGCCTGCCCGCCTGCGCGGCATGTTCACCTTTGTGCTTTGGGATACCAGGACCAGGACCCTGTTCGGCGCGCGGGACATCTTCGGCATCAAGCCGTTTTACTATTACAATGTGGACGGCCTGTTCCTGTTCGGCTCCGAGATCAAGAGCTTTCTGGCCCACCCGGACTTCAAAAAGGAACTCAACGAGCAGCGCCTGCCCGAATATCTGAGCATCGAGTATATCCCCAACGAGGAAACGATGTTCCAAAATGTCTACAAGCTGCCCGGCGCCCATATGTTCACCTGGCACGCCGGCAGGCTGGATGTGCGCCGTTACTACGACATCCGCTACCACATCGACGAGGCCCCCACCCTGGAAGAGTGGGAGCAGCGCATCACCGACACCTTTGCCGAGAGCGTGGCCGCCCACCAGATTGCCGACGTGGAGGTGGGCTGCTTCCTCTCCTCCGGCGTGGATTCCAGCTTTGTGGTCAACGAGGTGGCCAAGGGCACGCCCCATGTCAAGAGCTTCTCGGTGGGCTATACCGAGGAGCAGTACTCCGAGCTGCCCTACGCGCAGGAGTTCTCGAAGGAGATCGGTGTGCCCAACATCTCCAACCTGGTGGACGCCGACCAGTTTTTTGAGGCCAACCGGGTCATCCAGTGGTATCTGGACGAGCCGATGCCCAACCCCGCCGAGGTGCCGCTCTATTTCCTGGCCCAAAACGCCCGCAAGTATGTCAAGGTGGTCCTCTCCGGCGAGGGCGCCGACGAGCTGTTCGGCGGCTACCCCATGTACTGCCAGGCCGTCCACTTTATGGACTACGAGAAAAAGGTCCCCGCGCCGCTGCGCAAAGCCGCCGGGGCCATCGCCGCCAAACTGCCGGAGTTCAAGGGCAAGCATTTCCTGGTGCGGGGCGCCATGCAGCCCTGGCAGCGGTATATGCGGGCCAACTACGTGTTCGCCTCGCCGGAGGAGCGGGACCGTTATCTGAAAAAGGACTACCGCTCCAAACGGCCGGAGGAATACTTCAAGCCCTACTTTGACAAGGTGGCCGGCCTGGACGAACCCACCCAGCTGCAGTGGGTGGATATGCACACCTGGATGCTCTACGACATCCTGCTCAAGGCCGACCGCATGAGCATGGCCAACAGCCTGGAGCTGCGGGTGCCCTTCCTTGACCGCGAGATGCTGGAACTGGCGCTGTCCATCCCCCAGCGGTACCGCAGCGGCAAGGAGCAGACCAAGATCGCCCTGCGCGGCGCTGCGCTCAAGCAGCTGCCGGACAGCGTTGCCAAGCGCAAAAAGCTGGGCTTCCCGGTGCCGCTGAACGACTGGCTGCGCCAGGACAAGTACGCCGCCATGGTGCGGGAAAAATTCACCGGCCCGGTGGCGGAGCAGTTCTTCAACACCGCAGAGCTTTGCAGGCTGCTGGACGACCACGTGGCCGGCCGCGCCAAAAACATGACCAAGATCTGGAGCTTCTACTCCTTCATCCTCTGGTACGAGCTCTATTTTGTCAACGACGCCCCGCCCGCCGAGGTCTACGCCCGGTAAAGCGGGAAAACGATAAACAGGATAAAGCCAACCACGCCCGCCGCGGCTGTTCAAACCGCGGCGGGCGTGGTTGGCTGTTTTATCGGATATGGGGGCAGTGCTGTCAGCCGGTGCTGCCGGAACTGGCAGAACTGCTGCTGTCGTCCGTGATGGGGCCGGCCACCCAGACCACAATGGGCTCGCTGGCGTCAAATTCCTCGCCCGGCTCCACGCTGCACCGCACCACCTTGCCCACCTGGTCGGCGGTGTAGCTGCCGTCGTATTCCAGGTCGATGATGGTGTACAGGATGTCGTAATCGTCCAGCGTGGCTATGGCGTTCGCTTCATCGTAGTCGATGATCCTGGGCATCACGATCGTGTTTTTCCCCAGGCTCACCGTGATCTCGATCACCGGCGTTTCCTCGGTCTGCACCGAGTTGGCCGCCGGCGTCTGCGACATGATGACGCCCTCGGCATATTCCGAGGAGTATTCCTCGGTGGGCACAAAGCGGTAGCGGGCGTACAGCTCGCTGGTGCGGATCTCGTCAAAGCTCCGCCCCACAAAGTTGGGGATCAGCTGCACGTCCTCCTCCGGCGATGGCGTGGGCAGCGCCGTGCCGCTGGCGACATCGCCGGAGGAACTGTCCGCCCCGGCGCCGCCGGACGCCAGCGGCGCCAGCAGGCTCCACAGCAGAAGCACCGCCAGGATAAAAATGACCACCAGCGCCGCGCCCAGGATCTTTTTGGTGGAGACCTGCGTCTCGCCGGTGTCGAACATGGCGTTGGCCACGCTGGGGTTGGCCAGCGCGCTCATCAGTTCCGGCACGGTCTGCATCCGCTTGGCCGGGTCCAGCCGCATGGCGCAGGACAGCACCTGCGAAAAGTAGGTGGGCACGCTGGATTCCAGGCTGTGGGCGGTCTCCATGCTGTCCCGCACCTTGCGCTGCGGGGCGGACACCGGCGTCTGCCCCGTCACCAGCCGGTAGGTCACCGCCGCCAGCGCATAGACGTCGGTATACCGGCCGGAAAATTCCGCCGCCGAATACTGCTCCGGCGCCGCATAGCCCGCGTACAGCTGGCTTTTCAGCTCGCTGCCGCCGGTGCGCAGCGCCAGCGTGCCGTAGCCGGTCAGCATGGCGGTGCCGTCAATGGGCAAAAGGATATTGTCCGGGCAGATGCCCCGGTGGATCAGCCCCGACTTGTGCAAAAGCGCCACTCCCTCCATCACCGGCTGCAGCAGGGTGCGGGCCTCGGCGGGGGTCAGCGGCCGGGATTTCAGCGACAGGTAATGCGTCAGCGTCATGCCCTTCTCGCTTTCCTCCACGCCGTAGACGGTGTTGTTCTCCTCAATCACGTCCACAATGCGGGAAAGCCCGGTGGCCGGCGTCAGCCGGTACAAATCGTCGTACAGGTCCTTAAAGTCCATCCGGCTGGTCTTGAACAGCACCTCGCGCCCGGCCTTGGGCATCAGCGCGCCGTCGGCGCTGCGGCCGTTGCACAGCGTCACAGGGAAATATTCCTTGATGCGCACAAACCGCTTTTCCTCATTGTTCACGCCGCGGTAGCTCAGCCCGTCGCCGTCGGCGCTCAGGTATTTGCCAATGGTGTATTTGCCTGCCAGCTGGGTGCCAAAGGGCAGCGCGCCCTCCGGGTTTTTGTTGTCCAGGCTTTTGCCGCAATGGGGGCACTCGCCATGAAAATCCATCTCGATCGGCTCCAGGCAGTGCGGGCAGGGGACTTGCTGCTTCATCCGGTCATTCTCCTTTGTCTGTTTTTTCAGTATGGCCCGGATGGGCTGGATGTATCAAAGCGGGCGGCGCGCTGCGGCGCCTGCCCTGTCAAAAAACGGCCCGCAGCAGCCCGCTGGGGGCGCCGTCAGGCCGCGGAAGGAACATATGGGCTGCCGTGTTCCGGCGGCAAGCGGGGAAACGACCCGCCCCGCTTTCAGCGGTCCAGGTCTTCCTCGTTCTCCAGGTTGTGCCAGGCGTTCTGCACGTCGTCGTCGTCGTCCAGGGCGTCCAGCAGCTTGGCCATGTTGGCCATCTGGTCGGGGTCGGTCAGGGTGGTGGTAGTGGTGGGGACCATCGCCACATCGGCCGAGATGAAGGTATAGCCCTTCTGCTGCAAAGCGTCGCACACCGCGCTGAAAGCTTCCGGCGTGGTGGTGACCTCGGCGGCGTCCTCACCGGCGTCAAAATCCTCGGCGCCGGCGTCCAGAGCGTCCATCATGGCCTCGTCGGCGTCCTTGTCCTCCAAATCCAGCGTGATCACGCCCTTCTGGTTGAACAAAAAGCCCACGCAGCCCATGTTGCCCAGGTTGCCGCCGAACTTGTCAAAGTAATGGCGCATATTGGCGGCGGTGCGGTTGCGGTTGTCGGTCAGGGTCTCGACCATCACGGCGATGCCGCCGGGGCCGTAGCCCTCGTAGGTCATGGACTCGTACTCGGTGCGGTCGCCGCCCTCGGCGCGCTTGATGGTGCGCTGGATGTTGTCGTTGGGGACGTTGTTGGCCTTCGCCTTGCTGATCAGCGCGGCCAGCTTGCTGTTGGAGGCCGGGTCGCTGCCGCCCTCACGCACGGCGACGCTGATCTCGCGGCCGATCTTGGTAAAGATTTTGGCGCGGGCGCCGTCGGTCTTTTCTTTCTTGCGCTTGATGTTGTTCCATTTGCTGTGTCCGGACATGGAATTTCCCCCTATGATTCTGGTTTGTTTTCTGGGCCGAGATCCACGGTCCAGCACATTTTATTGCCGCTGCCGCACAGGGCGCGGCGGGCAAAGGCCTGTGCGCAGGGCGATGCCGGCGCACAAAACCACATATTACAATAGGATAGTATAGCACATCCGTGCGCGGTTTTCAATCACCTGGCCGCGCATTTTTCGCCTTCCGGTGCGCCGCCCTGCGGCAAAGCCAGCCCGCGGCGCGCCGTGCGGCAAAAAAATGCACTTTTTTGCGCCCGACCCCTTGACAAACGCCGGCAAATTGGGTATTCTATTATAGCATTCTCCGTCAGGGGAGCAAGATAGGGGCATAGCTCAGTTGGTAGAGCAGCGGTCTCCAAAACCGCGTGCCGAGGGTTCGAATCCTTCTACCCCTGCCAAGAAAAGCCGCGTATCCGGGTTTCCGGTGCGCGGCTTTTTGTGTTGATATGGCAAAACGCGGCAGGGATGCGGCGGCGCGGCACCGGGAACACCGGCGCGCCCAAAAGCAAAAGCCAGCCCCGGAAGGCCCGCCACCTGTGCGGCCCTTCCGGGGCTTTGCTGGTATTTGTGACGGCGGGGCGCCGCGGGTCACTGGCAGATGGCGCCGTAGCACTCCGGCCGGCGGTCGCGGAACAGCCCCCAGGAGAGCCGCGCCTCCCGGATGGCCGCAAAGTCGTAGGCGGCGGACAGCACCGCGTCGCCCTCGCGGCCGGCCTGTTTCAGCACGGCGCCGGTCTCGTCGGTCAAAAAGCTGCTACCGTAAAAGTTCAGCGCCGAGCTCTGCCCGCCGTTTTCGGGGCAGGGGGTCACCGTTTCCAAGCCGTAGCGGTTGGCGGCGGCCACCGGCGTGACGTTGGCCGCGGCATGGCCCTGCATGGTGCGCTGCCAGTGGCCGACGCTGTCCACCTCCAAAATCGGCTCGCTGCCGATGGCGGTGGGGTAAAGCAGCACGTCTGCGCCCAGCAGCGCCATGCAGCGGGCGATCTCCGGGAACCACTGGTCCCAGCAGATGCCCACGCCGATCCGGCCATGGCGGGTGTCCCACACCTTGAAGCCGGTGTTGCCGGGGGTGAAGTAGAACTTTTCCTGGTAGTAGTGGTCGTCGGGGATGTGGGTCTTGCGGTAGACGCCCAGCACTTTGCCGTCGGCGTCGATCATGGCGATGGAGTTGAACAGCCGGGTGCCGTCCTGCTCGTAAAAGCTGACGGGCAGCACCACGCCCAGCTCGGCGGCCACGGCGCTCAGCCGCTGCACGGCGGGGTTTTCGGCCACCGGCAGGGCGTAATCGTAATATTCATAGCGGCGCTCCTGGCAGAAGTAGGGGCGCTCGAACAGTTCCGGCAACAGGATGACCTGCCCGCCCTGGGCGGCCGCCTGGCGCACCAGCGCCTCGGCATGGGCCAGGTTCTCGGCAGGGTCCTGTACGCAGCGCATCTGGATCACGCTGACGGTGGTCATGGGCATACAAAACCTCCTGATGTATGGGCCAAAGCTGGCCAGATTCTGGAAAGGAGGGGGAAGCCCCCCTCTCAAATCCAGGCAAAACGTCAAACTTCCGGCACCTGCTGGGTGATACAGTGGATGTTGCCGCCGCCCAGCAGAATGGCGCGGGCGGCGATGCCCACCACCCGTTTGCCGGGGAAAGCTTCCCGCAGAATGCCCAGTGCGCGGGCGTCGCTTGCGGCGTTCTCGCCGCCGAACTGGGGCACCAGCACCGCGCTGTTGGCAATGTAAAAGTTCGCGTAGCTGCCGGCCAGCCGGTCGCCCGGCTGGCGCATGTCCTCGCCGGGGGCAAAGTCGTAGGCGGCGCAGTCGGCCTCGGTGCACAGGATGGGGTGGTCGGGGATGGGCAGCAGCCGCACCTTCAGCCTGCGGCCCGCCGCGTCGGTGGCGGTTTGCAGGTAGTCCAGGCAGGCTTTGGACAGCGGATACTGCGGATCGTCCTGGTCGTCGGTCCAGGCCAGCACCACCTCGCCGGGAGCGGTAAAGGCGCAGACATTGTCCACATGCTCGTTGGTCTCGTCCTGGTAGATGCCCCGCGGCAGCCACAATACCTTGCGGATGCCGAGATGATCGGCCAGCTTCTGCTCAATTTCCTCCCGGCTCAGCTGCGGGTTGCGCCCGGCGCTCAGCAGGCAGGCCTCGGTGGTCAGCAGGGTGCCCTCGCCGTCCACATGGATGGAACCGCCCTCCAGCACAAAATCCCCGGCGTCATAGCAGTCAAGCCCCAGCTTGCCGCACAGGGCGGCCGCCACGGCGTCGTCCTTGTCCCAGCTGGCGTACAGGCCGTCCACTTCGCCGCCCCAGGCATTGAATTTCCAGCTGACGCCCCGCAGCGTCCTGCCGTCCGTCACAAAGGTGGGGCCGACGTCCCGCGCCCAGGCGTCGTCGCTCTCGATCTCAAACACCGTCACGCGGGGGATGCCCGCCGCGGCGGCCTGGGCGGCGGCAAGGTCGGCGGCGCCGGCCAGAAGGTAAACGTCCTCGCCTTTTGCGATCTCCCGGATCACGTCCAGGAAGGCATTCTGCGCAGCGGAAGGGTCCCGCCCCCAGCTGCCGGGGCGCACCGGCCAGATCAGCACGGTGGCCCGGTGGGGGGCAAACTCGGCGGGCATGGCAAAGCCGTCCGCCGCGGGCAGGGTAGAGAGCAGCGCCATCACGAAAGCCTCCCTTTGAAATCCTCGTAGCCGAACCGGCGCACCACCTTGCAGCTGCCGTCCGGGTGCTGCAGGGCGATGTCCGGCAGCGGCATGCCGTTGAAGGTGTTGTTTTTGACCATCGAGTAGATGGCCATGTCCCCAAACACCAGCCGGTCGCCGATGTTGGGCATCCTGTCAAAGCTGTAATCGCCGATCACGTCCCCGGCCAGGCAGGTGCGGGCGCCCAGCCGGCAGGTCACGGCCTTCTCGCCCGGCTCGCCCGCGCCGAACAGCGGCGGACGGTAGGGCATCTCCAGCACGTCGGGCATGTGGCAGGCGGCGGAAGCGTCCAAAATCAGGATGGGCATGCCGTTTTCCACCACGTCCAGCACGGTGGTGATCAGCGTGCCGGCGTTCAGGGCGATGGCTTCGCCCGGCTCCAGGTAGACCTCCACGCCGTATTTTTGGCGGATGTACAAAATCAGCCGTTCCAGCGCCGCAATGTCGTAACCGGGGCGGGTGATGTGGTGCCCGCCGCCCAGGTTCAGCCATTTTAAGCCGGGCAGAAACCGGCCGAACTTTTCCTCAAAGGCGGCAAAGGTCTCTACCAGCGGGGCGGCGTCCTGCTCGCACAAGGTGTGGAAGTGCAGCCCCTCCACGCCGTCGGGCAGCGCGTCGCCCAGCGCGGCGCGGGGGACGCCCAGCCGCGAGCCGGGGGCGCAGGGATCGTAGATGGCGTGGCCTTCCTGGGTGGAGTGCTCCGGGTTGACCCGCAGCCCCACGCTGACCCCCGCCGCCTGCCACACCGGGCGGTGATGTTCCAGCTGGCGCAGCGAGTTGAAGCTGATGTGGTCGCAGATTTTGCGCAGCTCCGCCATCTCCCCGTCGGTGTAGGCAGGGCAGAACACATGGTTTTCTTTGCCCAGCTCCTCATGGGCCAGGCGGGCCTCGTACAGGCCGCTGGCGGTGGCGCCGGACAGATATTTGGCCACCAGAGGGTAGACCTTAAACATCGAAAAAGCCTTCTGCGCCAGCAGGATGTGGCAGCCGGTGCGCTGTTCCACTCCGTGGAGAATTTCCAGGTTGCGGGTCAGCGCGGCTTCGTCCACCAGGTAGACCGGTGTGCGCAGATCTTCTGCGCGGCAGGTCGCCATGGGGCTTACTCGACGGTGGCGGGATGCTCGTCCGCCACCCAGGGCAGGCCGTACTGGTTCAGCATCTCCATGAACGGATCGGGGTCCATCTCCTCCAGGTTAAAGACGCCCGGCTTTTTCCAGGCGCCGTTCACCACCAGGGCGGCGCCGATCATGGCGGGCACGCCGGTGGTGTAGCTGATCGCCTGGCTGCCCAGCTCCTTGTAGCACTCCTGATGGTCGCAGACGTTGTAGATATAGATGATCTTTTCCTTGCCGTCCTTGACACCGGTAAAGATGCAGCCGATGTTGGTCTTGCCCACGGTGCGGGGGCCCAGCGAGGCCGGGTCGGGCAGCAGGGCTTTGAGGAACTGGATGGGAACGATCTCGCGGCCCTCGAACATCACCGGGCTGGTGGACAGCATGCCCACATTCTCCAGACACTTCATGTGGGTCAGGTAGCTCTGGCCGAAGGTCATAAAGAAGCGGATGCGCTTGACACCGGGGATGTTTTTGGCCAGCGACTCGATCTCCTCGTGGTGCAAAAGGTACATGTCCTTCTCGCCCACCTGGGGGAAGTCGTAGGTGCGGTGGATCTCCATGGGCTTGGTCTCGACCCAGTGGCCGTCCTCCCAGTAGCTGCCGTTGGCCGAGACCTCGCGCAGGTTGATCTCAGGGTTGAAGTTGGTGGCGAAGGGATAGCCGTGGTCGCCGCCGTTGCAGTCCAGGATGTCGATGGTGTGGATCTCGTCAAAATAATGCTTCAGCGCATAGGCCGAGAACACGCTGGTGACGCCGGGATCAAAGCCGGAGCCCAGGATCGCGGTCAGGCCGGCGTCCTGGAACTTTTTGCGGTAGGCCCACTGCCAGCTGTAATCGAAGTAGGCGGTAAAGCCCTCCTCCTGGCAGCGTTTTTCGTAGACGGCACGCCAGGCGGGGTCGTCGGTGTCCTCCGGCTCGTAGTTGGCGGTGTCGATGTAGTCCACGCCGCAGGCCAGGCAGGCGTCCATGATGGTCAGGTCCTGATAGGGCAGGGCGACGTTCAGCACGGCGTCGGGCTGGTAGCTGTTGATCAGGGCTTTCAGCGCCTCCACGTCGTCGGCATCCACCTGGGCGGTGGTGACCTTGGTGGCGGTCTTGCCCTCCAGCTTTTCTTTCAGCGCGTCGCACTTGGACAGGGTGCGGCTGGCGATGCACAGCTCGGTGAAAGTGCCGCTGTTCTGGCAGCATTTCTGGATGGCCACCTGGGCGACGCCGCCGCAGCCGATAACAAGCAGTTTGCTCATGGGGATACACTCCTTTTGATTTGGTTCAAAATTTGGTTCAAACTTGCGGGTTCAAAGGGCGGAACGGTAAAAAATCAGGAATGCAGGCGGTTCAGCTTTCCTCCTCCTCCAGCAGTTCCTCCACATACCGCGGCAGCATAAAGGCGCCCCGGTGCAGGTGGGTGGAGTAGTACCAGGTCTTGATATGCCGCGCATCCCAGCGGGCAGCGTCAAAGTCCTTCAGCGGATGGTATTTTTTCGAGGCAAAGCCGAACAGCCAGTACCCGGCCGGGCAGGTGGGGATGTGCGCCTGGTACACCCGGCTGATGGGGAAACTGCGGTAGGCCCGCTTGTGCATGGCGCGGCAGGTCTCCTCGTCCTCGTCGTAGAAGGGGCTGCCGTGCTGGTAGACCATGATGCCGTCCTCGTGCAGCGCCTTAAAGCAGCTGCCGTAGAACTCCTTGGTGAACAGCCCGGCCGCGTGGCCCAAGGGGTCGGTGCAGTCGTTGATGATCAGGTCGTAGTCGTCCGACTTGGTGCGCAGGAATTTCAACCCGTCCTCGTAAAAGATGCGCACCCGGCTGTCCCGCAGGCCGCAGGCATTGTCCGGGAAATATTTGCAGCAGACGTCCACAAACAGTTTGTCCGGCTCCACCACGTCGATGACCTCGATCTCGTCATACTGCGAAAGCTCGCGGGCCACGCCGCCGTCGCCGCCGCCCAGGACCAGCACCCGGCGCACGTTGGGGTGCACCGCCATGGGCACGTGGACGATCATCTCGTCGTAGGTGAACTCGTCCTTTTCCGAGAAGATCACGCTGCCGTCCGAGGTCAGAAACCGCCCGAACTCCGGCGAGTCAAACACGTCGATGCGCTGGAAATCGCTCTCGCCGTGGAACAGCTGCTGCTCCACCCGGATGCTCAGCTTGACGTTGTCGGTGTGCAGTTCGCCAAACCAGAAATCCAGATCCTGCATGGTATCACTCCTTTAACACATAGAGGTGCGAAATGTCCGAGCTGGCCGGGCCCTGCATCGAGCAGCCCTTTTCCTTGGCAAACTTGATGTAGTCGATGATCTCTTTGGTGAGGACCTCGCCCGGCGCCAGGATGGGGATGCCCGGCGGGTAGCACATGACAAACTCGCTGCAGATGCGCCCGGCGGTGTCCTCGATGGGCAGGCATTCCTTCTCGGCGTAAAAGGCCTTCTGCGGGGTAGCCGCCACGATGGGGGTGATATACTCCGAGGTGAACAGGTTGGTCTCCGGCTTGGAGTACAGCCGCTTGATGTCCGCCAAAGCGCCCACCAGGCGCTCGATGTCCTGGATGCGGTCGCCGATGGAGATATAGGCCAGCATGTTGGACAGGTCGCCGAACTCCACCTGGATGTCGTACTCGTCCCGCAAAAGGTCGTAGACCTCGATGCCGGTCAAACCGATGCCGCGGGTGTACACCGCCAGCTTGGTCACGTCAAAGTCGTAGATGCTGCCGCCGTTGATCAGCTCGGAGCCGTAGGCGTAGTAGCCGCCGATCTCGTTGATCTCGCGCCGGGCATACTCGGCCATGTCCACCACGCGGGAGAAGCTCTCGGCCCCGCGCAGTGCCAGGTTGCGGCGGGAAATATCCAGGCTGGCCATCAAAAGATAGCTGGCGCTGGTGGTCTGGGTCAGGTTGATGACGCTGGAGACATAGCCCTCGTCCATGTGGGGGCCCAGCAGCAGGATCGAGCTTTGGGTCAGGCTGCCGCCGGACTTGTGCATCGAAACAGCGGCCATGTCGGCGCCGGCTTTCATGGCGGGGCAGGGCAGGCCGGGGCCAAAATACAGGTGGGTGCCGTGGGCCTCGTCCACCAGGGCCAGCATGTTGTGCTCGTGCGCCAGCTTGACCAGTGCTTTCAGGTCGGAGCAGATGCCGTAATAGGTGGGGTTGTTGATAAAGACGGCCACCGCGTCGGGGTTTGCCTCCATGGCGGCGCGCACGTCCTCCACCTCCATGCCAAGGGGGATGCCCAGCCGTTTGTCCACCTTGGGGTCGATGTAGACCGGGGTGGCGCCGCACAAAACCAGCGCGTTGATGGCGCTTTTGTGCACATTGCGGGGCAGGATGATCTTGTCGCCCGGCTTGCAGGCCGAAAGGACCATCCCCTGCACCGACGAGGTGGTGCCGCCCACCATCAAAAAGGCGTGGGCCGCGCCGAAGGCGTCGGCGGCCAGCTCCTCGGCCTCGCGGATGACCGACACCGGGTGGCACAGGTTATCCAGCGGCTTCATCGAGTTGACGTCGATGCCCACGCACTTTTCGCCCAGCAGCTGCACCAGCTCCGGGTTGCCGCGGCCGCGCTTGTGGCCGGGCACGTCAAAGGGCACCACCCGCTGGCGGCGGAAGCGTTCCAGCGCCGTGTAGATCGGCGCCTGCTTTTGGCGTTCCTTGTCCAAAACACATTCCTCCTGCAAAGGGGCCGGGCGGCGCAGAACACGCCCGGCGCACCTGTCTGTTTTTTTGAGAAAGCCGGCCCGCGGGCAAAACAAAAGCAGGCAGTGCCCGCGCCTTGGTGCGGCGCGCACTGCCTGCGAAACGACTTACAGGACAAAACACACCCCTGAACAGAGCCTGCAGGGGAGATGCCAGCATCCATGTGCCTGATCCGTACACTTCAGAGTTTTCCGGCGCGCGGGGGATACGCGGCGCGCCTGGCAAATATACTTTCGCTACTCTTATTGACGTTTCACAAGTGGTGTGCGAACGCACGGGAAAAAGGGACCAACTTATAAAATTTGAACCTTTTCGGTCCATCAATAATTGCGGCGCTCTACGCCGCACGCGGCAGCGGCCAGCCCTGTCCGATGAGCTTTAGGCGGTACGCCCGCCCGGCCAAATATATTTGCATGAGAGGTGCCGTGGCAACATCTATGCATAGCACCTTTATTGTAGCATAGATTTGGGGGTTGTCAACAGGTTTCGACGCAGGGGCCGGGCAAAGTCCGGCGCGCGGGGCCGCCCTTGCCGGGCGGCGGGCGCTTTGCTATACTGTTGGCAGACAACTGCCGGCGCGGGGCCCCCGCCGCCCGCAGGCAGATGACAAAAAAGGAGGGCCGGCCTTGGAACACACCTATTACCGCATCGGCGAGGTCAGCCGCGCCACGGGCATCTCAAAAGATACCCTGCATTTTTATGACAGGATCGGCCTGCTGGTGCCGGACCATGTTGACCCGGACAACCAGTACCGCTACTATTCGCTGCGGAATTTGTGGCAGCTGGATATCATTACCGTCTGCCGCAAGCTGGACATCCCGCTGGAAACGGTGCGCCGCATCCTTGCGCTGCGGGACAACGACGCCATCACGGCGCTTTTGATGGAATACCGGCAGGAGGCGGTGCGCCTGAGCCGGTATTACCAGCAGGTGGCGGACGATATCGTGTGGTACGGCCAAGAAAACGAGCGGATCGCCGCCAGCCGGAAGGAGGACGCCGGGGTGCGCCTGATCACGCGGGAGGAGCAGCTGGTCATTGCGGGCAAGCCCGGCGCCGGGCAGGCCTACCACGCCAACCTGCAGCAGGCGGCCAGGGAGGAGCTGCGCCGCGCCCCGTCGATCCGGCGGAAATACGGCTATGTCCTGGACAGGGAGGCTTTGCGCGGCGGCCGGGTCGTCAAACAGCGCGAATACCTGAAACTGGACGGCCAGGGCTATGCCCACACCGCCCCGCAGGACCTTTACCGGCTGCCGGCCGGCGAGTACGCGGTGACCACGCTGCGGATCCAAAACGAGCGGGCGGACCTCTCGCCGCTGCTGGACTGGCTGGCCGGGCATCACCGCACGGCGGACGCCGTCTTTGCAGAGGAGCTGGGGCTGCAGCTGTTCCCCTACCTGGACGACTATTCCTGCGAGCTGTACGTGCACCTGGAGCCCTGCGCCGAAAAAAATGTTTGAAAAAAATGCTTGACCCTGTAGCTGCTCCACCCTTTATGATGGGGCAGGAAAGGGGTTGAGTATGTATGGGTGACACACCCGTCGGAAAGCTGCTGCTGAAACTGTCCCCGCCTGTCATGCTGGCGCTGCTGATCCAGTCGATCTACAACATCGTGGACAGCTATTTTGTCGCCAGGTATTCGCTCAGCGGGCTGACGGCGCTTTCCGTGATCTATCCGATCCAGCTTCTCATGACGTCCCTGGGCACAGGCGTCGGCACGGGGCTGGGCATCCTGGTTTCCCGCATGGACGGCACGGGCGACGCCGGCCGCCAGCGGGACCTGGCAAAAAGCGGGCTGTGGCTGGGGCTTGCCAACGCGCTGGTGTTTGCCGCGGCGGGGGCGCTTCTGGTGGAGGGCTATTTTGCGCTGTCCTCCGACCAGCCGGAGGTCCGCGCGGCGGGCGTCCAGTACGGGCGGATCATTTTTCTCGGGTCGCTGGGCCTGTTTGTGGAGTCGAACTGCACCAAGCTGCTGCAGGCCAAGGGGAATATGCTGCTGCCGATGCTGGCCCAGGTGGCGGGCGCCGTGATCAACCTTGTGCTTGACCCGGTGCTGATCTTCGGGCTGCTGGGCGCGCCGGAACTGGGCGTGGCCGGGGCCGCGGTGGCCACCGTTCTGGGGCAGTGGGCGGCCATGGGCATCACCCTGGCGGCGGTGTGGCGCACATACGGGATGTGCGGCAGGCTGCGCTTTGCCGACTGCCGGAAAATTTTCCGCTGCGGGCTGCCGTCCATCGCCATGCAGTCGCTGTATACGCTGTATATCATCGGGCTGAACCTGATCTTAAAGCAGTTCACCGAGGACGCGGTCACGGTCCTTGGCATTTATTACAAGCTGCAGGCTTTTTTCTTTATCCCGCTCATGGGGCTGCAACAGGTCATCGTACCGGTCATCAGCTATAACCATGGGGCGGGCAGCGCCGGCCGCGTCCGGGAAACGCTGCGCTGCGCGGTCCGGATCTCGGTGGCGGTGATGGCGCTGGCCACGGCGGCGTTCTGGGCCGTGCCGGAATGGCTGCTCTCGATCTTTTCCCCCGACGCGGCCATCCTGGCCATCGGCGTGCCGGCGCTGCGGCGCATCGCCCTCAGCTTTGTGCCGGCCGGTGCCACCATGATGCTCACCGTCTATTTCCAGGGCGTCGACCGGGGCAAAAGCAGCCTGTTCGTCACGGTGCTGCGGCAGGTCGTGCTGCTGGTGCCCCTTGCCTGGGTGCTGCATTTTTGGGGCCTTGGCTTTGTGTGGCTGACCTTCCCTTTGACCGAGCTTGCAGTGCTTGCCTGCAGCCTTGTCCTTTACCGGGTCAAAAGGCTTCCCGCCGGTCTGCGGCCCTAAACGGGCGGCCGGCGCTTACCCGCGGGCCGCGGCATGGGCCAGAAACTCCGGCGTTTTGCTCCAGTATTTGACGCCCCAGTTTTCAAAGTTCCATTCATCCATATAGTCGTTGCACTCGTAGTCTACGTAATACAAGACGCCGTCCTGCAAAATAAAATTGGTGGGGAAATAGTCGATGTTGGTGTTGGCGGCGTACAAAAGCCGGCACATCTGCCGCACCTGATCCAGACAGGCGGCGGGCAGGCGGTCGTGCAGCACCATGTCATAGACGGTCTCGCCGGCGATGTACTCTTTCACCAGCCGCTCGGCCGCCCGGTCGGCGTCCAGCAGCTTCGGCATGGCGATGCCGATGGCCGACAGCCGCGCATAGTCGTGCAGCTCGGCGGCCAGCTTGTCGCCGAATTGGTAGTATTCGCAGGGCTCGTGGTGGATCTGCTTGACCACCACCGGCTGCCCGTCCCGCCGGGCCAGGTAGGAGTATCCTCCCTTGCCCTTGCCCAGCAGTTTTTGCAGCGTGTATCCCGCGCCGTTCACGGTCACCGTCTCGCCGGCCTGGAAAGGCTGCACCATATAAATCACCTCAAAGCAGAAAAATCGAAAGATCAGCGGTTTGGTATCTCTATACCACATCCCGCCCCAAAAGTCAAAAAAGGCGGGCAGCGCCCGGCCGGCGGATACCGGCTTTGGGCGCTGCCCGCCTTTTGCGGGTGCGTTTTGCGTTACATGCTCTCGTGGAAGGTCCGCGCAATGACCTCCAGCTGCTGCTCGCGGCTCAGGCGGTGGAAGTTGACCGCATAGCCGGACACGCGGATGGTCAGCGAGGGGTACTTCTCCGGGTGGTCCATGGCGTCGATCAGCGTCTCGCGGTGCATGACGTTGACGTTCAGGTGGTGGGCGCCCTGGGCAAAGTAGCCGTCCAGCAAAGCCACCAGGTTGGCGCGGCGGACGCCGTCCTCGCGGCCCAGCGCCTCCGGCACGATGGAGAAGGTGTTGGACACGCCGTCCTGGCAGATGTTGCGGTAGGGGATCTTGGCCACGCTGTTCAGCGAGGCCAGCGCGCCGTTTTTGTCGCGACCGTGCATCGGGTTGGCGCCGGGGGCCAGCGGCTCGCCCAGCTTGCGGCCGTCGGGGGTGGTGCCGGTCTTTTTGCCGTACATCACGTTGCTGGTGATGGTCAGCGCCGACAGCGTGTGGATGGCGCCGCGGTACAGCGGGTTGCGTTTCAGCGCGCCGCTGAAGTAGGTGACGGTATCCACCGCCAGGTCGTCGGCGCGGTCATCGTCGTTGCCGTACTTGGGGAAGTCGCCCTCGGTGACAAAATCAACGGCGACGCCGTTCTCGTTGCGGACGGGCCTGACCTTGCCGTATTTGATGGCCGACAGGCTGTCCGTCGCCACCGAAAGCCCCGCCACGCCAAAGGCCATCAGCCGCTGCACATGGGTGTCGTGCAGGGCCATCTGGCTGGCCTCGTAGGCGTACTTGTCGTGCATGTAGTGGATGATGTTGTTGGCGTCCACGTACAGCTCGGCCACATAGTCCATGACCTTTTTGTAGTTGGCCCAGACCTTGTCGTAGTCCAGCACCTCGTCGGTGAACGGCTCGATGCCCGGCACCACCAACTGGCCGCTCTTTTCGTCCACGCCGCCGTTGATGGCGTACAGCAGGCTCTTGGCCAGGTTGCAGCGGGCGCCGAAGAACTGCATCTGCTTGCCCACCGCCATGGCGGACACGCAGCAGGCGATGGCGTAATCGTCGCCGTAGACCGGGCGCATCACGTCGTCGTTCTCGTACTGGATCGAGTCGGTGGTGATGGAGATATGGGCGCAGTAATCCTTGAAGGCCCGGGGCAGGTGTTCGCTCCACAGCACGGTCAGGTTGGGCTCCGGCGCGGTGCCCAGGTTTTCCAGCGTGTGCAGGTAGCGGAAGGAGTTTTTGGTCACCAGCGGCTTGCCGTTGATGCCCATGCCGCCGATGGACTCGGTCACCCAGGTGGGGTCGCCGCCGAACAGCTCGTTATACTCCGGCGTGCGCAGGTGGCGCACCAGCCGCAGCTTGATGATGAACTGGTCCACCAGCTCCTGGGCGCCGGCCTCGTCCAGCATGCCGTTGTCCAGATCGCGCTGGATGTAGATGTCCAGGAAGGTGGAGGTGCGGCCCAGCGAGGTGGCCGCGCCGTTGTTCTCCTTGATGCCGGCCAGGTAGCCCATGTACAAGGCCTGCACCGCCTGCTGCGCGGTCTGGGCGGGCTTGGAAATGTCCACGCCGTAGCCTGCGGCCATGCGGGTCATCTCTTTCAGCGCCCGGATCTGCATGCTGACGTCCTCGCGCAGGCGGATGCGCTCGTCGTCCATGGCGCCGTCGATGCGGTCCAGGTCGGCCAGCTTGTCCTCGATCAGCCGGTCGGTGCCGTACAGCGCCACCCGGCGGTAGTCGCCGATGATGCGGCCGCGGCCGTAGGCGTCGGGCAGGCCGGTCAGCAGGCCGGCATGGCGGGCGGCGCGCACCCGCTTGGGGTAAGCGTCGAACACGCCCTCGTTGTGGGTCTTGCGGTACTCGCAGAAATGCCGCTCAATGTCCGGGTCCAGCGTGTAGCCGTAGGCCTCCAGGCTCTGCTTGGCCATGCGCACGCCGCCGTACAGGTTGACCATCCGCTTCAGCGGGGCGTCGGTCTGCAGGCCCACGATCACCTCGTTGTCCTTGTCGATGTAGCCGGGGGCAAAGTTACAGATGCCGCTGATGGCGTGGGTCTCCACGTCCAGCACGCCGCCCTTTTTCAGCTCCTCGGCCAGCAGGGCCTCGCATTTGGACCAGACCTTTTTGGTCCGCTCGGTGGGGCCGGCCAGAAAGCCGGCATCCCCCTCGTAGAGGGTGTAGTTTTTCTGGATGAAGTTGCGCACGTCGATCTCGCGCTGCCAGTTGCCGGGGGCAAAGCCGTTCCATGCGGTGGGATTCATTGGTCGGACTCCTTTCAATATGTGTGTCTCGCTGTGTGTCGATTTGTGTGTGGGAACTATGTCAGGGAAAACAGGGCGGGCAAATCGCCTTATCCGTTTTCGGGGAAAAACGTCTGCTGCAGTTCGGCGCAGCGGGCCTTGTCCATGGCGGGCACGCCGGGCAGGGGATCGGGCAGGCCCATCCGCTGATACTTGGGCACGCCCAGCAGGTGGTAGGGCAGAAGCTCCACTTTCTGCACGTTGGCCAGGTGGCTGCCGATGTAGGCTTTCAGCCCGGCCATGGCCTGGGGGCTGTCGGTGCGGCCGGGCACCACCACGTGGCGCACCCACACCGGCGTGCCGGCCCGGCGCAGCGCCTGCTGGAAGGCTTCGGCCCCGGCAATGTCCTGCCCGGTCAGCGCCTGGTAGGCTTCCGCCTGCCAGTGCTTGACGTCGTACAAAACCAGGTCGGTCTCGGCCAGGATCTCGTCCAGGCCGGCGTCGGTCAGCGCGGCGGGGCCGACGCCGGCGGTGTCCAGGCAGGTGTGGATGCCCCGCCCGCGGCACAGCCGCAGCGCCTCCAGCAAAAACGCCGGCTGCATCAGCGGTTCGCCGCCGGAAAAGGTCACCCCGCCGCCGCTGCGCTGAAAGTAGGGGATAAAGCGGGCGATCTTGTCCACCAGCTGCCCGGCGGAAAGCTCCTCGCCCCCGGCCGGGGCCCAGGTGTCGGGGTTGTGGCAGAAGCGGCAGCGCAGCCGGCACCCCTGCAAAAACACCACCGTGCGGATGCCCGGCCCGTCCACCAGGCCCATGCTCTCGATGGAATGGATGCGGCCTGCGGTCATGGGGCGGCCTCCTTTCCGGCGGGCGGCGGACAGGGGGCGGTGTACATCCGCTCCGGCTGGCCGCTCTCGTCATGGACGGTGGTCAAAAACTGCCAGCCGCACCGCTCGTAAAAATCGGTGTGGTCGGTGACCAGATACAGCCGGTCCACGCCCATTTGCGCGGCGTCGCTGCGGATGTGATCCAGCAGCTGCCGGGCCAGCCCCCGGCCCCGGTGGGGCGGCTGCACAAACAGCGCGCACAGGTTGGGGGCCAGGTCGGGCCGGTCGTGAAAGTCGTTTTCGATCAGCCCCGCCCCGGCGGCGATACAGCCGCCGTCCAGCGCCAGGTACCACTGGGGCACCCGGTCGGGCGCCTGCAGGCTGGCGTCGATGCTGGCGCGGTACTCCGCGATGGGGATGCCCCATTTTGCGGCGAACCACTCGGCGGCCGGCCCGGCCAGGTCGGGACACTGGCGCAGCGGGACGATCCGGTATTGCGGCATGGCAGACCCTCCTTTTGGTTGGGGAGAACGATCTCAAAAAGTTCCGCCGGGGCAAAAAGCGCAAAAAAACAGCCGCCCCTCTGGAACTTTCGCCCAGACGGTCGGCTTTGCAGCGGCCATGCTCCCTGTGGTATGCTCCACTTCCGTCAGTCGCATGGCCTGATGCCGCCAGTATAGCAGAGCAGGCCGCCGCCGTCAAGGGGAAAATTTAATCCATAGCAATTATATATGAATTGCCGGCAAAAAGCAAGCCGCGACGGCTTAGCGGAGTGTGCATAAAAAATACCGCGGCACGATCCGGCAGACAAAGTATACCAGACAGCCGCGGTAAGGTCAAGAGGAAAAGCGGAATATTTTGTTTTCTGGATTGGTTTTAACACTATATCTGGGGGAGGCGCGTTCCCGGCGGTCGGGTGGCCAGATTGCGGCAAATCTCCTGCCAGCGGCGGGTGGCAGGCGCGCCAAACGGATTGGCAAGTACCGGCCGGCATGCTATACTATTGGTAAAAGAATCCGGAACCAAATGCTCATGTGCCATAAAGTAACACAACAAATTGATAGACAACCACCTGCTATTCCGTCAACAATCCTACTTAGCGAATGAAAATAGCAAAGCCAGCCGAGCCAGTCAACGGTCAAGATGAACGGCGCATACGCGCCGCCGTTGACAGCCTCGCCCGCCTTTGCTGATAGGTAATCAAGGGGCGACAGCAAGGAGTGCTGACGCCCCGCGCTATTAAAGTAACACGCAATGATTTGACAGACAGCAGCCCTATTCCGTTAAAAAAATTTCTTAGACATAAAGCAAGAAATATGTTATACTAGAAAGTAAATTTTAGAGGAAGGCGGTGAGCAGATGGCGGGAAAAAATAAGTACACTTTTGAGAGTAAAATCCATGTGTACCGAGCGACCAAGCGAATGACCCAGCAGGAACTTGCCGATTTAGTCGGTGTGTCCCGCCAAACCATTATGCAGCTTGAAAGAAACCGTTATAACCCGTCCATGCTTTTGGCGTATAGCATAGCGAAAGTATTTGATGTAACGATTGAAGATTTGTTTGAGTTCCGGGAGGGAGAATAATGCAGAATTTATGCGAACTATTATTTGATAGCCAAATTGCTCTAAGAGGTAATGTCATATTGGGATGTATACTATTAGCTATTTTCATTTTCTATTTTTTCTCTAAAGAAGGTCGTGATGAACGGGGACGAAAAATCATTGCAATCGCGGCTCTATGTTCATTTGTAACGCTTTTTGTTGTTCTCAATATGATACCTTTTTTGGTTACATGGATGATGGATAATGAAATTCGCCTTGCAAATGTAATACAATCCGCTTATACGATAGTCCTTTTAGTTGCGGATATAGCTATATTGATCGTGCGAAAACTAAAATTAAACTAAGAATTGGAACGCACATCCATAAAAACGGATTATTGGGTGTGCGTATTATTTCTTCCTAATAGTATGAAATACTTGACATACAGAAAGAAATATAATATATTTTTGGTGTGGCATGAAAGGCCAATCACGATTTTTGTTCAAGGAAAGGAGCGCACAAAATGGCTAAAGAGCGATTTGTAGAAACCTACTCACAAGGAGTAACCAATGTACGGAAAATCATCGTTGATACGGAAACAGGTGTGAATTACCTGCTGATTTCTTCCAACATGACAACCGGTTGCGGCATAGCCGTTCTTGTCGATAAAGATGGAATGCCCATTGTTACGCCTGTTGACGCGGAAAATCAGTAATTTCAATAGAATGGACGGCCATGGGGCGACAGCAAGGAGTGCTGCCGCCCCGCACTATTATCAGAGAGGGGGAATTTCCATGACCGAAGATGAAGCCTACAAAGCGCATATCCAGTACACATTCAACGCCTTTTGCAAGATTGTCATTCGTCACGCAGCCATAGATATGATGTACCAGCAGCGGTATCAGAACAAAACCCGCAAGCAGGACTGTTGCATCTGCGGCAGCTACAAGAAGCGCACCCGCGACTGTACGGCGCACTTTATCCGCACCGACCTGTTGACCGCCGGCGTCCTCTCTAATCTCCGGCAAGTGACGGAATATGCCGCCAAGCATGAGAGCCGCTTTGTGAAGCTGCTTATCCAGCAGAACGAGATCGGCGGCAAGAGAAAGACCGCCGCAGCCACCAAGCAGCTTGAACAGGCGCAGGAGCGCATTGCCGAAGTGAGCCGCATTATCAAGCGGCTGTATGAGGACAATGTGAACGGCAAAATCAGCGACGAGCGTTTCATGGAATTGTCGGCAGACTACGAGCAGGAGCAGCGGGAACTGAAAGACCGCGCCGCCGCTTTGCAGGCCGAACTGGACAAGTCGCAGGCAGCCACCGTCAACGCGGAAAAGTTTATGGGGATTGTCCGAAAGCACCTTGCCTTTGAGGAACTTACCCCCACCCTCTTGCGGGAAATGATTGAAAAAATCGTTGTGCATGAGTGCAGCTATGACGAGAACGGCACCCGCAGGCAGGACATTGAGATTTATTACAGCTTTGTCGGCAAGATTGATTTGCCGGAATAACCGCCCGACCTATCCGACACAATGGCCAAGTGCCGGATAGGAACGGCAAAATTTTTTACACTTCTATTACTTCTTTATCACACATTAGTAAAAAGCCAGGGCATGAAGCAGCTCATGGCTGGCGCTGGCGTGGCCGTGGTCGGCACTATCCTCGTGCCGCTGCTCTCCTCCCTGTTCACCGTCTGATCGTTCCCCCCGTTAAACAGTCCTAAGACATCCTTGCCGCCCCTGCCCCCAAGCGGGGGCGGCTGAAAGGAGGTTGACACCGTATGGATGCCTTACTCAATGCCCTTACTGACTGGCTGAAGGAAATGCTTGTCGGCGGCATTATGAGCAACCTAACGGGGATGTTCGATAGTGTGAACCAGCAGGTCGGAGACATTGCCACACAGGTAGGTCAGACTCCCCAGGGCTGGAACGGCAGCATTTTCAGTATGATTCAGAACCTCTCCAACAGCATCATGGTGCCGATTGCTGGTGTGATCCTGGCTATCGTGATGACGATGGAGCTGATTCAGATGATTACCGACAAAAACAATCTGCATGATGTGGACACCTGGATGATCTTCAAGTGGGTGTTCAAATCTGCCGTAGCCATCATCATCGTCTCCAATACTTGGAACATCGTGATGAGCGTGTTCGACATGGCCCAAAGCGTGGTGGCGCAGGCGGCAGGCATCATCGGGTCCGATGCTTCCATCGACATCTCCTCTGTCATGACCGATATGGAGTCCAGGCTGATGGATATGGAACTGGGGCCGCTGTTTGGCCTGTGGTTCCAGTCGCTCTTTATCGGCATTACTATGTGGGCGCTTTACATTTGTATCTTTATCGTGATCTATGGCCGTATGATTGAGATTTACCTTGTGACCTCGGTTGCACCTATTCCTATGGCAACTATGATGAGCCGCGAGGTGGGCGGCGGCATGGGCCAGAACTATCTGCGCTCTTTGATCGCTCTGGGCTTTCAGGCATTCCTCATCATCGTTTGCGTGGCAATCTATGCCGTCCTGGTCCAGAACATTGCCACCGAATCGGATGTCATCATGGCCATCTGGGGCTGTGTGGGCTATACGGTCCTGTTGTGTTTTACGCTCTTTAAGACCGGCAGCCTCGCAAAATCCGTTTTCAATGCACATTAACCAGGAAGGAGGTAATCCCTTTGGCTTATGTACCCGTACCCAAAGACCTGACGAAAGTCAAAACTAAGGTCGCATTCAACCTGACCAAAAGGCAGTTGATCTGTTTCGGAAGCGGGGCGCTCATCGGCGTACCGCTTTTTTTCTTGCTCCGGGGGCCTGTGGGAAACAGCGTGGCTGCCATGTGTATGATGCTGGTCATGCTGCCCTTCTTCATGCTGGCAATGTACGAAAAACACGGTCAGCCCCTGGAAAAGATCGTGGGCAACATCATCAAGGTGGCCATCATCCGGCCCAAACAGCGCCCGTATAAGACCAACAACTTCTATGCCGTTCTGGAGAGGCAGGCAAAACTCGACAAGGAGGTGTATGACATTGTTCACCGCAAAGAAAAACCGGCAGGCCGATAAGGATGGCAAGCAGACGCCGCCGGTTCCCAAGAAGAAACTTTCCCGCGCCGACAAAAAGCAGATCGAAGCCGCCATCGCCCATGCCAACCGCACGGACAAAAAGGAAAAGTCTGCACAGGACAGCATCCCCTATGAGCGGATGTGGCCGGACGGCATTTGCCGCCTGCCTGACGGCCATTACACCAAGACCATCCAGTTTCAGGACATCAACTACCAGCTCTCGCAGAACGAGGACAAGACGGCAATCTTTGAGGGCTGGTGTGACTTCCTCAACTACTTCGACAGCTCGATCCGATTTCAGCTGTCTTTTTTGAACCTTGCGGCATCCGAAGAAACCTTTGCCCGTGCCATCTCCATTCCTCTCCAGGGGGATGACTTCGACAGTATCCGAACCGAGTACATGACCATGCTGCAAAACCAGCTGGCCAAGGGCAATAACGGCCTTATCAAGACCAAGTTCCTCACTTTCGGTATCGACGCTGACAGCCTCAAGGCTGCCAAACCTCGTTTGGAGCGCATCGAGACCGACATTCTCAACAACTTCAAGCGGTTGGGGGTCGTGGCGGAATCTCTGGACGGCAAGGCGCGGCTGGCACAGCTTCACGGCATTTTCCACATGGATGAGCAGGTGCCGTTCCGATTTGAATGGGACTGGTTGGCTCCGTCCGGGCTGTCCACCAAGGACTTTGTCGCTCCGTCGGGCTTTGAGTTCCGCACCGGTAAACAGTTCCGCATGGGCAAGAAGTATGGGGCGGTCAGCTTCGTCCAGATTCTTGCGCCGGAGCTGAATGACCGTATGCTGGCTGATTTTCTGGATATGGAATCCAGCTTGATCGTCAGCCTGCACATCCAGTCGGTGGACCAGGTGAAGGCCATCAAGACGGTCAAGCGGAAAATCACCGACCTGGACCGCAGCAAGATCGAGGAACAGAAAAAGGCCGTCCGCGCCGGGTATGACATGGACATCATCCCGTCCGACCTTGCCACCTATGGGGCCGAGGCCAAGAAGCTGTTGCAGGACCTGCAAAGCCGCAACGAGCGGATGTTCCTGGTGACGTTCCTGGTGCTGAACACCGCCGACAATCCCCGCCAGCTGGGCAACAACATCTTCCAGGCCAGTTCCATCGCACAGAAGTACAACTGCCAGCTGACCCGGCTGGACTTCCAGCAGGAGGAAGGCTTGATGTCCTCTCTGCCGCTGGGGCTGAACCAGGTGGAAATTCAGCGGGGGCTGACTACCAGCTCTACCGCCATCTTCGTGCCGTTCACCACCCAAGAGCTTTTTCAGAACGGAAAAGAGGCGCTGTACTACGGCATCAACGCCCTGTCCAATAACCTCATCATGGTGGACCGCAAGCTGCTGAAAAACCCCAACGGCCTGATTCTGGGTACGCCCGGTTCCGGCAAGAGCTTTTCGGCCAAGCGCGAGATCGCCAACTGCTTCCTGCTGACTTCGGATGATGTCATTATCTGCGACCCGGAGGCCGAGGTGCGACACGAAGTCGCGTAATGTATTGCGTGTAAACGCTGCTCTATCCATTTGGAGTAACCCTACTGTGACCTGCACTGGTCAAAAGCCAGCGTTGGGAAGCTCACAGGACAATATGGGAAATCTGCCAGCCTAAAAGCAGATGTACTGTTAGGGTAAAGAATGCTATGTCGAATGTAATGTAAATCATCGTAAGGATCGTTACAGGGAACAGGTGAAATAAGGCTGATACACCTGCACCAAAAGGTGAAGGAGGTGGCCGCGGGGCCTTTCGGTACCCCAAGGCAAATGGACACAAATCCTCCCGGTTCAAAGATGGCGGCTAAGGCATTCATGAATTATGCATTACGTGGAACGTGGAAACCCCTATGCACTCCTTTTTCATAAAGGTATCGACCTCGCAAGAGGAAGAAATGGTGCAGAGGGCATAAGAGGGAATAAAAAGCGAATGGCTCACTGTAATGGTGAGCATAGGGGTTCAAAATTTGCCCTGGCCCGAAAGGGCGCTGACTTATTCCAGGTATTTCATGGCAAGATTGGAGGTATACCTGTGAACGATTTGTATTCAACGACGGAAGGTAAAACTTCTGAGAAGCAATCGGACGAAGCAAAGCTCGGCGCACAATGGAAATCCATTGACTGGCGCAGAGCCGAACGGGAAGTTAACAGGCTACAAGTCAGGATTGTCAAGGCAACTCAGCAGAACGACTATAACGCAGTAAAACGACTTCAGTATCTTCTGACACATTCCTTTTATGCCAAAGCGCTGGCCGTTAAGCGCGTCGTCACCAACGACGGGCGCAAGACGCCCGGCGTGGACGGTGTTCTCTGGAACACGCCGGCGAAGAAAATGAAAGCGGTCCTGTCGCTGACAGATAAAGGGTATCGTGCGCGTCCTCTCCGCAGAGTTTATATTGAGAAGAAGGACAAGAAGAAAAAACGTCCATTGGGCATCCCCACCATGTACGACCGCGCTATGCAGGCTCTCTACGCTCTGGCGCTGGAGCCCGTTGCGGAAACAACGGCAGATGGGAAATCCTTTGGTTTCCGAAAAGGAAGGTGTGCGCAGGACGCCTGTGAATATCTCTTCACGGCGCTCTCGCGCAAACACATCTCTCCGAAATGGATTCTGGAAGGTGACATCAAGGGCTGTTTTGACCACATCAGCCATGATTGGCTGTTGGCCAATATTCCAATGGATAAGAGCATCCTGAAACAGTTCCTGAAAGCAGGGTTCATCTACCAGCGCGAACTCTTTCCCACAGAGGAAGGCACCCCGCAGGGCGGCATCATTTCCCCCATTCTGGCGAACATGACGCTGGATGGGATGGAAAAGCAGCTGGCCGAGCGATTCCACACAAACGCGCTCGGCAAAGTGGATATTCGATTCAAGAATGCCCACAAGGTGAACTTTGTGCGCTATGCAGATGATTTCGTCGTCACAGCAGCAACCCCGGAGCTGGCTCTTGAAGCCAAAGAAGTCATCCGGGAGTTTCTCGCGCAAAGAGGTTTGGAACTATCCGAAGAAAAGACTGTCGTCACCAACATTGACGACGGCTTTGACTTCCTTGGATGGAACTTTAGAAAATACAGCGAAAAGCTGATTATCAAGCCATCCAAGAAGGCTGTGAAAGCCATTGTTTCCAACCTCTCGGACACGATTCTCCGCAGGGGAAAAGCGTGGGAACAGGATGTTCTGATTATGAAGTTGAACGAACAGATTCGAGGTTGGACCAACTACCACCAGTCCGTATGTGCGAGCTATGCGTTCACGCATCTGGATTACGTCCTGTACGAACTGCTGTGGCGGTGGGCCAAAAGACGGCACCCAAAGAAGAATAAATGGTGGATCTCGGCCAGGTACTGGCATCGAGTTCAAAACCAAAATTGGGTATTCTCTACGGATAAAAAGAAGTTGATGCGGGTGGACAGTACGGCAATCGTACGGCACACCAAAGTGAAAACAACTGCAAATCCGTTCCTCGATACGGAGTATTTCCGAAAAAGAAAGTTCGATAAGGGAATGCGCAGGCTCACTGGCAAATTCAAGACCATTTGGAAAAACCAGAAAGGTCTGTGCTACCACTGCGGTATGCCGATGGACGTGAGCGAGGAGAGAGAAATCTTCTATCTCAGGCCAAAGTCCAAAGCGGGCACAGAAGATATTCGCAATATGCGGTACGTCCACTGTGCCTGCCAGCAAATCTACGCTGAGTGCCGCTTGAAAAAGTGATGAAATGCTTGAGCCGTATGACGGGAAATCTGTCACGTACGGTTCTTAGGCGGGAAAGCGGTGGTAACACCGCCGACCCAGCCGATTACGCGGCTCTGGTTCGCCGGTTCCACGGCCAGGTTATCCAGATCAGCCCGTCCAGCACCCAGTATATCAACCCCATGGATATCAACGCCAACTATTCGGAGGAGGACAACCCCATCGCCCTGAAGGCCGACTTCATCCTCTCCCTGTGCGAGCTGGTGGTGGGCGGCAAGGAAGGCTTGCAGCCGGTGGAGAAAACGGTCATCGACCGCTGCGTCCACCAGATCTACAACCGCTATTTCAATGACCCCCGGCCTGAGAATATGCCGCTGCTGGAGGATCTCTACAATGCCCTGCTCCAGCAGGAGGAAAAGGAAGCCCATCATGTGGCGACTGCCCTTGAAATCTACGTCAAGGGCAGCCTGAGTCTGTTCAACCACCGCACCAACGTGGACATTCAGAACCGGCTGGTCTGCTACGACATCAAGGAACTGGGCAAACAGATGAAGAAGATCGGGATGCTGGTGGTTCAGGACCAGGTGTGGGGCCGCGTGACGGCTAACCGAAGCGAGGGAAAATCCACTCGATTCTATGCAGATGAATTCCATCTCCTCTTAAAAGAAGAACAGACGGCAGCTTACTCGGTGGAAATCTGGAAGCGCTTCCGTAAGTGGGGCGGTATCCCCACCGGCATCACCCAGAACGTCAAAGACCTCTTGTCCTCTTACGAGGTCCAGAACATCTTTGAAAACTCGGACTTTGTTTATATGCTCAACCAGGCCGCCGGTGACCGGCAGATTCTCGCCAAGCAGCTCAACATTTCGCCCCACCAGCTGTCCTATGTGACCCACTCGGGCGAAGGTGAAGGGCTGCTTTTCTTTGGCAATGTGATTCTGCCCTTCGTGGACCGGTTCCCCCAGGACCTGGAA
>DWWX01000036.1 GCA_019119495.1 Candidatus Gemmiger stercorigallinarum | reverse complement strand
ATCACGGCGATCCGAAGCATCCTGACCAATGAGAAGTATTGCGGAGATGTCCTTCTCCAGAAGACCTACATCAGCGACTGCATCAGCCGCAAGGTCATCCGCAACACGGGGCAGCTCCCCATGTATCTGGTGCAGAACCATCATGAGGGCATCGTGGAACGCAAAACCTTCGATGCGGTACAAGCAGAGATGGCGAGGCGCAGCGCCGGGAAAAGCCCTTCCAAAAAGAATGCCCCAACAGGGATGACATCCTATGCCAGCAAATACGCCTTGTCGGAGCGCCTTGTCTGTGGCGAATGCGGCACCCTGTATCGCCGCTGCACCTGGTCCAAGCAAGGCAGGAAGCGCGTTGTGTGGCGCTGTGTCAGCCGGCTGGACTACGGCACCAAGTACTGCCACAACTCACCAACACTGGACGAGGAACCGCTCCAGAGGGCAATCCTCGCCGCCATCAACTCCGTCATGAGCCAAAAGAGTACGCTGATCCGGCAGATCACCTCTGCCATGGAGATGGAGCTGGCTCCGGTCCCAGGAGAGAGCATGAGCCTTGCCGATATTGAGCGGCGGCTGGACGAGCTGAACGACCAGACCCGTGAGCTGGTAGCAGAAGCTGCCCGAGCGGAGGACGCCTCCGCCTGCACCGCCCAGTTGAGAGCTGTCATGAATGAGGCTGCCGCGCTGAAAGAAAAGCGAGCCTTTATCGAGGAACAGCGCCAGAGCAACGCACAGGTCGTGCGGCGCATTGAGGATGCCGCTGCTGCGATGGCCCAGGCGTCCACCCACATCAGCGAATGGGATGAAGCTCTCATCCGGCAGCTGGTGGATACGGTCAAGGTCAACTCGGCGAAGAAAATCACGGTGTTCCTCCGCGGCGGCATCCAGGTGGAGCAGGGTATGATATAATAGGCAAAAGAAGGTGAACCGAAATGATCTATGCAACCGGCGATACCCATGGCAACTTCCAGCGGTTCGCGCCCGAACACTTCCCCGAGCAGGCCGGAATGACCAAGGAAGACTATATGCTCATCTGCGGAGATTTCGGCGGCGTATGGGACGGGGGTAAAAAGGACGAGCGCAATCTGGATTGGCTGGAGGAGCTGCCTTTTACCACGCTGTTCATCAGCGGCAACCATGAAAACTTCGACCTGCTGAGAAAATACCCGACAGAGGAATGGAACGGCGGAAAGATTCAGCGAATCCGGCCGCATGTGATCCACCTGATGCGCGGGCAGGTCTTTGACCTGCAAGGATACTCCTTCTTCACCATGGGCGGTGCCAGGAGCCACGACATCGAGAATGGCGTTCTGAATCCCAAAGCGCCTGATTTTGAAGAACAATACTGGGCTCTTCGCAGAATGGGCGCCCGCTTCCGGGTCAACCACCGATCCTGGTGGAAGCAGGAGCTTCCCAGCAAGACGGAGTATGAGGAAGCCCGGCGCAGTCTGGAGCGCATTCAATATGAGGTGGACTATGTAATTACCCACTGTGCCCCCAGCAGTATTGTGGACATACTGGGAAATGGCGGCTATGTTCACGACCAGCTGACCGGCTTCCTGGAGGAAGTCAAAGAACGGGCCAAGTTCCACTACTGGCTGTTCGGACATTACCACGACAACAAAATCATCGATGACCGCTTCGTCCTGCTCTGGGAGCAGATGGTACAAGTGGTGTAACAGGCCAAAGAGAAACGCAGGAGGCTCCTCCTGTGCTTCTCTTTGGCCTGTTTTGAAATAAGGCAGGTTCTGCCGGGAAGGAGAAGCCATGAACATCCGCAAAAATATCGATTATTCCGCCATGTTTGCAGCCATGGACGCTGCGCTGAGCGCCGAGCTGCCCCAGATGCAACTCTGCTGCGAACTGGGCCGCATCGTCTGTTCCCGGCCGGAGAAAGGCGCGGCAGTGGCTGCAGCCGAATATCTGCACAGCCGTTTCCCCGATGCTTCCGGCTTCTCCCCGCGGAACCTTCGCCGGATGCGGGAGTTCTATCGGATGTATGAGGACACCCCCGAGTTGCTGGCCCTGGCCATGGAGATCAGCTGGACACAGAATGTGGTCATTCTGGAAGCAGACATGGAGCCGGAGGAGCGGCGCTGGTATCTTCGTGCTGCTGGTTGTTTCGGCTGGTCAAAGGCAGAACTCCAGAGAAAAATCGATTCTGACGCCCATCTGGAAATCCAACTCGACGAATCTGATGTTCCGTGCTATACTGAATTGGAAAACAGCAATTTGGAGTGTTCATCGCATGATCAGGATACTTTTTCTCTGCCATGGGAATATTTGCAGAAGCCCGATGGCCGAGTTTATCATGAAGGATCTGGTGAAGAAAGCCGGTCTGGAGCTGAGCATTCAAATCGAGTCGGCGGCTACCAGCACCGAGGAGATCGGCAATCCGGTCTATCCGCCAGCCCGCCGCAAGCTGTCCGAGCATGGCATCGACTGTTCCGGCAAGATGCATTTGCTGATGGACTTTACCGGGCACCCCGGCGAGGTGGCCGTTCCGTGGTACACCGACGATTTCGACACGACCTGGCGGGATGTGGAGGAAGGCTGCCGGGGACTGCTTCATTGCTTATATAACACTATAGCGATATGAAAGATGGTGTAAACGATGTCTGAACCGAAGAAGTACAGGGCTACCATCCATGCAAAGGATGCTGAAATTGCCGTTCTTTCCAACGGAGATGAAAATGACTACATTTCTCTTACAGATATTGCCCGCTATAAGAGTGATGATCCGGCAGCAACGATCCAGAACTGGATGCGAAGCCGTGATGTAATTGAATTCCTGGGGCTGTGGGAGGAACTTAATAACCCTGAATTTAAACCCCTCGAATTCGAGGGGTTTATCGCCAAGGCTGGGGCCAACGCATTCACGATGTCTCCTAAAAAATGGGTTGAAAGTACAAATGCGATTGGAATTCTCTCACGTGCCGGACGAAATGGCGGTACATTTGCCCATCGAGATATTGCATTTGAGTTTGCCTCCTGGATCTCAGCCGAGTTTAAGCTGTATATCATCAAAGATTACCAGAGATTGAAGGCCGACGAAAACAGTCGGCTTGCTCTTGGATGGAATCTGAACCGGACTTTGGCCAAAATCAATTACCGAATCCATACGGATGCTATTAAAGAAATGCTGATTCCGCCGGACATATCCCCTCGGCAGCAGAGTATTACCTATGCCAATGAGGCAGATGTGCTGAACATCGCAATGTTTGGCATGACTGCAAAGGAATGGCGGCAGGCACACCCAGACGCTAAGGGAAATATCCGGGATGAGGCCAATCTGCAGCAACTGATTGTCTTGGCCAATTTGGAAAGCATCAATGCCGAGCTGATTCGACATGGAGTCCCTCAGACGGAGCGGCTGTTACGCTTAAACGCCAGCGCCAAGCAGATGATGCAATCTCTGATCAGCGACCATCGGATAGAAGAAATCCGGCAGTTGAATGCTGGTAACGCTCCTGAAGGCTGAAACTGTCTCGGAAATTTCACAAACAGCAATGGCATCTATAGTGTTGCGATGTTCCAGATACAGACATTGCAGTGCCTGTCTTTCCAAAAGCGGTTTTCCGCAAGGCGGTTGTAATGTCAAAACAGGCGCCGGGGCCCAGGGTCATACCTTGGGCCCCGGTTTTTGCCGCATTCTCCGCCAAAATTCCGCCCCCGCCGGTCTTGTGCCGGCGGGGGATTTGCGCTATAATATAACGGTATATCTGGTGGTCTGACCATCGGCGCCCCGCTGGGGCTTACCGGGTGCGGCGCCGCCCGCACACCGCCAAAATTTTACCCCAGGGGGACGCATCACTTGGAAAAATCGACCTATGTACACAACGCGGCCGCGGCAAAAGCGCTGGCCGAATACTACGACGCCCCGCCCATGGCCTATGTGCACAGCTACGGCTGCCAGCAGAACGTCAACGACGGCGAAAAGCTCAAGGGCGTTTTGCAGGACGTGGGCTTCGGCATCTGCGACAGCGTCGAGCAGGCCGACCTGATTCTGTTCAACACCTGCGCCGTGCGCGAGCACGCCGAGCAGCGGGTGTTCGGCAACGTGGGCGCGCTGAAAAAGCTGAAAGAGCAAAACCCCCGCCTGATCATCGGCATCTGCGGCTGTATGGCCCAGCAGAAACAGGTAGTGGACAAGCTGCGCCAGAGCTACCCCTATGTGGACCTGGTGTTCGGCGTGGACGGCATCGACCGCCTGCCCGCCATGCTGGCCGAGCGGCTGCGCCGCGGCAGGCGGTATCTGGAAGAACCGGCCCAGCGCAACGCCGTGGTGGAGGATATCCCCATCCGGCGGGATTCCGGCTTCCGGGCCTGGCTGCCCATCATGTACGGGTGCGACAATTTCTGCACCTACTGCATCGTGCCCTATGTCCGCGGGCGGGAGCGCAGCCGCGAGCCTGCCGCCGTCCTGGCCGAGTTCCGCCAGCTGGTGGCCGCCGGCTACAAGGAGATCACCCTGCTGGGCCAGAACGTCAACAGCTACGGCAAGGGCCTGGCCGACCCCATCGACTTTGCCGACCTGCTGGATCTTCTCTGCCAGACCCCCGGCGACTACAAGGTGCGGTTTATGACCAGCCACCCCAAGGACGCCAGCCGCAAGCTGATCGACACCATCGCCGCCAACGACCACCTGTGCAAGCACATCCACCTGCCGGTGCAGTCGGGCAGCGACCGGGTATTGCAGGCCATGAACCGCCATTATACGGCCAAACAGTACCTGGATCTGATCGACTACGCCAAGCAGACGATCCCCGGCGTGACCTTCTCGTCGGACATCATTGTCGGCTTCCCCGGCGAGACCGAGGAGGAGTTTGAAGAAACGCTGGACCTGGTGCGCAGGGTGGGCTACATGCAGCTGTTCACCTTTATCTATTCCAAACGCACCGGCACCAAAGCCGCCGAACTGCCTGACCCCTATACCCACGCCGACAAGACCGCCCGCATGGAGCGGCTGCTGCGCACCCAGGACGAGATCGCCTTCCCGGCCGTTGCTGCGCTGGCGGGCCGGACCGAGCGGGTGCTGGTGGAGGCCTGCGGCCGCACCCCCGGCACGCTGAACGGCCGGCTGGACAACAACCTGGTGGTCGAGTTCCCCGGCGGCGAAAGTCTGATCGGCCAGTGGGCCGACGTGGAGCTGACCGGCTCCCGCGCCGCGCTGCTGCTTGGCCGCAAAGTTTAATCCCCCTTGCGGCGTGGCCCCGGCAACAGCCTTTTTGCCGGGGGCCGCTTATCATAAAAACAGCCGAAATCAAGTTTTCGGCCGCAGGGCCGCGCCCTGCCAAAAACAAACAAAAGGAGACATCCCGTTATGGATTGCATTGATCTGTTCAAAAAAGCCGCCGCCGCCATGCAGACCGACCCCCGCTACCTGGAGCTGGATTCTGCCCGCCGCGCCAACGACGCCGACCAGGAGCTGCAGGCGATGATCGGCGAGTTCAACCTCCAGCGCCTGGACCTGAACCGCGCCAGCAGCGAGGCCGAGCCGGACACCGCCCGCATCGCCGAGCTGAACCAGAAGATCAACGACCTGTACAGCCAGATCATGGCCAGCGAGGGCATGGTCCGCTACAACGCCGCCAAGAGCGAGTGCGAGGCGATGGTCAGCTACATCGACGCCATCATCAACACCGCCATGAACGGCGGCGATCCCATGGCCGTCCGCCAGCCGGAAGCCGGCTGCACCGGCAGCTGCTCCTCCTGCGCCGGCTGCCACTGAGTCTGCAAGGGGGACAACGCTGCGGGTCGGCTGCGCCGATCCTCCGCGTTTTGTCCAGGTTGCGGCGCCCGGCTCCGCAGCCTTTTTTCGACAAACTGAAGAGCGGCGACACTGCTCATTTCAGTGCGCTCATCCGTCCGAATTTCCCGCCGCGTTGAGTTTTCACGCGGCGGGTATCCGTCCATAGGGGAACCGCCCCCAACCAGACCAGGAGTGTGAAACATGGCACAGCAGGCAGTCTCGCCGATGATGCAGCAGTATTTCGACATCAAAAAGCAGCATCCGGACGAGATCCTTTTCTACCGCGTCGGCGACTTTTACGAGATGTTCTACGACGACGCCCTCACCGCCTCGCGGGAGCTGGAGCTGACCCTGACCGGCAAGGCCTGCGGCGGGGAGGAGCGCGCCCCCATGTGCGGCGTGCCCTTCCACTCCTACGAGACCTACGTGGCCCGGCTGATCGCCAAGGGCTACAAGGTCGCCATCTGCGAGCAGATGGAGGACCCTGCCCTGGCCAAGGGGCTGGTCAAGCGGGACATCATCCGGGTGGTCACCCCCGGCACCGTCATCGAGTCCAGCATGCTGGCGGAGGACAAAAACAACTACCTCTGCGCCATCTACTTAAAAAAGCACCGCCGCAAAATGCAGGCGGGCGTCTGCTTTGCGGACATCTCCACCGGCGAGGCCTACGCCACCGAGCTGGAAAGCGAGAAGATGGGCGGCGCCATCATCACCGAGCTTTGCCGCTATGTGCCCAGCGAGATCCTGATCAACACCGCCATGCTGGACCTGAAGGATGTGACCAACTACATCAAGCAGCACACCAGCGCGCTGGTGGAGCTGCGGGATGACGCGGCCTGCCGGGACAGCGTCATCCATGCCGCGCTGGCCGGGCAGTTCGGCCCCGACTGGCAGAAAACCTGCGGCTTTCAGGAAAACGGCATGGTGCCCTACGCGGTGGGCATGCTGCTGGGCTACCTGAAAGAGACCCAGAAGCACGGCATCGAGCGCATCCGCACCATCCAGAACTACGCCGACGCCCAGTATATGCGGCTATCCCCCGTGACCCGTGCCAACCTGGAACTGACCGAAACGATGCGCGGCCGCGAGAAAAAGGGCACCCTTTTGTGGGTGCTGGACAAGACCGAGACCTCCATGGGCAAGCGGCTGCTGCGCAGCTGGATCGAGCAGCCGCTGGTGGACGCCGGCGCCATCAACGCCCGGCTGGACGCGGTGGATGCGCTGTATCAGGAAAACGTCGCCCGCGCCGACCTGAAAGAGGCGCTGGGCCGGGTGTTTGACATCGAGCGGCTGACCACCCGCATCCTGTACGGCTCCGCCACCCCGCGGGAGGTCTGCGCCCTGGCCGACACCTGCGAGGCCCTGCCGGAGGTGCGCCGCATCGCCGAGGGGCTGGACGCCCCGCTGCTGGCCGACCTGGCCGCCGGCATCGACCCGCTGGCGGATATCCTGACGCTGGTGCGCAGCGCCATCGTGGACGACCCGCCGGCAAACCTCAAGGACGGCGGCGCCATCCGCGCCGGCTACAACGCCGAGGTGGACGAGCTGCGGGACATCATGCACGGCGGCAAGGGCTTCCTCTCCCAGATGGAGGCCCGCCTGCGGGAGGAGACCGGCATCCCCAAGCTGAAGATCGGCTTCAACAAGGTGTTCGGCTACTACATCGAGGTCAGCCGCTCTTACGCCGACAGCGTGCCGGATACCTTTACCCGCAAGCAGACCTTGACCACCGGCGAGCGGTACATCACCCCGGAACTGAAAGAGCTGGAAAACAAGATCCTCGGCGCCAACGAGCGGCTGCTGGTTTTGGAGCACCAGCTGTTTGCCGACCTGCTCTCCGCCATCTCGGCCGAGATCCTGCGCATCCAGAAAACCGCCTCCTGCGTGGCCCTGCTGGACGTGCTGGCCGGCTTTGCCGAGGCGGCCGTCTGCAACAACTACACCAAACCCGTGGTGGACAGCAGCGACGTGCTGGACATCGCCGAGGGCCGCCACCCGGTCATCGAGCAGATGCTGAAAGGCAGCCTGTTTGTGCCCAACGACACCACCCTGGACGAGGGCGGCAACCGGATGCTGATCATCACCGGCCCCAACATGGCCGGCAAATCCACCTACATGCGGCAAAACGCCCTCATCGCGCTGATGGCCCAGATCGGCAGCTTTGTGCCGGCGGCCAGCTGCCGGGTGGGCGTGGTGGATGCCATCTTCACCCGCGTGGGAGCTTCGGACGATTTGGCCGCCGGCCAGTCCACCTTTATGGTCGAGATGACCGAGGTGGCCGAGATTTTGCAGCACGCCACCCAAAACAGCCTGGTCATCCTGGACGAGATCGGCCGCGGCACCTCCACCTTTGACGGCATGAGCATCGCCCGCGCGGTGGTGGAGTACATCTGCAAAAACATCGGCTGCAAAACGCTGTTCGCCACCCATTACCACGAGCTGACCGACCTGGAACAGGATGTGCCGGGCGTCAAAAACTACAACATCGCGGTCAAAAAGCGGGGCGAGGACATCACCTTTTTGCGCCGCATTGTGGCCGGCCCGGCGGACGACAGCTACGGCATCGAGGTGGCCAAGCTGGCGGGCCTGCCCGCCGCCGTCACCCGCCGCGCCCACGAGGTGCTGCGCCAGCTGGAGGCCTCCGCCCCCGGCGCAAACGCATCCATGCAGCTGGACTTTGAAACGGTGCACGCCTACGAGAACCCCGCCGTCCCCAGCGAGGTGGTGGACAAGCTGCGCAGCGTGGACATCGAGACGCTGACCCCGCTGGAGGCCCTCAACTTCCTCTACGAGCTGAAACAGGCGCTGAAAGCATAACGACAGAGCATTGCGCCGCGCTGCCTGTTGGCAATTTGCCCCGGCAATCGCGGCAAGGCCCCGGCGCAAACGTATTTTCATACCCGAAACCCTATTTTTTGATCGAGGTATCCCATGGCTGAAATTCGCGTACTGGACAAGCATACCGCCGAGCTGATCGCCGCCGGCGAGGTGGTCGAGCGCCCCGCCTCGGTGGCGAAGGAGCTGCTGGAAAACGCCATCGACGCCGGCGCCACCAAGATCACGCTGTCCATCCGCCGCGGCGGCATCCAGCAGCTGCAAATTGTGGACAACGGCACCGGCATCGAGGCCGAGTACATCGACAAAGCCTTCATCCGCCACGCCACCAGCAAGATCGCCACCGCCGACGACCTGACCCGCATCCACACGCTGGGCTTTCGGGGCGAGGCGCTGGCCTCCATCGCCAGCGTGGCCAAGGTGGAGGTGCTGACCCGCACCGAGGCGGATGAGTACGCCTGCCTTTACCGCATTGCCGGCGGCGAGCCCCAGGGCATGGAGCCGGGCGCCCGCCCGGTGGGCACCACAATCACCGTCAACGACCTGTTCTACAACACCCCCGCCCGCATGAAGTTTTTGAAAAAGGACGCCAGCGAGGGCACCTTTGTGGCGGATGTGGTGCTGCACGCGGCGCTGTCCCACCCGGAGATCTCCTTCCGGTTTGAGCGGGAAGGCAAGCTGCAGTTTGTCACCCCCGGCGACGGCAGGCTGCTCAGCGCCGTGCACGCGGCGGTGGGGCGGGAGTTTGCCCGCGACCTGCTGCCGGTGGAGGGCGGCGACGGCGTCTACCGGCTGACCGGCCTGGTCACCCCGCCGCGGGCCTGCCGGGCCTCCCGCGGGGCGCAGTATTTCTACGTCAACGGCCGCTATGTCAAAAACCGCACCATGATGGCTGCGCTGGAGGCCGCCTACAAGGGCACGCTGATGCAGGGCAAGTTCCCCGGCGGCGTGCTGATGCTGACCATGCCCGCCGAGCTGGTGGACGTCAACGTCCACCCCGCCAAGACCGAGATCCGCTTTGCCCGCGAGGGCGACGTGTTCGACGCGGTCTACCGCACGGTGCGCGCCGCGCTGGCCGCCCCCGGCAGCGGCGAGTGCCGCTTTGAGCTGGACCACGGCAAGCCGAACGCCAAGGTGCAGCCGGCAGGGCAGGGGACCCCGGCCCCGGCGGGGCGGCCCTCCCGCCCGGCGGGCGGGGGCTTTGCCGCCATGTCCGCCGCCGAGTACCGCGCCGCCCAAAAACTGGTGCAGCCTGTGCCCCAAAACCCCGTGCCGGGGCTGAACCTGCCCGCCGCACCGGGGCAGATGCAGATGCGCTCCGCCCGCGCGGAGTACGGCGCGCCGCAAGCGCCCGCGGCTCCGGTTCGGCCGGCGACAGCGGCGGATGAGGGGGCGCTGGACATCCTGCCCGATATGCCCGGCGAAACCGCCGCACCCGAAGGGGAGCCGCCCGCCGTCCATTACCCGCCGCAGGCGGCGGACGATTTGGCCGATTTGCAGGACGCGGCCGGCCGCACGCTGCTTGGCGCGCTTACCGATGCGCTGGCCGGGATGCAGGCCGCGCCCGTCCCGCCCGAGACCGGGGACGACGGCGCACCGGACGGCCCGCAGGCGGACAGCGAAGGGAGCACGCCGCCGGAAGCCCTGCAGGGGACCCTCAGCGCGCTGCCCGGCGCCGCCGAACCTGAACAGACCGCCCTTGCCCCGGAGGCTGCGGAACCGCTGCGCTATGTGGGCGAGGTGTTCAAAACCTATATCATCACCGAGCGGCCGGGCGAGCTTTGCCTGATCGACAAGCACGCCGCCCACGAGCGGGTGCTGTTTGAAAAGCTGGCCAAAGACTACGGCAACGTGCCCGCCCAGATGCTGCTGGTGCCGGTGCAGGTCAACCTTTCCGCCGAGGAAAAACTGGCGGTGCTGCAAAACCTTGCCCTGTTGCAGAGCGCCGGCATCGAGGCCGAGGACTACGGCGGCGCCACCGTCATTGTGCGGGCGGTGCCCGCCGACGTGCCGGTGGACGACGTGGAGGACATGCTGGTGGAGCTGGCCGCCCATCTGGCCGCCGGCGGCCGGGACGCTCTGCGGGAAAAGACCGAGTGGGTGCTGCACTCCATCGCCTGCCGGGCGGCCATCAAGGCCGGTGACCGCAGCGACCCCAAGGAGCTGCTGGCCCTGGCGCAGCAGATCATGGACGGCGCTGTGCCGCCGTTTTGCCCCCACGGCCGCCCCTGCGTGCTGAAGATCACCCGGAAGGAGCTGGAAAAACAGTTTGGCCGCCTTGTCTGACACCCTGAACCGCCCCGCGCAGGACGGCCGCCCCCGCGTCGTCGCCATCGGCGGGCCAACCGCCACCCCCAAGACCGCGCTGTCCGTGG
>DWWX01000035.1 GCA_019119495.1 Candidatus Gemmiger stercorigallinarum | reverse complement strand
GTCCTCTAGGTAATTTATTATAGCATAAGAGACCTTGTTATGCCATAAAGATGGCAAGACTGACATTAAGACGAAATTAAGATACCCATGGGACATGAGGTGTAATTTACCCTTGACAAATCTCTTTCCAGGAAAAATTCTTTTGCTGGAGTAATGCTCTTTTCTCGCACATACACAAACAGCAAAATGCCCCATATCAACATAAGAGCCAAGAAAAATGCAACGAGAAATATAAGTACTACAACAGACACAGTCATACCAAATCCCCCTGCGAATCCCATATTATTATATTCATAAAACTTTAGTATGACATAGCACCGTATTTTTCTATCGGTACAGCAAGAGCTTCCTCGGCAGGGAGTACTTTTCCGAGGTCGGCTTGCTTTTCTGCTGCCTCCGGCTTTGATGGAACTCTTTCCAAAATTATTTTCTGCTCATATGGGTTCATCGTCATAATCACTCCATCATTTTGGGACATATTGAAAAATCCTCGTTATGCCAAAACGTCTATTGCAAAAGATATGTGTAGGTATTCTTCCAAAAATCCAATAGAGCCTACTAAAACTGCATATTTGTTTTTTCTGAAAGATATGCAATACCATTTTTATCAATTAGGTCTAAATTTTTTTGAAAGAACTCCGTGATAAACGGCGCCACCCAGTATTGCGAATCTTCAGGAGGCGTCATCGAACAGTCCAAGCAGTCTACATAATCCGTTGACATGATAAATGCGGGATTGAACATTGTGAGCAAAAACAAAAAAGTGACCGTCACAAATCTCATATCGAGCAAGAGATTTGAAATATGTTTTTCCAAGACGCTCTCTTTATAGGAATTTACACTTCTGTTGTAATATGCAATTCCATTACCATGAACATAGTTGTTGAGACGATCCCTGATTTTCTCCAAATATTTCTGCAAGTGGTATTTCATCACGGCTTCGGTTACCTGAGGTGATGTTCCGATTTCTTTAAGAATTTGACCAATCCCCAGATCACCGAGTTCGTTTCTAAGCCATCGTTGAATATTTTTCTCCATTTTCCTTGTCCTTTTCGAGGGTTCAGCTATTTTGCAATCACTGTCATAAGCAACAAGGTAGAGGTAGAAAAAGAGATCATCCTTATATTTTCGCAGTAACGTGTTAGCATCTGCCAAACAACCAGACTCGCAGCAGCTAATTATACTTCCTGCTGTAAATTCCAGCGAAGTAATGAGCCCCTGCAATGTGAAGGGCTTTTCCTCACATACAATGAAGTCTCTCCCAAAGGAAAGGCAACCAAATTCTTTTAAGAAATATTCTATTTCTCTCAGGCCTTTGATTGCTTTGTGAATATCCTTGTTTTGTTTTATTTCATGCTGGTTATACTGCCACATTGAAATATCGGAAAGGTTTGAATTATCCATCTGCATTTACATCCCCTCGCCCCTCATTGACGAACAATAGAAGTTAAAGCATCCAATAAAGGTCGAAAACCACTAAAATCAATCTGCTCAAAATGATCTGTTATGTGTTGAGAAAAGATTTCTTTTCCATAATACTTTTCAGTATCATACTTGTCTTTTAGGCACAAACTTTTCCCATCGATGAGCGTGCTACGCGTCTCTTCCGAAAATAGATATTCAATTTCACACTCCTCTTCACCTGGAACTAGTGGATTCGTCAGCAAATACAGGTTTCCTTTATCCAACACTTTTAAGTGCAACTCTTGTTTTAGTTTTCGAATCTGTTCTTCTGTAAATTTCTGTTCAGTCAACAGTTTTCCCAAAGGGCGCTTACTTTTTGTTTCGTTATCGAACAGAAGAATCGTTGATTTCTTGGGTTGCGCTCCCATGCGTTGAAAGTAGGCAAAATAGTTTGGATAGTTTTTGCTTTCTCGTCCTTTTCCTCCTACGAAATACTTATAAACACTTTGCATTGCATCTGCACCATCCAACTGAATCCCTAAGAAATACCGCAATCTTTCTGTGCGTTTAAAAAACACTATCTTGAACTCAAATTTTCCATCTTTATTTTTTTCGATGAGATCAGGATAATCTTTATGCAAAGCTTTCAACGCTGCTTTTAAATAGCGAACATCTGTTTTTCCTTCTGTCACAATGATTGGAATATCGTTTCCATAAAAGAATTTATAAAAGAGGAATCTCTTGAATTCCCGTTCTCGTCCGGATAAGGTTCCAAAACTATGCTCTTTCCCATCTTGCCTGTTGTTATGCCAAGTAAGTTGATTTATAAAAGAGAAACGGCCTTCCAGTTGCTGAAGCGTGCCTACCTCACCATCGATGGTAAATTCACCGGTTTTATAAAGGGAATGAGCCATCGACTTTGTTCTTCTGTAATACTCTTGTGCAACATTTACTTTTTCATTCACGACAAGCCCGGTTACCTTTTGCTGCGAATCTTTGTATGCCAGCCTCGTTTTATTCTCGTTAACTTTAAAGCCTGCATGCTCAATTTCTTTTTGAATTGTGCGAAGAAACTCGTCTTTATGCTCAACAAACATTTTGTCGTTTGTCGAAAATGTCAAATCGTCGGCGTATCTCGTATAATCGAGCTTGTACTTCTTCGCAATTCCAAGCAACCTATTATCCAAAATTTGGCAAAGCAAATTTGTTACAACGGGAGATGTAGGTGCCCCCTGTGGCAAGCGTCCTTCAAAACATGTTAATTGCGCAAGTACGGTCGCAACTTCTATGGGCAAAGCAAAGTCTTTGTTCTTATGAAAAAATCCTCTCACTCGACCAAAATGAAAACTATCGAAAAAATCCTGCAAGTCGATGTTTAGTACGTATTTTTTGTTTCTATGTATTCTGGCATTTGTAACAATGCTTTTCTTCTTTTGAAATCCGTGTGACAGATTAGGTTTTATTCCCTTACTCGCCCAAATGTCTTGCTGATATCGCTCTAACTCCCTTGCCAGCTTTTTTTGGATAGATTTGAGTTCGCCTGATGGGGCTATGATTGTACGAGTTCCACCATTTTTCTTCGGTATCTCAAATGAAGCATAAAAGTTTTCCGTTTTTTTGACATATAAAACATACGTCAAGACTTTTCGAGGAATTTCTAAAAAATCCGCCAAATCATTTCTTGAAGTAATATCGCAAAACTTTGCCATAGTACAATCCCCTAACAAAGAAGAGCACATGGCAACTCATTATGCGTGGAGGACCAGGATTACAACTGTACCGCCGAAATGATGGAGGAGAGCTAAACTTCCTGCCATTTTAGTCAACACCCGCGATGCGCGAGTACAAAATCTTGCCATATGCTCACTTACAGTATAATATAAAAAGATTCATCTCACAAGGCAATCCAGTATGTCTCACTGTAAGTGTTCAATCAAATACTCTGCAAAGTTAGCACAAAAAGTTAGGTTGATTTTCTCCCTTGGTCGTGCTACTCTAGAATTAGAAAGAAGGCATAAAACTCCTTGAGTCAAGGAGGGACTAGAATGAGGCTAAAAGCAATACAGCCTTCCCCTTTGCCACCACCCAAAGTCAATATACTATATCGTATGAACCGTCTTGATTTTTTCAAGGCGGTTTTTTGTTGTCATGTTTCAGAAAGGAGCATTCGTATGAAAAAAGCAAAGAATTCGTCTGTCGATAGGCAGAACACCAGTCGCTCGTCACTTTCCATCGATCAGCGCAAGGAGGGAATCCTTATGAAAACGAATGAATATCCCATTGAACTGGTGCAGAAGTGCTGCGCCGAATACTATGATGGCAAGCCTGTAACAGAAATCAGCAAAGAAAATCAAGTGGCCCGCTGCACTATTTACCGATGGCTGAAACAATACAAAAACCTGTCACCGAATCTAATCCCCACCCAAAGAGCCCTTAGTGATCTGCGGAAAAAACAGCAGCGGACGGAGCAGATCTGTCAGATTTTGAAGGCGGTAAATTGCACGGCTTTCGATCCAGTTCCGGTAAAACTCTCTGAGATGGAAAGACTTGCGGATCAGTATCCTATCCGGGTTCTCTGCGATGCTCTGGAAGTCAACCGAGGGACTTTCTACAATCACATGAAAAGCAAACAGGAGCCTTCCTTTCGTACTCAGCGGAGGAAAGACCTTTCTGCAGCTGTCAAAGAGGTTTTTGAGGAAAACCACGGGTTGTTCGGATCCGATAAAATTCTTGCCGTACTGCAAAGCCGGGGATACAAAACCAGCAAAAAGACCGTCCTCAACATCATGCATGATCTGGGACTTTACAGCTTCCGTACCACTGCCAAGGCAGATTACAAAAAATGGGTGAAGCTCCAGGGAACCCCCAATGTTTTGAATCGCCAGTTCGACGTCAGTGCGCCCAACACGGCATGGGTAGGAGACTGCACCCAGTTTGCAGTGTGCGGCAAGAAATACCACATCTGCGCCATCCTGGATCTGTATGCCAGAAAAGTGATCGCCTACAAAATCTCTCCTCGAGCAAGCACCCAGTTGGTGACTGCTACCTTCAAGCAGGCCTTTGAGGAAAGGAAGCCCGGCGAAGATCTGATCTTCCACTCTGACCGGGGATGCCAGTATACCTCCCAGGCCTTCCGAACTCTTCTGCGCGATCACCATGTGACTCAATCCTTCTCCAAAGGGGGCACACCTTATGACAACGGCGTGATGGAGTCTTTCTTCTCCTCCCTGAAGCAAGAAGAACTGTACCGAAGCTCCTACCGGTCTGAAAACGAATTTAAGAAAAGGGTTGCCGAATATATGGAGTTCTACAACAAAAGGCGCCCTCATCGCGCCAACCAGTACAAAACACCGGATGAAGCGGAGAACGCCTTTAACGAAAAGAGTGCTGGCTGAACCTGTTGCAACAGGTGGTTCAAATAAGGGGACTAGGCGCCGTTCGTGCTCAAAAATGAGAAGATTTGAAAATTTGTGTCGCATGGGCCAAATACGGAGAAACCTTGATACGGCAATAAAAAATGGAGTCAAATCTCGTTCAGTCTCACTAGACTGTTGAAGATTTGACTCCATTTCATATGGTTGCGGAGGCAGGATTTGAACCTACGACCTTCGGGTTATGAGCCCGACGAGCTACCGGACTGCTCCACTCCGCGATATTCAGCTCCCCGCACAAGAGCTCTCTTGTTTGGTGCCTATATACTATACTGCATCCGGAGCAAAAAGTCAAGGTTTTTTTCAAATATTTTTGCCTTTTCCAAAAATTACTTGCCGCCGGCACGGGCCGGCCGCGCGGATGCGCGCGCCCGCCCTCCGGCGTGGCGCGCCGCTCCCCTCGCCGGCCGTCCCTTTTTGCAGGGCAGGGCCCGCCTGCGCGGCGTTCTGCCACCTTTTGTTTCTGCTGCCGCCGCCGGCGTCACTCCCGCCGGCGGCGGCCCAAAAACAGGTAATAGCCCAGCCAGTCCAGCCGGCCGTACAGCGGGCTGCCGGTGCGCTTTGCCTCGGCGGCAGCATACAGCCAGTGCAGATTTTTCCACCACACCGGCAGGTAATAGGGCGAGTAGTTTTTCTCTGCCCGCATGGTGCGCAGCAGCTCCCGCAGCCAGGGGCCGCGCAGCGCGGCGGCAGCCTTGTCCCGCCGCTGGCCCATGGGGGCAGGGTCCCGGCGCAGGATATCGGCAATGCCCTCGGCCAGCACGGTCAGCTGGGCGCGGTGCAGCGGCAGCAGGTCCCCAGCCGGAACGCCCAGCGCCGCGCAGGCAGCGTTGAGCTTGGCAAAATGGCGGGGCCAGATGTCGCAGTAGTCCCCGTGGTAGCGGGTGGAAAGGCTGGTGCCGCCGGTGTCGCAGTTGTACCAGGTCAGCGGCGCGTCCACCACCGCAAACTGCCAGCCGGGCGTGCTTTTTTGCAGCAGGTCAATGTAATCCAGCACAAACTGCAGATCCTCGCCCAGGGTATACTGCCGGTCAAAGCGCAGCGTTTTGGCCAGCGCCGCGTCGTAGAGCTTATTCCAGGGCATGGCGATCAGGCAGTCCAGATGCAGCCTTGCCAGCGCCGAGGGCGGGTACACCGCCGCAGCCGGGGCAGCGGGGGCGGCATCCTGCGGGTCGGTGGTGTAATGCCAGAGCACAAAGCTGCCGGGGTGTTCCCGTCGGGCCGCCAGCGCGGCGGCCAGCGCGCCGGGGCGCAGCGCGTCGTCCGAATCCAGAAAAACGATATAGTCGGCGTCGGCCCTGTCCAGCCCGGCGTTGCGGGCGCTGGAGACCCCGCCGTCCGCCTTGTGCACCACCTGCACCCGCGGGTCCCGCGCCGCCCAGGCATCGCACAGCGCGCCCGACCTATCCGGGCTGCCGTCATCCACCAGCACGCAGGCCACGCCGCCGGGGACCTTCTGGTTCAGGATACTGGCCACACAGCGGTCGATGGTGCGCTCGGCTTTATAAACCGGCACCACCACGCAGACGGCCGGCCTCATGCCCGCTCCCCCCTGTCCGCCAGGATGCGCACAAAATCGTTGTAGAACGCCTCCACCGAGAACCGCTTTGCCGCCTGGGCGCCGGCGCGGCCCATCTCGGCGCGCAGCTCCGGGTGGTCGCGCAGCATTTCAATGGCAAAGGCCAGCTGGCCGGGCACGTCCCGGTTCAGGTCCACCAGCACCGCCTGGCTGCCGGCCAGGTATTCGGGCAGGCCACCGCTGCGGGTGGCCAGCACCGGGCGGCCGCAGGCCATGGCCTCGATGGCCACCAGGCCGGCGGCCTCCTGCACCAGCGTGGGCATGCAGACCAGGTCGGCCAGCCGGTAGTAGTCCGGCAGGGACTCGTTTTGCAGAAAGCCGGTGAACCGCACCCGGTCGCCCAGGCCGCGGGCCGCGGCCTCCAGCTTTTTCAAAAAGGGGCTGGTCTGGGTGCGGCCGAAAAACGGGCTGCCCACGATCAGCAGCTTGACGCGGGGGTCCTCCAGCGAGGCGATGGCCTCCAGCAGCTTGTGGATGCCCTTGTCCGGTTCCAGCCGGCCGCAGAACAGCACGACAAAATCCTCCGGCGCAAACCCCAGCGAGGCCCGCAGCGCCATGTCCGGCTCGCCGGGGGTGAACCGCCCGGTGTCGATGCAGTTGTGCAGGATATAGGCGTTTTTGCGGTCGAGGGTGCTGGTTTTCAGGTACTCGTCCCGGATAAACTCGCTCAGGGCCAGCACGCCGCCGTAGATCTCGTCCATCTGGCGGCTGCACTGGGTCAGGCCGTGCAGGTGGGCCAGGCAGCGCCGGCGGCCGAACATCCGGCTGATGGCCGCGCACTGGGTCAGGTTGCCGCCCTCGGCAATGATCCAGTCGGGCGGGGGCAGCTCCAGCGCCAGCGACAGCTGCACCTTCTGGTACCAGGGGTCATAGGGCGCGGCCACGCCAAAACACCGCTCGACAAACGCCATCGGCCAGTAGCGGCGGTGGCCCCGCGGGCGGGTGATATACATCATTTTGGTGTGCTGCAGGTCGGCCGCGGCGGCCTTGGCGTCCGGGTCCTGCACGCTGGCGCACAGGATGTCCAGTTTGCCCTGGCGCTCGTTTTCGCGGATCAGGTGGGTGATCAGCGTTTCCACCGCGCCGCCCCGCACCGCCGGGATGGGCAGCGCGGACGGCGGCAGCAGCAGCACGCGGGGGCGTTTTTCCTGCTTTTTGTCTGGTTTTGCAAGCGGCACAGCCGGGCCTCCTTTGCGGGGTTCAGCAATGCCGCCCGCTTTTGAGCGCAAAGGCGGGCGGCAGTTTGTGGCGGGCTTGGGGCAGCCTTTACTTTTTGGATGGGCAGAGGCTTTCGGCCGGCATCATCGACCAACGGGCCGCCGAGAGCTTCTCGGTCATTTTCAGCTGCTTGCAGTTGGGCAGGTAGCTGATCAGCCCCTGCATCAAAAACTGCTCCTTGGAGATGGCCTTGACCAGCTTGGGCTCCGGGTTCTGGCGCACCTTGGCGCACAAAAACAGATACCGCCGCCAGCAGGCCGCATAGGCGTTGTCGATGACGGTGCGGTCGGCGCCGTTCTCGACGTAAAAGCGGTAGCGGTCGGCCAGGCCGTCCACCGCGTCAAAGGCTTCCGGCTTGATGCTGGTGCGGCAGATGCTGCCGCCGCGCAGGCGGTAGCAGTAGAGCTGGGCGTCCAGGCAGACCACCTTGTCGCACCGCCAGAACAGCCGGTGGGCCACAAAGTCATCCTCGTGCAGGCGGCCTTCCGGGTAGTGCAGCAGTTTCCACACCTCGGCGCGGTAGAGTTTGTTCCAGGCCACGGTGTAATAGGTGCCGTTGGGCGCGTAAAAGCGGTTGAGCAGCTCCTTGCCGGAAAAGACGCCGGTCTCGCTGGGCATGGTGTAGGCGGGGGGCTCGGCGCTGGAGCCGTCCTCCCGCACGTCCTCCACCGCGCAGATGGACATATAGGCGTCGTGCTTTTCGCAGGCGTCGTACAGCGTTTGCAGGTAGGTCGGGCGCAGGATGTCGTCCGAGTCCACAAAGGCGTAGTACCGCCCCTGGGCGGCGTCGATGCCGGTGTTGCGCGCGGCGGACAGGCCCTGGTTCTCCTGGTGGATCACCCGGATGCGCTTATCCCGGGCGGCCATCTGGTCGCACAGCTCGCCGCAGCCGTCGGTGGCGCCGTCGTCCACCAGGATCACCTCAAAGGGCTGGTCGAATTTCTGATCCAGGATGCTCCGGATGCATTCTTCCAGCCAGGGCTTGGTGTTGTAGATCGGCACGATCACGCTGACACAGGTACGTTCCATAAATTTGACCCCTTCCAAAATCTGCACGACCTCCTCCGGGTAATTTCTTCTTTCCGTCCGGGTACGGGCTGCGCCGGAAATTCCGGGCCGCAGGCAGCCCGCCCGTTTGTTTACAAAAACCGCTGCTTGAACAGCGTATAAGCCGCCAGCCAGCCCGGTGCGTTCAGCGCCACGCCGATGCGGTAGGGCACCGCCAAAAGCGGGCGGGCGTCCTGCCGCAGCCGGCTGCGCAGCGCATCGCGGGCCGCCGGGTCCGCCAGGATGCGGGCAAACAGCGCCCGGCGCTGCCCAAAGGGCATGTCCCCTCTGCAGCCGGTCAGCAGGCCGTACTGGTTCAGCGCCGCGCGCAGGCGGCTTTCGGCCAGGTAGGGCGCGGGATCATAGCCCCAGCGGCGCAGCATGGCTTCCAGCGCGGGGGCGGTGTACGCCTCGGCGTCCAGCAGGTCGCCCCGCAGGCGGCGGGACAGGGACCCGGTCTGCCCATCATATTGGTAATAGTATACACCAGACAAGCAAAAAATGGAAATGGAATTTTGTAAAAAAACTGTGTTGAACAGGACATCCTCGTTGATTTGCAGCCCTTCGTCAAAGCGCAGGCCGGCGGCGCGCAGCGCCGGCAGCCGGAACAGCTTGGGATAGGGCGCGGCCAGGTAGCCGCTCTCGAACAGCAGCGGGCGCAGCGCGTCCCCCAGGTCGGCGGGGGTGGGGTAAAAACCGGGGGCCAGCGGGCAGGGCGCAGGGCCGCTCTGCCGCGCCATGCCAAACAGGATCAGCTGCGGGTCAGCGGCAAACGCTGCGGGCAGCGCATCCCACAGGCCGGGCAGCAGCGCGTCGTCGGCGTCCACAAACAGCACCCACTCCCCCGCCGCGGCGTCCAGCCCGGCATTGCGGGCGGCGGAAGCCCCGCCGTTTTTCTGGTGGATGGCCCGGACGCGCCGGTCCCCCGCCGCCAGTTTGTCGCAGAGGGCGGGGGTCGCGTCGGCGGAACCGTCGTCCACCAAAATCAGCTGCAAATTATCCGGCGCGCCGTCCAGAATGCTGGCGGCCGCCCGCTCCAGCGTGGCGGCGGCGTTGTAGCAGGGCACGATGGCGGTGACGGGCGGCAGCTTTGCCGCCGCGCTGGCCGCCGGTCCTGCCGCGGCGGGGCGGACGGCGGATGTTTGCTCAGTCATGGCCGGCCTCCTGTTCCGCCTGCAATACCTGGCCGTAGATGTGCAGCATCCGGGCGGCGTTGGCCGCCGGGTCGTGCTGGGCGCGGGCCAGCGCGCTTGCCTTTTTGCCCAGCGCGGCGCCGTGGTCGGGCAGCTCCAGCACCGACGCGGCCGCAGCAGCCAGCGCGTCGGCGTCGCCGGCGGGGCCGTACAGCACTGCGCCCGCGCCGCCGCCCGTCACGTCGGGGACGCCGCCCACCCGGCTGGCCACGCAGGGCAGACCCAGCAGCATGGCTTCGCCCAAGCTGTTGGGGCTGTTCTCGCTGTAAGAGGGCAGCAGGAACAGGTCCGCGTCCAGGTAGGCCTGGCGCATCTCGGCCGCCTGCAGCGGGCCGGTGTACTGCACATGACCGGCCAGCCCGTTTTGGGCGATCAGCCGGGCGCACCAGGTCTGGTAGGGGAACATCATACGGATGACCGGGCGCAGCAGCGGGCCTTTGTCCAGCGGCGGCCAGCCCGCCACCCGCAGCACCGCCCCCGGCCACTGGCGCAGCAACGCCGGCAGGGCCAGCAGCGCGGTGTGCAGGTTTTTGAGCGGATAATTGCCCTGGCTCATCAGGATGACCGGGGCACGGCCGAACTCCCGTGCGCGCCAGCTGCCCGCCGCCTGCCAGAAAGCCGGGCGCAGCGTCTCGTTGCAGGGGTAGTAGCGGGCATGGGGGGCCAGGGCGGCCACGGCGCGGCGGTCAAAGCCGGTGCGGCCGGTCACGTGGCGGGCGTTTGCCAGCAGTGCGGCTTCGCTTTGGGCCAGGGCGTCGAACTGCCGCTGCATCTTGTCCAGCAGCGCCCCCGGCACCACCCGGTCGATGGCCCGCTGGAGGGGACCGGAATGCAGATACGGCTGCGGTACGCCGTCGCACAGGTGGGCGGCGCAGTCCGACATGACGCCCTGCATGCCCACCAGCACCGGCAGCCCCCGCCGGGCGGCCGCCTGCTGCATGGCGGCCGCGGCGGCGTACTCGGTGCCCCAGATGTGCACCAGGTCCGGGGCCTCCCCGGCCAGAAGCCCGTCAAAGCCGTCGGCGGCGGGCAGCACCGCAAAGCGCACGCCGTCCTTTTCGCCGGAAAGCGGCGTTTTGGCGCGGGCGTCCACGCTGGCGACGGTCAGCCGCAGCTGCGGCGCCAGCGCGTCCAGCATACCGGCCAGCCAGCCGCCGCCCACCTGGTCGGACGCCAGGCCGACGGCGGCTGCCGCCTGGGGCAGCGTGATGCTGACAAGCCACAGGATCTTGGGCATGGGGACCTCCTTGCTTTTTGCCGGGGCGCGCCCGGCGGCTTCCTCTCCCCCGCTCAACGCGACGCGACCTGCACGAACCGCCGCGCCACCGCTTCGGGGGTGAATTCCGGGAAGATGGCCGCCGCCTGGGCATAGCTCAGGCTTTTGCCGGCGCTGCGGTGCAGCCAGGCGCGCAGGCCCGCCACCACTTCCGGCGTCGCGCCGTCGGCGGCGCGCAGCACCAGCGCCAGCGGGTAGCGTTTCAGGTAGGGCAGCGCGGCGTCGCCGTCGCTGACCGACAGGTGCAGGATCGGCTTTCCTGCGCCGAAATACTCAAACAGTTTGCTGGGGATCTGGTTGTCCACCGCGTTGCCCAGGCTGAGCAGCACTTCCGCCTGACCGGCCAGCGTCTTGGCGTGGGCGGGCGCCACCGGGCCGGACAGTTCCGCCCGGCTGCCCAGCGCACGGCGGGCGGCCTCGGCCTGGGGGGCAAAATGCTCCCAGCCGCGGCCCACCATCGTCAGGCGGACGTCGGGGTCGTCCAGCTTGGCAAACAGCTCCAGCGCAAAGTCCGGCGTGCGCAGCCTGGGGTACAGCGTGCCGCAGAACACGCAGCGGATGGCCCCGCGGCCCCGGCGGGGGTCCACCACCTCGGCGGTGGGCGGCACCAGCGCGGGGAAAGCCAGCTCAAACACCTTGTCCCGGCAGGGGGCCAGCGGGCCGGACTGGTAGTCGGGCAGCGCCTGGCGGGTGACAAAGGCGGTGTCCACCGCGCGCATCAGCTGCAATTCCCGCGCCCAGCCGCCCGGCGCCTGGTAGCTGCGGTTGGCGGCGTAGGGGTCCAGCAGCCACAGCACCTTTTTGCCGGTGACGGCTGCCTGCTCCAGCGCAAAAGCGGCGCGGTAGGGCGCGGCCACCGCCGTGACAAAGTCAAAGTGATAGATGGCGTCCAGCCGCTCGATCTCCAGGCGGGTGTCCTCCTGGCGGCGGGGCTTGTGCAAAACCAGCTGGCGGAAAGCCGCCCCCACCGCGGTGGGGTGCACCGCCAGCCGGGCCAGCCGCAGCGGCAGCGGGCTGCCCTGCTTTGCGCCGTTTTCCAGCGCCTGGTTCATCAGGCGTTCGTCGGCAAAGGGCAGGTCATGCAGCACCACGCCGTCGGGGGTGCCGGCGCCGGCGGGCGCGGGGGGCGGGGTCTGGCCGTCCCACAGTTCCAGCAGATGGACCTGGTGGCCCTGCTCCGCCAGGCAGGCCGCCAGCCGCCGCCCCAGCTCCGGGTTGACGGCCTGGGGGGATTCGACGCTGTCAACAACAAACAAAAAGCGCATACAGCAGCTCCTAACTCTATGTCAAACACCGCGGCCGGCGGCCGGGTGCGGAAACGCATCGGGGAAATGGTATTTCGGCCGGCCGGGCAGGATCTGCCCATCCGGGTGCTTCCGGCAAGCCAAAAATGCGGGGATCCTGTTTGGCCCCTATCCTTCAATATAGTGCAACGCGGCAGGCAGCCCGGATTTAGCAGCCGGGCCACGGTTTTCACAAAGGTCTGCCGGCTTACTGCCGGTCCCGCAGCATCAGGCCAAACAGCAGCCGGGCGGCCCCCGGCGCACAGACGCTGGCCAGCGCGGCCAGGCGCACCGCTTTGGGCAGGCGGGGGTTGGCGCCCAGCAGCGGGTCCCGCAGCCCGGCGCGCAGCTCGGTCCGCAGGGACTCCAGCGGGGCGTCCAGCGCGGCGTCGCGGGGGCGGCGCAGGATGCGGCTGGCCAGGTAGGCCAGTTTTTCGTAATAGAAAGCCCCGGCGCTGCCCTGCATGGAGGGCGGCGCGCTGTCCCGGACGGCGCGGGCGGCGGTCAGGTGGTCGCCGATCTCGGCGGCGGTCAACGCCCGGTGGCTGGAGGACCCCCCGTGCTGGCGGTAATGGTAACCCGCAAAATCGCAGAAGGCGATGCCCGGCGCCTGCAAAAACGCCCGCCAGTTGGCCAAAAGGTCCTCGTTGTGGGTCAGGCCGTTGTCCAAAAGGTCCGGCGTCAGCAGGGCGGCGTCGTACAGTTTGTTGCACAGGCTGTAATCCACCGCATGGTCATGCAGCAGCGCGTCCAGGTGCTGCGGGTCCAGCAGTTCCCGGTAGGTTTTGGGCGGGTCGGCGTTCAGCGCCGGGGCGTCCGAAAAGGTGTCGAACCGGCAGCAGGCGATGGGCAGCAGGCTGATCTCGGCCGCATGCAGCAGCGTCTGCAAAAAAGCCGGGTGCAGCAGATCGTCGGCGTCGCAGAAGGCAAGATACTCGCACTGTGCGGCGCGCACCCCGGCGGCGCGGGCGGCGGCGGGCCCGCCGTTGGGCAGGTGCAGCACCCGGAAGCGGGCATCCCGCGCGGCCCACCGGTCGCACACCGCGGCCGAGCCGTCGGTGGAGCCGTCATCCACCAGGATGGCTGCAAAGTCGGCAAAGCTCTGCGCCGCCAGCGACGCCAGGCACAGCGGCAGGTATTCGCCCGCGTTGTACACCGGCACCACCACGGCGATGCGCGCGGCGCTCATGGCGTCACCCCGGCGGCGCGCCCTATGTAAAATTGCTGCAGGACCCGGGCAGAGGTGCGGATGTCGTACCCCGCGTCCACCGCCTGCTGCCGGGCGTTGGGGTTGCGGGCCAGCGCACCGCCGCAGAGGGCCTGCGCCCAGGCTTCCGGCGCGTCCAGCGGCAAAAAGTGCACGCCGTCGGCAAAGGCCGCGCCGGGGTCCACGGTGTCGGACACAAAGCAGGGCAGGCCGGCGGCCTGGGCCTCCACCAGCACCACCGGCAGCCCCTCGAACAGGCTGGGCAGCAAAAAGGCGTCCATGGCGGCGTAGCAGGCGGCGGTGTCGCTGCGCACGCCGGCAAAGATCACCCGGTCCGCCAGCCCCAGCGCATCGGCCCTGGCGCGCACCTCCCCCTCCAGCGGGCCGGCGCCCAGCAGCGCCAGCCGCGCGTCGGGGTCCCGGCGGTGCACCGCGGCGAAAATGTCCAACAGCCCCAGATGGTTTTTCTGTTTGGAAAACCGCCCCACGTGCCCCAGCAGCGGCGCGCCGTCGGGCACCTGCCACTGGGCGCGGATACGTTCGCGGGCGCCGGGCTCGGGCTTGGCAAAGTCGTCCACCCGGATGCCGTTGGGCAGCACAGTAAAGGGGCTTTTGCCAAACAGCATCTCCCCTGCCTTTTGGCTGCAGGCAAACCGGTCGGTCAGCAGGCGGTCGAACCGGCTGCTCATCAGCCGGTCCAGCGTGCCCACCAGGTTGGGCTCGTAGGCAGTGTTGTGGCTGTGGCCCACCCGCACCGGCACGCCGCGGCGCTTGGCCGCCCGGTTGTAGAACATGCCAAAGCCGCTGTAATGCCCGTGGATGATGCGGTAGGGGTTGGCGGCGAAAAATCTGTCCAGCTGGCGCAGGTAGCGCGGGATATTGTTGTCCTGCCGGACGGTCAGCTTGGTGATCCGCCCGCCCAGCGCGGCGATCTCGTCGTCGTAAAAGCAGGGCTTGTTATAATGGTACAAAAAGTCAAACTGTACCTGGGTGCGGTCGATGGTGCGGTAGACGTTCATCACAAACGTCTCCATGCCGCCGGCGTCCATGGCCGGCATCACCTGCAAGACCCGGATGGGTGCCATGCGGCGTTCCTCGCTTTCCTGTGTCGGGGTGTTTTGTCAGTTTCGCAAACGGCATCGCGTTCGCTTCAATCCTCGGCCAGCAACTGCCGCCGGGCTTTCTGCATCTCGGCGCGGGCGGCGGCGTCCACCCTGGGGTAGGCCGGCGCGCACTGTTCCAGCGCGTCCGCCACCACCTCCGACACCAGATACCGGGTATACCATTTCTGGTCGGCGGGCAGGGCGTACCAGGGGGCGTGTTTGCTGGCCGTTTCGGTGATGACCTGGCTGTACAGGTCGTTGTACTCGTCAAAGCGAGCGCGCTCGGCAATGTCCGCCGCCGAGAACTTCCAGTTCTTTTCCGGCGTGTCGATGCGCTCCAAAAACCGCTCTTTCTGCTCGGCTTTGGACACGTGCAGAAAGATCTTGACCACCCGGAAGCTGTTCTCGTACAGATATTCCTCAAAGTGGCGGATCTGGCGGTAGCGTTTGCGGAAAAACGTCTCGTCGTCCTCCAGCACCCGGTCGGCCATGCGGTAGGTCTTTTGCAGGCCGTGCATCCGCACCACCAGCACGTCCTCGTAATAGCTGCGGTTGAAGATGGCGATGCCCCCGCGGGGCGGCAGGCACTGCCCCACCCGCCACAGATAGTCGTGCTGCAGCTCGGCCCTGGTGGGCTGCTTGAAGTTGTACACCGTCACGCCCTGGGGGTTCAGCCCGCCCATCACGTGCTTGATGGTGCCGTCCTTGCCGGCGGCGTCCAGCGCCTGCAGCAAAATGACCAGGCCCTCCCGCCCATCGGCGTACAGGGCTTCCTGCAAAGCCTCCATCCGCCGCAGGTTGGCGGCGGTCTTTGCGGCGTACTCGTCCTTTTTGCCCTTTTCGCCGCCCGCATCGGTGGGCAGCTTGGAAAGGTCGCAGGGCGTCCGGCCGTCAAAACGGAATGCGTCAGCTTTCATCGCGGTTTGCCTCCTGGGGGGTAAAGCACCCCATAATCAGTATACCCGCTTGGCGCAGGTTATGCAACGGGCGAAACGGCAGATTTTTCCCGCCGGGCCGTTGGCCGCGCCCTGCAGGCGGGGTCACTCGGCTTCGCCGCGGGTGCGCAGCCAGTATTCGCCCATGCTGGCGCCGGGCCGGCCGGTGACCTCGTCCGCCAGGTAGGCGCGCAGCGCCGGCGTGCCCGGCTGCCAGGCCAGCGCCGCGTCGGTGGTGGGGTACTCGATCTCGGCATAAAAGAACTCGCCGGGCTGGCCGGCGTCCACCCGGTTCACCTCCAGCGTCAGGCCGCCGGGCAGCGCGTACCCCCGGCGCACCTTGGCGATCAGCGGTTTGCCCAGCAGGGTTTTCAGCCGGTCAAACAGGTCGGGGGCAATGTCGGTCTCGATCTCCTCCCGCGCCAGCGTGCCCGCTCCCTTAAAGCACAGCACATACCGGGTATCGCCGCCCTGCAGCGCCTCCCGCCGGATGCGCACCGTGGGCCGCACGCTGAAATAGCCCTGGTCCATCCGGTATTCCTCGGTGCAGTCCAGCCCCTGGGGCCAGCCGGCCACCATCCATTTGCGTTCGATCTCCATAACAAGTTCCTGCCTTTCCTGGTTTTTGCCGTTGCGTGTTGTCGTTTCCGTTTTTCATTATAGCACAGACGGCACCGGTTTGGGGGCTGCCGGCCCGGCTTTGCTCCCCCTGCCGCCCCCTGCAAAGCGGCCTGCAAAGCCGGGCGGAGGCCCAAAAACTGTCCAAACCAACCAAAAATCCGTCGGGATGCCGCCGGACGATTTTGGCAATGCGCCTATTGCGTTTTGCCTTTGCGGCGGCTATAATGGACACATAACAGCAAGGGCGCTGCGAATAGTTTCGCAGCGCCCTTTGTGGTATAACCAGCCGCGGGGCAAAGCATGCCTTCCCGGCGGAAAAGGGCGGCGCTGCGGCTTTTTGCCGTGCCTGTCCGGAGTTTGTAAAGGAGTATGAAGTATGGCAGCAACCGTTATGGAGATCTACGGCAGCAAAGTCTTCAACGAGCATGAGATGCGCGAGCGTCTGCCCAGCTCGACCTACAAGAGCCTGAAGGCTACCATCGAGAAGGGCCAGCCGCTGGATTTGGACGTGGCGAACGTCGTGGCCAGCGTGATGAAACGCTGGGCCATCGAGCAGGGCGCCACCCATTACACCCACTGGTTCCAGCCGCTGACCGGCACCACCAGCGAAAAGCACGACGGCTTTGTCTCGCCCCAGCATGACGGCACCGCCATTATGGAGTTTTCCGGCAAGGAACTGATCAAGGGCGAACCGGACGCTTCCAGCTTCCCCTCCGGCGGCCTGCGCGCCACTGCCGAGGCCCGCGGCTACACCGCCTGGGACCCCACCAGCTACGCCTTTGTCAAGGACGACGTGCTGTGCATCCCCACCGCCTTCTGCTCCTACACCGGCGAGGCGCTGGACAAAAAGACCCCGCTGCTGCGCTCGATGACCGCGCTGTCCAACCAGGCGCGCCGGGTGCTGCACCTGTTCGGCAAGGATGTGGACCGGGTCTCCACCACCGTCGGCCCGGAGCAGGAATATTTCCTGGTCCGCAAGGAGGACTACGACAAGCGTCTGGACCTGGTGCTGACCGGCCGCACGCTGTTCGGCTCGGCGCCGTCTAAGGGCCAGGAGCTGGAGGAACATTATTTCGGCGTGATCCGCCCCGTTGTCTCCGAGTTCATGAAGGATCTGGACGAGGAGCTGTGGAAGCTGGGCATCCCCGCCAAGACCAAGCACAACGAGGTCGCCCCCTGCCAGCATGAGCTGGCCCCCATCTACGACACCGCCAACGTCGCCATCGACCACAACCTGCTGACGATGGAGATGATGAAGAAACTTGCCGCCCGCCACGGCCTGGTCTGCCTGCTGCACGAGAAGCCGTTCGAGGGCGTCAACGGCAGCGGCAAGCACAACAACTGGTCTCTGGGCACCCCGGACGAGAACCTGCTGGACCCCGGCGACACCCCCATGCAGAACCTGCAGTTCATGGTATTTTTGACCGCCGTCATCAAAGCGGTGGATGAATACGCCGACCTGCTGCGCACCGCCGTGGCCACCCCCGGCAACGACCACCGCCTGGGCGCCAACGAGGCCCCGCCGGCCATTATCTCGATCTTTGTGGGCGAGGAGCTGGAGGCCGTTATCGACGCCATCTGCTCCGACTCTCCCTACGCCGGCCCGGTCAAGATGAAGATGGACCTGGGCGTGGATGTGCTGCCCAAGTTCAGCAAGGACACCACCGACCGCAACCGGACCTCTCCCTTCGCCTTCACCGGCAACAAGTTCGAGTTCCGCATGCCCGGCTCGGCCGAGAACCTGTCCGACGCCAACTTTATCCTGAACACCGCCGTGGCCAAGAGCCTGAGCGACTTTGCCGACGAGACCACCGACGCCGCCGACTTTGAGTGCGCGGCCGCCGCCTGGGTCAAAAAGACGCTGAACGAGCACCGCCGCGTCATCTTCAATGGCAACGGCTATTCCGAGGCCTGGGAAGTGGAGGCCGAACGCCGCGGCCTGCCCAACCGCAAGTGCACCCCCGACGCCATGGTGGCGCTGAAAGAGCCCAAGAACATCCAGCTGATGGAGGAGTTCGGCGTCCTGACCAAAACCGAGATGCTCAGCCGCTATGAGGTGGAGATGGAGCATTACTCCAAGGTCATCAATATTGAAGCGCGCACCATGGTCAAGATCGCCAACAAGCAGCTGATCCCGGCGGTCAACGCCTATATGGGCGACGTAGCTTCCACCGCCGCCGCCAAGCAGTCGGTGAGCGAGAAGCTGTCCATCCGCAGCGAGGAAAAGCTGCTGGACCGGCTGTCCGCCTACGCCGATGCGATGAGCGACGCCGTGGATGCGCTGCAGAAGATCGCCGACGAGACCGCCGCCATGACCGACGAGACCGCCAAGGCGCACGCCTGCCACGATGCCGTGCTGCCCGCCATGGCCAAGCTGCGCGCCAGCGCCGACGCGGCGGAGGAGATCTGCCGCGAGGATTACTGGCCGCTGCCCTGCTACAGCCGCCTGCTGTTCTACACCGAGTAAAGCGGCCGGCAGCCCCTGTTTGCCATCCCCTGTATTTGCCGCGTGCCAGCGCGGGAAATGCACTCTCTTTTTCCGGTTTCTTACGCAACCTCAAACGGCCCGCGATCTGCGGGCCGTTTGAGGTTGCCACGCCCCTTCCACCCGCAGCCCCACAGAGGGAGGTCCCACCCTATGAAGCGTACCGCACAGGATGTGCTGAACTTTGCCGAGGACAACGACGTCAAGTTCGTCCGGCTGACCTTCAGCGACATTTTCGGCAACCAGAAAAATATCTCGCTGTTTGCCAGCGAGCTGGCCGGCGCCTTTGAACACGGCGTCTGCTTTGACGGCAGCTCCATCGCCGGTTTTATGAACACCGAGGAGAGCGACCTGGTGCTGTGGCCCGACCCGGACACCGTCTGCATCCTGCCCTGGCGCCCCGCCGAGGGCCGCGTCATGCGCATGTACTGCGACATCACCCTGCCCGACGGCAAACCCTTTGAGGGCAACTGCCGCGGCTACCTGCAGTCGGTGGTGCGGCGGGCCAAGGCCATGGGCCTGACCTGCAACGTGGGCTGCGAGTGCGAGTTTTACCTGTTCGAGACCGACGACCGGGGCAACCCCACCAAGATCCCGCTGGACCGGGGCGGCTACTTTGACATCGCCCCGCTGGACAAGGGCGAGGACATCCGCCGCGAGATCTGCTTTGCCATGGAGGACCTGGGCCTGAGGCCCCAGCACAGCCACCACGAGAGCGGCTTTGGCCAGAACGAGGTGGATTTCCTCTATGCGCCGGCGCTGCGCTCAGCGGACAACCTGAACACCTTCAAAAGCACCGTCAAGGCCATTGCGGGCCGCAACGGCCTGTTTGCCAGCTTTATGCCCAAGCCGCTGCCCGACCAGGCCGGCAGCGGGCTGCATGTCAACCTTTCGCTCAAGCGGGACGGCGTCAACCTGTTCGAGGGCGACATCGCCCCCGACAGCGAGCCTGCCCACTTTATGGCGGGCATCCTGACCCACGCCAGGGAGCTGACGGCTTTCTGCAACCCGGTGCCCAACAGCTACGCCCGCTTTGGCAGCTGCGAGGCGCCCCAGTACATCAGCTGGAGCCGCCAGAACCGCAGCCAGCTGGTACGGCTGCCCAGCGCCCACGGCGAGCTGTGCCGCATGGAGATGCGCAGCCCCGACCCCGCCTGCAACCCCTACCTGGCCATCGGGCTGATCCTGGCCGCCGGGCTGGACGGCATCCGGCGCAGACTGCCCCTGCCGGAGCCGGTCAACCGCAACCTGTTCCTGCACTCGGCCGCCGAAGGGCTGGAAAGCCTGCCCACCACCCTGCGGGAGGCCATCACGGTGGCGGCGTCCAGCGATTTTATCCTGCAGGAGCTGCCGCTGGCGCTTTTGAACAAGTATTTTGAGTACCAGACCCAGCTCTGCCTGGACTACGAGCAGGCCGCCGACAAGCAGGCCTGGGAGCGGGAGCACTGCTTCCCGGTCATCTGACCCCGCCGCCCCCTGCCCTGCCGCCGCATCCCGCTGAAAGGAGGACGCCCGCATGCCGTTAGCGTTGATCGCATCGGCCGGCACCACGGCCAACGAGTACCTGGCCCGGCACGTGGCCGAGCTGGGCTACCCCCGGCCGGTGATCGTGGCCAGCGGCGGCGAGGCGCGCCGCCGCCTGGGCGAGAAGGACTTTGCCGTGGTGGTCATCAACACGCCGCTGCCGGACGAGTTCGGCCACGAGCTGGGCGTCTGCGCGGTGGAAAAAAGCCACGCCGGCGTGCTGCTGCTGGCCAAGGCCGGCACCGCCGAGCAGATCGCCCCCAAACTGCAGGAGCACGGCGTGCTGGTGCTGAGCAAACCGTTTTCCGGCGCGCAGTTCCGCCAGGCCGTGCAGATGGCCGCCAGCTGTTCCCGCCGGCTGGCCCTGCTGCTGGAAGAAAACGCCCGCCTGGCCGACAAACTGGCCCAGCTGCGGCTGGTGGACCGGGCCAAGTGCCTGCTGATCGAGCGCCGCGGCATGACCGAGGCCGACGCCCACCGCCTGATCGAAAAGCAGGCCATGGACACCCGCGCCACCCGCGGCGAGGTGGCCACGGCGCTGATCGAGGAGATGGAGGAAGAAGAATAGGCCGCCCGGCTCCCCCCTTTCGGGAACCGCCTTTGCAAAACAGGAAAAGAAACACCCCGGCATCCGCCTTTGCAGCAATAGCTGCGGCGGATGCCGGGGTGCTTTTGTGCCTGCAATACCGCTTTTGCGCGGCGTTATGCCAGGCCGTTCTGGCGGGCGGCGGCCTGGGTGGTGTTTTTCATCAGCATGGCGCGGGTCATGGGGCCGACGCCGCCGGGCACCGGGGTGATGTAGGCGGCCTTCTCGGCGGCCGCGGCAAAGTCCACGTCGCCGTGCAGCTTGCCGTCCGCGCCGCGGTTGATGCCCACATCGATGACCACCGCGCCGGGCTTGACCATATCGCCGGTGACAAAGCCGGCCCTGCCCACCGCCGCCACCAGGATGTCGGCGCTGCGGCACAGCTCCTGCAGGTTGGCGGTGTGGGAGTGGCAGATGGTGACGGTGGCGTTTTTGGCCAGCAGCAGCATGGCCGCCGGCTTGCCCACGATGTTGGACCGGCCGATGACCACCGCATGCTTGCCGTCGATGCTGGTGCCGGTGGATTCGATCATCCGCACGCAGCCGGCGGGGGTGCAGGGCAGATAGCAGGGCTCGCCGATCTGCATCCGGCCCACGTTCACCGGCGAAAAGCCGTCCACGTCCTTCTCCGGCGGGATGGCGTCAATGACCGCCTTCTCGTCGATGTGGGCGGGCAGCGGCAGCTGCACCAGGATGCCGTTGACCGCCCTGTCGGCAGCCAGCTCGGCCACCAGGGCCAGCAGCTCGGCCTGGGTGGTGGCTTCCGGCAGGCGGATCACCCGGCTGTCGATGCCGCACTCGCCGCAGTCTTTGGCCTTGCCGCGCACATACACCTGGCTGGCCGGGTCCTCGCCCACCAGCACCACCGCCAGGCAGGGGGTAACGCCCTTTGCCTTCAGCGCCGCGGCCTCGGCGGCGGCCTCCGCCTTGACTTGGGCGGCCAGCGCCTTGCCGTCAATCAGCTTTGCCTGCATCCTCTGCATCCTCCTTTTTCTCTTGTTCTCCGCCGTCCGGTTCGGCCGGGGCGGACGTGGTTTCCTCGTCCGGGGTTTCCGGCTCCGCCTGCGGGGCGGCGTCCGGGGTTTCCTCCGCTGCTTCCGGCTGCTGCGCGGCCGGCAGATCCGCTTCGGCCGGGGCAGCCTCCTCCGCCGTTGCGTCCGCGCCGGCGTCCTCCTCGCTGCCGGCGGCGTCCTCCGGCTTCCAGTCGGCCAGGCGGCGGTTCATCTCGGCGGTGGCGCGGGCGAACTCCTTGTGGGGGGCGCTTGCGGGCAGGTCCTCCACCGGGAAGGCCCCGCCGGTTTCCTTCAGCTTTTTCAGGTCGGCCACCGCCAGCGGGACCATCAGCGTTTTGCCGCGGGCGCGCAGCAGGCCCAGCACCATCAGGATAAACGCCGCCAGCACCGACACCAGCGCCACCAGCTGGCTGGTGCGCAGCGTATCGTTGACCATCAGCGCGTCGGTGCGCAGGCCCTCGATCCAGAAACGTCCGATGCCGTACCAGATGATATACCCCAAAAACAGCTGGCCGTTGAATTTGCGCCGCTTGATCAGCAGCGCCAGCACAACAAAGCCCGCCAGGCACCAGAGGCTCTCGTACAAAAAGGTGGGATGCACCGGCTGCAGCGGGTCCACCGTCACGCCCTCGGCGGCCAGGGTGGACTGGACGCCAACCAGGTAGTTGACGGTGCCCTCGCTGATCATGCCCCAGGGCAGGTCGGTGTTGGTGCCAAAGGCTTCCTGATTGACAAAGTTGGCCCAGCGGCCGATGCCCTGGCCGATCAAAAAGCAGATCCCCACCAGGTCGAACAGCGGCAGGATGGGCACCTTGCGCCACTTTGCCGCCAGCCCGCCGAACACGAACGCACCGATGACGCCGCCGTAGATGGCAAGGCCACCCTGGCGGATGTCCAGCATCTGCCAGATGCTCTCGTACTCAAAAGGCGCAAAGGCCACATAGTAGGCGCGGGCGCAGATGACACCGGCCACCACGCCGATGAACACCACGTCCACCAGCCGGTCGCCGTCGATGCCGAAATCCACCGCCTTGCGGAAGGCAAACGCCATTGCCAGCAGCATGCCCGCCGCAATGATGATGCCGTACCAGTAAATGTCAAACCCGCCGATGCTGAAAGCCACGCGGTTCAGCGCAAACTCCAGCCCCAGGCCGGGGAACTGTACGTTGTAAGTCATGGTCTGTTTTCCTCTCTTGCCCGGCCGGGCGCGCGGCCCGCCGGGCGTATGGCAAATTTATTCCGCCGCGTCCTCCCCGCCGGGCGCCTCCCCGGACGGGTCGATCTGGACGTAGGCTTCGTTTTCGGGCAGCATCATGGTGCGCAGCGCCTCGTCGGCGTCGGCAGGGGTCAGCGCGGCCAGCGTGGCGATCTGCTCCTCCAGCGTGCTGCCCTTCAAAAAGGCGGTGGTCATCTGGGCGGCGGCGTTCTCCACCCCTTCCAGGATGGCCAGCAGCTCGCCGTACATCTCGTTTTTCACCAGCGTGAACAGCTCCGGGTCCACGCCGTCGCGGCGCAGGCGGGCGATCTCCTGCCGGACCAGTTCGGCCACCTGCCGGGGCCGGGTGCTCTCGCCGGTGAACAGGATGGCGCAGGCGGTGCGGGTGGAGGCGTAGTCGCCGCTGAATTCCGGGTTGACCAGCCCCTCGTCGTACAGCCTGCGGTACAGGTCGGTCAGACCACCGCAGACCAGGTCGGTGACCATGTCGCACAAAATTTCCCGCTTCATGTCGCCGCGGGCGATGGGCGGCTCGCGGTAGGCCAGCGCAAAGCAGGGGCGGTTGACCGGCATGGCAAAGCGCAGTTCCCGCTGTGCGACGGGGCCAGGCTCCGCCGCCGGCGGCAGCGCCACGGCGTGGGGGGCGGCGGGCCTGTCCAGCCCGGCGCGGCGGCAGGCCGCCACCGCCTGCTCCAGCGTGATGTTGCCGGCCACCGCCAGCACCATGTTGCCGGGGGCATAGAACGCGTCGGTGCAGGCGTACAGCAGCTCCGGCGTCAGCTCGGCGATGCTTTCCACCGTGCCGGCGATGTCGTCCCGGATGGGGTCGTCCCGGTACAGGCAGCGGAACGCCGCCGTGAGCAGCCGCCAGTCGGGGCTGTCGTCGTACATTTTGATCTCCTGCCCGATGATGCCCTGCTCCTTGGCGATGGTCTCTTTGGTGAACCAGGGCCTGCCCACCATGTTCAGCAGGATGTCCAGGTTCTCGTCGATGCGGCTGGTGGCCGAAAACAGGTAGCAGGTGTGGTCCCAGCTGGTAAAGGCGTTGGCCGACGCGCCGGTTTTGGCGTACAGGCTGAACGCGTCGCCCTGCTCCGACTCGAACATCTTGTGTTCCAGAAAATGGGCGGTGCCGGCGGGCAGATGCACCGGTCTGCCGTCCAGCACAAAGTCCCGGACGGTGGAACCGAAGGGTGTGGCATACATGGCGTGGACGGTGCTGTAACCCGGCATGGTGCGGCACAGCACCGTCAGGCCGCTTTCCAGCACGGCGCTCTGGCAGCGCACGGCGGCGGCTGCCTTTTCTCGGATGGTCAGTTCCGGCATCAGGCATCCTCCTTTCCGGCGGTGACGGCGTAGCAGACCGAATAGTGGTAGCTTTGCAGCAGCTGCCGCACCTGCCCGGCGGTGACGGCGGCGGTCAAAGCCTTACCCTGCTCCGGCGTGACGGGTTCCTCGCCCCGCAGCAGCGCGCCGTAGTACCAGCTTTCCAGCCCGGCCAGGCTGTCGCCCACCGCGTCGATGCTGCCCAGCAGCGCCAGGCGGCACTGCTCCAGCTCCTCGGCGGTGGCGGGGGCCTTTTGCAGGTCGTCCAGTTCTTTCAGGATGGCGGCCTCGGCCTTTGCCTCGCCGCCCGGCTCCACGCCGGAATCCACCATCATCACGCCGGTGGCGCGCACCGCGCTGGAGCCGCAGTAATAGCACAGGCTCTGTTTTTCCCGCACGTTGCGGAACAGCCGGCTGGTGGCGCTGCCGCCCAGCAGGCCCATGGCCACCCGCAGCAGGTGGATGGAGGGCAGGGCCTCGGTGGTGCCGCGGGTGAACAGCATGCACAGCTTGGCCTGCGTCACGCCGGGGATGGCCTCGGTGTAATGCTGCACCGGCTGCACCGGGATGGCCAGCGCGGGCGACACCGCCGCCGGGGCGCGGCGCACCCCCGCCAGCTTTTGCAGCAGGCGGTCTGCCACCCGGTCCGCGTCGGCGCCCTGCACCATCACGTCGATGGCGGCCGACGCCAGGATACGGTCGTACTCGGCCTTGACGCTCTGCGGGGTGACGGCGTCCACCTCGTCCAGGTAGCCGTTCAGCTCGATGCCCGCCGGGCTGTCGCCGTAAAAGCGGCGGCGGGCCTGCCGCACGCAGTACAGGCGCTTGTCGTTGAACTCGGCCTGCAGGCGGCGGCGCAGCGTCTCCTTCTCGATGGCGACGGCCTCCGGGTCAAAGACGCCGTCCACCAGGTAGGGGTCAAAGATGGTGCCAAACACAATGTCGGCGTACTCGTCGGCCAGGCGCTCGCCGGCCAGGGCAAACTGCTGCTTGATGCCGCAGACGTCGGCCGACAGCAGCCGGTCGCCGCCGGCGCCGGCCAGGTCCACGCCCAGGTCGGCGCCGTACAGCGCCGCCAGCTTGCGGGACAGGGCGGTCATATCGGGGCAGCCGGCATAGCCGCGCTCCAGCACCAGCGCCAGCACGGCGGCGTCGGTGGCGCTTTGCCGCCGGGCCGGGTAGCGCAGGTGGATGGCGATGCGGCAGCGGTTGAATTTTTCGGCGTCCAGCACGTTCAAAAATACGCCGGGCGCGATCTGTGTGCGTTGCAAAAGGGTGTACCTCCTGGGTCGTTACAAATGGGGCCGCCATGCGGCGTCGGCGCGGGGCAGCCTGCCGCCGGCAGGCGCCGCGCCGTATGAAGTCTATTATATAAGGTTCGGGGGCGGGTGTAAAGTGACCGGGCGCCGAATGTCGGTCCGGGCGCCGAATGTCGGTCCGTTCAGCGGCTGTGACCCATGCCGCCCTTGAATTTCACCGCCGCCCGTGGTAAAGTAGATATCATCCGCCGGCGTTTGCGCCGCACGGCCGCATTCCATTTTCATCGTTTGAAGCTGGCATGTGTAAAAACGATCCTGCACAAAATAAAGGAAGCCCTATGAATCATTCCGCCCAATCTGCCGCCCCCAAACAGCCGTTTTGGCGGTTTGCGCTGTCGTCGGTGTCCTCCAGCGTGGTGGACCTGGCGGCATTCCAACTGCTGTGCATCCCCTTCCAGGCCTGGCTGGGCAACGCCGTCTACATCATGGCCGCCACTATCGCGGCGCGGGTGCTGTCGTCGCTGGTCAATTACCTGCTCAACTACTTTCTCGTGTTCCACAGCCGCGCCCAGCACACCCGCTCGGCAACGCTATACACCACCATCACCGTGCTGAAGACCCTGCTCAGCGGCGTGCTGGTGTCGGTCATCGCGGGCTGGCTGCCCGCGGCGGTGCCGGAGCTGGCCGTCAAGGTCCCGGTGGACGTGCTGCTGTTCTTTTTCAACTATCTACTGCAAAAAAAGTTTGTCTACTGACTGTCCTGGCCGCAGGCCGGGGCCGTCCTTTGCAACCACATTCCTTTGGAGGTAACTGCCATGAACGATCCCCGCTGGGCGTCCATCAACGCCTTTGCCGAACAAAACCGCGACAATATCCTGCGGGATATTTCCCGCCTGTGCGCCGTGCCCAGCGTGGAGGGCAAGCCGGAACCGGGTGCGCCCTTCGGCCCCGGCCCCCGCGACGCCCTGGCCAAGGCGCTGGAGATCGCCGCCGAGCTGGGCCTGGACACCCGCAACGCCGGCAGCTACATCGGCTGGGCCGAGACCGGCCCCATCGCCCAGGGGCAGAAGTTTTTGGCCACCATCACCCACACCGACGTGGTGCCGGAGGGCAACGGCTGGGACGCCGACCCCTACACCGTCCGCCTGCGGGACGGCTGGCTGCTGGGCCGCGGCGTTGCCGACGACAAAGGCCCCAGCATCCTGTGCCTGTACGCGCTGAAATATTTGAAGGACAGCGGCGCCGCCCTGCGCTACCCCGTCCGCGCGCTGCTGGGCGCCAACGAGGAGACCGGCATGCTGGACGTGGACTACTACGCCGCGCATTTTGAGATGCCGGCCTTCTGCTTTACCCCCGACGCCGAGTTCCCTGTCTGCAACGGCGAAAAGGGCGGCTTCAACGGCGAGATCGTCAGCCCGGTGCTTGAGGGCGGCGCGATCCTGGACTTCGCCGGCGGCGTGGCCCACAACGCCGTGCCCGACCGCGCCTGCTGCGTGGTGCGCGCGGCGGCGGACGCCTTCCGCCCCGGCGAGGGCGTGACCGTGGAGGACAACGGCGACGGCACCGTGACGCTGCGCGGCTGGGGCAAGAGCGGCCATGCGGCCATGCCCCAGGGCACCGTCAACGCCATCGGCCTGCTGGTAAACTGCCTGCTGGAAAGCGGCGTCTGCACCGCCGCCGAGGCCGCCTACCTGCAGGTGCTGCAGAAGCTGCATGCCTCCACCGACGGCAGCGCCCTGGGCATTGCGGCGGACGACGGCCTGTTTGACCCGCTGACCATCGTGGGCGGCACCATCGAACTGCGGGACGGCGCGCTGCGCCAAAGCTTTGACTGCCGATTCCCCACCAACACCGACGCCGGCCGGCTGACCGCCGCCATGACCGCTGTCTGCGGCGGCGCGGCCCATCTGGAGGACGTCAGCAGCCGGGTGCCCTTCTACATCCCGGCCGACAGCCCGGCCATCCAGACGCTGATCCGCACCTACAACGAGGTCACCGGCGAAAACAAGCAGCCCTTCACCATGGGCGGCGGCACCTACGCCCGCCATTTCCCGTTTGCGGTCAGCTTCGGCCCGGAGCACACCGACCTGCCTCTGCCCGATTTTGCCGGCCCGATGCATGGCGCCAACGAGGGCGCCAACTTTGACAAGATGATCGAGGCGCTGAAGATCTACATCCTGGCCCTGCTGCGGCTGCAGGAGCTGGATTTCTAAAAGGCAATGCGTGTTGCCGGAGCGCAAGACCTTGCAAGTTTGTTTTCCTCCGGGCTGACGACCGGCCGGGCCGCAGGGCGGATGCGCAGAGGCAGATGCCGCCCTGCCAGGCTCGCCTGAATAAAAGGGGCTTGGCCTTCGGCGGCTTGCCGTTTTTCACTTTCCCGCCTTTTTTGAATAAGAAGGCCGTCCGGCCCGGAAGCTGCCTGCCCCCAAATTCTCTGCCCCAACAAAACGTACAAAGCGCGCCCGCAGGGTCATCCCCCGCGGGCGCGCTGATCGTTTGGTTCAATCTGACGCAGCCGGTCAGTCGGCTTCATCCTCCGGACCGCCATAGATCGAAATGTAATCCGTGCCCTTGCTGTCGTCCAGCCAGGACAGGACAAGATAGCAGATGCCGGCCAGCGCCGTGATGACGACCAACAGCTTCAACAGCGATTTCATGTGCAATACCTCCCTGCCCGCAGCGGCGGGCCTGCTAACAAGTTTGTTTTTAGTATATCACAACAGCGGGCAAAGTACAATCTCGGAACCGGAAGTTTCCCGGCCGGCAGGGGCTGCACCTCGCCGGCCGCTGCCGGGTCCCCCCTGCATTCCCCGCACGGCAGCGGTGCTCCCGTTTGGCCAAGCTCCCGCCAAAGCCCGCTTTGCCCGCCGGAACAGTCGGCTTCTGCTTGACAATCCGCCTTTGATGTGGTATGCTTTCCCCATCGGTTAGCGTATGCTAATTTCAGAAAAAATCTCCCCGCCCGTTTTCCGCGCGTATGCCGCTGCCCGCCCGCCGGTATTGCCCGGCGCGCAGGCTTGCGCATAACGCCTGCCATTTCCTGCACTGCACGGGGCGCCCTGTGCGGGCGCAGGCTTTTCGGCGCATCGCATGGACGCGGCAGCGAGGGGGATGATTTTTCCCCAACGGTTAGCTTATGCTAATGTCAACTTTTGCTTCACGAAAGGAAGGCAACGCTATGAGCAAGATCGCAGTGGTTTATTGGAGCGGCACCGGCAACACCGAGCAGATGGCCGGCATGGTAGCGGCGGGCGCAAAGGATGCCGGTGCCGAGGTCACCAGCTGCACCGCCGCCGAATTTTCGGCCGACATGGTGGATCAGTTTGACGCCATCGCTTTCGGCTGCCCCTCAATGGGGTCCGAACAGCTGGAGGAGAGCGAGTTCGAGCCGATGTTCACCCCCTGCCTGGCCAAGCTGGCCGGCAAAAAGGTCGGCCTGTTCGGCAGCTACGGCTGGGGCGACGGCGAGTGGATGCGCAACTGGGCCGAAAGCTGCCAGGGCGCCGGCGCCGCTCTGGTCAGCGAGGGCGTGATCTGCAACGGCGCCCCCGATGACAGCGCCGAGGCCGAGTGCCGGGCGCTGGGCCAGGCTTTGGCCTGACAGGCGCCCCGCATTGCCGGCCGGCCACCCATTTTGCCCCCGACGCGGCGGATAGATCGGCAGGACCTTCCTCCCCTGCCGGCCCGCTCCGCCGGTCCCGGCCCGCATTTTCCGTCCAAGTCCCCGTTTCCGTCCCAGGCCGGCGGAGGCGGGGCTTTTTGCTTGCGGATCACGCCCCGGCCGCCGCTTTGCGCCGGCGGCCGGCACCGTTCGCCCCAAAAGCGGCATCTCGCAATTCTGCTGTTTTCCCCGCCGCACCGGGTCCCCGCGTCAGGGGAAGGCCGCCTTCCCTTTTTCCTTGTCCGGTACCCCTGCCAGCGCGGGTCTCCCGCCATCGGCCTGCAGACGGTTTGCCCGGCCTGGGGGCTGCCGCATCTCGCACATATCCGGCCAGAAGCGTTTGGGGCAGTGGGTGCGCTGGCAGCGGGGGTTGCGCCGCTCCTCGATGGTCAGCGCGCGGAAAAAGCCCTGCCACAGCTGCTGCCAGTTTTCCTCGGCCTCGTTCGGTTCCGGCGCGTAGTCCTGCATTTCCAGGTAACGCACCTCGTCGCCGCGGCGCAGCATGGCCACGCCGTGGGTCGCGTCATAGATCATAAAAGATTCGTCCGGCAGGCGGCTGCAGAAATGGGCGCGCAGCAGCGGCAGGACCCGGTTTTTGGGGTGGATCACCGCGCCAAGCATCCCCCCGCGCTCCTCAAAGCGCAAAAATTCCAGCAGCAGATGCGCCTCGTTGTTAACGGCCCGTTCCAGCGCCCAGGCGGCCGCGATCTCCGGGTCGCCCAGCATCTGCGCCGCGCCGGGGCCCGCCTCAAAGGCGCGGCGCACAAACCGCAGCAGGGTCAGATCCTTGTCCGGTTCCGCGCTCAAGAAAGCGGTCGTCAGGCGGTAACGCAGCTGGCCGCCCAGCCGCCCCACGCCGGCAAACACCCGCCGTGCCCGCTGCTCGTCGGTGGGGATGTTCCGCAGGGCAAACAGCGTCAGCTGCTCCGTCTGCGGGGTACAGACGGCCGCAGGGATCTCCCGGCGGGCAAAGCTCTCAAATACGCAGCAGAGGAACCCTTGAAAACTGCCGTCGTACCGGTAAACGGTATCGCTCACATCCGCCTGGTAATGCACGTGACCGCCTCCTGTTTCAGCGCCCTGGCCGCCTGCCAGGCGTCCATTCCCTGCCCGGTCAGACGGTGCAGCTCCGGCGCGGCGTCGGGCAGCGCGCGGGGCATGCAGTCGTCCAGGCTCAGCTGCTGCACCCCTACGCCAAACGCCTTGGGGTCCACCAGCGCCCCGGCGATCTCGGCCCGTGTGCCGTGCGCTCCCAGATACCCTCTGCAGGTGATAAAATACTGCGCCCGCTTGAGCACCACACCGATGCGCTTCAGTTCGTCCATGCCCAGGCGCTGCATTCTGCGGGCCTTTAAGATGCGCAGCGCGCTTTTGGGGCCAATGCCCGGCACCCGCAGCAGCAATTCTTTGGGGGCGCTGTTCACCTCCACCGGGAAAGCCTCCGGGTGCTGCAGTGCCCAGTTGCATTTGGGGTCCAGATATGGGTTAAAGTTTGGCTCTGCCTCGGTCAGCAGTTCCTCAGCGGTAAAATGATAAAAGCGCAGCAGCCAGTCGGCCTGGTAAAGCCGGTGTTCCCGCAGCAGAGGCGGCCGGGTGGTCACGGCAGGCAGCCGCGGGTCCTGCACCACCGGCAGATAGGCCGAATAAAATACCCGTTTGAGCGAATATTTGCGATACAGCGCCTGCGTCAGATGCAATATTTGCCGGTCGCTTTCCGGCGAGGCCCCGATGATCATCTGGGTGCTCTGCCCGGCCGGCGCAAATTCCGGCGCGGAGCGGTACAGCTGCAGGTCCCGGCTGTTCTGCTCCCGCTCTGCGGCGATCTGGCGCATGGGGGCAAGCACCGCCCCGCGCGTTTTGTCCGGCGCCAGGCGCTGCAGGCTGCCGGCGCTGGGCAGCTCAATATTGACCGAAAGCCGGTCCGCCAAAAAGCCCAGCCGCCGCACCAGCAGCGGATCGGCACCCGGAATAGCTTTGGCATGGATATAACCGCGGAAACGGTATTCCTCCCGCAGGATGCGCAGCGCCTCGATCATGCGCTCCATCGTGGCATCCGGGCTGCCCAGCACCGCGCTGGAAAGGAACAGCCCCTCGATGTAATTGCGCCGGTAAAAACCGATGGTCAGCTCGGCCAGTTCCCGCGGGGCAAAGGTGGCGCGGGGCACATCGTTGGTGCGGCGGTTGACGCAGTAGCTGCAATCGTAACTGCATGCATTGGAGTACAGCACCTTCAGCAGCGAGACACAGCGCCCGTCCGGGGTGAAGGAATGGCAGATACCGGCCGCGCTGCAGCTGCCCAGGCTGCCATGCCGCCCGGCCCGCTCCACGCCACTGGAGGTACAGGCCACATCATACTTGGCGCTGTCGGCCAGAATTTCCAGCTTTTGCTCCAGTGTGAGCATCCCTCGTTCCTCCCGCAAACTGCCGCTTTGCCTGCCGGTCTGCCCGCCCTGCCCGGCTCCGATGATTGGACAGCCCCGGCCGGCACATCAAAACAGGTACAAAAAACCAAGCCCCCTGCCCCGGTGCGGAAGCTTCCATCGCTTCCATGGGCAGAAAACCGCATGATCTATTTTATTTTCCCGCTGCCCCTGCGCACCTGTGCCATACGGTGTGCAGAGGCCCTATTATATCCGGCGAACGAACCGCCGCAGGCCGATCGCAGTCCGTTTTATCGCCCGATCATATCGGTTCTTTCCCTTGTTTGTCCCTGTTATGGGACACAACACCTGGTATCATAAATACCAGAGCGGAAGTTCTTTCCGCTGTCCATCACCACTTGGTCTTTGTCTCGACCACTTTGCCGGCAATGTACAGGTGATCCAGCTCTTCCCCCTTGATGACCAGATCCTCGTAGGCAGGGTTAAAGGGATGCAGCACCACGGCATTGCCGCGGCGAAGGTACTTCTTTAAGGTTCCCTCGCCGTCGGTGCCGTAGACCATAACGCCCAGCTCGCCGTTTTCCAGGGTAGGCTGGCGGTGCACCAGGGCCAGGTCGCCGTCCGAGATGCGCGGCTCCATGCTGTCCCCCTTGACCACAAGGTAGAAGTAGTTGTCCGGGTCCTTTACGCAGGCATACTCGGTACCGTAATCCTCCTCAAAGGCAAGGGCGCCGTACCCGGCCCGCACGGTGCCCACCACGGGGATGGGGCTCTCGTTGTACGGGGTGCGCTGGCCCACCGGCGGGGCAAAATCCGGCTGCTGAAGCCCCAGCAGGACGTCGGTGGTGGTATCCAGCAGTTCCGCCAGGCGGGCCACCGTAACCGGGTCAGGCGTGGAACGCCCGGTCTCCCATTTGCCGACCGCCTGCTGGGTCACACCAAGCTGGCGCGAAAGCTCTGCCTGGCTGAGCTTTTTGCGCTTGCGGGCCTGTTTCAAGCGATCTGAAAACATAAAAACCAACCTTCCTGCCCATCGGGCTGCCGCTGTACAGTTTGTATTATCGCCAGTATACAACCATTCGTCGTTTTTGTAAAGACCTTTTCGAAATTTTACAATAAAAAGTTGTGATCCGAGTCTTGACAACAACTATTTGTTGTTATAAAATGGAGCCATCAAACAACCATACGTTGTATTCTTTCTGCATTTGCGGTGCACCCAAACGGTGCGCAGATCTTCTTACCTTATCGAGCTGTGGGAGGCCTCTACCATGAAACATTCCGGATTCAAAACCGTCGTATGCAATTTTCTGTTCCTGCTGGAAGCTGCTCTGCTGTTTTTCCTGCTCAGCGCCGCCATCCAGGGCAGCATAGGGCTGTTGGCCGCTTTGGGGTATGCTGGCGGTTCCTTTGTCGGCGTAAATCTGCTGGCTGCTTTGCTGACAGCGCAGCCGGCCAGGGCAGCTGCCCGCCGCCGGTCTGCTGCCCATCCCAAGGTGCCGCTGCGCGTGGTGCCGGGCAGACGGCACGCCGCCTGAACCTTCCCCTCCTTGCTGCCCCCCTTTGGGCATTTCATATAACTGCACAAGGCCCTGCTGCCCTGCCCTGCCGTTTTCTCCCATTCCGGCCGGGTAACAGGCTGGCAGGGTTTTGTGTTTGCCATGGCCGGGCGAATATGCTATTGTGATACTGTCACTATAAGATCACAGGCCGGCTAGGCTTTTGCCGCCTGCCGGCCGGAAAGAGGTGCCCTGTGTCTGTTCCATCCCCGCGCCCGCTGCTGGAAGTTTGTGTTGACAGTTTTGCATCCGCCATGGCCGCAGTACGCGGCGGCGCCGACCGCCTGGAGCTGTGCAGCGCCCTGGCTGTCGGCGGGCTGACCCCCTGGGCCGAGCTGCTGCGCCAGATCCGTGCTGAAAGCGCCATCCCCATCCGCTGCCTGATGCGCCCCCGGCCGGGTGATTTTTTGTACACCGAGGATGAGATCCAACTGCTGTGCCGCCAAATCACGGCCCTGCACAGTGCCGGTGCGGACGGTTTTGTCATCGGGGCACTGACTGCCGGCGGCGGCCTGGATATGGACGCCACCGGCCGGCTGTGCCGGGCAGCGGAGGGTGCCGGCCTGACCCTGCACCGCGCCATCGACGTCAGCCGCGACCCGCTGCAGACCTACCGGGACGCCGCCGCCCTGGGCATCGACACGGTGCTGACCAGCGGCGCTGCAGCCAACTGCCTGGCCGGCGAAAAAATGCTGGAACAGCTGCTTGCCCTGCGGGACGAGATCGGCGGCCCGCAGGTGCTGATCGGCGCAGGGGTGAACGCCGAGGCCATCCGCAGGCTGCGTGCCGGCCTGCCGGGGGCGGCGGCTTTCCACATGAGCGGCAAGATCGAATTGGAAAGCCGCATGCGTTTCCGGCGCGAGGGCGTCCCCATGGGGCTGCCCGGCCTGGATGAATGGCACATCCAGCAGACCAGCGAGGCCGCAGTGCGCGCCGCCCGCGCCGCGCTGGACGCCGCCGTCTGACTTGCCCGCCCTGCCCCGCGGCCTGCCGGGGCGAACAGCATACTTGCGCGCAGATCCTGCATATCCATATAAGGACATTGGGTTTTCTCCTCGTTCGGGCGGCTGCAGTTTCCGTCTTGCCAGGCCTGCTGCCCTGCCAATGAGCGTTTCCTGCATATCAATAGAGACATTTTTACAGTTTTTACAAAATACTCCACAAGATTCAGGGCTGTTTTTTGTGATTTCACCCAATCTTGCAAAAATTCTCTTTCTTTTTTGTTACGAATATGTTAATATTTGTTTAACAAAGTGTCCAGGCCAGTGGAACCAGACTGCCTGACATTGCGTTCGTAGATTGCGAGAGATTTTAGGAGGAATGTTTCTTATGATGAAGCAATTGCAGAAGCTGGGCAAAGCCCTGATGCTGCCGGTTGCCGCGCTTCCTATCTGTGGTATCCTGATGGGCATCGGTTACCTGATGTGCCCGGCTACCATGCAGGGCGGCGACGTTACCGGCATCGTTCAGATCATCGGTTTCTTCCTGGTGAAGGCCGGCGGCGCCCTGATCGACAACATGTCCTGGCTGTTTGCCGTCGGCGTTGCCGTTGGCCTGGCCGACGATAAGGACGGCACCGCTGGTCTGTCCGGCCTGGTTTCCTGGCTGATGATCACCAAGCTGCTGGACCCCACCGTCGTCGCCACCATCACCGGCGCCGAGGCGAACATTGCGTTCAACAACATCCAGAACCAGTTCATCGGCATCATCGCCGGCATTATCGGCGCTGTCTGCTACAACAAGTTCAAGAGCACCAAGCTGCCTGACTGGCTGGCTTTCTTCAGCGGCAAACGCTGCGTCGCCATCGTCACCGCCGTGTTCTCGATCATCGTTGCAGCCATCCTGCTGTTCATCTGGCCTGTTGTTTACGGCGGCCTGATGGCCATCGGCAACGGCATCCTGAACATGGGTGCCATCGGCGCCGGCCTGTACGCCTTCCTCAACCGCCTGCTCATCCCGTTCGGTCTGCACCATGCGGTCAACAACATTTTCTGGTTCGATACCGTCGGCATCGGCGACCTGAAAAACTTCTGGGCCGGCCTGGTCACCGGCGACATCGGCACCAATGGCAACGAGATCACCTGGAGCCTGGGTATGTATATGTCCGGCTTCTTCCCCTGCATGATGTTCGGTGTTCCCGGCGCCGCTGCCGCCATGATCGCCACTGCCAAGCCTGAAAAGCGCAAGGTCGCCTTCGGCCTGGTCGGCTCCGCCGCCATCTGCGCTTTCGTCTGCGGCGTTACCGAGCCCTTCGAGTTCGGCTTCATGTTCCTGGCGTTCCCGCTGTATGTGGTCTACGCCCTGCTGTACGGCATCTTCACCGTTATCACCTACTACTCCGGCTTCCGCGCCGGCTTCAGCTTCTCGGCCGGCTTCACCGACCTGTTCTTCTCGGCCAGCCTGCCCGCCGCCAACAATACCTGGATGATCATTCCTCTGGGCATTGCGGCTGCGCTTGTCTTCTTTGTGGTGTTCTACTTCGCCATCAAGATCTTTGACCTGAAGACCCCCGGCCGCGAGGATGACGACAGCGATGCCGCCGCCCCCGCCCAGCTGGCCAACAACGACTTTACCGCCATTGCTTCCGGCGTGCTGGCTGCTGTGGGCGGCAAGGAGAACATCTCCAACGTGGACTACTGCGCCACCCGCCTGCGCTTTGACGTGAAGGATTCCACCGTCGTGGACGACAAAGCAGTCAAGGCTGCCGGTGCTGCCGGTGTCATCAAGCCGAGCAAAAACGCCGTGCAGGTCGTCATTGGCATGAATGTCCAGTTTGTTTACGACGAGCTGAAGAAGATGCTGTAATGCGCCTCTGATCGGCACATTCCTGTTGGGAGTTCTGGTTCCTCCCTCTGGACTTCCGCCGCGGGCGGGCTGACGCCCGTCCGCGGCATCTTTATTTTCCCTGCCGCGCTGTGGATTTTTTTATCCATGGCTGTACACCATCCGCAGACAATGCTATACTGGAAAAAGAAACCGGCTCTCTGGCAAAGCCGGCAATGGAAAAGGAGTTGCATTTTCTATGAAGATCATCCGCGCAAAAGACTACAAGGATATGTCCCGCAAAGCGGCCAACATTATCTCGGCCCAGGTCATCATGAAGCCCAACTGCGTGCTGGGCCTGGCCACCGGCGGCACCCCCGTGGGCACCTATCAGCAGCTGATCGACTGGTACAACAAGGGCGACGTGGACTTTTCGGAAGTGACCACCGTCAACCTGGACGAATACCGCGGTCTGCCGCGTGAGAATCCCCAGAGCTACTGGAGCTTCATGCACGACAATTTCTTTGACCACGTCAACATCGACCCCGCCCGCATCAACCTGCCTGACGGCACCAACCTGGACGCCGCGGCCGAGTGCAAGCGTTACGACGAGGTCATCCACAATGTGGGCGGCATCGACCTGCAGCTGCTGGGCATCGGCCACGACGGCCACATCGGCTTCAACGAGCCGGGCGCCGCCTTTGAGCTGGGCACCCACTGCGTCGACCTGACCCAGGAGACCATCGAGGCCAACAAGCGTTTCTTTGACGGCAATGTGGACCTGGTGCCCAAGCAGGCCTACACCATGGGCATCAAGACCATTATGCAGGCCCGCAAGGTGCTGCTGGTGGCCAACGGCGCCGGCAAGGCCGAGATCATCAAAAAGGCGTTCTTTGGCCCGGTCACGCCGGAGGTGCCCGCTTCCATCCTGCAGATGCACCCCGACTTCACGCTGGTGGGCGACGCCGAGGCCCTGAGCCTGATCTGACCTCATCATCCAGGAAACGAGGCGATTTGCCATGATTATCAAAAACGCAATGGTTTACACCCCGCAGCACGTGTTTGCCAAGGGGGACATCGTCATCCGCGGCGGCCGGATCGTGTTCGGCGCAGCGCCGCAGCTGGATGAGGAGATCATCGACGCGGAGGGCCTGTATGCCCTGCCGGGCCTGCTGGACCTGCATTTCCACGGCGCGGTGGGCCACGATTTCTGCGACGCCAGCGAGGAGGCCATTCAGGCGCTGGCGGACTTTGAAGCCAGCAAAGGCGTGCTTGCCATCTGCCCCGCCACCATGACCTACAGCGAGGAGATCCTGGGCGGCATCATGGACGCGGCGGCGGCCCACAAAAACGGCCGCGGCGCCGACCTGGTAGGCATCAACATGGAAGGCCCCTTCATCAGCCCGGACAAAATCGGCGCGCAGAACCCCAAGTATCTGCACAAGGCCGACGTGGACATGTTCCGCCGCCTGCAGGAGCGGGCCGGCGGGCTGATCAAGCTGGTGGACATGGCCCCGGAGGAGGACGGCGCGCTGGACTTTATCGCCCGCTGCCGCGGCGAGGTGCGCATCTCCATCGCCCACACCTGCACCAGTTACGAGACCGCCAAAAAGGCGTTCGCCGCCGGCGCGTCCCACATGACCCACCTGTACAACGCCATGCCGGGCATCACCCACCGGGAGCCGGGGCCCATCATCGCCGCGCTGGAGGACCACGCTGAGGTGGAGCTGATCACCGACGGCGTGCACATCCACCCGGCCATGGTGCGCTTCACCTTCAACACCTTCGGCGCCGACCGCGTGGTGCTGATCGCCGACAGCATGATGGCCTGCGGCCTGCCTGACGGCCAGTACAGCCTGGGCGGCCAGGCCGTGACGGTGAAAGGCCCCCGCGCCACCCTGACCGAGCATCCCGGCGTGATCGCGGGCAGCGCCACCTGCCTGTACGACTGCATGCGCCGTGCCGTGCTGGATATGGACGTGCCGCTGGTGGATGCCGTGCGCGCCGCCAGCGAGAATCCCGCCCGGAGCATCGGCGTGGACGGCGATTACGGCTCCCTGACCCCGGGACGGTATGGCAATGTGATTCTGGCTGACCGGGAGCTGAACATCCAAAAGGTCATCCAAAAAGGCCGGGTCATCGCCGGCTGACAGCCCTGCCAGACACGGCAGGCGCGAAAGATTTGACAATCGGCCCAAAAAAGGTCGGATTCCACTTGCGAAACACGGCAGTTTCGTATATAATAGTCTGCATAGAATACGATTTTGCGTGTCCGCAAGGGCCGCTTATGCCAAGGGAGGGGTATTGCCATGGCCATTTCTGAGCCTACCGCAATTTTTTCGATCCGGGACGAAAAGGACGAGGAGATCAAAAAGGTCGTTCTTCAGGTGTACAGCGCACTGGAGGAGAAGGGCTATAACCCCATCAACCAGCTGGTCGGCTATATCCTGTCGGAGGACCCGACCTATATCACCACCTACAAAAACGCCCGCGCGCTGATCCGCCGTGTGGACCGCGACGATCTGCTGCAGGCGCTGGTGCGGGATTACGTGCGGCAGTAATGCCGTCCGCGTCCCCTTGCCCGTTTTGTCGCAACAAAACCCCTGTGCTGTCACGGCGGCAGCACGGGGGTTTTCTTTTTGACCGGCCGGGACGCCTCCGGCAGGCAGATGTAAATTTTTCCTGTCTTGACCAGTCTGAAACATCTTCGATACAATTCCGTGCGAATATAGTCATAACAGCTTGCATAAAATAGAAGCATGCCGCCAAAACGCCGGGGTCCGGCCGGCGCAGCGCCGCGGCAAAGGCTTTCCATCATCTGCCAGGAGGTCCCCCATCATGTCCAACGCCAAATCCCGCATCGATATCCCCCTGCCCTCCGCCCTGCCCGCCGTTCAGCCGGTCCGCCATGGCGAGGACGCCTTTGCCATGGTCAACCGCCACCACGAGGAAGTCAAAGCGCTGTACCGCAAGGCGCTGGGCCAGCAGGAGGACCGCACCATAAAGCGGTGATTTCCCCCGCGGCAAGGCCGGGGACACTCCCCTGCCCCCCCGGCAGGACAAACCGCAGACCGCCCCGCACAGGCCGGAGATTCCGGCCTGTGCGGGGCGGTCCTGATTTTATCAGCCGTTTGGGCAACCCCTGTTGGACGGCAGGGCCGCTGCAAGCGGACGGCTTTTACCGACTGCCGGCAAAAAAGGCGTTCTGTGCGGCGCACAGCACCGCGGCGCGGCCGGCGGTAAAGTTGACGCCGCCCTGCAGGTAGCAGGTGTAGGGCGGGCGCAGCGGGCCGTCGCAGCTGATCTCGATGGTGCTGCCCTCGGTAAAGCTGCCGGAGGCCATGATGACCTTGTCGGTGTAACCGGGTTCGTCGGCGGGTTCGGGGGTGACAAAGCTGTCGATGGGACTGCCCTTCTGGATGCCGGTGCAGAAGCCCTGCAGGGCCGCCGCGCCGCCGGAGTCAAAGCAGGTGACGATGTCGTTGTGCTCGTCGGTGTAGCGGGGCACCGGGTGCACGCCGCACAGCTCCAGCAGGCACTGGGCGTAGATGGCGGTCTTGACCGCCTCGCAGACGACGCCGGGGGCGTAGTAAAAGCCCAGGAAGGTATCCCGCAGCGAGTCCTGGGTGCAGCCCAGATCTTTGCCGATGCCGGGGGCGGTGAAGCGGTGGCTGATCTTTTCCACCAGGTCGGCCCGGCCGGCGATGTAGCCGCCAGTGGGGGTGATGCCGCCGCCGGGGTTCTTGATAAAGCTGCCCGCCATGATGTCCGCGCCCACGGCCAGCGGCTCGCGGGTCTGGGTGAACTCGCCGTAGCAGTTATCCACAAAGACGATGATGTCCGGGTTGGCGGCGCGGGCGGTGCGGACGACCTGTTCGATGGTCTCCAGCGAGAAGGCGTTGCGCTGGGTGTAGCCGCGGCTGCGCTGGATGTGCAGCACCTTTGCACCGGGTGCCTTGGCAGCAATGCCGTCATAGTCGGGCAGCATGGCGTCGGTCAGGGGGACCTCGTCGTACAGCACGCCGAACTCCCGCAGGGTGCCGCAGCCTTTGCCCGCGTCGCCCAGGCCGATGACGCCCTCCAGCGTGTCGTAGGGGCGGCCGGTGGCGGCCAGCAGCGTGTCGCCGGGGCGCAGCAGGCCGAACAGCGCCACCGCAATGGTGTGGGTGCCGCTCATAAACTGGGGGCGGACCAGGGCGTCCTCGGCCCCCATGGCCCGGCTGAACACCTCCTCCAGCTTGTTGCGGCTGTCGTCCCAGACGCCGTAGCCGGAGGACCCCCAAAAGTGCCGCGCCTCCACGCCGCAGTCGGTAAAGGCGCGCAGCATTTTCAGCTGGTTGTAATCCCGGATGCGCTCGGTGGCGGCAAACTGGTCGGCGCACAGGCGCATGGCCTTCTCGTCCAGGGCCAGCACCTCCGGTTTGATGTCATAAAACTGTTCGATCATGGGCATTTACTATCCTTTTTCTATTTTCCTTACCGGTGATACGTTTTGTTCTTCCACGTGCCAGCAATCCATGGTGCCGGCGGGCGCAAAGCCCAGCTGCCGGTAAAACGGCAGGTTGTGCGGCTCGCTGAAAAAGGCGCAGCGCCAGCCTTCGGCGGCCAGGGCGTTGGCCATCGCCGTTACCAGCCAGCCGCCCAGGCCGCGGCGGCGGAAGGCCGGGTCGGTGTGCAGCAGCGACAGATAGGCCTGCCGCTCAAACAGGGCGTCTGCACCCATGCTGGCAGCCAGCCGGCCGCCGGCATCCCGCAGGCCCCACAGCCGGGCCAGGCCATGGTTGACCGCCGTGGCCGTGCGGGAGTAGAACCCGTCCCGGTAAGCGGACGCCGTGGGGAACAGCAGGTCGGCCGCCTCCCCCATCGGCACGTCGGTGTCCGGCACAAAGCCCTGGGGCAGCAGCGGCTGGGGCAGGCTGCCGCCGGGCTCCAGCACCAAAAAGGCATCCTGCCCTACCGCCCGCAGCCCCGGCTGGCCGCCCAGCTCGCTGGGGGTCTGCAGGGTATGCACCCCCGCAAACCGCAGGAAGCTGACCAGCTCCTCCAGGTCGTCCGGCCGGCCCGCCAGCCAGGCGTAATCGTCGGTCAGGGACAGCGCCGCCTGCCCTGCCACAAACAGCTTGACCGGCGCGCCGGGGTTGTCGGCCCACAGGGTCAGGTCGCGCCCCAGCAGGGCGTGCAGCATCGGCTCCCGCCGGGCTGCGTCCAGAAAGCACTGCTTCTGCATATCGTTGGATACCGCCTGGATCATTTTGTCAGAGGCTCCCTTCTTGCCGGATCATTCCCGCTCCGGCAACGCGTTGACGATGCGCTTGTAGTCCCGGCCGCGCACCTCGAAGTTGGGATACAGGTCAAAGGAGGCCGACGCCGGCGACAGGCTGACGATATCCCCCGGCACGGCGCTGGCGCGGGCCTGTTCCACCGCGTCCTGCATGCTCTCGGCGTGGCGGATGACCAGGCCGCTTTCGGCAAAGCCGGGGCAGTCCCGGACGGCCTGCTCGATGCGGGGGCCGGTGGCGCCCATCAAAATCAGCACCTTGACATGGGCCAGGATCTCCGGGGCCAGCGGCTCGTAGGGGATGTGCTTGTCGTAGCCGCCGGCAATCAAAATGATCCTGCGGTCAAAGCTGCGCAGGCCGGCGATGGTCCGGGTGGGGCTGGAGGCGATGGAATCGTTGTAATACTGCACGCCGTCCAGCAGGCGCACCGGCTCGATGCGGTGCTCCACGCCGGTAAAGGTGCTGCCCACCCGGCGCATGGCCTCCACCGGCACGCGGCCCCAGACGGCGGCGATGGCGGCCAGCAGGTTTTCCACATTGTGCAAGCCGCGCAGTTTGACTTCGCTGCGGGGCAATACCGGCGTCACGGCGCCGTTTTCGGCATAGCAGAGGGTGTCGTCCGACGCGCGCAGGAACGCGCCGTTGTCGGTCTCGTGCAGGCGGGTGAACCAGACCTGCTCGCCCCTGCAGTCGGCGGCCATACCGCGGGAGACGTCGTTCTCGTACCCCAGCACTGCGCGGCAGGGCGGCTGCTGCCACAGCAGGATGTTGCGCTTGGCGTCGATGTACTCCTGCATGTCCTTGTGGTGGTCCAGGTGGTTGGGGGTGACGTTGGTCACCACCGCCACCCTGGGCGAGCGGTGCATGCTGATGAGCTGGAAGCTGGACAGTTCCACCACCGCCACCGCGTCCGGCGTCACGTCGGCCAGCTGGGGCAGCAGCGCCGCGCCGATGTTGCCGCCTAAGAATACGCGCCGGCCGGCGGCCTCGAACATTTTGGCGATCAGGGTGGTGGTGGTGGTCTTGCCGTCGGAGCCGGTCACCGCCACGATCTCGCAGGGGCAGAACTCAAAGAAAAGCTCCACCTCGCTGGTGACCAGCGCGCCGGCCTGCTTGGCGGCCTGCAGCGGCGCCTTGAAATACTCGTAACCGGGGGTGCGCATGATGATGTCCTGCCCGGCAAAGCCGTCGGTGTACTGTTTGCCCAGGCTCAGGCGGACGTTCAGGCTGCGGAGGGTGTCGGCATAGTCGCCGAAATCCTCCAGCTTTTCCTTCTGGTCGCAGAGGGTGACCTGAGCGCCCAGCTCCACAAACTGCCGGATGCACTGCTTGTGGCTGACGCCGGCGCCGATAAAGGCAACTTTTTTGCCCCGGATAAGCTGTTGCAACTGTTCAATGGGCTGCATGATGATTCCTCCTTTGGCGTGTGGGACCGGCGGCAGGGGCGTCCCCTGCCCGGCCCGGACGGCCTGCCCTGGGGCGGGCTTGCAGCGGGCGGAAAGGCGGCGGTCCGCCGCGCTCTCCCCCATAGATTATATACGCATCCCCGCGCAAAGTAAACAATTTCCGCCCGCCATGCGGCGCAGAAAAGCGGCCTGTGGATGGCACAGGCCGCTCCTGCGTGTCGAGAAACTCGACACGCAGCAAAGGGGGCAACGCTTCGACTGGCTGACGCCAGCTCGGCGCGTTTCCCCCTTTGGAATCCCCTTCGACAAAATTTTACGGCAAATCGCGCACTCGTCGCTTTGCTCCTCGCACACAATTTGCCGCAAAATTTCCCTGTCGGTGTCGCCGTCGTCGGCGCATGTCCGCCGACGGCGACGGATTTCAACTTTTTCGACAATCTGAAGCGGCCTGTAGATGGCACAGGCCGCTCGTTTTGCAAAAGGGGTTGCAGCGGGCAGGCTTACTCCTGGCCGCCCATGGGGATGCCGTGCTTTTCCAGCAGGGCGCGGATCTTGACGATGGGATCGATGATGCTGCTGACGCTCTTGTCGTGGTTGATGGCCGCGATAAAGTAAGCGGTGTACTTGGACACGTCCACGTCGAAGTACCAGTCGCGCTTGAGCAGCTCCGGGGTGCGGTAGGTCAGGTTGGTGCCCAGCACCGCGGCGATGATGCCGTCGGCATAGGCCTTGTCGAACTTTTCCAGGCCGGAGGTGAACAGCGGGAAGGTGGCGCAGGTAAAGATCTTGCGGGCACCGCGCATCTTCAGCTCGTAGGCGATGTCCAGCATGCTCTCGCCGGAGGCGATGATGTCGTCGGCAATGAACACGTCCTTGCCCTCCACGCTCTCGCCCAGGTACTCGTGGGCGACGATGGGGTTGCGGCCGTTGACCACGCGGCTGTAGTCGCGGCGCTTGTAGAACATGCCCAGGTTGCAGCCCAGCACGCTGGAATAGTACATGTTGCGGTTCATGGCGCCCTCGTCGGGGGAAACGATCATGAAATGCTCTTTGGTAAAGTTGACGTCGGGCACATGGTGCAGCAGGCACTTGAGCACCTGGTAGGTGGGCATGACATTGTCAAAGCTCATCAGGGGCACGGCGTTCTGCACGCGGGGATCGTGGGCGTCAAAGGTGATGATGTTTTTGACGCCCATGGCGCGTAGCTGCTGCAGGGCGTAGGCGCAGTCCAGGCTCTCGCGGCTGACGCGGCGGTGCTGACGGCCGCCGTACAGGCTGGGCATGATGACGCTGATGCGGTGCGCCCGGCCGGAGGACGCCTGGATCAGGCGGATCAGGTTCTGGAAGTGGTCATCGGGCGAAAGGTGGTTCTCGTGCCCGAACAGCTTGTAGGTGACGCTGTAATTGCCCGGATCCACAAAGATAAACAGGTCGTCGCCGCGGGTGGAAGCCTTGACCAGGCCCTTGGCGTCACCGGACTGGAAGCGGGGGCAGTCCGACGGGATGATAAAGGTATCCACATCCATGCCGACCTCCCTGGCCCAACGCACCAGATGTCCGTCCACCAGCTTGGCCAGCTCCTCGGCGCCGGGGCAGGCGATCAGGCCAAGGTCGGCGATCGCATCCTCCTTGGCGAAAAAGTCACGCGGGCCCAGATTCTGTTCTGCCATTGTTTACTCCTTCTCTGTTGTCGCACCGGTCCCCACCCTTTCCCTTACCGGGCGGCGGTGCAGCTCTCCATTTGGCCGATACCAATTTTCGGGGCGGCGGCATGGCGCCGTCTCCCCGCAGTTCATCTTTATTGTAGCACAGGTCGGGCGTAAAATCAGCAGTTGACCGCACATTTTCTGCCGATTTTCGACATTTTGGCACCTTGCACATCGGCTTTTCGGGCACGGCTTGTTTTTTCTGTGGCTTTTTACAAAATGTTCAATTTTCCGTTTCATCGCCGCAAAGGCAGGGGCATAAAAGGGATTTTTGGGCGCTGTGCTCCCGCGCCCCGCACAGCAAAAAGCGCCGCCCCTTTTTCGGGGCGGCGCGGACGGCTGCCTGTTCAGGCAGCGTCATGCCAATGATTGGTGCATGCGGTCAGCAGCCAACAGCTCAGACCAGCTCGATGATGGCCATTTCGGCAGCATCGCCGCGGCGCATACCCGTCTTGATGATGCGGGTGTAGCCGCCGCTGCGGTCGGCGTACTTGGGGCCGATCTCGTCAATGACCTTCTTGGCCACATCCTCCTTGGTGATGAAGGAGAAGATCTGGCGCTTGGCATGCAGGTCCTCCCGCTTGCCAAGGGTGACCATCTTTTCGGCCATGGAACGAACTTCCTTGGCACGGGCGACGGTGGTCTCGATCTTGCCGTTCTCAAACAGATAGGTCACCATCGCGCGCAGCATCGCTTTGCGGCTGTCGGTGGCGCGGCCAAGTTTTCTAGTACCGGGCATTCCGTTTCACTCCTTTGTATTGATAGCCTGCCGCTGCGGGCGGGCTTCCGGCGCAAGAGCCGGGGCTTTGCGGCGCCTTTCTGGGCGCTCCGCGTTCGGCCTTAGGGGCCGGGGATCACTCGCTTTCGTCATTGGTAAGCGTAAAGCCGAGGCTGTCCAGCTTAGCCATGACTTCTTCCAGGCTCTTGCGGCCCAGGTTGCGGACCTTCATCATCTCGTCCTCGCTCTTGCTGACAAGATCGCCGACGGTGTTGATCCCGGCACGCTTGAGGCAGTTGAAGGAACGGACCGACAGATCCAGCTCCTCAATGGTCATCTCCAGCGCCTTTTCCTTGCCCTTTTCGTCGTTTTCCACCATGATCTCGGTCTCGGCGGCCTCGTCACAGAGGTTGACGAACAGGTTCAGGTGCTCGGTCAGCACGCGGGCCGCCAGGCTCAGCGCCTCCTGCGCCGAGATGGTGGCATCGGTCCAGACCTCGATGGTCAGTTTATCGTAGTCGGTGATCTGGCCCACACGGGTGTTTTCCACCGTGTAGTTTGCCTTGAGCACCGGGGTGTAGATGCTGTCGACCGGCAGGGTGGTGATATCGTTCTTTTCGACGATCGCCTGCTTGTTGCGCTCGGCCGGGACGTAACCGCGGCCCTTGTCGAACGTAAGCTCCATCACGAGCTTGGCGCCCTCGCCCAGCGTGGCAATGTGCCAGTCCGGGTTCAGGATCTCCAGGTCATCGCCCGCCTTGATGCTGCCGGCAGTCACCTCGCAGGGGCCGGCCGCCTCGATGCGGACGGTGCGGGGGCCTTCGCCGTAGATTTTGGCGGCAATGCCCTTCAGGTTCAGGACGATCTCGGTAACATCCTCCTTGACGCCCTCGATGGTCGAGAACTCATGGACAACGCCGTCGATCTTGACGCTGGTGACAGCGACGCCGGGCAGCGACGAGAGCAGCACACGGCGCAGGCTGTTGCCCAGCGTGGTGCCGAACCCGCGCTCCAGCGGCTCGACGGTGAACTTGCCGTAGCGTCCGTCCGGGGAAAGGTTGACCATCTCGATCTTGGGGCGTTCGATCTCCATCATAAAAACCCTCCTTGATCAACCGGCAAAAATGCCGGTTTCGTCGGCCTGCCCGTGCATGCGGCCCAAATACCACAGCCGCGCGCCGAATGAGGCGCCGTTTGCACAGACAGCCGTATGGTTAAAACTCGGTCAGGCGGAAGAGGATTACTTGGAGTACAACTCGACGATCAGGTGCTCCTCGATCGGCACATCGATGTCCTCGCGGACAGGCAGCTTGGTGACGGTGCCCTTCAGGGAGCCCTTGTCACGCTCCAGCCACTGGGGCAGCAGCACAACGGGGGCATCCTCGCCGGTCAGCTTGGAGAACTTGACCGAAGAGCGGCTGCTCTCGCAGACCTCGACGACATCGCCGGCCTTGACCAGGTAAGAGGGGATGTTGACCTTCTTGCCGTTGACGGTGAAGTGCGCGTGGCTGACCAGCTGGCGAGCCTCGCGGCGGGTGTTGGCAAAGCCCAGGCGGTAAACCACGTTGTCCAGGCGGCGCTCCACCAGGATCAGCAGGTTGTCGCCGGGACGGCCGGGCATACGGGTGGCCTTCTCGTAGTAGGTGTGGAACTGACGCTCCATGATGCCGTAAACGAACTTGACCTTCTGCTTTTCGGCCAGCTGCTGGGCATACTCACTCTTCTTCTTTCTCATCTGGCCGCCGGGGTTACGGTTGGTATGCTTTTTGGCGTAACCCATAACAGCAGGAGAAATGCCCAGGGCGCGGGCGCGCTTGGCGATCGGCTGTGTATTCTTAGCCATAAGTCAGTTTCTCCTTTCGGTTAAATGCGGCGGCGCTTGGGGGGGCGGCAGCCGTTGTGGGGGATCGGGGTGACGTCGCGGATCATCGTGACCTCCAGGCCGGTGGCCTGCAGGGCGCGGATGGCGCTTTCACGTCCGGAACCGGGGCCCTTGACGTAGACCTCAACGGTCTTCATGCCGTGCTCCATCGCGGCCTTGGCGGCGACCTCGGCGGCGCTCTGGGCAGCGAACGGCGTGCTCTTGCGGGAGCCGCGGAAGTTCAGCGCACCAGTGCTGGCCCAGGAGATGGTGTTGCCCTGCGTGTCAGTGATGGTGACGATGGTGTTGTTGAACGTGCTCTGGATATGAGCAGCGCCGGCACTGATATTTTTGCGTTCCTTCTTCTTGGTGCGGGTTTTCGCACTGGATTTCGTAGCAGCCATTTCAGTTCCTCCTTACTTCTTCTTGTTCGCGACAGTGCGCTTGGGACCTTTGCAGGTACGCGCATTGGTCTTGGTGCGCTGGCCGCGGCAAGGCAGGCCCTTGCGATG
>DWWX01000034.1 GCA_019119495.1 Candidatus Gemmiger stercorigallinarum | reverse complement strand
TCATCAGCGCCGACTCGATGCAGATCTACAACGGGCTGGACGTGGGCACCGCCAAGGTCACGCCGGAGGAGATGCAGGGCGTGCCCCACCACCTGCTGGACATCCTGCCGCCGGAAGAACCCTTCAGCGTGGCCGAGTTCACCGCGCGGGCCGGGGCGCTCATCGCCGATATCACCGCCCGCGGCGGCCTGCCCTTTGTTGTGGGCGGCACCGGACTGTACATCACCAGCCTGCTGGGCGGCGTCCGCTTTGCGCCCCAGCCGAACGATCCCGCCCTGCGCGCCGCTTTGCAGGCCCGCGCCGCGGCGGGGGAGGGCCGGGCTTTGTATGACGAGCTGGCCGCCGTTGACCCGGACTACGCCGGGACGCTGCACCCCAACGACGAAAACCGCGTCATCCGCGCGCTGGAGCTTTACCGGCTGACCGGCCGCACCATGACGCAGCAGCGGGCGGCCTCCCGGCCGGAGACCCCGCCCTACCGCGCCCTCTGCCTGTGTTTGAGCTGCCCCGACCGGGCGGTGCTCTACCGGCGCATCGACAGCCGGGTGGACAACATGGCGGCGGCGGGCATTCTGGAGGAAGCACGCCTGGTCTACGACCACCGGGACAGCTGCCGCACCGCAGCCCAGGCCATCGGCTACAAGGAGTTTTTTCCCTATTTTGAGGGGACCGCCACCCTGGCCGAATGCACCGCAAAGCTCAAGCAGGCGTCCCGCAACTACGCCAAGCGCCAGCTGACCTGGTTCCGCCGCCAGACCGACGCCGTCTGGCTGGATTTCACCAACCCCGGCCTGGAAGCGCAGGCCGCCCGCCTGGTGGAAGCGTTCCTGGCGGGCGCCCCGCACAGCGGCTGACCTGACCCGAAACTTGCCCCCGCATTTTCCCGCACGGCCTGATTTCCGGCCCATCCCGACCCGCAAAGGAGGTGCCTGCCCATGCAGCGCGACCCTGCCGAACGCCGGCGCATTGTCCGCAATATCCTGCTTGCCGTTTTGACCGTCATTTTGGCGGCGGCGGTGCTGTACGTGGGGGTGCAGCTGTATGCCATCCTGCGCCGCAGCTACCGCACCGAGACCGCCATCCAGGCAACCATGGCCGACAGCGTTATGCTGAACGGTGCGGCAGTGTTTGACCTGACCCCGGTGCAGGGGACCGGCGACCTGGGCTACCTGGTGGAGGACGGCGAGCGCGTCACCACCGGCACCGCCATTGCCGAGTATTACACCGCCGACGGCCAGGACCTGCTGCGGGAGGAACTGACCAACCTGGACCGGGAACTGTCGCTGCTCAACCGCTCCCAAAACTCTGCCGGCAGCGACCTGTCGCTGCTCAACGCCCAGGCGCGCTCGGCGCTGTTTGACCTGCTGGACCAGCTGGACGCCGGCGCCTATGCCGGCATCCGCGATGTGGAGGAAAGCTACCTGCTGGCCCAAAACCGCATCCAGGTCTCCACCGGCCAGTCGGACGACTTCTCGGCTACCATCGCACAGCTGCAAAGCCAGCGGGACGCCATCGCCGCCCAGCTGGGCGAGCTGTCCACCATCCAGGCCGAATCCAACGGCTACTTTGTCTCCAGCCATTCGGCGGGGCTGACCACCCTGACCGCCGAGACCGCCGACGAGGCGTCCCCCGCCCGCCTGGCCGAATTGCTGGCCGGGGATCTGTCCCTCTCGTCCGACGGGGTGGCTGGCTGGATCGCTGCCGGGTTCAGCTGGCGGTTTTACGCCACCTGCGACCTGGACACCGCCGCCCGGTTCGACGGCGTCACCAGCGTGCAGATCAGCGTGCCCGGCAAGCTGGACACGCCGCTGTCGGCCACGGTGGTCTCGGTGGAGACCGACGAGGAGGCCGGCCTGGCAAAGATCGTCATCGAGTGCGGCAGCGTCAACGCCGACGTGCTGACCCTGGGGCAGGAGGAAGCCCAGATCGACTTGGCCACCTACACCGGCATCCGCATCAGCCGCAGCGCGCTGCACATCGTGGACGGCAGCAACGGCGTTTACGTCAAGGCCGGCAACCTGCAGCGGTTCCGCAAGATCACCATCCTGTACGAGAACGAGGACTATATCCTGGTGCCGGAGGACGGCGCCGTGGGCACCGACAACGAGGTGCGCCTGTATGACGAGATCATCGTCGAGGGCACCAACCTCCAGGACGGCAGCCTGATGTAGCCGCCCGCGCGGGCAGACGACACTGCCGGCGTGCCGGGCCTGTGCGCTTTGCCAGGGCCCGGCACGCTTTTTTTGCGCCCAAAACCGCAGCCGGACGGTTCCCGCAGGCCGGGGGCATCCGCGTTTGACGCTGCCCGGCCCGCCCAAATTTTCAGCGGAACGGCGGTTTGCGCTTGACAGCGGCGGGAAATTCGAGTAAAGTGATTATTGTACGAAATCATACTTAATGCGCCGCCGCCCTGCCGCCGCCCTGGCTCTGTGCCGGAGCGCGGCCGGCAGGCGGGGCGGCGCCCCGCCCCTAACACGAGGAAACGCCTATGGACAAACAAAACGAGACCGCCGCCCAGCTGACCCGCTTCCGCGAGGCAACGCGGGAACTGGACAGCGTATATGCCGCCTTTCCCAAGGCGTGCGGCCTGTCGGAAGCCGAGTACTGGTCCCTGGTGGCCGTCTACGAGGGGCTGGAGACCCAAAGCCGCATCAGCGCGCAGCTGTACCTCAGCCGGCAGACGCTCAACTCGGCGTTCCGGCAGCTGCGCCGCAAGGGGCTGGTACGGCTGGAACCCTATGCCGACAACCAGCGTTCCAAGCGGGCGGTGCTGACAGACGAGGGCCGCCGTTTTGTGGAAACAAATGTCCTGCGGATGCACCGCATCGAGGAGCGCGCCTGGGCGAAGCTGACCGGGGAGGAACGCCGCCTGCTGCCGGAGCTGACCCGCCGGTTCAGCGCGCTGGTGCGCCGGGAGCTTGCGCTGACCGCCGAGCCGGATCTGCGCCAAGAAACCGCTGCCCCTGCGCCATAAAATACACCTGGCCGCTGCTTTTGCGGCCCCTTGCCGCCGGACAGGCGGCTGTTTCTGTTTTTGCGGGTGTTTGGGCCGGAGTTTGGATTTTTTCAGATTTCCTTCAGGAACCATTCAGGTTTGGGTGCGATACTAAAGCCATCGAAAGCAAAACCGCTTTCGATGCACAAAACAGCCGGCAGCAGGGCAGGCCGCAGGGGCCGCCCGCAAAGCCGGCGACCCAAAAACTGAAAGGTGGATATGACCTATGAAAACTCTGACCAAACGTGCTTCCGTTCTCTTCCTGGCCTGTGCCATGGCGCTGTCGATGGCGGCCTGCAGCGGCGGCAGCCGCAAAGGCACAACGTCCTCCTCCCGCCCCACCACCAGCCAGGGCTCCTCCAGCAGCCGCAAGAGCAGCTCCAGCAAGAAAAACAACACGGCTTCCTCCCACAAAAACAGCGCCTCCTCTGCGGCAACGCCGGAAAGCGGCAAAAATTCTTCCAGTTCGGCCGCCGCCAGCTCCTCCGGCGCCTCCAGTTCGGCCGGCAGCTCCAGCAGCTCGGCCAAAAACAAGAACACCGCCGGCAGCCGGAAGAATGCCGCGTCCTCCGGCAGCCGCAAAGACTCCGCGTCCTCTTCCAACACGGCAAAGGGCAAGACCGGCACTTCCTCCGGAACCGGCGGCAAAAAGTGACGCAGGCGGCAAATGCCAAAACGCGCCGGATACACTCGTTACTGTAATATGAGGTCACAGGGCAACGCTCTGCCGCAGCCGACCGGGCGGCGGCAGGGCGGGCGCCCATGGGCAGGCAGCGGGCTGCGGGGCAGTCCGCTGCCTGCGGCGTGCCGCAGACCGGGAAGTTCCAGCACTTTTGACCGATCAGATACCCCAGGGAAAGGAAACCGCAATGGAAACAGCAAAGATCCTTCTGATAGAGGATGACCAGGACATCCGCGAGGGCGTGCGCATCCTGCTGGAAAGCGAGAGCTACACGGTGACGGAGGCCGACAGCGGCGAGGCCGGCCTGCGCCTGCTGACCGGCGACACCGACCTGGTGATCCTGGACGTGATGATGCCGGGCATGTCCGGCCTGAAAACCTGCGAGGAGATCCGCAAGACCTCCTATGTGCCCATCCTGTTTTTGACCGCAAAGGCGCAGGAGTCGGATAAGCTGATCGGCCTGATGGCGGGCGGCGACGATTACCTGGCCAAGCCCTTTTCCTACGCCGAGCTGCTGGGCCGTGTCAAGGCGCTGCTGCGCCGCTACCAGGTCTACCGGGGCAAGGCGGGCGCCGGCCGCACCGACCGCTACCTGGAGGCCGCCGGCCTGCGGGTCAACCTGGACTTCAACCAGGTGTTTGCCGACGGCGAGGAGAAGGAGCTTTCCACCATTGAATACAAGCTGCTGCTGTTGATGATGCAGCACCCCCGGCGCATCTTCTCGGCCCAGCAGCTGTACGAGAGCATCTGGGAGGAGCCCTACTTTTACACCTGCAGCAACACGGTGATGGTGCACATCAGCAAGCTGCGCGCCAAGATCGAGCAGGACCCCCAGAAGCCCCGCCGCATCGCCACCGTGTGGGGAAAGGGCTACCGCTTTGAGACTGCTGCCGGCTGACCGCGCCCCGCGCCCGGCGTCGCTGTCCGGCAGGCTGGGGCGGCTGCTGACGGCGGCGGTGCTGGCTGCTGCGGTGGTTTTTGTGGTTTTGTACGGGCTGAGCGTCATGCTGCTGGACCGGTATGCCTGGGACGAGGACCGCCTGGCGCGGGAGCGCAGCCAGCAGGTGGAAAATTTGCAGGATTACGTGGACCGCAACGGCGTTTCCTCCTCAGACATCGCCCTGCTGACCCGGTGGGTGCGGCAGCAGGGGGTGCTGTCGCTGCAGGTCTACCGCCAGGGCGCGCTGGTGTACGACAGTGCCCTGCAGCAGCAGGACTACGACGGTCTGGCCGGGGACGAGCTGCCCTCCTGGGAGACGCCCTACCCCGTGACCTTTGCCGACGGCGAGGCCGAGATCCTGCTGGAAGGCTCCTACGCCTACCGGCTGTACACCTATGCGCTGGTGGCCGAGCTGGCCGCGGCGTTCGCGCTGTTTTTCGGCATCGTTATGGCGGGCATCCGCCGGACCATCCGCTACATCCGGCAGCTCAGCGGCGAGATCCGCATCCTGGAGGGCGGCGGGCTGGACTACAAGGTGACGGTGCAGGGCAACGACGAGCTGGGGCAGCTGGCCCGCGGCCTGGATGACATGCGCCTGGCCTTTCAGCGCCAGCAGCAGCAGGAAAAGGCGCTGGCCCAGGCCAGCCAGCGCATGGTGACCGAGATGTCCCACGACCTGCGCACGCCGCTGACTGCCATCCTGCTGTACACCCAGCTGCTGCTGGACCACCGCTACCAGACAGCGGAACAGCAAAACGACTACGTCCGGCGCATCGACAAGCAGGCACGGCGGCTGAAACAGCTGTCGGACCGGCTGTTCAGCTACGCGCTGAGCACCGCCGGGGAGGACGATGTCCCCGCGCAGGCGCTGCCGCTGCAAAGCGCGCTGTACGACCTGCTCTCCGAGACGACGGCCTACCTGGAGCAGCGGGGCTTTGCCGTGCGGCTGGACCTTGACTGGCGGCCCTGCCGCATCCGCCTGCGGAGGGACTACCTGGGCCGTATCCTCGACAATCTTGCTTCCAACATCGTCAAGTACGCCGATCCGGCGGCGCCGGTGGTGCTGCGCTCGCTTTACACCGACGGCTGCGCCGGCATTGCGCTGGAAAACCGCTGCGCCGCCCGGCCCGCCGCAGCCGAGAGCAGCGGCATCGGCCTGCGCAATGTGGACGGCATGATGCGCAAGATGGGCGGCAGCTGCGTGGTGGAACAGTCCGGCGGCCGGTTTTGCGCCGCGCTGTATTTTACCTGCGCCGATGCGCCGGAGCAGGGCAAAAAATCGGGCGGCGCCCCTTGACAAACCGGGCAAAGGGGGGTATGCTGTCAATCGTCTCAAATCATATTGTATGATTTTTGACAATAAGCTGGATAAAAGGACGGCGGGGCAGGCAGAAAAACGCTCTGCGTTTGCAGGCGGCTTGCCCGCGTGCTCTGCCGGGGGCTTTGCCCGGTGCGGCGGCCCGGCAAAACAGAATATGGCGTTCATCGGAGGACGGGCCATCGCAATGGCCGGCCGCCGGCCGGGACTGCCCCGGCCGGCGGCGATCGTCGAGAAGATGTCGGGTGCGCCCGGTCAATGCCGGCGGATTTTTCCGCCGCAAAGGCCGGGCGCTTTTGTTTTGCCGCGGCCCTTTGCGCCGGGCGGAAAGGAGGAATGCACCGGATGCATAAGTTCCACTATGACCCCGCCCAACTGCGGCGGCTGCACACCGTCTGCTTTTCGCTGGAAGGCGCCGCGGTGGAGGAGAGCGCCTTCCGCGCGCCGGGCGGCGGGATCTTTATCCTGCGGCGCATCAACGGCATCGAGACCGCGTTCTACCACGCCACACCGGAACAGTACGCCGCCTGGATGCGTTTCCGCGACGAGCATCCCCGCCGCCTGTGGCCGGGCTGACCCCGGCCCCTGTTCCGGCTTGCCATACCCCCCTGGCCGCGCGCTGCGGCCGATCTTAACGGAAAGGAAATCTGCCATGAAACTGATCGCACGTTTTCTCAAACCGCATCTGTGGCTGTGCGTCGTCACGGTGCTGCTGCTGATCGTGGACACGGCGGGCGCGCTGTTCATCCCCACGCTGGCGGCCGAGATGCTCAACCAGGGCACCTCCGGCGCCACCTTTGACGCCGTGCTGCGCACCGGCGGCCTGATGGCCGCCGCCTCGGTGCTGTCCGGCGTCTGCACCATCCTGGGCGGCTACGCCTGCGCCACCCTCACCGCGCGCATCGGCAAGGACATGCGCGTGGCGCTGTACGACAAATCCCTCAAGCTGTCCAAGTATGACTTTAGGCATTTCGGCATCGCCTCCATCACCACCCGCACCGTGTCGGACATCACCAACATCCAGACTGCGCTGACCAGCTTTATCCAGATGGTGCTGCCGGTGCCCTTTATTTTTATCGTGGCGCTGGTGCTGGCCATCCGGCTGGACTGGGAGCTGGGCATGATCCTGCTGGCGGTCATCGTCATCGTGTTCGTGCTGGCGCTGTTCATCATGAACAGCGCGGCCCCGCTGTTCCAAAAGCTGCAAAAGCTGCTGGACCGCATGACCACCATCCTGCTGGAAAACCTCACCGGTGTGCGCGTGGTGCGCGCCTTCAACAACGAACAGCGGGAGGAGCAGCGCATGGGCAGGGCCTTTGCCGCCTATGCCGACACCTCCATCCGCGCCAACCGCCGGTTCGCCAACCTGGACGGTATCTCCTTCTTCTGCATCAACCTGTTCGTCGTCATCGTCTACTGGCTCAGCGGCGGGCGGATCAGCGCCGGGCATTTGCAGATCGGCGACATCACCGCCATCATCAGCTACGCCACCATGGTGCTGTTCTTTTTGATGATGGCCCAGATGGTCATTATGATGATGCCCCGCGCGCTGGAATGCTGCGAGCGTGTGCAGGTGGTGCTGGACCACACCCCGGAGATCCAGGACCTGGTCAGCGGCCCGCCCCAGCCCTTTGACGACGACGCGCCGGAGGTGCTGTCTTTCCGCAATGTCTCCTTCCGCTTTGCCGACGCCGAGGAGGACACCCTCAGCGAGCTGGACTTCACCTGCCGCCGGGGCCAGACCACCGCCATCATCGGAGGCACCGGCACCGGCAAGTCCACCATCGCCTCGCTGATTTTGCGCTTCCACGACGTGACCCGCGGCGCCATCCTTCTCAACGGCACCGACATCCGCCGGATGCCCCAGCACTTTTTGCGGGAGCGCCTGGCCTACGTCCAGCAGAAAGCCTGGCTGTTCTCCGGCACCATCGCCGACAACCTGCGTTACAGCGACCCCGACGCCAGCCGCGAAACGATGCTGCACGCCGTGGACGTGGCCCAGGCCGGCGAGTTCGTCGGCGCGCTGCCCGACGGGCTGGATTCCTTTGTGGCCCAGGGCGGCACCAACTTCTCCGGCGGCCAGCGGCAGCGGCTGTCCATTGCCCGCGCGCTGGTCAAAAAGCCGGAACTGTATATCTTTGACGACAGCTTCTCGGCGCTGGACTTCAAGACCGACGCCGCGCTGCGCAGGGCGCTGGCCAAAGAAACGCAGGACGCCGCCGTGCTGATCATCGCCCAGCGGGTCAGCACCATCCAGCACGCCGACCAGATCATCGTGCTGCACGAGGGCCGCATGGCCGGCATCGGCAGGCACGAGGAGCTGCTGAAAACCTGCGGCGTCTACCGCGAGATCTACGAGTCCCAGACCAAAACGGCCGGCGAAACGGGAAAGGAGGAACGTGAACCATGAACCAGACCAACAAGCGCCCCGGCACCGTGGTACGCTTGGCCCGCCAGATGAAGGGCCAGCAGCTGCGGCTGACGGTGGTGGCAGTGTCCATCGTGGTCTATGTGGCGCTCAGCATCTGGAACCCGATGTACAGCGCCATCGCCATTGACCATCTGTGGCAGAGCATCCAGGCCGCCGCCCGGGCGGGCACGCCCTTTGCCATCACCTGGAACAATATGGGCCGGGAGCTGGTCCAGCTGACCGTCCAGTATTTCTTTACCTGGATCTTTTACTACCTGCAGTCCTACCTGATGGCCAGCGTGGCCGAGAGCCTGAACCTGGAGCTGCGCGGCCAGATCTCCCGCAAGCTCAACCGGCTGCCGCTGCGCTTTTTTGACCAGAACAAATCCGGCGAGGTCCTCAGCCGCATCACCAGCGACCTGGACAAGATCGCCGAGGTATTGCAGACCGGCCTGCTCAAGCTGATCGTGGCCATCGGCACCATCATCGGCTCGCTGATCGCCATGTTCTATTACAGCGTGCCGCTGACCTGCATCTTTCTGCTGTTCATGGCCGTCAGCGTCATCATCACCCGGATCGTTGCCAAAAAGAACCTGCGCTATGCCACCGAGCGGCAGGAGACGGTGGGCGACCTGACCGGCCTGGTGGAGGAGCTGTACAACGGCCGCGACGTCATCAAGGCCTACAACCACGAGGCCCAGAGCCTGCGCCAGGTGGAGGGATCCGCCGAGCGCAACCGCGCCGCCAACCAGAAGGCCGACTTTTTGACCAACTGCGTCAACCCGCTGATCCGCCTGCTGACCCGGCTGGCCAACGTGGTCATCGCCATCATCGCCGGCCATGCCATGCTGGCCGGCACCATGACGGTGGGCGTGGTGCAGGCGTTCTTCCAGTATATCAACCAGACCGCCGAGCCGCTGACCGAGGCTTCCTACATGATCAACTCGCTCCAGTCGGCGCTGGCCTCCGCCAAGCGCACCTTTGAGCTGCTGGACGAGGAGGAGGAACGCCCCGACCCGGCCGACCCCGCCGTGCTGGAGCGCGCCAAAGGCCGCATCGCCTTTGAGCATGTCAGCTTCGGCTACGACCCCGGCCGCCTGCTGATGAAGGACATCAGCTTCCATGCCGAGCCGGGCCAGAAGATCGCCGTGGTGGGCAGCACCGGCGCGGGCAAGACCACGCTGGTCAACCTGCTCATGCGCTTTTACGAGGTCAACGGCGGCAGGATCACGGTGGACGGCCTGGACGCCGCCGCCATGACCCGCCGCGGCCTGCGGCAGAACTTCGGCATGGTCTTGCAGGACACCTGGCTGTTCGGCGGCACGGTGGCCGAGAACATCGCTTACAGCAAGCCCGACGCCACCCGCAAGGAGGTCGTGGCCGCGGCCCGCGCCGCCAAGGTGGACCACTTTATCCGCACCATGCCCAAGGGCTACGACACCGTGCTCAGCAACGAGTCGGCCAACCTCTCCGCGGGCCAGCGGCAGCTTTTGACCATCGCCCGCGTGTTTTTGTGCGACCCGCCCATCCTGATTTTGGACGAGGCCACCAGCTCGGTGGATACCCGCACCGAACAGCGCATCCAGACCGCCATGGACAACCTGATGCGCGGCCGCACCAGCTTTGTCATCGCCCACCGGCTGTCCACCATCCGGGACGCCGACATCATCCTGTATATGGAGCACGGCAACATCGTCGAGCAGGGCAGGCACGAGGAGCTGCTGGCCAAAAAAGGCGCGTACGCCTCGCTGTATTACAGCCAGTTCGAGTGACGGTCCCGCCGGCGCAATTGCGATCCAAAAAGGCGCAGCCTGCGGGCTGCGCCTTCAGCGTGTCGAGTTTCTCGACACGCTGCAAAGGGGGCAACAGCCGCGCACGGCTGTGCCTACCGCGGCTATTTCCCCCTTTGGAATCCCCTTCGACAAAATTCTGTGGCAAATCGCGCACTCGTCGCTTTGCTCCTCGTACACAATTTGCCGCAGAATTTCCCTGGTGGTGTCGCCGTCGTCGGCGCATGTCCGCCGACGGCGACGGATTTTAACTTTTTCGACAATCTGAGGCGCAGCCTGCGGGCTGCGCCTTTTCTGTGGTCTGCTGTGGGATTTGTGTTATGGGCGCTTACCCGGCGGGCCGCCGCATCCGTTCGGCGGCCGCCCGCACAGCCCAGCCGCAGGCGGCGCCCAAGACCGCGCCGGCCAGCACGTCGGTGGGGTAGTGGACGTACAAATACAGCCGGGAAAACGCGATCAGAACCGCGGCGGCCAGCGCCGGCAGCCACAGGCGGCTTTTGCCGAAGTACAGCGCCGAGACTGCGGCAAAGCCGGCCGCCGTGTGCCCGGACGGGAAGGAGAAATCCCCCGGCGGGGCGATCAGCAGCTGGATGCCCGGCTCCAGGGCAAAGGGGCGCGGGCGGGCGACAAGCGGTTTCAGCAGCAGGTTGCAGCAGACAGTCTCCAGCGCCAGCGCCCCCAGCAGCATCCAGCCGGTGCGGCGCGTTTGAGACCGCAAAAGCAGGACGGCCGTCAGGGCCAGCCACAAGGCGGCGCCGCTGCCCAGCGCAGTGACGGCCGGCATAATGGTATCCAATACGCCGCAGCGCAGGTTGTCCTGGATCCACTGTAAGATAGCCAAGTCCATGGAAGGCTCCTTTCTGCACGGGCGGTTTGAGCGGCAAGGCAAACTGCCGGGCGGCGTCCGCGCGTTGGCAGGGGGCTGGTCCGCCCCTTTGCTTCAGCATACACGCCAAACGTAAACTTTTTCTAAACTGCCGGTAAACAATCCAGAAAAACCGCGCGGCCATTTAGCGGAGTGCGCCCAAGAAAGATTTGCCCGGCCGCCGGATGCGGCAGGAAAACGCGAAAGCCGCGCACGGCATCTGCCGCCCCGCCGGGCAGATTTTTTTGGCCCGCAAACAAAAAAATGCGGGCGCCGGCGCATGAAAGCAGAGCAAACGCTCTTGCCAAAGCGAAAAACATACGATGCTGTGACTGCTTTTGGGTCGATATCTGCAAACGAAAAAAATCGAATTTTTTTGGCAAAAAAGTGTTGACATTTTTGCTTCCTGTGCTATAATAATACACGTCGCCGGGAACACCGGCTGAACAAAATAAGCGGATGTGGCGGAACTGGCAGACGCGCTAGATTCAGGTTCTAGTTCCCTTAAAAGAGTGTGGGTTCAAATCCCTTCATCCGCACCAAAGAAAAGACGCTGAAACGCAAGTTTCGGCGTCTTTTCTTGTTCTGGTACACACCTGCCAAACAGGAATACGGCACAAGGCGGAGAGCTTCCCGCACCGGGGAGGCTCTCCGCCTTGTGTTTTCTGCATACTGTGGGGCCGTCCGGTCGGGATACAAAAAGTCAAACCGCACGGCATTCCAAACCGGCGCCCCGGCTGTACGCGGCGCCACGGGCGGGGCAAAACCGCAAAGCGGGCGGCAGACGCTTCCCGGAAAGGGAAAAACGCCCGCCGCCCGCTTTGCCGGGCCTGCCGTCCGCGTTGGAAACGCTCACAGGTATTTGGCCGCCTTGACAAAAGCCTCAAACAGGTGCAGCGAGGCCGGATCTTTCTGGTACGAAAATTCCGGGTGCCACTGCACGGCCAGCACAAAATGCTTGTCCGGCATCCAGGCCGCTTCCACCAGACCGTCCTCCGCCGCCGCGGCGGCGCGCAGCCGGGGCGAAAGCGTCTTGATGCCCTGGTGGTGGCAGCTGTTCACCCCGTATTCCCGCTTGCCGACGATGTCGTACAGCGGGCTTTCCCGCTCAATGGTCACGGTGTGGGCGGGGCGGTCGTAGGGGCGCTCCATACGGTGGGCGCAGCCGGGACGCTCGGCGTCCAGGTCCTGGTACAGCGTGCCGCCGGTATGTACATTCAAAAACTGCAGCCCGCGGCAGATCCCCAAAACCGGCTTGTTCAGCCGCAAGGCGGCATCCAGCAGGGCGGCTTCCATGCCGTCGCGGGCAGGGCACAGCTCGCCGCACTCGGGGCGGACAGCCTCGCCGTACAGCGCAGGGTCCACGTCCTGCCCGCCGGGGAACAGCAGCCCGTCGCATTCGCGGATAAAATACCGCAGCTCATTGGGGTCCTGGGTCAGCGGCAGCATTACCGGCACAGCCAGGCACGCTTCCAGCGCCCGCATATAGCCGGGCAGCATCCAGTAGCTTTGCTTTTCGGTGTCGTACAGCGGCACGATGCCGATCAGGGGTCTCATGGTCGGGTCACCTCTCTGTTTGCAAAATGGCTGCCGCCCCGGCCGTGGCAGTCATTGGCACGGTCAGGCGGCAGCTTTGCCACCAGTATAGCACAGATCCCGCCGCAGGGAAAGAGGAATTTTCCCGTCTGCCCGGAAAACGGGAACGGACGACAGATAGGCTGGCGCCGCCCACCTGACGGCGGCAGCTGCTTCATTATAAATAATGCCCTGCCGGTTTCGATCCCCGCCGCCCTGGCGGTGCCCCGCGGCGGCGGAATCGCGGCAGACAGGGCAAAGAAGATTACATAAATGGAAAGCACACTTGACATTGCCCTGCTGCTGTGGTATCGTATAGATGGAAAGCAAACTTTCCGTCAAACTCCCGTCAAAGAGGAACACTGCCCGGCTGCAAAAGCCGGCCGCCCGCATGGGCAGCGGTGCCAGGCCGGCCGCGTCCCGTCCGGGCAGAGTGAAAGGGGGACCTGCCACGAAAAACCGTTTGGAGGAGCTGCGCCGCCAGCATGGCATCCGCCAGGAGGAACTGGCCGATGCGCTGGGCGTGTCGCGGCAGACGATCGGCTCGCTGGAAAACGGGCGCTACAACCCGTCCATCCTGCTGGCCTTTAAGCTGGCCCGGTACTTCGGGCTTGCCATCGAGGATATTTTTCTCTACGAGGAGGAACAGCCATGAAACGCAACGCATTCCATATCCTGCTTGTGCTGGCCGGACTTGCCGCCATGCTTGCCGGCCTGTTCTGGGCGCGGGCCGTGCCCGACGCGGTGCCCGCCTACCTCTGCCTGGGGCTGGGGGCTGGGGCGCTGGGCCACGGCGCCGGCGCGCTGCTGCAGCGCGCCGCCCTGAAGGATGCCCCGGATATCCAGCGCCGCATCGAGATCGAGGCCGCCGACGAGCGCAACATCGCACTGGCAAACCGCGCCAAGGCAAAAGCCTACGATGCCATGATCTATATCTTCAGCGCGGTGATGCTGGTGTTCGCCCTGATGCGCGTAGACTGGGCGGCGGTCCTGCTGCTGGTGGCCGCGTACCTGGCCGTGGTGGGCGTCGGCATCTACTACCGCTGCAAATACGATAAAGAGATGTGAACCTGTGCGGGCGGCTGCCGGCAGGGGGCGGTGCCCGCCGGGCGGGCACCGCCCTTTGTATTGCATTCCGGCAGGATGCGCCGGAAAGAACGGAAACTATACTTTTTGCCAAACAATAGCGGATTGTAAACCGGCCCGGCTTGTGCTATGATGATACGACAGACTGCCGGAAGGCGCGTTTCAAGGGTGCATTGGATAAACCCAAAGTGCTGGGGATCTGTCAGATACACTCTGCGCGGATGCGGCAGCCGGAACCTTGCTGGAAAGAGGAGTCCCTGATATGCTGCAAAAGGCAAACCGTAGATCGACGCTGTTGTGGGCGGCCGCAGCTGTTCTGGCCTGTCTGGCGGTGGAATATGTCAGCTTCGGCCTGTCGCAGATGGACTGGTCGGTGCCGCTCCTGTACGGCAGCGACGGCGTTTCCGGCGTGAACGGCGTCAAGGAAGCTCTCCGCGGCGGCGGGCTGCTGGGCTGGCCGTTTTATGAGCCCCCGGCCGGTACCGATCCCAATTACAGTATGCTGTATACCATCTATCTGACGCTGGCAGGGCTGTTTACTGATAATTTTGCGCTGGTATTCAACTTGTATATTCTCCTGATCCCGGTGCTCAACACGGCGGTGAGTTTTTTTGCGCTGCGCTCCCTGCAGGTGCGGGGCTGGCTGGCCTTTGCCGGTGCGCTGACCTTCGGACTCTGCCCCTATGTACAGCAGCGCCTGAACGGGCATATGGGGCTGGCGGCGGTGGAATGCATCCCGTTGGTGTTCCTGCTCTGCCTCTGGTGCGCGGAGGACGACCGCTTTAACCGGCCCGGCAAGGGCTTCTTCAGGTATCGCCGGAACTGGCTCTCCCTGCTTTTTGCCTGGGCGATCGCCAACAACGGCATGGTCTATTACCCGTTTTTTGGCTGTTTCCTGCTCTGCGTGGTGGCGCTCTGCCTGCTTTTGCGAGACAAGCACCCCCGTGTCCTGGCCGCGCCACTGGTCACCGTGGCGGAAATTGCCGGATGGCTGGCGGTGGGCTTCCTCCCCATGGTGTTCGGCATCCTTACCGGTGCGGGCAGCACGGCCACGGCGGGGGCAGAGCGCGGCAGTGCAGGTGCAGACATCTATGGCTTGCGCATCAGCAGCCTGCTGCTGTCGCCCAACGGATACGGTATCGGAAAAATCGAAGGCTGGATCGAACAATATCGGCATGCGCTGACCCGTGACGAAGGGGTCATGTACAATGAAAACTCCGGCGGCTATCTGGGCATCGTGGGGATCCTCGGCTTTTTGCTGCTGCTGGTCTGGCTGTTTGCCTCCCGGCCCTGGCAGAAAAAGCAGCCCGGCCCCGAACTTTCGGACCGCCTGTGGCTGTTCTCCCGGCTGAACATTGCCATGCTTTTGCTGGCCACGGTCACCGGCTTCGGCGCCATGATCGGCATTGTGCTGCGCATGATCCGCGGGTACAACCGCATCAGTCCGTACATTGCATTCCTTGCCATCCTTGCGGTGGTCCTTTGCGTCGAACAGCTTTTGCAAAAGCTGCAGGCAGCAAAGCGTGTCCGCTTTGCTGCCGCAATGGTCCTTGTCTGCGCGGTGTTTGCCTATGGCTTTTGGGAGCAGCAGGGGATGTTCCGGCCGGATTATGCCGGCGTGCAGACTGCTTGGGCGCAGGATGCGGCTTTCGTCCGCGAGATCGAGCGGGTCTCCGGATCGGATGCCATGGTCTACCAGCTGCCGTACATGAAATCCTTTGAAAACGGCCCCGAAAACAAAATGCCGGATTACACCCTGCTGCGTGGGACCCTGCACTCGGACACGCTGCGCTGGAGCTACGGCGGTGCCTATGGCGGGGAAAACGACCTGTGGAACCAGGCCGCCAGCCAGCTGGAGCCTGCCGACATGGTGGCGGAGCTGAAAGACAAAGGTTTTGCCGGCATCTACCTGGACCGGGACGGCTATACCAACGACACGCTGGAACAGGCGCTGTGTTCGCTGCCCGACTGCGGTGAACCCATTGTCAGCGCCGGCGGGACGCTGGTTTATATCCCGTTTGTGGATTAAAACCTTGAAAATAAGGAAAACAAGCGACGCTTTTATTTTGCCGGAAATTCCCCGAAACCGGGAAGGCTTCCTGACCTTGTGGAAGCCATGACGGTATGGTACAATACGGTTGGCAGAACAGCCGTGCGCCGCACACATGCTTTGGCCGCCAAACACCCCGCGGTAGGGGCGGCGGCAGGAGGGAAAACGATGAAAGTTGTGATCCTGGCCGGGGGCTTCGGCACCCGCATCAGCGAAGAGAGCGTGCTCAAGCCCAAACCGATGGTAGAGATCGGCGGCAAGCCGATCCTTTGGCATATCATGAAAGGCTACGCCCATTACGGCTACACCGATTTTATCATCTGCGCCGGCTACAAGCAGGATGTCATCAAGCAGTATTTCTTTGACTATTACCTGCACAATGCCGACGTTTCCTTTGATTTGGCCACCAACACCATGCAGGTGCTCAACAGCCATGCCGAGCCCTGGAAGGTGACCGTGGTGGACACCGGCCTGAACACCATGACCGGCGGCCGCATCAAGCGCGTCCAGCCCTATATCGGCGGCGAGACCTTTATGCTCACCTACGGCGACGGCGTCTCCAACATCGACCTGAACGCGCTGGAGGCCTTCCACCGCGCCCATGGCCGGACGGTCACCATGTCCAGCTACAATGTAGGCCAGCAGTTCGGCGTGCTGGATGTGGGCGCCGACGGTGTGGTCACCGGATTCCGGGAAAAGCAGGAGCTGGACGGCAGCATGATCAACATCGGCTTTATGGTCTGCGAGCCGGGCCTGTTCGACGTCATCGACGGCGACGACACCGTGCTGGAAAAAGCGCCGTTGGAGACGCTGGCCCGGCAGGGCCGGCTGCAAAGCTGCTGCCATACCGGGTTCTGGAAATGCATGGATAACGTCCGGGACAAAAAGCAGCTGGAAACGCTGTGGGCCTCCGGCAATGCGCCCTGGAAGGTCTGGCAGGAATAAGGGGAAACTGTAATGCTTGATATGGAATTTTACCGCGGCAGGCGGGTGTTCGTCACCGGGCACACCGGCTTTAAGGGCAGCTGGCTCTGCCGCATGCTGGCAAACGCCGGCGCGCAGGTGACCGGCTACGCGCTGGAACCGCCCACCGACCCGAACCTGTTCACGCTGGCCGGGTTGGAGGGGCGGATGCACAGCGTCATCGGCGATATGCGTGATTTTGCGGCGCTGAAAGCCGCCTTTGACGCGGCACGGCCGGAGATCGTGCTGCACCTGGCCGCGCAGCCCATCGTGCGGGACAGCTACAAGGACCCGCGCTATACCTACGAGACCAACGTCATGGGCACCGTTAACCTGCTGGAATGTGTCCGAACCGCCGCGGGGGCGCCCCCGCGTTCCGTCGTGAATATCACGACGGATAAAGTCTATCAGAACAACGAGTGGTGCTGGGGCTACCGCGAGACCGAACCGCTGGACGGCTACGATCCCTACTCCAACAGCAAAAGCTGCTCGGAGCTGGTGACCCACAGCTACAAAAGCAGCTTTTTGGACGGCATGGGGGTGGCGGTGTCCACCGCCCGCGCCGGCAATGTGATCGGCGGCGGGGACTTTGCCAACGACCGCATCATTCCCGACTGCCTGCGGGCGGTGGCAAAAGGGGAGGCCATCGGGGTGCGCAACCCCCACTCCACCCGGCCCTACCAGCATGTACTGGAGCCGCTGGCCGTTTACCTGATGATCGCCCAGGCACAGTACCGGGACGCCCGCTATGCCGGGTACTACAATGTCGGCCCGGACGACGGCGACTGCCTGACCACCGGCCAGCTGGTGGATCTGTTCTGCAGGACCTGGGGCGGCGGCGCCCGCTGGGAAAACCGTGCCGAACCGGGTGCCCCGCACGAGGCAAACTTCCTCAAGCTGGACTGCAGCAAGCTCAAGTCTGTTTTTGGCTGGCAGCCCCGCTGGCACATGTCCGACTGTATGCGCATGACCTGCGATTTCGGCAAAGTTTGGCTGTCCGGCGGCGACATCCCGGCAGAGATGGACCGGGAGATCGGGGTATTTTTGGCGGCGGACGAAGATCGGGGCGCTGAATGAATGCCTTATTTGGATTGAAAGGCAGAAAAAGGAGCATTTATCTATGAAAGAGAAGGCGCAGCACTTGGTGCAGGCCGTGCGCCGCTGGCCCTTTGCGGTGTGGTGTCTTTTGACCACCGTGGCGGGCGGTTTGTATCTGAGCATTACCTTGGTTGCTCCGCTGGGCGGTGACGATTGCATCAATAATCTCAGCAAGGCAGTGGCAGTGCGGCAGCAGCCTTTTTGGGAGTTGCTGGGCGAAGAATTGGCCGGGATCTGGAACGGTCTGACCTTGCAGGAGGGGCGTTTCTTCCCGTTCTATTTTCCGTTTTCCCGCATCAATTGGTTGTTTTGCGGCAGCGTGGACAGTTACCGGCTGTATATCATTATTTATACATTGGCCACAGCGGCAGTATTGGCGCTGCTGGTCCATCGTTTGACCGGCAGCCGCCGTGCGGCGCTGTCCTTTTTTGCACTGATGCCGCTGATGTTCTGCTTGTGGAGCGAATATTCTACCAACGGCATGTACTGTTACGAGGCACTGCCGCAGGCAACCTTGCTGGCGGCGGCGCTTGCTGCCCATTGTATGCTCAGCTGGGCAAAGACGCGGCATTTTCGCTGGGCGGTGGGAACGGCCCTGCTGACCTTTATCTCTTGCGGTACCTATGAACTGGGGTATGTTTACATCGTGCCGCTGGGCCTGTTTGCCCTGATGCAGCATCCCAAATTCTGGGATGCGGTCAAGACAGGCCTGCCGGTACTGGCGGGGGAGTGTGTTGCGCTGCTGTTTTATATCGGCAACAGTCGTGTGGCCGCAGCAGGCAACGAATTGCGCTATTCCGGTGTGACGTTTTCGCTGGATATCCCGGCGATTCTGCTGACCTGGGTGCAGCAGATGTCAGCAGGTTTTCCGCTGAACGCGCTGCTCCTTGGCGGGGCGGAACTTGGAACACCGACGGCGGGGGACGTTTTCCTTTCACTGCTGCTTGCGGCAGTTGCCGCTGCCGCGCTGTATATGCTGCGTACAAAACTTTCCCGGAAGCAGCTGGTTCTGCTGTTTTTGGCCGGCCTGGCTATCCTGGCGCTGCCTGCGCTGTTGATCGCCCTGGCGGCCAAATATCAGGAAGGAGACTGGGTCACCTGGCGTAACGGATATATCCCGGCAGTGGTCGAGTCTTTTGGTGTGGGGCTGATGCTTCTGTCTGCCGCGCTGGCGGTGTTTCAGCTTCTTCGCTCCGCACGGGCACGCCGTACTGCTGCAGTGGTGCTGGCAGCGGCACTGGCGCTGGGCGGCATTTACCAGCGGTCGTCCACCCGCGCCCGGTATGAGAGCCGGGGGCTTGACTATGACATTCAGGTACAAAGCCTTCAGGAAGGCCTGCTGGATGCTGTGCCGGACGACGCCGTTCTGCTGACGAACATTGACGTCTGGGGGGCCAGCAAGGCCGCGCAGGATTTGTTTGTGGAGTGCTACGCAGACCGAAAGATTGATACCTGGCTGAAAACCAGCTGGACACCGGGCCAGACCGACCCGGATGCACTGCTTTATCTGTTTGAAAGTTACAACAATTATGGCGGCTATCCGGTCATGTGGTCGGGGCAGGTCAGCGACGCCTTGCTCCAGACATTGGAGACGCTGACGGTTTATGTGGCGGGTGATGTCATCCCGGACAGCGCGGTTCTGAAATACCGTGTGCTGGACGAGGATGGCAGCCAGGTGGAACGCGCGGTAAACCTCAGTGAACTGCCCCAGAGCGAACGCACCGGAAGCAACGGCTATTTTGTTACGGTGGATGACGAAAACATCGTAGCCGAAAAAATCATGATCTGGGCAGGCTGATACGGAGCCTGCCGGCAGGAAACAAAAAGGGAGAATGACCATGTCAACCTGGAAGACCGAATCCGAAGCCCGCGCGCAGATCAAGGCGCTGGTGGCGGACTACTACCACGATTTCAAGGAGAATAAGGGGGAGTTCCACTCCGGCGACCGCATCAGCTATGCTTCCCGTGTGTATGACGAGAAGGAGATGTGCGCGCTGACCGATGCGATGCTGGATTTCTGGCTGACCACCGGCCGTTTTGCCGACGAGTTTGAAAAGGAGTTTGCAAAATGGCTGGGCGTACGGTTCGCCAACCTGGTCAACAGCGGCTCGTCGGCCAACCTGGTCGCCTTTATGGCGCTGACTGCGCCTGAACTGGGCGAGCGGCGCATCAAAAAGGGCGATGAGGTCATCACGGTGGCCTGCGGGTTCCCCACCACCGTTACCCCCGCGCTGCAGTACGGCGCGGTGCCGGTGTTTGTGGATGTGACGGTGCCCCAGTACAACATTGATGTGACCAAACTGGAGGCGGCGCTCTCGCCCAAGACCAAGGCGGTCATGATCGCCCATACGCTGGGCAACCCCTTTGACCTTTCGACGGTCAGGGCCTTCTGCGATGCGCACGATCTCTGGCTGGTGGAGGACAACTGCGATGCCCTTGGCAGCCAGTACACTATAAACGGTGAGACACGCTACACCGGCACCTGGGGCGATATCGGCACCTCCAGCTTTTACCCGCCCCATCACATGACGATGGGGGAGGGCGGCTGCGTCTACACCAACGACCCGCTGCTCAACCGGCTGATCAAGAGCTACCGGGACTGGGGCCGGGACTGCATCTGCCCCTCCGGCCACGACAACTTCTGCGGCCACCGCTTTGACGGCCAGTACGGTGAGCTGCCTGCCGGCTACGACCATAAGTATGTCTACAGCCACTTCGGCTATAATCTCAAAGTGACCGACATGCAGGCGGCCATCGGCTGCGAACAGCTGAAAAAGTTCCCGTCCTTCATCGAACGGCGCCGTCACAACTGGCAGCGCCTGTACGACGCCCTGGCGGCCGGCCCGGCGGCGGACAAGCTGATTTTGCCCGAACCGGCTCCGGGCAGCCGCCCGTCCTGGTTTGGTTTCCTGATCTCGGTGCGGCCGGAAAGCGGCTTGGACCGCAATGCCGTCACCCGCTATATCGAGGGCAAAAACATCCAGACCCGCCTTTTGTTCAGCGGCAACCTGATCAAGCACCCCTGCTTTGACGGCATCCGCGGCACCGACGCCTACCGCGTGGTGGGCGGGCTGGACAACACCGATTTTATCATGAACAATACGTTCTGGGTCGGTGTCTACCCCGGCATGACCGACGAGATGATCGACTATATGGCACAGGTGATTGGAGAGGCCGCCGCTGGCGTGCAGGCATGACAGGCAGAAAGACAGCCATGAGCGAACAGAAGAAAATTACTATCAATGCTATTGGTTCTATTGTCTCGATGTTGGGCCAGTGGCTGATTTCGGTCCTGCTGGTTCGCATGGGCGGTTATGCGGACGCAGGCGTTTTTTCGCTGGCAATGAGCATGTCCAATGTATTTAATGCCATTGCCAACTACGGCATTCGGAATTATCAGGTGTCCGACGCCCGGCGTGATTTCAGCCAGTGGCAGTATCTGTGGGCGCGAACGGCCGCCATCGCGTTGTCTTTTGCGGTGTGTGGTGTCTATCTTTTGGCTAGCGCCGGTTATTCATCCGGTGAACGGCTGGCCATCGGGCTTTACTTGGTGTACAGCAATATCAACATTTTTGGCGATACCCTGCTGGGAACGTTGCAGCTCCACGGTATGCTGCAACTCAACGGTTATTCCAGCATAATAAAGGGCGCGGTCTGCTTTGTGGTGTTTTGCCTGTCCTATCTGGTATGGCATTCGCTGCCGCACTCTCTGGGGATGATGGCGGCGGCTATCGCCGCGGTGACCGTCTTGTACGATTGGCGTCTTTACCGCCAGGTGGAACCTGGTCGAATTTGGCCTGTACGAGGGGACGGCCAGGCGGTTTGTCGGCTGGCATGGTTATGTTTGGGGCTAATGGTTTCAAACTTACTTCCGTTAATAACTACTGCTATCCCGCGGCGGGTAATTCAACAAATATTGGGAGCAGAGCAATTGGGGTATTTTTCCACAATTTTTACTCCAACGGTTCTGGTTACAACACTTATTCCAACGGTTGTGGTGGCAATACTGCCTCACATAGGGCGAGCATGGGCGGAGCGTGACCGGAGGGCAATGAAAAGATGGGTTGTGGTGAGTTACACTAGTGTTGCGGTGATAACTTTAGCTGCTGAATTGGCGGCACTGCTGATTGGCAAGAGTGTTATGCAATTGATTTTTGGAAAAGAAATTCTACAGTATTACGACCTATTGTATTGGGCAATTTTGGCCACGGGGTTGAATGCGGCTACTTCATGCGGAAATGGAATTCTTACCGCCATGAGAAAAAACATTTCTGTGGCGGGAACTGCTAGTGCGGCTCTTTTGCTTACTGCAGCCATGAGTAGTATTCTGATTTCAAAGAATGGTATATATGGGGCTTCTTTTGTTTTAATTCTCGCATATGGTATGCAAAATATATTACAAATTTTCCTGATTCTTTTATCATTATATCGAGAATTCAAAGAATGAAATCATGTATATAGCTTAGAAGGGACTTTTTCCTGATGCGTATCTATATTATTTCACATAAGCAATTCCAAGAGCCTGAATTGCCAAGTGGATATCAACCTCTTTATGTTGGGGCAAAAGAGCAACTGTCGACTGACTGTTTGCGGGATGATGTCGGTGACAATATAGCGGCACGAAATCCGCACTATTGTGAATTGACAGGATTATACTGGATTTGGAAACACGGAACAGAGCAGATAGAGGGGCTTTGCCATTACAGGCGGTATTTTGTGACAACAACTGGCAAAATACTGAATTTGGCTGTGCATAAACAAACCGGCTTTTTGACACAAGAGCGGGTAGAACATTGGTTGAAGAAGTATGATGTTATTCGTCATAACGTCACTTTCTCTAAAGACAGTGTGGGAAAGCAATATGTGAAAAGCCATGGAGCGGAAAGTTTGGAGCGTACCGGGAAGATTATCAGAGAACATCAGCCAATGTATTATGATGCTTTTCAAAAAATTATGAACGGGAGAACGATTCATCTGGTTAATATGATGATTATGCAAAAACCTTTACTGGATGAGTACTGTGAATGGCTCTTTGCGATTCTGTTTGAATTGGAAAATCAAATGCTACTTACCGAAAAGAATTTACGAGTGATGGGATTTTTGGCGGAGCGATTGCTAGATGTTTGGATACTTGCAAAAGAACTCCGGGCAAAATCGTGTTTCACAATTAACACAGAGCGAATTGATACTAAACTTATTACATAGTAGAAGTTGGTGAAAAAATGCTGAGCGTGCTGTACGGCTGCGACGACAACTATGCGCCCCATGCGGGCATTTCGATGACCTCGCTATTGGAAAACAACCGGGACATTGACGAACTGACTGTCTATTTTGCCGCGCAGGACCTGTCGCAGCAAAACCTGGACCGGTTGTGCGCGCTGGCGCGCCAGTATGGCCGCCGCATTGTCTTTTTGGACACCTGCAGGGCCCGGCAGGCCATGGACCAATATCCTTGCCGGGGCTGGAACGGTTCGCTGGCCACATGGCTGCGATTTTTTGTGCTGGATCAGATCCCCGTGGACGTGGATCGATTGCTCTGGCTGGATGCAGACACCATCGTTACCGGGAGTCTGAAGCCTCTGTGCAGCCTTTCGCTGGACGGCTGGGCAGCCGCCTGTGCCTGCGACGCCATTTGCTACCGTGAACGGTACCGTCTGGGCTTTTCGTCGCAGGACGCTTACTATAATGCGGGTGTGATCCTGTTTCATCTGGCGTACTGGCGGCAACAGTCACTTTTGGATAGTCTGTTCCGCCGTTTGCCAGAGCGAATTGACAGCTACCGGCTGAACGACCAAGACATGCTTAACGATATGCTGTTCGGTCGCATCCAAAAGCTGCCGCCTGCCTATAACCTGCAAGGGACGCACCTGGCCTACGACACACAGGCCTATTTCTCGGTCTATCCCTGGCAACCATCTGCCTACTATACGCCTGCCCAAATCGACGCGGCGCGCGCCGCCCCAGTGGTGGTACATTTCTTCCGCTTCCTGGGAGACTATCCCTGGCAGGCAGGGGACAATCTGCACCCGGCCCGGACGCTTTACCAAAGCTGGAAAGAGAAAAGCCTGTGGGCGGATGTTCCGGCAGCGCCAGCGCGCCGCGAGGCGGTGTTTGCGGTGGAAAAACTTTTGTACCGGCTTTTGCCCCAAACGGCGTTTTTGCGGCTGTTCAGCGCGGTGACCAACCGCGGCCTTCCTGCCGCACCCGCCGCTAACCAAATCCGTCAGGAGGACCTGCCATGACCCAACGTCTCGCCGACTACGTCGCCGACTTTCTTGCCGCCCACGGCGTCACCGACGTGTTCTCGGTGGTGGGCGGCGGCGCCATGCACTTGAACGATGCGCTTGGCCACCACCCGGCCCTGCACGTCACCTACAACCACCACGAGCAGGCCTGCGCCATTGCGGCGGAGGCCTATGCCCGGCTGGACAACCGCATCGCGGCGGTCTGCGTCACCACCGGGCCCGGCGGCACCAATGCACTCACCGGCGTGGTGGGCGGCTGGCTGGACTCTATCCCCATGTTCATCATCTCCGGCCAGGTGCGGTACGATACCACCGCCCGGTACGCCATGCAGTTCACCGGCGGTCTGCCCCTGCGCGCGGTGGGCGACCAGGAGTACGACATCGTCAAGTCGGTACAGCCCATGACCAAGTACGCCGCCATGATCGAGGACCCGCGGGACATCCGCTTCGCGCTGGAAAAAGCCTGGCACCTGGCCACCACCGGCCGCCCCGGCCCGGTGTGGGTGGACATCCCCGTCAACTTCCAGGGCAGTTCCATCGACCCCGACACGCTGCCCGGCTACGACCCTGCAGCGGACGACGCCCAGCTGCCCCCGCCTGTTGCCGGAGACACCATCCGCCAGGTGCTGGACGCGGTGCGCGCGGCCAAACGCCCGGTGATCTATGCGGGCGGCGGCATCCGGCTGTCCGGCGGGTATGCGGCTTTCCGCACCATGCTGGAAAAACTGGGCGTGCCGGTGGCGACCTACTGGAACTCGGTGGACCTGATCGAGGACGCCCACCCGCTGTACGTGGGCCGCGGCGGCAACATGGGCGACCGCGCCGGCAACTTTGCGGTGCAGAACGCCGATCTGGTGCTGGCCATCGGCACCCGCATCTCCATCCGGCAGACCGGCTACAATTTTGCCACCTGGGCGCGTGCCGCCAAGGTCATCATGGTGGACATCGACCGGGCCGAGATGAAAAAGCACACCATCCATGTGGACATGCCCGTCTGGGCCGACGCAAAGGACTTTCTGCAAAAGCTGGGCGCCGCGCTGGATGCCGCCGGCGCTGCGCCGGACGCCCCCTGGTTTGCCGGCCCCGAATGGCTGTCCGCCTGCCAAAACTGGAAGAAAACCTATCCCGTCACGCTGCCCCGCCACTGGGCCGAGGATGACGGCTACTGCAATGTGTTCGCCTTTATGCGGTACATGAGCGAGCAGCTGCCCGAAAACAGCCTGACCGCCGTTTCCAACGGCGCCTGCTGTGTGGTGGGCCACCAGGACTACTGCATCAAGCGGGGCACACGGTTTATCATCAACAGCGCCATCGCCAGCATGGGGTACGGCCTGCCCGCGGCGGTGGGGCTGTGCATCGCCGGCGGCCGGCGGGACACCGTCTGCCTGGAGGGCGACGGCTCCATCATGATGAACCTGCAGGAGCTGCAGGCCATCGTCACCAACCGGCTTCCCATCAAGATCTTCCTTATCAACAACCAGGGCTACCACTCCATCCGCATCACCCAGAACAATCTGTTCAAGGACCACTGCAAAGTGGGCGTCGGCCCGGAGAGCGGCGACCTGAGCTTCCCCGAATACCGCAAGATCGCCGAGGCTTTCGGCTACCCCTATTTTTCGGCCCACTCCAATGACGAGATGAAGCAGGCGGTGGCCGACACGCTGGCCCGGCCCGGCTATGCCATCTGCGAGATCTTCACCAACACCACCCAGGTATGGGAGCCGAAATCCAGCACCAAGCGGCTGCCGGACGGCACGCTGGTCAGCCCGCCGCTGGAGGATCTGGCGCCTTTCCTGCCGCGGGAGGAGCTGGAACGCAACATGTTTATCCCGCTGGTGGAGGAGCAGTGACCCCATGACCGAACGCAAACTGCAAACCGCCGTTGTCACCGGGCCGACCGGGGCCATCGGCATGGCGCTGTGCCGGCATCTGCTGGATGCCGGGGTGACGGTTTATGCTGTCTGCCGCCCTGGCAGCCCCCGCGCCGCCGCGCTGCCCCGCCACCCCGACCTGCACCAGGTGGAGTGCGACGCCACTGTGCTGGACACCCTGCCCTGGCTGCTGGCGGAACGGATGGATGGCCAGCCCCGTGCGGACGCATTTTTCCACCTGGCCTGGGCGCATACCATCGGCCCGGGCCGCAACGATATGCCCGCCCAGACCGAGAACATCTTCAACACGCTGCAGGCGGTGCGCGCCGCCCATGCGCTGGGCTGCCAGGTGTTTGTGGGCGTTGGCAGCCAGGCGGAGTACGGGAGAGTGGAAGGCAAACTCCGCCCCGATACCCCCGCTTTCCCGCAGACCGGCTACGGAATGGCAAAGCTCTGCGCCGGGCAGATGGCCCGCGCTGAGTGTAAAGCCCTGGGGCTTGCCGGCATCTGGGCGCGGGTGCTTTCGGTGTATGGGCCCCACGACGGGCCAAACACCATGGTCACAGCCACCATCCGCAAACTGCTGGCCGGGCAGTGCCCGCCGCTGACCGCCGGCGAACAGCTGTGGGATTATCTGTACGCCGCCGACGCCGCCGATGCCCTTGTGCGCATGGCGCAGCGGGGGCACGATGGCGCCGCCTACCCGCTGGGCAGCGGGCAGGCGCAGCCGCTGCGGGAATACATTGAAACAATGCGGGACGCCATCGACCCGGCGCTGCCGCTGGGGTTCGGCCAGGTGCCCTATGCGCCCAACCAGGTCATGCATTTGGAAGCAGACCTGACGGCGCTGCGGCAGGACACCGGATTTGCGCCGCGTACGCCCTTTGAGACCGGCATCCGCGAGACCATCGCCTGGGTGAGAGAGGAAGCTGCAAACCATGAATAACACGCAGGACAAGGCAAAAAAGACCATCTCGGTCATGATCCCCACCTACAATGAGGAGGAAAACGCCCGACCCATCTACGAGGCCGTGCGGGACGAACTGCAAAAAAGCTGCCCGGCCTATGACTACGAGATCCTGTTCATCGACAACAAAAGCACCGACAGGACCCGCAGCATCATCGAGGAGATCTGCGCCCGGGACAAGCACGTCAAGGCAATCTTCAACAGCAAAAACTTCGGCCAGTTCAACAGCCCCTATTACGGCATGATCCACACCAGCGGCGACTGCACCATCACCATCTGCGCCGACTTCCAGGACCCGGTGGAGCTGATCCCCAAATTTGTGGCCGAGTGGGAGAAGGGCTACAAGATCGTCATCGGAAAAAAGACCCGCAGCCGGGAGAATCCGGTCATGTACTTTCTGCGCGGCTGCTATTACAAGATCATCCGCAAGATGAGCAGCGTCGAGATGATCGAGCAGTTCACTGGGTTCGGCCTGTATGACAAAAGCTTTATCCAAACGCTGCGGGACCTGCACGACCCCACGCCCTTTATCCGCGGCATTGTGGCCGAGCTGGGCCCGGAGCGCAAAGAGATCGAGTACGAGCAGCCCCGCCGCCGCGCCGGCAAGACCCACAACAACCTGTATACGCTGTACGACGCCGCCATGCTCAGCTTTACCAGCTACACCAAGGTGGGCATGCGCCTGGCGACGTTTTTGGGCTTTGGCATCGCAATGGTCAGCTTTGTGGTGGCGCTGTTTTACCTGGTCGCCAAGCTGCTGTTCTGGCAGTCCTTCACGGCCGGCTATGCGCCGATGATGATCGCCGTCTTTTTTATGGGCGGCGTACAGCTGGTGTTCCTGGGCTTTTTGGGCGAGTATGTCATGAGCATGAACGCCCGCGTCATGAACCGCCCGCTGGTCATTGAGGAAAAGCGGCTGAACTTTGACGCCGACGGCCAGGTGTGATGCCGCACGCGCGGGAACAATATAAATAATAAATAACAGCAGACAGCAGGGAAGGGCAGGCCGCACATGCGGCCTGCCCTTGCTGATGGATCCCCCGCTGTGGAGGAAAAGACCCTGTCACTGCGCCACCGTGTACAGCGAGTAGAAATACCCCTTCCGGGCCATCAACTCGTCAAAGCGGCCGCACTCGGCCACGGCGCCGTTTTTCAGCACCAGGATGCCGTCGTACCGGCGCAGCAGCGCCTCGTCAAGCGCGTGGGTGACCACGATGCGGGTTAGGCCGTCCAGGTCCAGGATCGCGCCGGATACCTGGAAGGCCGTCTCCTTGTCCAGGGCGGCGGTGGCCTCGTCCACCAGCAGCACCGGCGCCTGGCGCAGCAGGCTGCGCGCGATCGAGATGCGCTGCCGCTCGCCGCCGGAAAGGTTCGCGCCGTTCTCGCCGCACTGGTAGCTTTCGCCCTTGGCTTCGATCAGCGGCTGCAGGCCGGAAAGCCGTACCGCCCGGTCCACCTGCTCCTGCGGGAAATCGCGGAACATCGTGATATTGTCGTGGATGGAACTGTCAAACACAAAGACGTTCTGCTCCACCAGCGACACCAGCTCGTACAGCGAGTCGGTGCTGACCCCGCGCAGCTCGGCGCCGTCGTAGCGGATGCTGCCCCCGTAGCCGCTGCCGCCCCCGTAGCCGCTGCCGCCCGCCATCAGCAGGCGCAGCAGCGTCGACTTGCCGCTGCCGGAAGCCCCCACCACCGCGTAGCTTTTGCCTGCTTCAAACCGGGCCGTGACCCCGTGCAGCACCGGCTGGCCGGGGGCGTACCCAAAGGTCAGGCCCTCTACCGCGATGCCCTGCTCCAGCCGGCGGGGGATGGCCCTGCCCGCCGTTTGCAGGTTGACGGCCAGCGCGCCGGCCAGCTTGTCGATCAGGGCGTTGCAGGCAGTGTGGTTGGAGACAAAGTCCGGCAGGGCCGAGACAAACAGATTGGCGCAGCCCATCAGGTTGACAAAAATGACCATCACGCCCGGCGTGACGCCCTGGCCGGACAGCGCCATCCAGCAGCCGGTGAGAAAGACGCCCAGCTGCGCCACCGCACCTGCTGTGGACCCTACCGATCCCAGGATCGAGCCGATGCGCAGCCTGCGGCACTTGGCGGTTTGCACCCGCCGGCTGTTTTTGGCAAACAGGTCAAAGGCTTCCCGCTCGGCCTGGAAACTCTTTACCACCGAGAAGCCGTTCAGCCCCTCCTTCAATGCCGCCACGTATGCTGCGTTTTCGGCCGAGACCCTGGTCTCGGCCTTTGCCAGCCGCGGCCCCAGCAGCATCGATACGGCCAGCGGCAGTGCCGAAAGCACCAGCGCCACCAGAGCCAGCGGCACGCTGTACCAGAACATCATGGCCAGTGCGCCGGCAAACAGCACCGCATCGCCCCAAAATTCAAACATTTTTTGCAGGTAGTTTGTCTCGATGCTGTTGGCGTCGTTGGACAGTGCCGAGAGATAGACGGAGGTGTTTTCCCGCGTAAAGGAGGTCAGGTTTTTCTTCAAAAGTTCGGCGTAGGCGTATTCCCGGTACTGGGCGATGGCGCGGGATAAAAACTTTGGCCGCGCATAGGCGGACATCGCGTCTATCACCACACAACAGGCCAGCAGCCCCAGGGCAAACAGGACCAGCTGCCTCAGCGTCCAGGTGGCGCCGGTGCCGGCAGCTAGGTCCAGTGTCTGCTGCAGCAGCCAGGACAGCGCCAGGTTCAGCCCGGCACCCAGAAGGGTTGCCGCCATGGCCAGGATAAGGCTGCCGTGGTTGCGATGGTAAAACAGCCGGGTAAACTGCCGGCGGCGGTGCAAAACGTCACGATTCTTTGCTTGCATGGTACAATCCCTCCCAGATCTGGTGCAGGCGGGGGTATTCCGCCTGGTTTTCCTGCAGGAATTTTTCCACGCCGTCGCGGGCGGTGGGCCCCATGTCGTCCACGACCGTGGCCTGCCGCAGCGTGGCGGGGCGGATAAAGCGCAGCACTTCCAGCCCGACGGGCGATGCGTCATACTTCTGCGCCAGCACAAACGCCGCGCGCAGGTCGTCCTCGGCCTGGCCGGCCAGGCCCTGCTTTTCGGACAGGAGCGCGCACCCGGCCCGCAGGACCGGGATGTACTTGTCCATCGGCGAAAGGCTGCCGGGCTGCCGCAGGCCGTCGAAAAAGCCGCAGACCACCAGGATCAGCGCGCGGGACTCGGTCGTATCCCGGCTGCCGCCCGATTCGCCGGTGTTCAGATACCCCATGCAGATCGAGGTCAGCTGTGCCAGCAGCCGCAGCAGGGCGGTCTCCAGATAGTCCAGCGCCTCGCCGCGGTGGGCGCCGCCGCGCGCCAGCGCCTGGCCGATGGCGGCGTTGTTCAGCCCCTCCACATTGTTCTGTTTCAGCAGCTCCACCGCGCGGTCGGTCTCGTCCAGGCTCAGCGCGATGCTGGCCAGGCTGTTATAGATGCCCACCCGGCTGATCTTGGGGTCGGCGTTCTGGTCAAACAGTTCCAGCGCGCGGGCGTACAGCTCCTCGGCGCGGCGGGCGGCGGACAGGTCGCCTTCCTCCATGCCGATCATCTGCATCAAAGCGGCGCTCTGGTAGATCACGTCAAAGCTGTTGGGGAACTGTTTGACCGCCTTCTCGGCTTTCCGGCGGCCCTCGTCGTACTGCTTGCCGCTGCACAGCGCCCGCAGCCGGGCCAGCGTGGACGCCAGGCTGGCGCTCTGCTGCCGGTAGCCCAGCAGCACGTCCACCGATGTGCCAAAAAAGTCGGCCAGCTCCATGATCAGCGAAAGGTCCGGGGTCGAGCTGCCGCCCTCCCATTTGGAGACGGTGCCCACCGTCACGCCCAGCACCTCGGCCAGCTGTTCCTGGGTCAGGTGCTTTTCGCGGCGGAAGGTACGGATCTGTTCGGCAAGCTGTACCTGCATATCCAAAACTCCCTTCGGTTTTCTGGTGTAAGCCCAGTATACGACGGGACAGAGCAAAAGAACAGAGCGAAATTCTCCAAAATGGAAATAAAATATTTTCCGATCAGGAAAATCGTGGGCGCAAAAATCCCGCGGCCGGGGCATGGCGCACCCGGGCCGCGGGAAAAACGGGGCTGCGGTTTCCCCAAAGCCGGCGCGGCAAAATGCGGTCACAGCGCCAGGCCGAACACCAGCAGCAAAACCAGCAGCGCCGCATTGGCGGCGGTGAACAGCGCAAAATAGCGTCCGCGCTGTTCCGGCGCTTCGCGGCTGACCTGCTTGTAGGAGATCAGGCTTGCCATCGATGCGATCAGCGTGCCCAGACCGCCCAGGTTGCAGCCGACGATCAGGGCGGGCCAGTCCTGGGTGAAGCCGGACAAAAGCAGCGCCGCCGGCACGTTGCTGATGACCTGGCTGGCCAGCACGGCGACCATCTCGACGCGGCCCTCCAGCACCGAGACAAGAAACTCGCGGAAAGGCTCCACCCGCCCGACGTTGCCGATAAAGACAAAGAAGGCGATGAACGTCCCCAGCAGCGAGTAGTCCACGCCGGCCAGCAGTTTGCGGTCGGTCGCCGCCAGGTAGACCGCCGTCACGGCGGCCACCGCCAGCGGCGGGAGCAGGCCGAACAGCGCCAGCAGGCACAGCGCAAACCCGGCGCCGTACACCGCCAGCAGCCGGGGGCGGCGGATGGCGGCGTCCACCCGCACCGTCCCGATGGGCTGCGAGGGCAGCAGCGCCCCCGCAATGGCCAGGCACACGCCGGACAGCGCCACATACGGCAGCATCAGCCCGCACAGCGCGCCGAACCCCATGCCGGACCGGGCGTAGAGGTACAGGTTCTGCGGGTTGCCCATGGGCGTCAGCATGCTGCCCAGGTTGGCGGCCAGCGTCTGCAGCACGACCAGCGGCACCAGCAGCCGCCGCTGCTGCGCCATGGTAAGCACGATGGAGGCAAACGGCACAAAGGTGATCAGCGACACATCGTTTGTGACGACCATGCTGAAAAAGAAGGGCAGGAACACCAGCACCAGCAGCATGCCCCGGCTGGTGCGCACGCGGCCCAGCAGCCGGCTGCCAAGAAAGTTGAACAGCCCCGCCTGCTGGAACCCCTTCATCACGGCCATCAGGCTGAACAGCTGTGCCAGCGTGTCCCAGTCCACATAGTCCAGATAGCCCGCGTCCGGCGGGACCAGAAAGGCGGACACCGCCGCCAGGCAGACCGCCGCCGAAAGCACCGTCTCGGCCCGGAAAAACCGGACGCAGCGTTTGAATGCAGTTGACAAAAAAGATCCCTCCCAAGGGGCAGGCATCCGCCTGCCCCGGCCGCAAAAAGCTCCGGGAATGGAACCATCCCCGGAGCACGGCGCGCCAAAACGGCGGCGCGCCGGAAAAACAGATAGTGCCGTGGGGCGGTCAGAACGCCCACTCACCGTCTTGGAAGATCTCCACCGTCTCGCCGTTTTTGCGCAGGCCGGTGACGCGGCTGTCCGCGGCGCCCACCATCACGTCCTCGTGGATGGCCGAGTCGTTCAGCCCCTTTTCCAGCAGCTGGGCGCGGGTCATGCCGCGGCCGCCCGCAATGTTGGTGGGGTAGCCGGCGCCAAAGGCGATGTGGCAGGCGGCGTTCTCGTCGAACAGGGTGTTATAGAACAGCACGCCGCTTTTGCGGATGGGGCTGGAGGCCGGCACCAGCGCAAACTCACCGATGCGGCAGGCGTTCTCGTCGGTGGAGAGCAGCTCGCCCAGCAGGTCGGCGTTTTTCTCGGCGCCGTGCTCCACCACCTTGCCGTCCCGGAAGGTCACATGCCAGCCGTCGATCAGCTGGCCGTTGTAGACGTAGGGCCGGGTGCCGTAAACGACGCCGTCGACCCTGTCGCGGTGGGGCGCGGTGAACACCTCCTCGGTGGGGACGTTGGCGATAAACTCCACGCCGTTCTCGCCCACGCTGGAAGCGCCCTCCCAGGTGGCGTCCTCGGCCAGGCCGACGGTCAGGTCGGTGCCGTTGGCGCTGGTCATGCGGACGCTGTCCAGCTGCCAGGCGTTCAGCTGGTCGCGGCGGGCCTTGGTTTTGGCCACGTGCTCTTTCCAGGCGGACACCGGGTCGCCGGTGGTCACGCGGCAGACCTCAAAGATCACGGCCCACAGCTTTTCCATCGCCTCGTCCACCGGCATGCCGGGGAACACCTTGGCGGCCCAGCCGGGGGCGGGCACCGCCGCCACGCACCACTGGACGCGGTCGTTCATGGTGTACTCCTGCCAGGGCTTCAGCACGGTGCGGCGGGCCAGGTTGACCCGGTTCAGCTTGCCGGCGTCCAGCCCGGCGTAGGCTTCCGGGTCGGCGGCATGGATGGCCAGCGTGCAGCAGCCGTCCGGGTCCTCGGCAAAGTCCAGCCAGCTGCGCAGCTCGTAGGGCTTCATGGCCTTCAGGTCCTCCTCGGCGGCCAGCTCCATGTCGATGCGGGACAGGCGCTCGTCCTCCCAGCGCACCACCACCCGCTTGGCGCCGGCCTCGTAGCCGGCGCGGGCGCAGGCGTGGGCAAACTCCGGCATGGTCACCGGGCAGCGGACGATAAAGTTCTGCCGCGGCTGCACGTTCACGCCCACCTTGACGATAAAGTCGGCGTACAGCTGCATAAATTTCTGATCCATCTTGTACATTTCTCCTTTTTGCCCCGCAGGGCGGGGGATTGGGCTTTCATACTGGGATATAGTATACCACGAACAGGCGGAAAAGAAAACGCCAGCAGGCACAGTGGGTGCAAACTTTGGCGGACGAAAAAGCCGACGCCGGGCAGGGCTGCACCGCAAAATTAAAAGCAACGGCCATTGCACAAATTGGATGCGGAAAGGGAAGTGGCCTGCTCCCCAAAAGGACGCAGCTTCCTTGCGTTTCCTCCGCTTTTGCGCAGGCGGTTTTGCGGCGGCCGCCGCGGGGCCTTGGCAGGGCGGCTGCCGTTCCTCAGGGAACGGAGAGCGAATAGGTAAGCTCCCGCGCGGTCTCCCCGCTTTTGGGATAGGTCCTTGTGCCGGTGTCCGACTCCAGCGTCATGCCCAGTTTCCGCATCAGATCGGCGGAAGGGGTGTTTCTGCTGTCGCAATGGGCGACCAGTTTTCGAAGCTTCAGCACATCCAGGGCAAACTCTTTGATCGCAAAGGCGGCCTCTGCTGCGATGCCTCTTTTCCAATACCGTTTATTCAGGACCCATCCCAGCTCCCCGGTGTCTCTTGCGTCATTCAGCGCAACGGAGATGGCGCCGACCTGCACCCCCTCAAACACAATGGCAAACTCATAATAGTCCGGGGCGGCTTTTTTCCATTCATCGGTCACGCGGCTCAAAAACTGTTTTGTCTCCTCGGCCGTGTCGTTGGGCAGCCACAGCATGTACGTTGTATTCTCTTCGTCGCCGGCATATGCATGAACGGTTGCCCAGTCAGAGAGATTCAGGGGCCTTAAAAGCAGCCGGTCGGTTTTTATCTCGTAATACATACCCTGATACCTTTCGGATCATCATTTGCCAGGTGCATTTTTGCATGAAAAATCCCGCCTGCCTACGCAGACGGGATTTTGGTGGGAGCTGGTGGATTCGAACCACCGAAGCATTACGCAGCAGATTTACAGTCTGTCCCCATTGGCCACTCGGGAAAGCTCCCATATTCACTTTTGTGCCCTGCGGGGTGTCCCCCTCGCGAGTGCTTGCTTATTATAGCAGACACTTTGCGGAAATGCAAGCCCTTTTTTCAAATTTATTTGCTTTTTTCGGCGGCGCGTGCTCTGCGGGGCCGGCCGCCCGCCGGGCACGCCCCGGCAGGCGCGCAGCAAAAAGGCGGCCCCGCCAAAGCGGAGCAGGCGCAAGGACGCTGCGGTTTCGCCGCGCAGGCGGCAAAACTGCGAAGCCGCAAAATCACAAAACAGGCCGATGGCAACGCAGCCAACGGCCTGTTTTGGTTCGATTTTGCGGCAAAGGCACCCTGGGCGTACGCCGCCAAAGGGGCTGCCCGGTATTGCTGCCAGCGTATGCCGGCCGGGCCGCACGCCGCGGTGGCGGTCAGCCGCCGGTTTGGGGCTGGTGGTACACAAAGCCGCCCAGTTCGCTCTCGTCGGTGTAGCCGTAGGCCAGCGCCTTGCTGCGCAAAGCGGCGTACAGCTCGGCAAAGGTGGCCTGCATATAGGGCTGCAAAAACAAATAGCCGATGCCCAGCGTCAGCGCGCACAAAAGCGCCCAGCCAAAAAAGGACAGCTCCAGCAAAAAGCTGTGCCACTTTTCGCCGTGCATCATCTGCCGGCTCAGTTCCATGGCGTGGCCGGTGGAAAGGTAGGGGTTCTCGGCCATCAGGTAGGGGACCAGCCGGTAGCGGTATCCCCAGATGATGCCCGGCACCAAAAACAGAAAATACCCCAGCGTGATCTTCAGGTTGGTCAGGAACAAAACCTTTACCACGTTCAGGTAAGGGGTGCGGAAGATGGTGAACAGGGTGCCCAGCGGGCTGCCGCCCTGGCGGTTCTCCATCATATAGCGGTACAGGCCGGCCTGGGCGGGGCTGCCCACAAAGGTCCGGAACACCACGCCCACCGCCAGCGCGGCCAGAACAAAGATCAGCAGCACCACCCACAGCCCGTACCGGAACATGTCATAGACCAGGGTGCCCGCCGCATAGCTCAGGTCCTGCTGGGGATAGTTGCCCGTCCAGACCTGGGGGCTGGTCGCCTCCTCCACCAGGTTGGAGATGTTGAGGTTGAGCTGAACGATGGCGTTGGCCGCATTGGTCCCGCCCAGGATCGAGGCGATCAGGCAGACGGCCACCACCGGCCAGTAGCGGCCGCGCAGCGCGCTGCGGGCGTTTTCTTTCAGCAATCCACATGTCCACATATGCAGGACCTCCCGGTTTGGCCGGCGCACTGCGGGGCGGATGCCGGCCGCCGTGCGCCTGTATTTGAACTGTCTGCTGCCATTATAACACGCCGTGCAGCAAAAAGAAATGCCCCCGCCCCGGCTGCAGCGCATCCGCAGGCCGGGGCGGGGGAGACCCGGCGGGAAACCGGGCGCATGCCATAAGATGATAGAATTATGGGATGCGATAAGGAGGAAGGAAAATGGGTCTTGGATAAAATTGCGGGGGCGCCGGGGTCAGACCTCCGCGCGCCACAGGCCGTGCAGGTTGCAGTAGGCGTACACCGCGGCGGCCTTCTCGCCCTCGGCCAGAACAAACTCGGCCTTGGGGGCGTCGCCGGCCTTCAGCCATTTGACACTGACGCCTTTGTCCGTCTCAACGGCGATCCACTCGATATAATGCTCGGCGATCATCGGATGCTCGACCGAGCCCACCTGGACCAGCACGCGGCTGCCCTCCACCGTCACGGCGGGCACGTGCTTTTCAGCGGCGGCGTCCACCGAGCCGGGGACCAGCAGCTCCATCTTCTGGCCGCAGCAGAACACCGGCACGCCGGCGTCGTGGAGATGGAAAACAATGTTGCCGCAATGGGCGCAGCGATAAACTTTCATAGGAAAACGCTCCTTTCCAAACTTATATACAGCATTTATGCGGGACCGGCGCTCTGCCGGCATCGAACAGGTTGGGCGCCGTCCGGGTCAACTCCCTTCCGGCAAGCATAGGATATCATACTGAGGAGGCAAAATGCGTTGCCGCAGCAACAAACTGCGGCCGGCTCAGGGCAGCAGGGCGTCCAGCGCCCGCGCCAGCCGCAGGGCGGTGGGGCGGTCGGCCAGCCCGGGGTCGGCCTGCAGCAGCGCCGCCAGTTCCCCAAGGATGCGGGGGATCTTGCGGGCCGGGATGCCGATGCGGGCCAGCTCGGCGGCGGACACCGGCAGGCAGGCCGGTTTTTGGGCCGGCTGCGGCGGCACGCCCAGGCCGATCTTCCAGTTTTTCATGCGGCGGGACCCCCTTTCTGCGGGTAAAGTGCCAAAGCGGCGCCCGCCATTTTCTGTAATTATACCAAAATTTTTAGAAAAGTGTTTATTTTCAAATGAAAAAAAAGTATAATGTTCCTGTACATGATCCGCCGGGTATGACCGGCTGCCCAGGCCCTGCACGAAGGCCAATCTATGTTTGAGGTGACGACCGATGGCTTATTATAACAGTTACGACCCGAAATTGCTGGATGGGGTCAAGCGCATCCACTGTATCGGCTGCGGCGGTTCCGGCATGTTCCCGCTGATCCAGATCCTGCATGCCCGCGGCTATGCCCTGACCGGCAGCGACGTGGAGGAGACCAAGATCACCCAGGCCGAGCGCGCCATGGGCATGACCGTCACGCTGGGGCACGACGCCGCCAACCTGGGCGACGCCCAGCTGGTGGTGTACAGCGCCGCCATCCATGACGTCAACCCGGAGCTCCAGGCCGCCCACGCCCACGGCATCCGCACGGTGGAGCGCGCGGCGCTGCTGGGGTATGTCAGCCGTCTGTACCCGCACAGCGTGGGCGTGGCCGGCACCCACGGCAAAACCACCACCACCGGCATGATCGTCACCATGCTGGAACTGGCGGGCAAGGACCCGGCGGCGGTCATCGGCGGCAAGCTGCCCCTGATCGGCGGCTACGGCAAGGTGGGCGGCGGCGACAGCATCGTTGTCGAAGCCTGCGAGTACAGCGAGACCTTCCTTTACCTGACCTCCTACCTGGGCATTATCCTGAACATTGACAACGACCATCTGGAATATTACGGCACCATGGGCAAGCTCAAGCTGGCGTTCCAGAAATTTGCGCTGCTGTCCCGCACCGTGGTGTTCAACCTGGACGACCCCAACACGCTGGACGTGATGAACTCCATCGACCGGCCGGTGCTCTCCTTCGGCATCGAGAACGACGCCCGCTTCCGCGCCGTCAACATCCGGGAATACCGCCCCGGCTTCTACGAGTTTGACGTGGAGGAACTGGGCGAGCATTTCGCCCACCTGCGCCTGAACGTGCCGGGCTACCACAACATCTACAATGCCCTGGCCATGTGCTGCTGCGTGCGCCCGCTGGGCCTGCAGCCCGCCGACGCCGAGCGTGCCGCCGAAAACTTCAAGGGCATGGGCCGCCGGTTCGAGGTCAAGGGCGAGTGCAACGGCGCCGTGATCGTGGACGACTACGCCCACCATCCCACCGAGCTGGCCGCCACCCTCAAGACCGCCCGTTCGCTGGGGTATCAGCGGGTCATCGCGGTGCATCAGCCCTTCACCTACAGCCGCACCAAAGCCCTGATGCAGGACTTTGCCGATGTGCTCCGCTCCGCCGACCAGGTGGTGCTGCTGCCCGTCATGGGCAGCCGCGAGGTGGACGACGGCAGCGTGCGCAGCGAGGACCTGGCCGCCAAGATCCCCGGCAGCGTCGTGGTGGACGGCCTGGACGCCGCCGCCGACTGGGTCAAGGCCCATGCCGGCAAGGGCGACCTGGTGGTCTGCATGAGCTGCGGCGACCTGTACAAGGCCGCCGACAAAATGGTAGAGCAATAAGGCGCGGCGCCGGCCCGTACCCGGCGCCGGCGGCCACAAGGGCCGGGCAGCTGCGGCAGCGGCTGCCCGGCCTGCTGTAGCAAACAGAAAGAATGAGGGGAACAAGATGGAATCCATTCAGATCCGCGCCTATCAGCCGCAGGACTGGCCGGCGCTTTGCACGGTGCACGACGAAGCCCGCAGGCAGGAGCTGCGTCTGGCCGGGCTGGACGAGGCGTTCCTGCCCCTGCCGGTCGCGGCCGAGCGGGAGGGCCTGTTTGAATATCCCCACCTGGACGTGGCCGTGTACAACGGCCGGCCGGTCGGCTTCTGCGCGTATACCGGGGAGGAGCTGGCCTGGCTGTATGTTGCCCCGCCGCAGCATCGCCGGGGGATCGGCCGCGCCCTGGTCGCCAATGCCCTGCGGCAGGAGCCTGCCCTTTGCTGCATCGAGGTGCTGAAAGGCAACGAGCCTGCGCGGCGGCTGTACGAGAGCTTCGGCTTTGCGGTGGACAAGCTGGTGTCCGGCCGGATGCCGGGCAACGAGAGCTTTGCCGTGCAGGTCTGGGCAATGAGCCGCAGCCGCTGACCCGCAGCGATCAAACAGAAAACGCCCCGCCCCCGCGCAGGGGAGCAGCCCGATGGATGCGGGCGGCCCCTGCGCCGGGGCGGGGCTGCTGTTTTCAAAAAACTTTGCCGCGGCCTGCAACCAAACCGGCACAGAAGGACACAAACAGGGTGAAAGAGGTGAAACGATTGAGCGCGCAAGTCATTGCCCCTTTTTTTGAATCGCTGTACGAGGAGACCTACAGCGAGACCCTGCTTTACCTGACCCGCCGCTGCGCCGACCCCGCCCAGCTGCCTGACCTGATGCAGGAGGTCTACGCCGAAGTCTATGCGGTGCTTTTGCAGAAAGGGCAGGACTACCTGCGCGACCCCCACGCCTTTGTCCGCCATGTGGCAAAAAGCAAGCTGCATCGGTTTTACACGCTGCGCCAGCGGCTGGCATGCCTGGTGCCGCTGCAGCGCCAGGACGGCGACGGCGAGCTGTACGACGAGCCGGACCTGGCCGAGCTGGCCGCCCGCCAGCCCCTGACGGCGCAGATCACCGAGGACCGGCTGCTGGTGGAACAGATCGCCGCGCAGCTGAAACAGTGCCCTGCCGACGTGCAAAAGATCTTCATCTGCCACTACCTGCTGGACATGACGCTGCGGGACACCGCCCGCGCCCTGGGCATGAAGGAGCCGACGGTCAAGGCAAAGCTGTACCGAACATTGGCAAAACTACGCAGACTGTATGCAAAGGACGGTGCCGACCATGAATGAACGCGACCTGATGCGCAGGGCGATCTCGGCCTGCGGGCTGGACCGGCAGGCCATCTGCCGGGCGGCGCGCCGGGAAGGTGCGGCCCGCCTGCAGAAAGGAGAACCCGATATGAAAAAACGCAAGCTGACCGTTGCCGCTGCCGTTGTACTGGCGGCCGCCTGCCTGGGCGGCGGCGTGTATGCCGCCGGCGTACTGCTGAACGCGCCTCAGGCCGCCGAGGCGATGGGGGAAAGCGATGTGGCCGCCCTGTTTGAAGGGGACGAAGCCGTTGCCGTCAACGAGACCCAGTCCGACGCCGGCTACGATGTGACGCTGCTGGGCCTTGCGACCGGCGAGCACCTGACCGATACCTGGAGCAGCGGCTGGACCGACGGCGAGCCGGAAAACGGCACCACCTACGCGGTGGTGGCGGTGCGAAAGTCCGACGGCACCCCCATGCCGGAACTGTCTGACGAGAGCGATCCCTTCCGCCTGTCGAACAGCTTTGCCCAGATGCGGCTGGCCATCCCCGATTTGCAGCCCGCCCAGTACTGGCTCAATCCTGAGCGCAAGGATATGGTGCAGGACGGCGTACGCTACCTGTTCCTGGGCTGCGATAACGTGGAAGCCTTTGCCGACCGGGACGTGGTGCTCTGTGTGTCCACCGGAAGCCCCTTCTATAACACCGAAGCATTCCAATTCGATGCGGTCACCGGAGCCATCACCGCAGATCCGGACTATGCGGGCGTCAACCTGGTGTTTGATCTGCCTCTGGATGCAGGCAAGGCGGACCCGGAAGCCGCCCAGGCCTGGATCGACGAGTGGAAGAACGGCGGCCCCGAACAGTCCGAAACGGCAGCTCAAAGCCCGGACGAGGAGGAACTGAACGCGGCCACCGACGATGCCATGGAACGTGTCGCTGACATGAGCCCGGCAGAGATCCGTGCGGCAGGTACTTTGCTGGACACCAAGACGGCGGCCCTTGCCGACGGGAACCTGGGCTCCGGCTGGTACTTTGCGGATGGGGCTTATCTGTCCCCGGAGGGCTGGCCCGAAGGGGAGACAGAGCTTGTCTGGCAGGTAGGCTCGGACGGCGCCGCCGTCACGGCACAGATCCTTATAAAAAGTGCGGACGGCACCATGACCAGCGAGACCTGGCAGCTGCCCGAAGCCTGACCGATCGGGGCAGTCCCACGGCAAAAACAGTCCGCCCCCGCGCGGCAGCACAACCAGCTGCCCTGCGGGGGCGGATCGTTTATGTTTTGGCAAATCAGTAGGTCAAAATAATGCCCTGGTCCTGCGCGTAAAAGCTGCACAGGCCGGCGCAGGGGGTAACGACCACCTCGGCCTGCGGCCACTTGGCGTGGATGCCGTGCTCCAGCAGGCCGGCGGCAGTCTCGTTGCCGCAGTGGCTGATGCGCACGGTGCGGCTGCCGTCAAAGCCGTCCAGGTCCATCTGCTCCAAAATACGGGCCAGCACCCTGGTCTCGCCGCGGGTCTTGTAGAAAAAGTCGATCTTTCCGTCCGGGGTGCGGCGGCCCAGCACCCGCATGTTCAGCGCGCCGGCAATAAAGCCCACCACCTTGCTCACCCGCCCGGCTTTGGCCAGGTTCTCAAAGCTGGCCAGCGCAAACAGGATGTGCCCGGCGTCGTTGTGCTCGGTCAGGGCGCGGCAGATCTCCTCAAAGCTCTTTCCTTCGCCGATCAGCCGGTTGGCCAGCACGGCGGCCTCCGCCAGCGCGCCGGCGCAGCTCAGCGTATCCAGGATAAAGATGTTTTTGTCCGGGTACTCGTCCAGCACCATCTCGCGGGCGCTTTGGGCGGCGTTGTAGCTGCCGGACAGGTTGTGGCTGATGGTCAGGGCGATCACGTTGTCCGCCTTCAAAAACTGCTCGGCCCATTCCTCCGGGCTGGGGCAGGCGGTGGAACTGCCGCCCTTGTAGTCGGTCATGGCTTTCAGCATCTGGCGCACGCTCAGCGTGGGCAGGTCAACGAACTCCCGTTCGCCCACCCGGATCTTGAACGGCACCAGCCCAAACTGTACGCCGGCGCACAGATCTTCCAGCTCACGGATCTCGCAAGACGTATCCGAAACGATCATCCAGGACATAACAAACCCTCCCGCGGCGCCTCTGCCAACCCCATGCCGGGAGCTTTGCCAAAGGCGCCCCTTTTTCCGGCGGACGCCCTTCGCCCGCCCGCCGGAAAAGTGCACTGCATATTTTTTCAATGGTTTTCGCGGCCGATACAAGCCGGTACAATAAGTATAAGACCCGTCCGCGCCCTGCGTCAAGCCGCCGGACTGTAACATTTTTGTGGCCGCGGCTTGCATTCTGCCCTGGCACAGGCTACAATAAATACAGCATTTATTCATCCACCCGCCGGCGCGCCGGCGCCAGAATCATAATAAAGAGAAGGGAAGTATCTACCATGGCAGACGAAAATCGTTCCCTGGGCACCATCTGCGTGCAGGGCGGCTATACCCCCAAAAACGGCGAACCCCGCCAGATCCCCATCATCCAAAGCACCACCTTCAAATACGACACTTCCGACGAGATGGGCAAGCTGTTTGACCTGGAGGCCAGCGGCTATTTCTACTCCCGTCTGCAGAACCCCACCTGCGACATGGTCGCCGCCAAGCTGACCCAGCTGGAGGGCGGCACCGCCGGCATGCTGACCTCCAGCGGTCAGGCGGCCAACTTCTTTGCGCTGTTCAACATCTGCAACGCCGGCGACCACATCGTTTCCTCCAGCTCCATCTACGGCGGCACCTTCAACCTGATCTCAGTCACCATGGCCAAGATGGGCATCACCGCCACCTTTGTCTCGCCCGACGCCACCGACGAGGAGCTGGACGCCGCCTTCCAGCCCAACACCAAAGCCGTCTTTGGCGAGACCATCGCCAACCCCGCCCTGACCGTGCTGGACATTGAGCGGTTTGCCAACGCGGCCCACCGCCACGGCGTGCCCCTGATCGTGGACAACACCTTTGCCACCCCGGTCAACTGCCGCCCCATCCAGTGGGGGGCCGATATCGTCACCCACTCCACCACCAAGTACATCGACGGCCACGGCGGCACGGTGGGCGGCGCCATCATCGACGGCGGCAAGTTCGACTGGATGGCCCACGCCGACAAGTTCCCCGGCCTGACCACCCCCGACGAGAGCTACCACGGCATCACCTACGCCGAGCGGTTCGGCATGGGCGGCGCCTTCATCACCAAAGCCACCGCCCAGCTGATGCGGGACTTCGGCTGCACCCAAAGCCCCATCAACGCCTATATGATCAACCTTGGCCTGGAAAGCCTGCACGTCCGCATGGCCCGCCACTGCGAGAACGGCCAGGCCGTGGCTGAGTTTTTGGCCGGCCACCCCAAGATCGCCTACGTGGACTACTGCGGCCTGCCCGGCAACGCCTACCACGCGGCGGCCCAAAAATACCTGCCCAACGGCAGCTGCGGCGTGGTCAGCTTCGGCGTCAAGGGCGGGCGCGAGGCCGCCAAGGCGTTTATGGGCAATTTGAAGATCGCCGCTATTGAGACCCATGTGGCCGACGCCCGCACCTGCTGCCTGCACCCCGCCAGCACCACCCACCGCCAGATGAACGACGAGCAGCTGGCCGCCGCCGGCGTCAAGCCCGACCTGGTGCGCATGAGCTGCGGCCTGGAGGACAAGGCCGACCTGATCGCCGACATCGCCCAGGCGCTGGACAAGATCTAAAGACCGGGCGCATCCGCTTTCTGCCCCAAACGCCGGCATGCCGCAAGCCATCCCCGGACAAAGGAGACCCCCGATGCCGCTTATCATCCCACGTGAACTGCCCGCCTACGAGGCGCTGGCCAACGAGAACGTCTTTGTCATGCGCAGCGAGCGCGCCCAAAGCCAGGAGATCCGCCCGCTGCGCATCCTGATTTTGAACCTGATGCCCACCAAGATCGTTACCGAAACGCAGCTGGCCCGCCTGCTGGCCAACAGCCCGCTGCAGGTGCGCATCACCTTTTTGCAGACAGCCACCCACTCCACCACCCACACCCCCCAGGAGCACATGAAGGCCTTTTACAAGACCTTCGACGAGGTGAAAAACGAGCGGTACGACGGCATGATCATCACCGGCGCGCCGCTGGAGGATATGGACTACGAGCAGGTGGACTACTGGGACGAGCTGTGCGGCATCATGGACTTTTCCAAAACCAACGTCTACTCCACCATCCACCTGTGCTGGGGGGCGCTGGCCGGGCTGTACTACCATTTCGGCGTGCGCAAGGTGCACCTGCCGCAAAAAATGTTCGGCGTGTTCGAGCACCGGGTCACCCGGCCGTCCAACCCGCTGGTGCGCGGCTTTGACGAGGTGTTCTACGCCCCCCACAGCCGCTGGGCCGGCCTGAACGAGGACGACATCGCCGCCTGCCCGGACCTGCGGGTGCTGGCCCGCAGCGACGTGGCCGGGCCGATGCTGCTTTCCACCGATTCGGGGCGGCAGATCTTCGTCATCGGCCACCCGGAGTATGACAAGTACACGCTGGACGCCGAGTACCGCCGCGACCTGGCCCGCGGCAAGGACATTGCCGTGCCGGTCAACTATTACCCCGGCGACGACCCGGACAAACCGCCCATCTTCCGCTGGCGCGCCCACGGCCACCTGCTGTACACCAACTGGCTGAACTACTACGTCTACCAGAACACCCCCTACGACCTGGCGGAACTCCAGGCCCTGAAGGACAGCCGCCGCGGCGGCAAAGCAAACGACTGACCTTGCCTGCCCCGGCAGGCCGCCCCGGCACGGACGTTAACGCCTGTGCCGGGGCATTTGCATTTTTCTGCCGGGCAAAGGCATGGCCCGCCCCAAACCGGCCCCCATGTTGACCAAATAAACCTTGTACGATGGTGGAAAATTTGATATTTTAACCTGGGACGCTTTGGGCAAAAATGGATTTTGCCGGCAAAGTACCCGTTGAAGTTACGGGAAAGGGTGTCTGTGCCGTGCGCGGGGGCAAAAAGGCCGCCGTCGGGCACGGCAAAACGTCTTTGGGGCCGCCGCAGCGTGGGCCGGGAAGAGCAAGGGAGCAAAATGCACAGGGAAGATTTCGAGGAATTTCGCAGGCAGCAGGCGGAGGAAGAGTTTTTCCGCCTGGCGGCGCTGGAGATCGAGAACGAGGAAAACGAAGAATTCTGGAAAGCCCAGGACCAGCCGGACCCGCCGCCGGAGGTCATGGAGCGGCTGCACGCCCATTTGCAGGCGGACATGCGGCGCGCCGGCCGCAAGACCCGCCGGCGCCGGGCGCTGAAACAGCTGGCCCAGATGGCGGCCTGCCTGGCGATCGTCTGCTGCGTGGGCTTTACGGGGGTCTACCTGACGGTGGACGCCGCCCGCACGGCGATCAACAATTTTGTTTTGGAGATGTTTGATGGAAGTGCCGTTGCCTGGACGGAGGTAACGGAAAATAGCAGCGGAGTGGCGATGCCGGATGATTGGACGGGACCGTTTGATATTATGTGGGTGCCAAGAAGATATACAGAGGTTAGGGCCAATGATTTTGGTGATAGTTGGCATTTATACTATAGTAGCGATGACAATGATTATATGTTTGTCGAGGTGTGGTTGACTAGTGCGCTACCAAATGTGGACATGGAAGGCATGCATTTGGTTACAGAAGAGAAAATAAAGGGAGGGCAAGCCCAAATTTACAATAAGGAAGAAACAGATACCAGCATGCTGTTGTGGACGGTCAACGATTACATCATACAGATCATGGGGGACGCGACCACAGAAGAAATTGAAAAAATAGCAGAAAATTTTTTGTTTTGAGTGTTGCGTTTTTCGGGTTTCCTCTCTCTAAGATAGTGTTCGGCAATTCGGCCCAATACTGTCAAAAAGAGAGGAAGATCAAAAAATGAAGCGATGGATAGCAGTGTTGCTCTCGGTGTGCATGCTGGGATGCTGCTTCTCGGCAAATGTGTTCGCTGACGAGGCAGCGCCCGGCGGCGTGATCGAAGCACGGTTTTCGGATTTTGGAAATGTTTTTGCAACGATGACTTATAATTCAAGCACAGGCATTTGTCATATAGAGGGCGGAGCATCTACCTATGACGGTACTAAGTGGGTGGAGATAACGCTGACAGTTGAAAAATACAGTGCCGCGAACGGCTATCAACCGGTAGATGGACTTTCATGGAGTGCCTCGGATTATTTCGGGACTGGAACTCAGGCGAACCGTGATCTGGCGGCAGGTACTTACCGCGCCCACACAGTAGCCAAATGCTATCGAAACGGCGTTCTGCTTGAAACCGTCGAGGCGTACAGTGCAAACGTCACGGTGCCGCGCAACTAAGCGCCATTCCGCACCAATCGCCCCAGCATAAATAAACTGAAAACACAACTATAAAAACAAAATAACCGTTTCCGCCCTCAAACCCTGCCGCTGGCCTTTCCGCACCGGTCCCCCTATAACGCTCCCTCTGCGCGGCTTTCCGGCAACCATGCGGGCGGAAGCGAGGGAAAAGGAGATCGTTCACGATGGTCCTGTATCTGCCAGTGAAAGAACAGCTGCATCAGGATGAATTGGGCGACTACATTTCCTACGGTATCGCTGCCTGGAAACTGCCGGCATTGACGCGCAAGCCCTGCGCTTTTGTCTCGGATGTCACACTGGACAAAAAGCAGGCGGCCCGCCTGTCCTGGCGGTGCACAGTCGGTCAGCTGGATCCCAGGCAGCTGATGGATGTGGTCGAGGATTTCATTTGACGCCCCGGCAAGCGCAGACGGCCGGGACCCCAACCCACCGGAACCACGGTGGGGGAAACATGCGGCCCGGTTTTCCGGCTCCGTCTGCGCCCAACGGGATACGGCCTGCCGCATGGCTTTGCCGTGCGGCCCCGCAGGCGGGCGGTGTGCCCGCCTTTTACACCCAAAACTCTGCCGATATGCCGAACCGATGGCGCCTGCATTTTGCCGGGCGCCATCTTCTGTTGGCGGCCCTGCCGATAAGCGCAGCCGCTATCATGGCAGGCAAACTGCGCTATTTGGTAAATATTGAGAAATAGCGGCTAAAACACACTTATTTTGTCAAAATTTACATTATAAATCTGGTGCTGTGCGGGACAATTTTGGTACTTTATCCTTAGGGGTGCTGTACCATGCAAAAACAAGACCATACGCAGGAACTGATCATACTTGGCAAACGGATCCAACAGTTCCGCCGGGAGAGCGGTCTGACCCAGGAGGATGTGGCGGACGCGATGGGATGCTCGGTCACCTACATCAGCAAACTGGAACGGGGCCGCGCATCCTGCAATTTAAGCCGGCTTCTGACTTTGGCGAACGTGCTGCAGTGCGATGCGGCGGAGCTGCTGTTCGGTGTGAACCGCGGCAGTCCCGGTTATCTTTACCCGGAGATCACCCAGAGCGTCGGTGAGCTTTCGCCCAGCAGCAGGGAACTTGTCTGGCAGGTGATGACCTTGATCGAAAGCCGGACAGAGGAGGGGAACGACGAGCATGCCGTTCCGTGACTACCCGACAGACGAAGCAGAAATGGAACGCTTTTTTCGGTTTGCGGCGATCCATTTATACAAGTACGCCTGGCATTTGCTGAAAGACCCGGTGCAGGCCGAAGATGTTGTGCAAAGCACATACGCCGCCATGATCCAGTATTTTGACAAGATCCGGGGCTTTGACAACAAACGCTTCCTTGCGTATGCCAAGAAAGAGATCGGCCACCAGTGCGGGCTGCTGCACAAAAAGCAGGAGCGCATCGTGCTGGAAGAGGACCTTCCCTCCGGCGGCGACGTCCCGCAGGCGGCGGTGGTCGATTTTGTCGAGCGGGAGCTGACCCGCGAGGAACTGCGCAGCTGCATCCGGGAATTGCCGCCGCGCTACCGGGAAGTGCTGCGGCTGAAATATTTCGAAAACTGTACCAGCGAGCAGATCGGCCGCGCCATGGGCCTGCCCGCCAATCAGGTCCGTGTTCTGCTGACAAGGGCGCGCACCCGGCTGAAACAGATCTACCAGCGCCGCATCCGCGGCGACGAGCCGGACAGCGCACCGCACAAGTAGCGCACGGCCGGGCCGGGCTTGTTCCCGTGTGCCATTGCGCGGTCACGCACCCGGCACCAGGCGCCGCAGGGCGGCGGTCTGCGCGGCATTTCGGCGGCGTTCCATTTCGGCCTTTTCGGGCCTTTATCAGAATACGTAAAATTTTAGAAAAAAACTGCTTGACAAGCGGCGGACCGACTGCTATAATAGACCATGCTGATTGCAAGACCGCCGGCGTATCCGGGTGTAGCGCAGTTTGGTAGCGCGCTTGAATGGGGTTCAAGAGGCCGTGAGTTCGACTCTCGCCACTCGGACCAGATTGCCGGGCTGGAAATCGGCAGAACACCGCTCAATGTTACGATTGAGCGGTGTTTTTTGTGCTTGTACCATTTTTGCGCTGCCGCTTGTTTGGGCGGGTTTTGGCACAAAGTGACAGACCAATATGCAGACTGGCCCCCCGGCGTTCCGGCAGGGGCCAGCCGCATCCCCCCCTGTAAGTCTCCCGGCTGGCGGGCGCTCCTCCGGCAGGGGGCAGGGGACCCGCCTGCCGCGCCCCATCCGCCGGCGCCTGTTTGCGGCGGAGCGGACGCCAAGACAAAACCGGCCGTTCACGGGGGCACCGGCAAAAAAAGGAGACCGCCCCGGTGTGGGCGCACCGGAGCGGTCAGGAAGTTGCGGGAGAAATCCACAAATCCCGCATTCCTATTTTACTCTCTGCCGCCGGATTTTGCAACTGTTTCGTGTGCGGAAACCGCTTTGGGGCGCGGGATGTTTTTGCCCGCCGGCATTTTTGCGTGGGCAGCCGGCAGGGAAGGGGGAGTCCCCCCCCCCGCCTGTCCGCCGGTACGGGGGATTTTTTGTTGCTTAACCGGGGCGGGTGTGCTACAATAAACACGATCGCCGGGGCGGGGGCCGAAAGGCTGCGCGCAAGCTGCGGCGGCAAAACTTCGTGTGGCAGCCAGCCATGCAGGTAAGGAGTATATAAAGATGAAAAACAGCGAAAAGACACTGGACATGATCGTCAACCTGTGCAAAAACCGCGGGTTCGTCTACCCCGGCAGCGAGATCTACGGCGGCCTGGCCAACAGCTGGGACTACGGCCCCCTGGGCGTCGAGTTCAAAAACAACGTCAAGAAAGCCTGGCTGAAAAAGTTCGTGCAGGAAAGCCCCTACAACGTGGGCCTGGACGCCGCCATCCTGATGAACCCCCAGACCTGGGTCACCACCGGCCATGTGGCCAGCTTCTCGGACCCGCTTTTGGACTGCCGCGCCTGCAAGAGCCGCCACCGCGCCGACAAGCTGATCAGCGAAAGCCCCGCCGGCCAGGGCGTGGACGTGGACGCCATGACCTTTGACGAGATGGACGCCTTCATCGCCCAGCACGAGGACGTGGTCTGCCCGGTCTGCGGCAAGCACGACTTTACCCCCATCCGCAAGTTCAACCTGATGTTCAAGACGGCCATCGGCGTCACCGAGGATTCCTCCTCCACCTGCTACCTGCGGCCGGAGACCGCCCAGGGCATCTTTGTCAACTTTGCCAACATCCAGCGCACCACCCGCCGCAAGCTGCCCTTCGGCGTCTGCCAGGTGGGCAAGGC
>DWWX01000033.1 GCA_019119495.1 Candidatus Gemmiger stercorigallinarum | reverse complement strand
AAAAGAAATCAGGTCTTAAATGCCAATTCGCCGTTTGTGATAACAGATGAAATATTGGAACATCATTATCACGCATTTCAGGAGCCATGCGGCGAAGGAGAAAAAGTAATTTTGCAGAAAGAGGATATTATGCAATATTCAAATTTCAACTGAATAACCACAGCACAAACCGCTGCTACATGGAAGCCAACAAACCATGCAACAGTGGTTTTTCTTTTCCAGCTCCACCAGGCTCTGGTCCTTTACGGTGTAACGCAGCTTTGCGCCGCGGCGGGTGCAGGACGCCAAATTGTCGCTGCCGCCCAGGCAGGCGGCGATCCGGTCGCTGACCGGCTGCGTGTTCATTGGCATCCCCCGCTTTCTGTGTGCTGTGTCAAAGGTTCCGGCGCATGGCGTCCCGCCGCCCCGTCGGGCAGAAAGATCCCATGCTTATATTGATGTTCGCCTGCGCGCACGGCGATACATACCATAAGCTCTATGCAGGGCGCGGCGCCCCGCCCCGGCAGCCGCCGGGCAAAAAGAAAACCCAAAGCAGCGGCGCCGGGAAGCAATGCCCCCTGTGCCCTGCCCTGGGTGACGCCCCCTGAGCAAAGCAGGGGTAACGATCCTGAAAAGCAAAGTCGATTTTTATTTTTGTGGTCCGGGGCGCCCCCGGCAAGGTCATTTCCCGCTGCTGCGGTCGGTGGTAACGCGGTGGATATGGATCATCAGGTACAGCTGCTCTCCCACCGAGCAGTCCCAATGCCAGGTGTCCGAAAAATAGCGGACGATCTGCTGGACGCAGGTGTAGATCTGCGGATATTCGCGGCGGACGGTGTTGAACAGCTCCCGCGTGCCGGGGTCGTTGTCCACCGGCTCGCCCTGCATCATCCGCTGCACCAGGTAGCGCAGGTGCATGGCAAAGCGGGAATAGTGGAAGCTGTCCCGGTCCAGCGTGATGTCGAAAAACTCCTCCACCATCCGGCTCAGCTCGGCAATGATCTGGGTGGCGGTCATGGTGGCGTGGATGTCGCCGCTTTCAGCCTCGGCGTTGATCAGGTGCAGCGCAATGCTGACGGCCTCGGTGTCGGGCAGCTGCACGTCCGGCATCCGGTTCAGGGCATGCAGCGCCTGGCTGGCGATGCGGTACTCGTCCGGGTACAGATGGCGCACGTCGTAGGCCAGCGGCGTTTCCACGTTGACGCCGGCGCGGCTGCGCTGGATGGCAAAATTCAGATGGTCGGCCAGAACAAAGGTCAGGTTGGGGTTCAGCGGGCTGTCCAGCTCATCGCGGGCGGTCTCGGCAATGTCGTCGGCCGCCAGCACGATCTCGTCGGGGATCTCGCTCAAAAGGCTCAGGTATTCGGCCTTTACATCGTAAAAGGTGCGGGATACTTTGGACAGATCCGTCAGCTCATAGGGCATGGCGGGAAACCCGATCCCCTTGCCGAACACGACCAGCTCCCGGCCGCGTCCGTCGCGGGCCAGCGCCACGTTGTTGTTGATTTTTTTGGTGATCTCCATGCTCGCTCCCGTACCATCCTGTTTGTTCTGCGCGGCCGTTAAAGCCTTTTCTGCACCGCAGAAATCGCGGTGCAGAAAGCAGCGGCCGCTGCTTTGGCGGGCCTGCGGGGTCCGCGCTCCCTGCGCCTGTGTGCCGGAGCAGAACGCGGGCAACAAAAAAACTCCCAGACGCAGGTACGGTACAGGCGAAATACGTCGACATGTACAAGTAATGCCTCGATGGGAGTAACAATCTTGTGTTACTATTATGATACCGTTTCGTTTACAAATTGTCCATAATTAGTTTGCACAAAATTGCATTTGGATTTTTGTATATCTTGATTGTGGTTTTGCTTCAAACCGTCTCGCCGGCATCCAGCCGGCGCAGCAGATCCGCCAGCGTATCCTCCGGGCGGGCGGTATGGCGGGGGTAACGGCGCAGCAGCTCCGGCGCGGCGCTTTCCATGATATAGGGCGTACCCACCGCATCCAGCATGGGCAGGTCGTTGTAGTTGTCGCCAAAGGCCAGCACCTCGGCGGGGGAGATCCCCAGCACCCGGCACAGTGCCGCCACACCGGTGCCCTTGCTGGCCAGCGTGGTGTCGATCCACTTGGGCCCGGCCACCGCGCAGTTGGCCTGCCGCCAGCGGGGCACAAAGCGGTCCACGTAGGGGGCGCAGCCCTGCTCAAAGTAGACCGAGACTTTGACGATCTCCTCCGGGATGTCGGCGGGGTCGGTGATAAAGGTATAGTGGTTGCCGATAAACCGGATGCGGTCCACCATGCCCAGGCCGCGGTCCATCAGGTAGCTGGTGTTCTCGCCCGAAAGCATCACCTCGCCCTTGCCGTCGCTGTTTGTCCAAAAGTCCCGGGCGATCTCCTCGGCCAGCTGCCGGGGCATGGGCGTCTTGGCAATGACCCGCCCGCCCTGATACAGCACCGCGCCGTTCTCGCACAAAAAGACGCAGTGTTCGGCCACCGGCGCAAACAGCTTGCGCTGGCTGGTGTACTGCCGGCCGCTGGCCGGACAGAACCGGATGCCGTGGGCGGCCAGTGCGCGGATCTGGTCAAAGATCTCGCCCTCCAGCCACTGTTTGCCGTATTGCAGCAATGTGCCGTCCAGGTCGCTGCAAACCATCCTGATCATGGCGTTCTCCCCTTTTCTGCCGGTGTCGGCGGGCGCGGGGTGCTTCTCCGCGCGCTGCGCCGCAAAAATTGTAACACACTGCCGCCCGCCGCGCAAGGCGCCGCACCCCGGTGCACGGCGGCCGAAAATGTCGTATAATATCCCCAGACCCGTATATCACGCCAACGGCGGCGGCAGGCCGCAGAGGGAGGACGATACCATGGCGATCATCAAGGCATACAAGGGCAAAGCGCCCCGGCTGGACCGGCCGGCATTTTTGGCCGAGACGGCGGTGCTGGCCGGCGACGTGGCGCTGGCGCCCCAGACCAGCGTCTTTTACGGCGCGGTGCTGCGGGCGGACAGCGGCAGCATCACGGTGGGCGAGGGCACCAACATCCAGGACGGCGCGGTGGTGCACACCGGCACCGACCAGGATGTGCGCATCGGCCGGAATGTGACGGTGGGCCACTGCGCGCTGGTGCACGGCTGCACCGTGGGCGACGGCGCGCTGATCGGCATGCACGCCACCGTGATGAACGGGGCGGTCATCGGTGAGGGCAGCATCGTGGGGGCCGGCGCGCTGGTGACCGAAAACTTTGTGCTGCCGCCCCGCACGGTGGCGGTGGGGGTGCCGGCCAAAATCTGCGGCAAGGTGCGCCCCCAGGCCGCCGCCGAGCTGGAAGCCGACGCGGCATTTTACCGGGACTGCGCCCGCGAGCACGCCGCCCAGCCGCTTTTGCCGGCAGACTGACTGCCCCGGCGCGCTTGCATTCCGCGCGCTGATGTGCTACAATTGGGCCAGAAGATTGTTAGACGTTTTTCTAAATATCACATGTCCGCACCGCCGGTTTCCCGCACGGCGGGGTGGGCAAAGAGAGGAGGCATAACGCCATGGGCGAGCCGTTCAAGGCGCTGGCGGACCCGACGCGGCGCAGGATCCTGGAGCTTTTGTCCGGCGGGGACCTTTCCGCCGGCGAGATCGCAGCCCATTTCGACATGGCGAAGCCTTCCATCAGCCACCATCTTTCCATCCTGCGGGACGCCGGGCTGGTCACCGACGAGCGGCAGGGGCAGAGCATCATCTACCACCTGAACCTGACGGTTCTGCAGGAGCTGATGAAATGGTTCTACGACCTGGGCCTGCTGGAAGGAGGTGCCGACGATGAAACGCACGACTGACAAGACGCCCATTTTGGGCTGGAGGCTGTTTTGGGTGCTGCTGGCGCTGACGGGCGTATCGCTGGCGGTGCACCTGGCGCTGTACCCTGCCCTGCCCGACCAGGTGCCCCGGCAGTGGGCCATGAGCGGCGAGGTGAACAGCTGGATGTCCAAGACGACGCTGCCCTGGCTGTGGATGCTGCCGGCGGCGCTGGTGCTGCTGTTCAAGATCCTGCCGGTGATGGACCCCCGGTCCGACAGCTACCGCAAAAGCCGCCGGATGTGGAACGTCTTTACCGCCTGCTTTACCGTGGGCTTTGTGGCCTTTACCTGGATGACCGAGCTGTACCTGTGGGGCCCCGGAGCGGTGTGGCAGGTGGTGCCCCGGCTGCTGATCGCCGCCGTGGCCGCCGGGCTGATCGCTTTGGGCAACTACATGCCCCGCATCCGCCAGAACTACACCATGGGCGCCAAGACGCCCTGGGCCCTGGCGGACGAGCACTGCTGGCAGCGCACCCAGCGGATGGCCGGCATCGTGTTCATCCTGGGCGGCGTGATGCTGCTGGCCTCCATTTTAGAGGACCTGCTGCTGGGCACCGGCGTGCTGGTCTACGTCTTTTTGGCGCTGCTGCTGGGCGGCATCGCCTGGGTCTATTTGTATTCCTGGCTGGTGTATATCGGCAAAATGAAATAGCGGCGCCCCAAAAACGCCGCGGGGAGCCGCCGCAGGCCAGCCCGCCCCAAAACGATCTTGCAGAGAGCGGCCCTCCGGTCAAGCCAAACGGCTTTTCCGGGGGGGCCGCTTTGTTTTGCCGCGCCGGCGCGGCCTTTTCCGCCTCTCTGTCGTCGGCGCGCATAACCCCGGCAAAAAGCGGCACAATAACAGCGTCCCGCCCTGCAGGCGGGAAAGCCTGAAACAGCAAGGGGGACGATCTTTATGCCGGTGCGCAGCGGCGACACCATCTTTTTTTCCACCCCGCCGGTGGTGCGGGCCTGGGCGTCGGCGGGCGGCAAAAAGGAAAGCGAAGGCCCGCTGGCCGGCGCTTTCGACCTGCTGTTCCCCGACGCCTCCTTCCAGTGCGGCAAGTGGGAGAAGGCCGAAAGCCTGCTGCAGCAGAAATGCGTGGCCCGCTGCCTGGCCGCCGCCGGGCTGGACCAGGACCAGATCGACCTGGCTTTTGCGGGCGACCTGCAGGCCCAGTGCACCGCGTCCAACTACACCATGCGGGCGCTGGGCGCGCCCTATGCCGGGCTGTACGGCGCCTGCAGCACCATGGCCGAGGGCCTGGCCCTGGCCGCCTGCATGGCCGCGGCGGGGTATGCGGGGCAGGCGCTGGCCTTTACCAGCAGCCATTTCTGCGCGGCGGAGCGGCAGTTCCGCACACCGCTGGACTACGGCGGCAAGCGCACCACCACCGCCCAGTGGACGGCCACCGCCGCCGGGGCCTGCCTGGTCTCGCCGGGCGGGGCGGGGGCGCAGGGCGTGCCGGTGCGCAGCGTGACCTTTGGCCGGGTGCAGGACTACGAGGTGCACGACATCAACAACATGGGCGCCGCCATGATGCCCGCCGCCGTGTCCACGCTGTGCCACCATTTTGCCGACGCCGGCACCCGGCCGTCGGATTACGACGTGATTTTTACCGGAGACCTGGGCCGGGTGGGCAGCGAGCTGCTGCACGACCAGATGCGCCGCGAGGGCTTTGCGCTGGAAAACCACCGGGATTGCGGCTGCCTGCTGTACGACGTGGACGCCCAGCAGGTACAGGCGGGCGGCAGCGGCGCGGGGTGCAGCGCCGCGGTGCTGTGCGCCCATGTGCTGCCCCGGCTTTTGGCCGGCCGGTGGCGGCGGGTGCTGTTTTTGTCCACCGGCGCACTGATGAGCCAGACCACCTACCTGCAGGGCGAAAGCATCCCCGGCATTGCCCATGCGGTGGAGCTGGCCGCGCCGGACACCCCGGCAAAGGAGGCGTGAACCATGCAGTATTTGTGGGCTTTTGTGGTGGGCGGCGCCATCTGCGTGGCAGGGCAGCTGCTGATCGATTACACCGCGCTGACCCCGGCGCGCATCCTGACCGGCTACGTGGTGGCCGGCGTGGTGCTGAGCGGGCTGGGCCTGTACCAGCCGCTGGCCGAGTTTGCCGGCGCGGGGGCCAGCGTGCCGCTGCTGGGCTTTGGGCATCTGCTGGCCCAGGGCGTGGCCGACGCGGTGGACGCCATCGGACTGCCGGGCATCTTTACCGGCGGGCTGACAGCCGCCGCCGGCGGCATAGCCGCCAGCCTGGTGTTCGGCGTACTGGCCGCGCTGGCGGGCAAAAGCCGGGACCAGAACTGAATTTGCCCAGGGCATCTAATAAAAACACCCTAAACCATCTTGTTCTGCAGGGGGCGCCCCCGCACAATGTGCCCCCCGCAGTCTCCGCTTCAATCCTCCACCGTAAAGATCTCCTCGATCGTCACGCCAAACACCTGGGCAATGTGCCACGCCAGCGCCAGCGAGGGGTTATAGCGGCCTTTTTCCAGGTTGCCGATGGTCTCGCGCCGGACGCCGACCTTCTCAGCCAGTTCCTCCTGCTTCATATTGAACCGGGCGCGGTATTCCCGGATACGGTTGTTAATCATTGGAAATTCCCCCGGCCTCCCGGTATTCCAGCACCAGGTTGACGATGGTGAATGCAAGGATCGCCGCCGCAAAGCTCAGCCCCATGGCAGCGCGCAGGGCCCGCTCCCCCATGCCGCACAGCGCCAGGCCCGCAAACAGCAGCGGCAGGGTGATGATCTCAGCAAACCAGGCGGCAAAAGCCGCCTTGCGCACATTCAGCCAGAACAATTCGTCCGGCTGGACCCGCAGATACCGCAGATAATATGCAAAGCCCAAAAAGCCGAACATTCCCGGCTCGTCGAATGCGAACGCCCAAACACAGATCAGGGCGGGCAGCGCCATCAGCGCCAGCGGATTGCAATACCATTTGTGTGCCTTCATGGGTTACCTCCTTGTTGCTATGTGGTGTATTTTTATCATTATGATATAAATATATCACATTGCTTTTCGTTTTGCAATAGCCGCCGCAAAAAAAACCAGCGCACAGCCTGCGGGGCCGTGCGCCGGTTTTTGCTTTGTTGAAATAATTATACCGTGATCTCGATGAGGTTGCCCTCAAAGCCGGCCACACAGCTTTCGTAGTAGCCGTCGCCGGTCACGCGCGGGCCGCTGACGGCGGGCCAGCCGTCGGCGGCAAGGCGGGCTGTCAGGGCGTCCACCGCCTCCCGGCTGCCGGCCGAGAATGCCAGGTGGATGTACCCGGTTTGCAGCGGCTGCTTTTCCGGGTCGGCCAGGCCGGGGCGGGTCATCAGCTCCAGCCGGGCGCCGTCCGCAAAGGTCAGGAAATAAGAGCGGAACCCCGTCGTTTTGTTGTGGTACAGCCCGCCGGGCTGCCCGCCGAAATAGCGGGCAAAAAAGTCCCTGGCGCCTTCCAGGTCGTTGACATAGAGGGCGATGTGTTCGATCTTCATGCCAGCCTCCCGGCCGATCACTGGTACAGCGGGAACTGTTCCACCAGAGCGGCGACACGGGCGGCCACGTCGGCTTTCTTTGCCGCAAAGTCAAAGATGCAGTCGGCGATGCAGTCGGCGATGACCTGCATCTCGGCGGGGCCCATGCCGCGGGTGGTGACCGCCGGGGTGCCGATGCGCAGGCCGCTGGTGACAAAGGGGCTGCGCTTCTCGCCGGGGACGGTGTTCTTGTTGGCGGTGATGTGCACCTCGTCCAGGTTGTGCTCCAGCTCCTTGCCGGTGCACTCCTCGTCCAGCAGGTCGATGAGCATCAGGTGGTTGTCGGTGCCGCCGGACACCAGCTTGACGCCGCGGGCGGTCAGCGCCGCGGCCAGGGCCTGGGCGTTGTCCACGATCTTTTGGGCGTAGTCCTTGAACTCCGGCTTCAGGGCCTCGCCAAAGCAGACGGCCTTGGCGGCGATGATGTGCTCCAGCGGGCCGCCCTGGGTGCCGGGGAAGATGGCAGAGTTGATGCGCTTGATCAGGTACTCGTTGTTGGTCAGGATCAGGCCGCCGCGGGGGCCGCGCAGCGTCTTGTGGGTGGTGGTGGTGACCACGTCGGCGTAGGGCACCGGGTTCTGGTGCACGCCGCCCGCCACCAGGCCGGCGATGTGGGCCATATCCACCATCAGCATGGCGCCGTAGCCGTGGGCGATCTCGGCCAGCTTTTCAAAGTCGATGGCGCGGGGGTAGGCGGAGGCGCCCGCCACCAGCAGCTTGGGCCGCACCTTGTTGACCTGCTTGGCCAGCGCCTTGTAGTCGATGAAGCCGTTGTCGTCCACGCCGTAGGAGACAAAGTTGTAGTTTTTGCCGCTCATGTTGGCGGGGCTGCCGTGGGTCAGGTGGCCGCCCTGGGACAGGTCCATGCCCATGACGGTGTCGCCCACGTTGAGCAGCGCAAAGTAGACGGCCAGGTTGGCCTGCGCGCCGGAGTGGGGCTGGACGTTGGCGTACTTGGCGCCGAACAGCCTGCAGGCACGGTCGATGGCCAGCTGCTCCACCTCGTCCACGTACTGGCAGCCGCCGTAGTAGCGGTGGCCGGGGTAGCCCTCGGCGTACTTGTTGGTCAGCACGCTGCCCATGGCGGCCATGACCGCGGGCGAGACGATGTTCTCGCTGGCGATCAGCTCGATGTTCTGGCGCTGGCGGGCCAGTTCCCGGTCCATGGCGGCGGCCAGTTCCGGGTCCTGGCGGCCCACAAAGCCGATGGTGTCCATCATGTCCTGATACATACGTTCCTGCTCTCCTCTCAGTTCCGGCCGGCGGCCGGGTATCGACGGGTTTGTATCCAAATGCAGGGCCGCGCCCTGCGGGGAACCGTTACAGCGTGCCCTTGGTGGACAGGACCCCCTCGATGCGGGGGTCGGGGCGGGATGCGGCGTCCAGCGCCTTGGCAAAGGCCTTGAACATGGCCTCCAGCTTGTGGTGGTCGTTTTCGCCGTAAAGGACTTTCAGGTGCAGGTTCATGGCCGCCGCGTAGCTGACGGCATAGAAAAATTCCCGCGCCATCTGGGTGTCCATGCCGCCGCAGCTCTGGCCGGCAAAGGCCGCGTTGTAGACAAAGTAGGGCCGGCCGCCCAGGTCAACGGCGCACAGCGCCAGCGTTTCGTCCATGGGCAGCAGGCAGCTGCCAAAGCGGGCGATGCCCTGCTTGTCCCCCAGCGCCTGGCGGATGGCGCCGCCCAGCACGATGCCCACATCCTCGATGGTGTGGTGGCAGTCCACCGCCAGGTCGCCCTTGCAGCGCAGCGTCAGGTCAAACAGGCCGTGGCGGGCAAACCCGTCCAGCATGTGGTCAAAAAAACCGATCCCGGTATCAATGTCGGCCCGGCCGGTGCCGTCCAGGTCGATGGTCAGCGTGATGTCCGTCTCCCGCGTTCTGCGCTCGACCGATGCCGTGCGTGCCATGGGCGCCCTCCCCCTTCTTCTGTGCCGGCAGGGGGCGTATCCGGCTCCCCCGAACTGCCGGAGAGATGCCAGCCATGCCCCTGTATGTTGGTTTACACCTCTAAATCATAGCATCTGTGCCGGGGCGCGTCAACCTTTCGCGGGAGTTTGTGCAAAATTGACAGCTGCCGCCCGCGATTTTGTGACAGTGTTTTCAAAGATAGTTTACGATTTCGCAACAACTTCTGTATGCGGGCGCGGTACAATATAGTACGCAGAGTGGCTTATCCTGCTTTTTTCCGGCGGGGTCCGCGCCGCTCTTGCTTTTGCGAAAGGACATTGCAGGTATGAGCAAAATCATCGGAATCGACCTGGGTACGACAAACAGCTGCGTCGCTGTTATCGAGGGCGGCAAGCCGGTGGTCATCCCCAACGCGGAGGGCCAGCGCACCACGCCGTCGGTGGTGGCATTCACCAACAACGGCGAGCGCCTGGTGGGCGCCCCGGCCAAGCGGCAGGCGGTCACCAACGCGCGCCGCACGGTCAGCAGCATCAAGCGAAAAATGGGCGAGGATACCCGCGTCACCATCGACGGGCGGCAGTATTCGCCCCAGGAGATCAGCGCACAGATCCTGCAAAAACTCAAGTCCGACGCCGAGGCCTACCTGGGCGAGCCGGTCACCGAGGCGGTCATCACGGTGCCCGCCTACTTCAACGACGCGCAGCGCCAGGCCACCAAGGACGCCGGGCGCATCGCCGGGCTGAACGTCCGGCGCATCATCAACGAGCCCACCGCCGCCGCGCTGGCCTACGGCCTGGACAACGGCCGCACCCAGAAGGTGATGGTCTACGACCTGGGCGGCGGCACCTTTGACGTTTCGCTGATCCAGATCGGCGACGGCGTGGTGCAGGTGCTGGCCACCTGCGGCGACAACCACCTGGGCGGCGACGACTTTGACGACCGGGTGGCCGACTGGCTGCTGAAACAGTTTTCCGGCCAGTACGGCATCGACCTGTCCGGCGACATGGTCGCCATGCAGCGCATCCGCGAGGAGGCCGAGAAAGCCAAGAAAGAGCTTTCCAGCGCCAGATCCACCGACATCAACCTGCCCTTTATCACCACCGGGCCCCAGGGTCCGCTGCATCTGCAGGCCACGCTGACCCGCGCCGAGTTCGACGCCATGACCGCCGATCTGGTGGAGCGCACCGCCCTGCCGGTAAAAAACGCCCTGGGCGACGCCGGCCTGGCCGCCAACGACCTGGACCAGGTGCTTTTGGTGGGCGGCTCCACCCGCATCCCGGCCGTGCAGGCCAAGGTGATGCGGATGATCGACCTGGAGCCTTCCAAGAGCCTGAACCCCGACGAGTGCGTGGCGCTGGGCGCCGCCGTGCAGGCGGGCCGCCTGGGCGGCGAGATGATCTCCGGCGGGCAGGATCTGCTATTGCTGGACGTGACGCCGCTGACGCTGTCCATCGAGACGGTGGGCGGCGTGGCCACCCACCTGATCGACCGCAACTCCGCCATTCCCACCCGGTTTTCCAAGATCTTTACCACCGCCGCCCCCTTCCAGAGCACCGTCGAGATCAAGGTGCTGCAGGGCGAGCGGGAATTTGCCAAAGACAACAAGCTGCTGGGCACCTTTACGCTGCGGGGCATCAAGCGCGCCTGGGCCGGCGTGCCGCAGATCGAGGTCACCTTTGACATCGACGCCAACGGCATCGTCAAGGTCAGTGCCCGCGACCTGGACACCGGCAAGGAGCAGAGCATCACCATCTCCGGCAGCAGCAACCTGAGCGAGGAGGAGATCCGCCGCGCCATGCAGGACGCCGCCATGTACGCCGGCCAGGACCAGGCCCGCAAGGAGGCCATCGAGGCGGTCAACGCCGCCGAGTCCGCCGCCTACCGGGTCAACACTGCGCTGGGCAGCAAGACGGGCAAGGCCCTGCCGCGGGAGGAAAAGACCCGCATCAAGGACGCCGAGCGCCAGCTGGAGCGCGCCATGAAACACAAAAAGCCGGACAGGATGACCCCCGGCGACACCGCCCAGCTGAACGCCGCGCGGGAAAGCCTGGAGGCCGTGGCCGCGCAGCTGGTCAGCCGCTGGGAGACCGAACAGGCCCAGCAGCAGCCCAGCGGCAAGTAAAACAGGATCTGTGCCGTTTCCCGCCCTGCGGCGGCGACTCCCCCCACCGGGGACGCCGACGCAGGGTGTTTTTTGCAGGCCCGCTGGGGCTGGTTTTGCCTTTTTCCCCGCCGGCGGTGCATATTTTGCACAAAACAGCCCCAGTTGTCTTTGCCATTTTGCCGAAAGCAGGCTACAATAGAAAAAGCGCAGCTGCCCCGCCGGGCAGCGCCGTGTTGTTTCTTCCGCCGCCCTGCCGGACGGCGCTTTCCACTTGATCTGCCAGGAGGTTCCCATGCCATACAAGATTCCTGCCGACAGCGTACTGCTGCTGGAGGGCGGCGCCATGCGCGGCGTTTACACCAGCGGCGTGCTGGACGTGCTGATGCAGAACGATCTGTACTTTCCCACCGTGGCGGCGGTGTCCGCCGGGGCGCTGAACGCCGTCAACTACCTGTCCCGCCAGCCGGGGCGCAGCGCCCGCATCAACCTGCGCTACCGAAGCGACCCCCGCTATTCCGGGCCGCTGGCGCTGGTGCGCAGCCGCGGGCTGTTCGGGCTGGATTTTATCGTCAACGGCCTGACGGAAAAGGAGCCCTTTGACGCCGCCGCCTTTGAAAGCAGCCCCCAGCGGCTGCTGGTGGCAGCCACCAACGTGGACACCGGCAGGGCCGAGCTGTTCGAGAAAGGCAAGTGCAGCGATTTTGCCCGCGCGGTCATTGCGTCGGCGTCGATGCCGCTGGTCAGCTGGCCGGTCAAGATCGACGGCCGCCCCTACCTGGACGGCGGCTGCGCCTGCCACATCCCGCTGGACTGGGCGCTGGCGCAGGGCTTTGGGCACATCGTGGTAGTGGCCACCCAGGCCAAGGGCTACCGCAAACCGGTGACCAGCCAGCGGATGGTGGACCTGTACAGCGATTTTTACGCCGCCCATCCCCGCTTTTTTGCCGCGCTGCTGACGGCGGACCTGCGCTACAACGCGCTGATGGACCGGATCGACCGGCTGGAGGAGGAAGGCCGCATCCTTGTCATCCGGCCCCGGCGGCCGGTGGAGGTGCGCCGCACCGAGAAGGACCGCGCCAAGCTGCTGGCCCTGATCAACGAGGGCCGCGAGGAAGCCAAAGCCGCCCTGCCCGCGCTGGAGCGGTATCTCTCCCGCAGTCTATAATGCCGCGGGTCCCATGCCCGCAAAGCATCGTCAGAACTGCAAAACAGGCATTTTACTTTGCCGCGGCCGCGCGGTAAAATAAAGACGAAAGGCCAGGCCAGGGCTGCCTCCCGCCGGCCCGCAAACCGCTGCAGGTCGGCAGTTTGGCAGTCTGATCACAAAGGAGAGGGTTTTTATGGCAAACATGATCGAGCACGAGATTTTCCGCCGCGGCGAGAAAAACACCGCGTTTGCGCAGTATTTCATCGGCCAGTCCTACCTGAACATGCTGACCACCCAGGGCGTGGGCATCGGCAACGTGACCTTTGAGCCGGGCTGCCGCAACAACTGGCACATCCACCACGCCAAGGAGGGCGGCGGCCAGATCCTGCTGGTCACCGGCGGCCGCGGCTGGTACCAGGAATGGGGCCAGCCCGCCCGCGAGCTGCACGCCGGCGACGTGGTGGTCATCCCCGCCGGCGTCAAGCACTGGCACGGCGCCGCCAGGGACAGCTGGTTCGTGCACCTGGCCGTGGAGGTCCCCGGCGTGGACACCCGCAACGAGTGGTGCGAGCCGGTGGACGACGAGCAGTACGGCAAGCTGGACTGATTTGAGAAAAACCGTTGTCAAAATAATATGTAAGAACACGGCAGGCCCCGCGGGGCCTGCCGTGTTCCCGTTTTCCCAACATTTCACCGTCCCGCGCGTTGCGGTTTGGGGCGAATGCGTATATAATAAATGGTGTGCGGCGGCGTGCTGCCCGCCGCTGCGTAAGCAGCACCGGCAAAATAAGAGGGGGGCACCGCCATGGAACAGCAGCAGCGCACCGCCGGCGGCGTGACCTTTACCCTCACCCGCCGCCGGGTCAAAAACCTGAACCTGCGGGTGCGGCCGGACGGCAGCGTGGCAGTGTCCGCGCCTGCGCGCACGCCGCTGCGGGAGGTGGACGCCTTTGTGGCGGCCCACACCGCCTGGGTGGCCGGCGCGCAGCGGCGCATGGCCGCCCGCCGCGCCGCCGAAGCCGGCCTGTCCGCGCCAGATAAGGCCGAGGCCCTGGTCGGCATGCAGGCGCTGGCGGAACGCTGGTGGCCCGCCTTCGCGCCCCGCTGCGCCGGCCCCATGCCCAAAGTCCGGGTGCGGGACATGCGCACCCGCTGGGGCAGCTGCAGCCTGCGCACCCGCACACTGTGCTTTGCGCTGCGGCTGTGGGCCATGCCCGCCCCGGCGCGGGAGTACGTGGCGGTGCATGAACTCTGCCACCTTTTGCACCCCGATCACTCGCCCGCTTTTTGGGCCGAGGTCGCCCGCTGCCTGCCCGACTACAAGGCCCGGCGCGCCCTGCTGCGCGCGCCGCTGCAGCCGTAAACCGGGGCCGCGCCCCGCATTTTCCCCAAAAGGGAGGGACCGCTTTGTCCGACAACAAACGCTATTCCACACTGATGAACAACACCCTGCTGTTTGCCATCAGCAATTTCAGCTCCAAGCTGCTCAGCCTGATCAGCCAGCCCTACCTGAGCTACGTGCTGGACGGCCCCGACGTGATGGGCGTGACCAAGCTGATGCAGCAGGTGGCCAACCTGCTGATCCCGGTGGTCAGCCTGGGCGTCAGCTATGCGGTCATCCGCTTTGGCCTGGACAAAGCCCAGGACAAAAGTTCGGTGTTCATGAACGGCCTGGCCACCATCGCCACCGGGTTTGGCATCATGGCATTGTGCTGGCCGCTGGTGGCGCTGATCCCCAACGCCGGCGAGTACCTGATCCTGCTGTACCTGTGCGTGCTGATGAGCTGCCTGCGCACGCTGTGCACCCAGTTCATCCGGGCCAGGATGCTCAACCGGCTGGTGGCGGTGGACGGCGTTTTGACCACCGCCGAGCTGCTGGGCGGCTACGTGCTGTTTTTGAACGTGCTGGACCTGGGCGCCACCGGTTACCTGCTGGCCATGGCGGCCAGCGATGCGCTTTCCACCCTCTTTGTCTTTATCGCCGGCAGGTGCTACCAGTTTTTCGACATCCGCAAATTCAGCGTCCGGCTGTGGAAGGACATGCTGAAATACTGCGTGCCGATGATCCCGGCGTCCATCAGCTTCTGGGTCATCAATGCGTCGGACATGTTCTTTGTCCAGGCCATGTGCGAGGGCACCGGCGGCCGCACCGGCAACGAGTGGGCGGGCCTGCTTTCCACCGGCTATTTTCTGCCGCAGATCCTGACCATTGTGGGGCAGATCTTTTACGAGGCATGGCAGCTGTCTGCCGTCAGCGAGGAGACCGACCGGGAGGCCTTTTTCTCCAAGGTGTTCCGGATCTACGGCAGCGTGCTGTTCTGCTGCACGGCGGGCATCATCTGGCTGTGCCGCCCGCTGATGAACATTTTCCAGCAAAGCTACTTTGACGCCTGGCAGTTTGTGCCGTTTCTGGTGCTCAGTTCCATGTGCACCTGCCTGAACCAGTTCACCAACAGCGTCTATGTGGTGTTCAAGCGGAGTTTCAGCTCGCTGTACACCATGCTGGCGGGCGCGGTGCTCAATGTGATCCTGAACTACTTCTTCATCCTGTGGATCGGCCCGGTGGGCGTCACGCTGGCCAGCTTTTTGTCGCTGTCTCTGGTGTTCCTGCTGCGTGCCTACTCCACCCGCGGGCTTTTGGAGATCGACTTCCGTCCGGCCTGGATGGGCCTGAACCTGGCCATTGTATTGGCCGAGATCGTGCTGCTTTACCTTTTCCCCGAACAGTCGCTGTGGCTGTGCGCCATCCCCACCGCCGTGGTCATCGCCATCAATTTCCGCGATGTGTGGCATATGGCCATGCTGCTTTTGGGGCGGTTCTTCCCCGCTTTGGCCAAGGGCCGCAAATAAGCGCCGGGCCGCGCGCCCGCATACAGGCAAACAAAATCTCCCGGCAGGGGGCCTTTCGGGGCCGGCCCTGCCGGGAGATTTTTGTTTGCAGCTTACAGCAGGCCGCTGTAGCGGACGGTGTTCCAGACGCTGATGCCCATAATGACCACCATCAGCCCGATGAACAGCTTGTCCACCGCGCGGTTGTCCATGCGGCGGCTGAAGAAGCGGCCGATCATGCCGCCGCCGATGCCGCCCGCCACCATCAACACCAGCGTCAGCACCTCGAACTCCGGCACGTTGCCGGCCACGATGGTGGTGAGCAGGTTGGTGATCTGGCTGAACAGGATGATGTACAGGCTGTTCTGGGCGGCGGTCTTGGTCTCCATCGAGAAGAAATACCCCAGCACCACCAGGTTGATGGGGCCGCCGCCGATGCCCAAAAAGCTGGACATAACGCCCAGCGCCAGGCCGATCAGCACCCCCGGCGCAGCGCCCTGCACCCTGATGGTGCGGATGTTCGCCTTGCGGATGGTGTAGACCAGCGTGCCCAGCGTGATGACAAACAGGCAGGCCGCCTGCACCGCGCCCACGGTGTCCTGGTTTTCAAACAGGCCGCGCACCAGTGCAAACAGCTGCTGCCCGCAGACGCCGCCCACCGCGGCGCCCACCGCCAGGTAGGTACCGCTTTTCAGGTCCACGGCGCTGTCGCGGGAGATCAGCCCCTTGCCCACCGAGTAGGCACTCATGGAAAGCACCGTGCACCCGGACAGGAAGCTGATGGTCGAAACGCTTGCCAGCCCGAACAGGTCCAGCACCGGCTTGATGATAACGCCGCCGCCGATGCCGCAGATGGCCCCCGCCACCGAGGCCAGCAGGCTGACCGCCAAAAACAGAAATTGCTGCATGCCAAAACGCCCCTTTTCTTTTTACATTCTCCGCCGCTTTCAGTCCAGGTCCCCGCCGTTGGAGGCAATGACCTTTTTGTACCAGTAGAAACTGTCCTTGCGCAGGCGGCTGTAATCGCCGGTGCCGTCGTCATATTTCTTGACGTAGATAAAGCCGTAACGCTTGGCCATCTCGCCGGTGGAGGCGGACACCAGGTCGATGCAGCCCCAGGGGGTGTAGCCCATCAGGTCGACGCCGTCCTTGACAGCCTCGGCCATCTGCTGGATGTGGCTGCGCAGGTAATCGATGCGGTAGCTGTCGTGCACGGTGCCGTCCGGCTCCAGCGTGTCGCGGGCACCCAGGCCGTTTTCCACCACCATCATGGGGATGTGGTAGCGGCCGTAGATCTCGTTCAGGCTGTAGCGCAGGCCCTGGGGGTCGATCTGCCAGCCCCAGTCGCTGGCTTTCAGGTAGGGGTTGCGGGTGCCGCCAAGCAGGTTGCCGCCCACCGCGTCCGCGTCGGTGTGGGTGGTCTCGCAGCTGGACATATAGTAGCTGAAGGTGTAAAAGTCGACGGTGCCCTCCTTCAGCAGTTCCAGGTCGCCCGGCTCGATGCGCAGGGTCACGCCCAGCTCCTGCCACAGCCGCCGGGCAAAGGGCGGGTACTCGCCCCGGACCTGCACATCGCCGCAGTACCAGTTGGAGACATTCATCTGGCGCTGCGCCTTGAGCACGTCGGCAGGGTCGCAGGTCAGCGGATAGGCGGCGCCGAAAGCGATCATGTTGCCCATCTTGAACCGGGGGTAATGCTCGTGGGCGTACCTGACCGCCATGGCGCTGGCCACAAACTGGTGGTGCAGCGCCTGCAGGCGGGCCTGCGGGTCGTCGGGGACCTCGGCGGTGGAACCCTCGTACCCTTTCAGGGTACCGGTGGACAGCACCGCCCCGAAGGCGGACATGGCCGCGTTGATCTCGTTGAAGGTCAGCCAGTATTTGACCTTGTCCTGGTAGCGGTCAAAGATGGCCTTGCAGCAGTTCATGAAATAACCGATGACCTCGCGGCCTTCCCAGCCGTTGCACTTTTCCACCAGCGCGTAGGGCAGCTCGTAATGGCTGATGGTCACCAGCGGCTCGATGCCGTGCTGTTTGCAGCAGTCGAACACCTTGTCGTAGAAGGCCAGGCCGGCCTCGTTGGGCTTCTCCTCCATGCCGGTGGGGAAGATGCGCGTCCAGTTGATGGAGGTGCGGAACACCTTGAAGCCCATCTCGGCAAACAGGGCGATGTCCTCCTCGTAATGGTGGTAAAAATCGATGGCGTCGTGGCTGGGGTAGAACTTGTCCGCCCGGATGGTCCGGGTGACCCATTTCGGCTCGGTATGGGTGCCGTTGGTGCAGTGATCCGGCACGCTCTCGCCCTTGCCGTCCACGTTCCAGGCGCCCTCGAACTGGTTGGCGGCGCAGGCGCCGCCCCACAGGAAATCGTCACGGAAAACGCTCATGTTCGGTTACCTCCTTGCCTGGCAGGGATGCCAGTGCAGCAGCCGCTGCGATTTGTTTCTTTGCTTTAATTTATAGTATAGACCATTCGCCCTGCCACTGCAAGACCGCGGGGGCCGCCGCATCAAAAAAGGCCGGCCCCCTCCCCCGCCGGGCGGGCGGAAGGGGCCGGCGTGTCCGCCAGAAAAGGTTCTGACGGCTGGCTGCTTTCGCTTACTGCATCATTGCGATGGCCTGCTCCAGCACCTCTTTGCCTTTCATCATGCCGTACAGCGTCATATCGATAACGGCGATGGGCTTGTCCGGGTAAGCAACAACGACCTTGTCCTTCTGGTAGCGCACCTGGGGGCCCAGCAGGATGCAGTCGGCGTCGGCGCCCTTCTCTTTCAGGTCATTCAGGCTGTAGGCCTGGATGGTGCAGTCAAAGTTCATCTCCCTGGCGGCAGCCTGCATCTTGCTCACCAGCAGGCTGGTGGACATCCCGGCAGCACAGAACAAAACAATGTTTTTCATGGCGACATGCTCCTTATCTGTTATATTTTGTCACTTTTATACAATCCGTAGTCACCCTATCGGGGGTTCCGCACCGGGCAGGGCCGCGGTTTCCTGACCGCGGGCGCGGTACAGGTCAATGATCTCGGCAGCCAGGTCCTTGACCACCATGGCGTCCATCAGGTGGTCCTGGGCATGGACCATCAGCAGCATCACCGGGATATGGTCGCCGCGGATCTCGGCCTGGATCATCTCCGTCTGGGTGTTGTGGGCCTCCACCAGCGCCTCCTCGCACTCCTTCATGCGCTGGTCGGCCTGGGCAAAGTCGCCCTTTTTGGCGGCCTGGATGGCCTCCATGGCCAGGCTGCGGGCGTTGCCGCCCTCCACCACCAGGTTCATCACGATCTCGTCGTATTGGTCCTGTGTCAGCTGCATCGCAGTTTCCTCCTTGTTTTCAGATTCAGCGTTTGTCCATCCTGGTGGGCACAAAGTCGCCGGTCTCCATATAAAAGCGCAGCATCCGCTCCTTCATGGTGCGCAGGGCGTCGGCATAGGCCGGATCGCCGATGCGGTTTTCCAGTTCCATCGGGTCCTTTTCCAGGTCGTAAAGCTGGTCGTCCTCGTACAGGCGCAGGATGTACTTCAGGCTGCCCATGCGGATCATGCAGCCCTTGGTGTGGGCGGCGTCGCTCTCGTGCTGGGTGCTGATGCGCGGCCAGTAGGGCGACTGGGGGCCGTGCTCCGGCTCCATGGCCTGCACCTCACCGCGCAGGCGGCCGCCCTCGCAAAAGACGGCGTCCCGGTGCGGCCCGCCGTCGGCGATGGTGCCGCACAGCGACTGGCCGAACTGGATATAATCCGGCTGCACGCCGGTCATCTCCCATACGGTGGCGGGCAGGTCGTTCAGCTGCACCAGGGCGTCGTTGACGCCCGGACGCAGCGGCGTGCCGGCCGCCGGCTTGACCACCAGCGGCACATTGGTCAGCGGGTCCTCAAAGCTGTTCTGGCACTTTTCGGTAATGCCGTAGTCGCCGGTCAGGTCGCCGTGGTCGCTGAACACAAACACGCTGGTGTCGTCGTAGACGCCGGTCTGTTTCAGCTTGTCCAGCACCAGGCCCAGCTGGTGGTCGAACCGGGCGGTCATGCCCAGGTAAACGGCCCGGACCTCGTCGTACTGGGCCTCGGTCCAGTTTTGCAGCCCCTGCCTGGCGCGGATGCCCTGCAGGATGCCCGCCTTGCCGGAAAGCGTTTCCAGGTCGGGCCGGCGGGGCGGCAGCTTGCTGCGGTCGATAAGCGAGTACCAGGGTTCCTCGCAGCCATAGGGCGGATGGGGAAAGCTGAGGGTGCAGTAAAGGAAAAACGGCTTGCCGCCGGGCTGCCGGGCGCGCTCGTCCAGGTAGTTCAGCGCCGCGTTGACGCAGTTCCAGTCAAAGCTGCGGTCCAGCGAATGTTCCGGGAAGCGGCCCAGGTAGAAGGAATATTTCAGGTCCGCGCCCTGCATTACCGGGGCGATCTCCGGCCTGACGTCCGTCCCCAGGCCGATGTGCATCCCGCCGCCCTCCACGGCGCTTTTTTCGGTCAGATCGGTGCCGTCGTAAAAGCGGTCGCAGTAGTCGGTCTTGGCCCAGCTGCCGGGGATAAAGTCGTTGCGGCCGATCCACACCACCTCGTAACCGTTCTGCTTCATGGTTTTCAGCAGATTGGGGTCCTCTTTCCGCATCATATAGTGCATGGTGCGGTGGCCCATGGTGTGGGGATACCACCCGGTCAGAAAGCTGCACCGGCTGGGCACGCAGACCGGGTTCTGGCAGTAGGCATTGGTAAAGCTGACGCCCTCGGCCGCCAGGGCGTCCAGGTTGGGGGTGCAGGCGGCAGGGTTGCCGGCATGGCCCATGGCGTCATGCCGCATCTGGTCCGCCACGAACCAGACGATGTTGGGTCGGTTGCTCAAAACGGTCACGTCCTTCCAAAAATTCCCGCGACGCCGCAGTGCACCGCGGCGGGCGGGGCGGGTGTTGCTCCGGGTGTGTTACTTGCCGGCGGCTGCGGCCTGCTCTGCCTCCAGTGCCTGCTTGTCCACAATGCGGAAGAAGGGGAAGTAGATCGCAAACTGCAGCGCCACCAGCACCACCTGCCAGATGGCCGCGGGCACGCCGCCGGCCAGGAAGCCGGCCAGCACCACCGGCGTGCCGGTGGACAGCTGGATACCGTTGAGGTAGGGCAGTACGCCGATGCTTGTCAGGATATAAGAGCTGAGGAAGCAGCACAGCGGGCTGAGGATCATGGGGATCAGCATGATGACGTTGAGCACCAGCGGGATGCCAAAGACCAGCGGTTCCGAGATGGAGCACAGGGCCGGCAGGATGGCGATCTTGCTCAGCGCCTTATAACGCTGGCTTTTGGCAAAGAGCAGCATGCAGACGGCCAGACCGATGATGCCGCCGGAGCCGCCCAGCTGGGCGAAGGTGAACCACCAGGTATTGGTCAGCAGGTTGGGCAGTTCCTGGCCGGCGGCCAGGGCTTCCAGGTTTTCCATGGCGGGAGCCATGTACAGCATGCTCAGGAAAGACATGGTGACCATGCCGCCGTGGATGCCAAAGAACCACAGAATATTGCACAGCAGCAGCAGAATGACAAAGGTGACGGGGCTTTCGGTCAGGGTGCTGAGCGGGGCGCGCAGAATGCCGTAGACCAGGTCGTTCAGCGTGCCGAAACTGGTCATGGCGCAGAGCTGGCGGACAACGACAAAGATCACGGTGAGAGCCGCAGCCGGGATGATGGCCGAGAAACCGTTGGCGATCTGGGGCGGCACGCCCTCCGGCATTTTGATGACGATGTGGTATTTGATGAACAGATTATAGATCAGCGGCACCACGATGCCCAGCAGCATGGCGGTGAACAGGCCCGCCGCGCCGAAATAGCTGGTGGAGATGGCGGCCGACACCGCCGTGTCGCCCTCGCCCACGCCGGTGGGGATGACCAGCAGGAACATCAGCAGCGTGATCAGGCCGGCCAGGGTGGACTGGTCCTTGCATTCCAGCTGGTCCGCCATGGCCTTGCCGATGCTGAACACCGCATACAGGGCGATCATGTTGGTGGTGTAGGTGGAGACCATCGAGATGACCGGTTTCAGGCCGATGTTGGTGATAAAGGTCTGGTAGGCTTCAATGTTCAGCCCCGACAGAAGCGAGGCGATGGCGCCCACCATGATGATGGGCAAAAGCGCCGAAAAACCGCGGCTGATGGCGCGCAGGATCTTGCTGGCCGAGAGCTTGTTGGCGACCGGGATCAGGCTTTTTTCCATGGCCGCCTGGAATTTTTCCATCATAATAACATTCCTCCTGAACGGGCGCCGCGGGGCGGAAACACAGCCCTTGCCGGCATGCGTTTCCCCCGGCGCTCCGCCGTCTCAAACGGTGTGGCCTGCCCTGCCGGTGCGGCGGGCAGGCACCTTCCCGGCCGGCGTGCGCGCGCTACACATCCGGCCTTCAACACCCTCAGTATAGCCTTGGTTGGAAGAATTTTCAATAGAATTTTGGAAGTTTTTTCATTTTTGGAAATATGTTCAAATCGACAGTGCTTCCTTTGTCGAATCTGCCAATTCCACCGCTTTATCGTCCATTTGAAAGTGTTTCTTTTTCCGGTCAACCAAGGCCCCCCTGCCCCGTCTGTTGCTTTTTGCGGCAGGATGCGGTATGATAGAAGCAACGGTTTGGAAACTTTTCCAGCATCATTCCCCACACCCTACTGTCAGGAGGCTGCCATGGACCCTGTCACCATGTTAAAGCGGAACTACGACACCTTGACCAAGGCCGAGCAGCGGCTGGCCGACTATATTTTGTCCCATCCGCGCTGCGTGCTGGACGGGCTGGGCATATCCGACATTTCCAAGGCGGCCCGTTCCTCCAACGCGGCGCTGGTGCGGCTGTGCCAGAAGCTGGGCTACAAGGGCTATTCCGAATTCAAATATTCGATGCACCGGTATCTGCTGGCCCAGGGGGCCGAGCGCGGCGAAGAAAGCGGCGAAGGCCCCGCCGCCCCCGACCCAATGCACAACACCATCGAGACCTATGTGCGCTACCTGCGCCGCATCCCGGACTGTGTAAACACCGATGACCTGCGCCGCGCCGCACAGAGCATCTGCACCGCGCGGCACATCTCCATCTGGGGGTTCAACCGCACCTTTCAGTCCGCCAAGCAGCTTTCCAACCGGCTGGGGCGGCTGGGCATCTTCAACCAGGTCACCGACGACTGGGTCGTCATGGGCGACGACGCCGAGATCCTGGCCCAGGGGGATCTGTGCATCCTGATCAGCACCATGGGCCGCGGTATTCGCGGGCGGGAGAACACGCTGCGCACCCTGCGCGAGCGGGGCTGTAAGATCATCCTGATCTGCATGAACCCCAAACAGCCTGCCGCCGAGTATGCCGACCTGGTGTTCGCCCTGCCCTGGATCAGCCATGACGCAGGCGACAACTTTTTTGAGGACCAGATCATCGTCTACCTGTTCCTGGAGCTGCTGCTGTACGAGGTCGCCAAACTCTATCCGGGCTGAGCCGCCCGCCCCTGCCTTTTGTGCCGCCGTTGGCGGCGCACTGCGCCCGCAGGCGCGTTTTGCAGGCAGGCTGCCGCGCAAACGGCGGCGGATTTTAACTTTTTCGGCAGTCTGCGGGGGCTTACTGCCGCCTTTTTTCGTCCGGACTCCCCGCCCCACAAAAAATAAAAGATTTTTTCTTTCTTAATGCGGCTTTAATCTTGACAGGATACAATACAGTCACAACAAACAAAACCGCAGCGCCAAAAAGGCCGGAGCGCAGCTCCCCTCCGCCGCCCGGCCCGGCGCATCCAGAAGAAAGGAAGATCCCCATGAAAAAGACGACCTTGTTCGCCCCCCTGGCACTGACCCTGGCCCTTGGCCTGATGACCGGCTGCACCGCCGCCGCCATGAACAGTTCCTCCGCCGCCGCTGCCTCCGACGTGGCGCCGGCGGGATCCCCCTCCAGCACCGTCTCGGCCGGCATTGCCGGCAGCGCCGGTTCGGACGAGTACATCGCCCAGGCCGACGCCGAGAGCATCGCCCTGACCGACGCCGGCCTGACCGCCGACAGCGTCAGCGGCATGTACGGCCGGCTGGACTACGACGACGGCCGCGCCGTCTATGACATCGAGTTCTGGACCGCCACCGCCGAGTACGACTACGAGATCGACGCCGTGTCCGGCGAGATCCTGTCAATGGACCAGGACGCCGAGAATTACACCCCCGCCGCAAGCCAGAGCGACAGCGCCTCCGGCGAATGGATCGGCGAGGACGCCGCCCGCCTGGCTGCGCTGGCCCACGCCGGCCTGGCCGACAACAGCAGCGTGCAGTTTGTGCATACCGAGCTGGACCGGGACGACGGCCGCACCGTGTACGAGGTGGAGTTCTGGACCGGCAGCAGCGAGTATGACTACGAGATCGACGCCGTGACCGGCGAGGTGCTGCACTACGACTACGACGCCGAGTATCACCAGGCTTCTGCCGGCAGCGGCAGCACCATCTCGGCCGACGATGCCAAGGCCGCCGCCTTTGCCCACGCCGGCGTGGCCGAGGCCGACGTTACCCGGCTGAAGATCGATCTGGACGAGGACGACGGCCGCCTGGAGTACGAGCTGGAATGGCGTGTCGGCGGCACCGAGTACGAATGCACGGTGGACGCCTCCAGCGGCAGCATCCTCCACTTTGAGATCGACGACTGAGTTTCCCCCGCTTTTTCCCTGCCCTGCCGCGCACCGCCCTGCCGGCAGGGCATTTTTGCGTTCTGCGCCGCCCGGCCGCCCTTTTTCCGGCCCGGCCGCTGTACAACCCCGGCAAAACGTGGTATGCTAGAAAAGCAAACACCGTGTATATCTGTATGATTTTGCATGGCGGCAGGACGCAACATGGAGGTGGGCGAATGGGCCTGTGGGAGGACGCCAAAAATATCCGGGACAAGGACCCTGCGGCGCGCAACGTGCTGGAGGTCATCATCCTGTACCCCGGCTTTCATGTGCTGGTCACGCACAAGCTGGCACATTTTTTGTACCGGCACAAGTGGTTTTTTGTGGCGCGGCTGATCAGCCAGCTGTCCCGCCACCTGACCGGCATCGAGATCCACCCCGGCGCCAAGATCGGCCGCAAGCTGTTTATTGACCACGGCATGGGCATCGTGTTCGGCGAGACCACCGAGATCGGCGACAACTGCACCATCTACCACGGCGTCACGCTGGGCGGCACCGGCAAGGAGACGGGCAAGCGCCACCCCACCCTGGGCGACAACGTGCTGATCGGCGCGGGGGCCAAGGTGCTGGGCCCGGTGTACATCGGCGACAACGTGCGGGTGGGCGCGGGCAGCGTGGTGCTGAAAAACCTGCCCGCCAACGCCACCGCGGTGGGCGTGCCCGCCGAGATCGTGCGCATCAACAACAAAAAGGTCTGCCCTGCCGACGACCTGGACCAGCAGGACATCCCCGACATTTTCGAGCAGCGCATCGCCAGCCTGGAAGCCCGCCTGAGCCGCGCCGAAGCCCGCCTGCAGGGCGAGTATCCCCCCGGTCCCGGCCAGCTGGACACCCCGCCGCTGCGCCGCCCGCCGGAGAGCGGCGGGCAAAGCGGCCGGTGACCGCCCGGCCTTTGCCCCGGTGCGCGCCGGCGCTTTCCCCTTGCATTTTTGCGGCAAATCCGCTATGATGTTCCCGATGCGCCGCCCCGACGGGCGGACGTACAGTGAAATTTCCTGCGAAAGAAGGAATCCCCCATGGCAGAATTCAAATACGAGATCACCGAGCGCATTGCTGTGCTCTCCACCAACGCCCGCGGCTGGGAGCGCCAGCTGAACATGATCAGCTGGAACGACCACGAGCCCAAGTACGACATCCGCGACTGGTCCCCCGACGGCAGCAAGATGAGCAAGGGCATCAGCCTTTCCCACGACGAGATGGCCGTGCTGAAGGACATCCTGAACGAACTGGAGCTGTGATGGAAGACTATCGCAAGCAGTTTATCGAGCTTTACAACGCCAACATCACCCGCCCCGGCGCCGACCGCCTGCTGAAATGGCTGGAAAGCACCGACTTTTTTACCGCGCCGGCCTCGACGCGGTACCATGGCGCCTGCCAGTGCGGGCTGGTGATGCACAGCATCAATGTCTACCAGGCCATGATGCAGCATTTTTTCACCGAGGGCGAAAACGCCGAGAGCTACGCCATCTGCGGCCTGCTGCACGACCTGTGCAAGGCGAACTTTTACAAGGTGGGCACCCGCAACGTCAAAAACGACGAGACCGGCCAGTGGGAGAAGGTCCCCTTTTACCAGGTGGCCGACCAGCTGCCCTACGGCCACGGCGAGAAAAGCGTCTACCTGATCGAGCATTTTATGCGGCTGAAAACCGCCGAGGCCATTGCCATCCGCTGGCATATGGGCGGCTTTGACGACGCGGTGCGGGGCGGCAGCCATGCCGTCAGCGACGCCTACAACAGCTATCCGCTGGCCGTCAAGCTGCACATTGCCGACCTGACCGCCACCTACCTGATGGAACGGGGCACCAGCCAGGTCGAAAACGGCCACGGCCCCAAGTGAGCCTGCCCGCGCCGATCCAGCCAATCTAGCCAATCTAAATCGAAAAGAACAGACCGCCCCCCGGCGGCAAGGCTTCGTACCTTGCACCGGGGGCGGTCCACTTTTTTCGGGGTCCCGGCCGGATATCCTGCGGCCGGTCACAGCCTGGGCTGCCAGCGCCACAGCTGGCCGCTGAAGGGCGCCAGCTCCAGCGCAAGCCGGCCGGATGCGTCCACCGCGGCAGTCTGCGGCTGCTGCGGGCGGGGGCTGCCGCCGCCGAAGCACTGCCAGTCGGTATCCAGCAGCAGTTCGGCCCAGCCCTGGCCGGGCAGCGTCAGCGGGCAGCGGGCGGGCGCATCGCCAAAGCAGAAAGCCGCGAACACGCAGCTCTGCCGGCCGTGGCGGATCAGCGCAAAGGTGCCGTTGCCGGCGCTGTCGCAGTCCAGCCAGGCAAAGTTGTCGGGGTCAAGCTCACCGTCCCAAAAGGCGTCCAGTTGCCGGTACAGCCGGCCCAGCTCCTGACGGAAGTGGTAAAAGCCGTCATGGTTGGGGAAGCGGAACAGCTCCCAGTCCTGGGGGCGGCTCTCGTCCCACTCCCGCAGCTGGCCGAACTCGTTGCCCATAAAGTCCAGCTTTTTGCCGGGGTGGGCCATCATGTACAGGTACAGCGCCCGGCCCTGGGGGAACTTGCCGTCATAGCCTCCGTTCATTTTTTGCAGGATGGTGGCCTTGCCGTGGACGTTCTCGTCGTGGGAGAAGGGCAGAATGTAGTGCTCCTGGTAGTTGTACACCATCGAGAAGGTCAGCAGGTTGGGGTTTTGGCGGCGCTCCTGTGGGGATTTCTGGAAATAGTCCAGCGTGTCGTGCATCCAGCCCAGGTCCCACTTGTAGTCAAAGCCCAGGCCGCCGTACTCCACCGGCGCGGTGACCTTGGGGTAGGCGGTGCTGTCCTCGGCGATCAGCATGGCGGTGGGGTGGCGGGCCTGCAGGCCGGCGTTCATCCCCTTCAAAAACTCCAGCGTGGTACCGTTGACGCCGCGGGCCGGGTCGCCCTGCCAGTAGATCAGCCGGCTGACCGCGTCCATCCGCAGGCCGTCGGCGTGGAAGCACCGCAGCCAATAATCGGCGCAGGACTGCACAAAGCAGCGGATCTCGCCGCGGGAGTGCATAAAGTTGCAGCTGCCCCACTCGCTGGCGCCCACGTCCCCGGCGGGGTACTCGTACAGGGCGGTGCCGTCAAAGCGGCGCAGGCCGTAGTCGTCCACCGCAAAGTGCACCGGCACAAAATCCAAAATCACGCCGATGCCCGCGTTGTGGCAGGCGTCGATCAGGCGGCAGAGGCCCTCCGGCGTGCCGTAGCGGCTGGTGGGCGCGTAAAAGCCGGTGATCTGGTAGCCCCAGCTTCCGTCAAAGGGGTGCTCGGCCAGGGGCAGGAACTCGGCGTGGGTGTAGCCGTTTTCCAAAAGATAGCCGGGCAGCTCGGCGGCCAGGTCGTCGTAGGTGTACCAGCTGCCGTCCGGGTGGCGCCGCCAGCTGGCGGCGTGCAGCTCGTAGATATTTAAGGGGCTGTCAAAGTTTTTGGTGCGGGCGGCCATCCAGGCGCCGTCGGTAAAAGCGTAGTCCGGCAGGCCGGCAATGATGCTGCAGCCGTCGGGGCGCAGCGTCATGGCAAAGCCGCAGGGGTCGCAGTGGTCCGTCACACTGCCGTCCGCCCCGGTGACGCGGTAAAAATAGGGCATGCCTTTCTCCGCTTCCGGGCAAAGGCAGCTCCACACGCCGCTGATTTCTGTGTCGCGGGCCATCGCGGCGCCGTCGGGCGCCCAGTCCCCCACCACCTCCACCTTTTGGGCCGAGGGCGCCCACACCGCAAAGCGGGTACCTTCCGGGCCGGGGTGCGCCCCCAGCACCGTGTAGGCGTCAAAGGCATGGCCGGTGTAAAAGTCCATTGCTTGCATGGGATCAGGGCTCCTTTTGTACAGGGTCAGGCACGGCCCACTGCGGCTGGACAGGCGCCGGGCCGCGCCGTATAATAAAGGATAGATGCGGGGCGTCGGCTGTGCGCTTTCCCCCGCCATTCAGTATACACCGTGTTCAATCTTTTGCCCACCGTCAAATTCCGGCATCTGTTGGATAACCAACGGCTGTAGCAAATTGTTGGAAGGAGCCTTGCCATGGACCTGCGCATCCAAAAAAGCAAACAAGCCATTGTGGACGCTTTTCTGACGCTGCGCGCCCGCAAACCGCTGGAAAAGATCACGGTGCGGGAGCTGTGCGACAAAGCCATGGTCAACCGCTCGACCTTTTACGCCCACTACAAGGACGTGTACGACCTGGCCGACCGGCTGGAGGAGCAGGCGGTGCAGGAGATCCTGGCGGCCATCCCCCACCCGGAGGCGGCCCTGCAGGACACCGCCCGGTTCACGCGGGAGCTGTTCACCGCCTTTGCGCCCCGGTCGCAGCGGCTGAACGTGCTGTTTTCCGGCAGCCGCAGCGGACTGCTGATCACCCGCATCGCCGCCGCGCTGAAGGAGATGATCTTCCGCCAGCACCCGGAGCTGGAGCAGGACCCGGTGTTCCAGATCTCGCTGACCTTCCGCATCTACGGGGGCTACTACACCTACCTGGAAAACCGCCGCTACGGCGAGCAGCTGGTGGTGGAGACCATCAGCCGCCTGACCGCCCCGGACGCCATGGGGTGACCCATGCGCAAAAACAGCGCCCCGCCTTCCCTGCTGCCTGCGGGCAGAGGGAGGGCGGGGCGCATATTTCAGCGGGATGGCGGCTTACAGGTGCAGCACCAGGCGGGCAAAATTGAAGTAGATCAGCAGCGTGGTGGTATCCACGATGGTGGTGATCAGCGGCGAGGCCATCACCGCCGGGTCGATGCCCACCTTGCGGGCCGCCACCGGCAGCACGCCGCCGATCAGCTGGCTGAGCAGCACGGTGCAGATCAGCGTCAGGCTGACGGCCAGCGCCACGCCGGCGCCCACGCCGTCAAACCACAGCAGCTTGGCAAAATTGCACACCGCCAGCGTCAGGCCGCACAAAAGCGAGACGCGCAGTTCTTTCCACAGCACTTTCAGGATATCGCGGGGCGCGATGTCGCCGGTGGCCATGCCGCGGATGATGGTGGAGGTGGTCTGGCTGCCCGCGTTGCCGCCGGTGTCGGTCAGCATGGGGATGTAGGCGGTCAGCGCGGTCACGGCGGCCAGGGCATCCTCGTAGCTGCGGATGACCAGGCTGGAGAAGGTGGCGCTGAGCATCAAAAACAGCAGCCAGGGCGCACGGCTCTTGTACAGCTCCCACAGGCTTGCCTTGAAATAGGGCTTCTCGGTGGGGGCCATGGCGTTCATCTTGGCAATGTCCTCGTTGACCTCGTCCTGCAAAATGGTCAGCGCGTCATCCACCGTGACGATGCCCACCAGGCGTTTTTCGTTGTCCACCACGGGGATGGCCAAAAAGCCGTATTTTTCAAACAGCTGGCTGGTCTCCTCCCGGTCGGTGGCGGTGGTGACGCTGACCACGTTGGTGTCCATCCGGTCCGCGATGGGGCGGGACGGGTCCTTTTCCAAAACCAGCGTCCGCAGCGAGACAACGCCCGCCAGCGTCCGGTCGGCATTGGTGACATAACAGTTGTTGATGGTCTCTTTGTCCACGCCGTTTTCGCGGATGGCGTCCATTGCCTGGCTGACGGTCATGTCCGGGCGCAGCTCCATGAACTCGGTGGTCATGACGCCGCCGGCGGAATCCTCCGGGTATTTCAGCAGCTCGTTGATCATCTGGCGGGTGTCGGGCGACGCCTGGGCCAGGATGCGCTTGACCACGCTGGCGGGCATCTCCTCCACCAGGTCGGTGGCATCGTCCACAAACAGCTCGTCAATGACCAGTTTCAGCTCCCGGTCGGAAAGCCCCTGGATCAGCGCCTCCTGGGTGTCGGCCGTCAGCTCGGCAAACACCTCGGCGGCCAGGTCCTTGGGCATCAGCCGGAACAAAACCGGCATTTTCTCCTGGGGCAGGTCCTCAAACACGGCGGCCAGGTCGGGGGCGTTCAGCGTTTCCATCACGTCCCGCAGGCTCTGGTACTTTTTGGCGTCGTCCAGATGGGCGAGCATGTTCTTCAAGGTCTGGATCGCGGTATCGGACATCGGGCATACCTCCTTCTTGGGGCAGCCGATGCCGGGGCGCGCATTGCCCGCCCGCTCCCCGCCGGGACAGTCCGGCGCAGGGCAGGCAAAGAAAAAGGCGCGTCACCAAAGACGCGCCGAAAACCAGGCCGACGGGGAATCATTCCCGTCCGCCCGTTGCCGTGCGTCTGTGGTCAAAACAGCGGCTGCCGTATGATTTTGTGTACATCGACTACTGGGACTAGCGGGATTTTCCACGTCGTACCACCTGCCTTTGTTGTTGGTATGGAAAGCGGGATGTACGGCCGCTTCCGGCCCTATCGTACCACCGGAAACAGCAGCAAGTCAAGCCGTTTTGCCTATTTTTTTACTTTTTTGCGCCCCGGCGCAGCCGCAGGCAAAATGCCGCCGCACGCCTTGCAGCAGCCGGGAAAATGGGCTACAATAGAAACGGTCCCGCGGGGCGCGGCAGACCCGCAGCCCGAAAACGCACAAGGGCGGGCGCTATGCCGGCGCCGGCACGGCGCCCCATGTCCCGCGGCCGGAAAGAGGTTTGTGCTATGATCCAAGGCGTGATTTTTGATATGGACGGCCTGATGTTTGACACCGAGCGCATCTGGGCCACCCTGTGGGCCCCTGCGCTGGAGCGGCTGGGGCAGCCTGCCCCCACCGAGGCTTTCGTTGCCGGGGCCCGCGGCCTGGCCGGCGAAAACATGCTGCATTACCTGGCCGAGAATTACCCCGCCTGCGACCCGCAGCAGCTGCTGGACGCGGTGAACGAGCTGGGCCGCACCGCGCTGGCCAACGGCGCGCCCGCCAAGCCGGGCCTGTTTGAACTGCTGGACTGGCTGGAGCAGGCGGGCATCCCCCGCGTGGTGGCCAGCTCCAGCACGCGGGAGACCATCGACCGCTACCTGCGCATTGCGGACATTGAGCGGTACTTTGCCGCGCGGGTCAGCGGGCAGGATGTGGCGTTCTCCAAGCCGGACCCGGCGGTTTTTCTGGAAGCCGCCCGCCGCCTGGGTCTGCCGCCCGAACACTGCCTGGTGCTGGAGGACAGCTTTAACGGCGTGCGGGCCGGCCACGCCGCCGGCGCCGTGACGGTGATGGTGCCCGACCTGACCCAGCCCACGCCGGAGATCCGCGCCCTGTGCACCGCCTGCTGCAAGACGCTGCTGGACGTGCGGGACCTGCTGGCAGCCGGCCGGCTGTGATTTTGCCCTGCTCCCGGAACCGGTCTGTTTTTTGCAGGAAAAAATCGAAAAAAATGCTTGACATTCCCCCCCTGCTGTGCTATTATACTTCTTGCACCTGCGCTGGTAGCTCAGCTGGATAGAGTGTCTGACTACGAATCAGAAGGCCGGGGGTTCGAGTCCCTTCCAGCGCACCAAAGAAGAGGTTCCAAGGAAACAAGGAATCTCTTCTTTTTTGTTGCTTTCGGGAGCCTCTGGAAGGGACTCGAACAGCCCGTCCGGCCGCTTTTCGTCCCGGCCGGGGCGGATAGTCCTGCGGACTGTCCGCAAGGGCGCGGGAGAGTCCCTTCCAGCGCACCAAAGAAGAGGTTCCAAGGAAACAAGGAACCTCTTCTTTTTTTGTTGCTTTTAGAAGTCTCTGGAAGGGACTCGAACAGCCCGTCCGGCCGCCTTGCGTCCCGGCCGGGGCGGACAGTCCTGCGGACTGTCCGCAAGGGCGCGGGAGAGTCCCTTCCAGCGCACCAAAGAAGAGGTTCCAAGGAAACAAGGAGCCTCTTCTTTTTTGTTGTTTCCGGAAGTCTCCGGAAGGGACTCGAACAGCCCGTCCGGCCACCTTGCGTCCCGACCGGGGCGGAAGGGTCCCCTTCCTGCATACAAAAAGCAGCGAGCCTGCGCGTTTCGCAAGCCATCGTCGCTGCTTCCTTTCCGCCATCATCCCCTTTTGGGGACTGCCCGCGGCAAAAAAATGCCCCCGGCCCGCCGGAACTTGGAGCCGGCCGGGCTGGGGGCTTTGCTGTTTTCCATTGACGGCTGCCAGCGCGGGAAGCGTTTTGCAACCCGCCGCGGCACAGTTTATGCCGTCTCCTCGCCTGCGGCAAGGTCACCGCTCTGGGCGGCGCTCTCGGCGGTGGAAGGCAGAAGCTGGTCCACGCTGGTGTCAAACTGGGCCAGGTAGTCGTTCAGGTCCCGCTCGCTGTCAAAGCGGTCGCCGTCGTACCAGAAGTCCTCGTCCACGTCCTGGACCAGCTGGTCGCCGGTGCGGTGGATGCTCCACACGCCGTCCACATTCAGGTAATAGCTGCGGGACAGGTTGGCCATACTGCCCGACGCCGTATCCCACACCGTGTCAAAGGTATAGCTGGTGAAGGGCAGACCCGCCTGCTCGGCCTCGTCGATGATGGCCCGGCAGCTCTCGGCAAAGCTCTGCGCATCGGTGTAGCGGTTTTCCAGCGTTACATAGGCCCAGACCTCGTCCGCGTCAGTAACGCCTGCCGTGTCCCGTTCGCTGCCGGCCACCGCCCGCTGCAGCGTCACATTCACCGAGATATCCCGGATGTTCCCGTCGTCTTTCAGCGCGTCGTAGGCCTGCTGTTCCAGCCAGGCGGCCAGGCGGTTCTCGGCGTACTCGTGGCTGGGGCCCCAGCCTTCGGCCAGCTGGCCCAGGATGGACGCGCAGCCCGCCGCCGCCAGCAGCAGAAAGCAGACGAACATGCTCAAAAAATCATATTTCAGCGTCACGTCGGGGCGCACCGAGTAGATCAGCACCTCCACGCCCAGCACCACCAAAATCAGCGGCGACAGCCTCAGCACCGAAAGCACGTCGATGCCCGGCACCAAAATGGCCGCCACCATCAAAATGCCCACAAAGATCAGCGTGATGCCAAAGGCCACCGTGCCCACCCGGCGCACCTTGCGAGGCTGCGATGCGGCGGCGCGGGGGCCGCCGGCCGGCGGATGGGGCGCAGTATTCCCGGCCTGCGCCCCGCCGGGCGCAGACTGCCTGTTCTGGTATTCCATTGTATTCCTCCCTGCCCGGCTCAGCGGGCGTTGCCGGTATCGGCGCCTGCGGTATCGTCTGCGTTCAGCCCCTCATCGGAAGCCGGAGCTCCGGCTTCCGGGCGAGGGGCACCCTCGCCCGTCCGGGGATGCACGCCGGCCCTGGGCCACTGGGGCGCCGGGCCGGTGCCGAAGGTATCGTCCGGCATACCGGAAAAGTCGGGGATGTCGTCCGGGCCGCCGTAGCCGGGATCATAGCCGCCGGTGTAGGGCGGGATATCGTCCGGGCCGCTGCCGCGCCCGCCGCGGGGGCCTTTCAGCAGCCAGAAACCGCCGGCGATCAGCAGGGCGGCCACCACCAGGGTGGGGACCATGTTGGCCGCGTACCAGCCGATAAAGTTGATGACCAGCGGCTCGATGATGCTGCTGTACAGCGCCCACGCGCCCAGGCCGATGAACACCCAGCCGATGACCCGGTTGCCGGAGGGGAAAAGCCGCCGCAGAGAATCCAGGTTCTCAAAGGGCAGCAAGGTATCCGGCTTGGGGTCGCCCTGGGTCATGTGGCGGATCAGGTCGTAGGTGTCAAAAAAGCTGTACATCCACACGATGGGGCAGACGATGATCAGCGGCGAGATGATGGCCCCCAGCCCCACGCCGATGCAGAAGATGGAGAGCAGCGCCAGGCCGCGCTTCATATAGCCGTAATACATTTGTCCCGCGCCGGGGATACAGGCAAAAATAAAGGTCAAAAGTCCGTTTTTCTTCATGGTGGTTTACTCCCCCCTGGCGGGCTGCACGCCGCCGTATTGCCGGTGGTTGCCGGGATCGTTGCTGCCGGTGTTGCTGCTGGCGTCGGCCTCGGTTTCGGCGCCGCTGCCGTTGCGGGGCTCAGCCAGCTGGGCAAAGCCGCTTTGCACGTAGGCCTGCATCTCGCTGAGCACATCGTCGATGCCCTTGCCGATGCCGCCGATAAACTGCTGGATGCTCTGGCTGATGGAGAACCGCGGCCCCTCTGCCAGGCGGTCCACGCCGCGCTGCGCGGCGCCGGTGCTGATATTGAACGCCCCGAAATTCCACAGTGCAAAGGCCAGAATGACTGCCGCCGCAATGGACACGTATTTGTTGGTGAACACCCGGATGGAGCGCATGCGCAGCAGGTTCTGCACCTGGGGCGCAATGTCCCGCGCGGGGCTGAGCAGCGCCTGGGGCATGGCCTCCAGCCAGTTGGTGTAGCGGTTCAGGCAGGCGTCGCAGAAGCTCAGGTGCTCGGCCGCCTCCAAGCTGCCCAGCTCATCCAGGCTGCCGTTTTCCATGGCGTTCAGGCCGGCGCCGGTCAGATGGCCGCGGTCGTCGAACAGGTTTTGATTGTCAAAGGGTACCAGTGCGTTTTGCATTTATGCCTGCCTCCTTTCCAGGATTTGCTGCCGAAGGATGACCTTGGCGCGGAAAATCTGGTTCTGCACCGTTTTTTCCGGCCTGCCCAGCGCCTGTGCAATGACCGGCACGGTCTTGTGCTCCAGCAGGTACATGGTGGCCACGCTGCCGTAGGGTTCCCGCAGGGTGCGCACCATGTTCTGCAAAGCGCCGGCTTCCTCGCGGGCGATCAGGGCCTCCTCCGGGTTTTGGGCGTCGCCGGGCGGCGCGCCGCGGGGTTCGGGCAGCTGGTCGTCCTGCTGGGCCTGCACCCGGCGGACCCAGGCGCTTTTCAGGTGGTCCTTGCATTTGTTGGTGGCCACCCGCACCAGCCACTGTTTGTGGTAGGCCGGGTCGCACCGGTCAATGTTGGACCAGGCCGAAAGGAAGGTATCCTGGGTCAGGTCCTCGGCGGTGTGGGGGTCGTGGACGAACTGATAGCACACGGTATACACCAGCCGCTGATACTGCCGCATCAGGCTGGCGAACTGCTCGTTGTTCAGCCGGCACACCCCCTTTGTCTGTTTTGGAAGCTTCCTGTGCGGGGAACACCGAGCCAAAAGCCAACCGAACGCGCCGAGCCCCCGCGGAAGGGCCTTTCCGGGTGTGCGGGTCCTGCCGGACTGCCGTCCGGCCCCCGCAACGCCCTCCGCATCGGCGCCTTCTGTCTATACTACGAACGGCCCGGCCGGGATTTTGCAGCCCGCCCCGGTTTTTTCGAGAATTTTTTGGAGGAAAGGCGGGCGACGCCGCAGACCTTCCCGGCGGGCGTGAACGCCCGCCCTACAATGTAAGGCAAACGGGCGGCGGGATCGGGGACGGCAGGCATGGCGGGTGGATGATGGTTGTGGAGTGCTGCCCCCTGCGCAGGGGCCGATGATTTCATCGGCCCGCCGTTGGGCCTGGTGGGGGCTGCCGGTTGTATACCGCCGTCCACTCCCGGCCGCATGGCTTCCGGGACGATGCAAGCACTGCCGCCCGCAGGCGGCGTTTCGGAGCGCAAAGTACGAAGTGCCGGCTCTTAGCACGGAGATCGCCCCCTGCGGAACACAGGGCAAGGCCCTGCCCGGCTTCGCAGGACACCTCCGCCGCAAGGCGGCAATGCACCCCTCCGGCTGCGCCTTGCGGCGCATCCACCTCCCCTTGCAGGGGAGGCTTTTGGGAGACTGCCGTCTGAAAGGCTCCCCTGCAAGGGGCTGCAGAGTCGAGCGCCGCCTGCGGCGGAAAAGCTGTTTCTCATACGGCAAACGGCCGTCACTCCTTTCATTATCGCCTGTTCGGCGATAGAAAGCATAGGACCGCCCTTCGCTCACCGCTCCGGTCTTTGCCGCTTCGCGGCAACGCAGCGGTCGCAGAACGCAAGTGTGCTTCAGCACACGCAGCGCGATGCGGGCACCGCAAGCCGGTAACGCGGCCTCAGCCGACTGAGGGGTGCCGCACCTGGCCTTGCCAATATCCTTCCGGGCCGCCGCAGACTTTTCCGGCGGGCGTGAACGCCCGCCCTACAATGCAGGGCAAACGGGCGGCGGGATCGGGGACGGCAGGCATGGCAGGCGGATGATGGCTGTGGAGTGCTGC
>DWWX01000032.1 GCA_019119495.1 Candidatus Gemmiger stercorigallinarum | reverse complement strand
CCGAAGTGAGCCGCATTATCAAGCGGCTGTATGAGGACAATGTGAACGGCAAAATCAGCGACGAGCGTTTCATGGAACTGTCGGCAGACTATGAGCAGGAGCAGCGGGAACTGAAAGACCGCGCCGCCGCTTTGCAGGCCGAACTGGACAAGTCACAGGCCGCCACCGTCAATGCGGAAAAGTTTATGGGTATCGTCCGAAAGCACCTTGCCTTTGAGGAATTGACCCCCACCCTCTTGCGGGAGACGATTGAGAAAATCGTCGTGCATGAGTGCAGCTATGACGAGAGCGGCACCCGCAGGCAGGACATTGAGATTTATTACAGCTTTGTCAGCAAAATTGACTTGCCCGAAGCCTAACGCCCGACCTATCCGACACAGCCCTAAGTGCCGGATAGGAACGGCAAAACTTTTTACACTTCTAATACTTTTTTATCGCACATAACCAAAAGACATAACCAAAAGAGCCCGGCACAAAAAAGGAGGAATGTGTATGACAAAGTAGGATTTGAAACATATGCTGATGGGCATCGCGCTTATTTTGTTCAGCATTCCCATGTTTCTGATTTTCTTTTGGCTGGGTGTTATTCTGGCTGTGTTCGGCCTTATTGTCACCTGCATTGGCTATTTCTCCGGTGGCGGCGATCATCACACCGGTGCACCTGACCAGTAACTCGTCAGGTGCCGGCAGCCCGCCTCACACGCCCCGCGCCCGCTTGCTGAACTCGCAGCCGCAGTAGTCCTGCCGGTACAGCCCGTACTGGGCGCTCAGGGCCAGGCTGCGTTTGTAGCCGTCCTTTTTGCGGAACTCGCTTTGCAGATAGTGCAGGCCGTACTGCTCCGCCAGTTCGGTCCCGATGGCGTTCAGCCTTACCGGGTCCTTTACCGGCGAGATGGACAGCGTGGTGGTGAACCACGCAAACCCGTTGGCCGCCGCATACTGCGCCGCCCGTTCCAGCCGAAGCCGGTAGCAGACAGTGCAGCGGCCGCCCCGCTCCGGCTCCTCCTCCAGCCCTTTGACCGCGCTGTAAAATTCCTGCGGGTCGTAGGGCAGCTCCACCACCGGCACCCCGGCGTAACCGGCGTCCTGCACAAAGCGTTCCAGCTCGGCTTCCCGGCGGCGGTATTCTTCGGGCGGGTAGATGTTGGGGTTATAATACAGGATGGTCAGCTCAAAGTGCCCGGCCAGCCGTTCCAGCGTGGCGCTGGAGCAGGGGGCGCAGCAGGCGTGCAGCAGCAGCCGGGGGCGCTCGCCGCGGGCGGCCAGGGCGTCCAGCGTTTTTTCCATCTCTTTTTCGTAGTTGATGCGGTTTGCCATATCGGTTTCCTTTTTTGGTGGTGGGTGTGGGGGTTTTTGGGCGCCTGCCGGGCCGAAAAACGGCCGAACAGTGGGGCAGGGGGCCCGGTTCACAATTCATTATAACTTCTTTCGTGAAATGTTGAAGATTTTGTCACCATTTTGTCACAATTACCGGGTATTCTATAACTGTCCTCAAAAGCAGGGCGAACAGGGACGCCAGGCTAGGGGAGACAGGGCTCCCCGAAAATGAGGATAACCGCTTCTATCTTTTTCATCTCCGCTCCTCTTTTTCTTCTTTTGGCATGGGGCTTCGCGCCCCGGAACAGCGCATCGGAACAGGGACCGATGCGCTGTTTTTGTGTGCGGGCTGCCGAAGGATACGATCCGGGGGTTTTGCCCAAAAAACTTTTGGCCGCCCCATCTTGCCAAATTTCGCGCAGTGCGCTACAATATATTGATTTGTTTTATCAGCGGCGGACGGCGAGACCACAAGACCGGCCGCCCGCCCTGCAAGCCGTCCGCCCGGCCGGGTCAAAAACGGCCGCGGCGCGCCGCCAAATCGAACCACACGCATTTTCGGGAGGTATCAACGAATGAGAGTCGGGCTGGATATCGGATCCACCACGATCAAGTGCGTTGTCTTGAACGACGCCGACGAGCTGGTATATTCCACATACGAACGTCATTACAGTCATATTCTGGAAAAGGGCCGCGAGATCCTGGCCCGCGTCGAGGCAGAGTATCTCCACGGCGAAAAGGCGCTGCTTGCCATCTCCGGCTCCGCCGGCATGGGCCTGGCGGACAGCTGCAAGGTGCCCTTTGTGCAGGAGGTGTTCGCCACCCGCGTGGCGGCCAACCGCCTGGCCCCCGGCACCGACTGCATCATTGAGCTGGGCGGCGAGGACGCCAAGATCCTGTTTTTGACAAACGGCACCGAGGTCCGCATGAACGGCAGCTGCGCCGGCGGCACCGGCGCCTTCATCGACCAGATGGCCACGCTGCTGAAAATGTCCGCCGACGAGATGGACAAGGCGGCCCAGACGGCCACCCGCACCTATACCATCGCCAGCCGCTGCGGCGTCTTTGCCAAAAGCGACATCCAGCCGCTGATCAACCAGGGCGCGCAGGCGGGGGACATTTCCCGCTCCATCTACCAGGCGGTGGTCAACCAGACCATCGCCGGCCTGGCCCAGGGGCGGCCCATCAAGGGCAGCGTGCTGTACCTGGGCGGCCCGCTGACCTTCTCCGGCGTGCTGCGCCAGTGCTTTGACGAGACACTGCACGTCAAGGGCACCTGCCCCGAAAACAGCCTGCTCTATGTGGCGCTGGGCGCGGCCTACTATGCCGACGAGGTCTTTGACCTGGACGAGGTGGCAAAGCGTCTGGATGATTACAGCGCCACCGCCACCTATGTCAGCCTGCCGCCGCTGTTTGCCAGCAAGCAGGAGTACGAGGAGTTCCACGCCCGCCACATGAAGGCCACCGTGCCCTGCCTGCCCTTTGGCAGTGACGTGGGGCCGGTGCACATCGGCATCGACTCCGGCTCCACCACCATCAAGCTGGTGGTCATCGACGACAACAAAAACATCCTGTTCACCAGCTACCAGCCCAACCTGGGCAACCCCATCCCGCTGGTGCGCCAGGTGCTGACCGGGCTGTACGAAAAACACCCCGGCCTGAAGATCGCCAGCGTCACCACCACCGGCTACGGCGAGGCGCTGGTCAAAAACGCCTTCCATGCCGATTTCAGCCTGGTGGAAACGGTGGCCCACTTCACCGCCGCCAAATATTTCATGCCCAACGTGGATTTCATCATCGACATCGGCGGCCAGGACATGAAGTGCTTCAAGATCGAGGACGGCGCCATCAGCAACATCTTTTTGAACGAAGCCTGCTCCTCCGGCTGCGGCAGCTTTTTGCAGACCTTTGCCGAGGCGCTGGGCTACGACGTCAAGGAGTTCGCGGCCCTTGGCCTGTTTGCCGACCGCCCGGTGGACCTGGGCAGCCGCTGCACCGTGTTTATGAACTCCTCGGTCAAGCAGGCGCAGAAGGACGGCGCCTCCATCGAGAACATCAGCGCCGGTTTGTCCATCTCGGTGGTCAAGAACGCGCTGTACAAGGTCATCCGCGCCTCCAGCCCGGAGGAGCTGGGCCGCAATATCGTGGTGCAGGGCGGTACCTTCTATAATGAAGCCGTGCTGCGCGCCTTTGAGAAGGAGATGCACGTCAACGTCATCCGCCCCGACATTGCCGGCCTGATGGGCGCTTACGGCGCGGCCCTCTACGGCAAGAGCAAGACCGCCGCCGGCCATACCAGCAGCGTGCTGACCCCGGAACAGCTTGCCAATTTCAGCCAGAAGGTCAACACCGTCCAGTGCAGCGGCTGCGGCAACCACTGCCAGCTGACCATCAACATCTTCTCGGACGGCAAGCGGTTCATCTCCGGCAACCGCTGCGAGAAGCCCGTCACCGGCAAGGCGTCGGACGAGTCGCTGGACCTGTACGCCTACAAGCTGGCGCTGCTGCTGGACTACAAGCAGGTGCCCGGCAAGCGGGGCAAAAAGATCGGCATCCCGCTGTGCCTGAATATGTACGAGCTTTTGCCCTTCTGGCACAGCTTTTTCACCACGCTGGGGTACGAGGTCGTGGTCAGCCCGGTGTCCAACCGCACCATTTACCAGGAAGGCCAGGCCACCATCCCCAGCGACACCGCCTGCTTCCCGGCCAAGCTGGCCCACGGCCATATCGCCGAGCTGTCCAAAATGGGCGTGGACCTGATCTTCTACCCCTGCATGACCTACAATGTGGACGAGGGCCTGGGCCAGAACCATTACAACTGCCCGGTGGTTGCCTACTACCCGGAGGTCTTGGCCGGCAACTGCCCCGAGCTGGAAAAGATCCCCTTCTTCTACGAGTACATCGACATCGCCCGCCGCAAGGATTTCACCGCCAAGATGCTCAAACTGCTGGAGAAGTACCTGCCCGGCATCCCGCGCCGCGAGGTCAGGGAGGCCATCGACGCCGCCTATGCCGAGTATAACCGCCACATGGCGCTGGTCCGCCAGAAGGGCGAGCAGATCATCGAGAAGGCCCGCGCCGAGCACCGCCGCATCATCGTGCTGGCCGGCCGCCCCTACCACGTGGACCCGGAGGTCAACCACGGCATCGACAAGCTGATCCTGCAGCAGGGCGCCGCCGTCGTCACCGAGGATTCCATCTCCGACCGGGTGCAGCCCTTCAAGACCACGGTGCTCAACCAGTGGACCTACCACAGCCGGCTGTACGCGGCGGCCAAGTACTGCACCACCCAGCAGGACATGGACCTGGTGCAGCTGGTGTCCTTCGGCTGCGGCGTGGACGCCATCACCACCGACGAGACCCGCGAGATCCTGCAGGCCGGCGGCAAGCTGTACACCCAGCTCAAGATCGACGAGATCACCAACCTGGGCGCGGTCAACATCCGCCTGCGCAGCCTGTTTGCCGCGCTGGACGAGCGCGCCGGCAAGATGTAAACACTGCTTGCGTATCACATAACTGCGAGGGAGCCCCATGGAATACACTACCCCCAATTTTACCAAGGACATGATCCACACCCACAAGATCCTGATCCCCAACATGGCCGTCATCCAGTTCCGGCTGATGCAGGCCGCATTGGAGAAGGAAGGCTACAACGTGGAGGTGCTGGGCAACTGCGGCAGCGAGGTCGCCCAGCTGGGCCTGAAATATGTCCACAACGACACCTGCTACCCGGCGCTGCTGGTCATCGGCCAGTTCATCGACGCACTCAACAGCGGCAAGTATGACCTGGACCACACCGCGCTGCTGATCACCCAGACGGGCGGCGGCTGCCGCGCCTCCAACTACATCGCCCTGCTGCGCAAGGCGCTGGTCAAGGCCGGCTACGGCAACATCCCGGTGGCGTCGCTGAACTTCTCCGGCCTGGAAAAGGACAGCGGCATCCCGCTGACGGTCAAGCTGCTGCGCAAGGTCATTGCTGCCATCTTCTACGGCGACCTGCTGGCCAGCCTGCGCAACCAGGTCCACCCCTACGAGAACAATCCCGGCGACGCCGAGGCCATGACCGAAAAGTGGATCAAGACCATCCAGGGCTGGATGCACGAGGACAAGTATTACAGCGCCCACGACATGAAGCGCCAGTTTGAGCCGATCGTGGCCGACTACGCCTCCATCCCCGTCACCCGCACCCCCAAAGTCAAGGTCGGCGTGGTGGGCGAGATCTACGTCAAATACTCGCCCCTGGGCAACAACGATCTGGAAAAGTTCCTGGAGTCCCAGGACTGCGAGGTCAACCTGCCCGGCCTGATGGGCTTTGTGGAGTACTGCGTGGCCAACTACACCATCACCCAGCAGCTGTACGGCGGCAACGCCTTGGTGGCCGGCGGCGCCGACGCGCTGCTGAACTGGCTGGATTCCATCGGCGAAGCGATGAACGAGGCGCTGTGCCGGCACGGCTTCTACGCCCCCGGTTCCTTCCGCGAGCTGATGAAAAAGCCGGAGGGCATCATCTCTCTGGGCGCCAAGATGGGCGAAGGCTGGCTGCTGACCGCCGAGATGATCGAGCTGGTGGAGGGCGGCTACGCCAACATCGTCTGCGCCCAGCCCTTCGGCTGCCTGCCCAACCACATTGTGGGCAAGGGCATGATCAACAAGATCCGCGCCCTGCACCCGGAGGCCAACATCACCCCCGTGGACTACGACCCCAGCGCCACCCGCGTCAACCAGGAAAACCGCATCAAGCTGATGCTGGCCGTCGCCAAGGAGCGGCTGGAGAACGGCGGCCGGGATGCGGCCCCCGTCACCGCCGAGGACCTGGCCGGCGGCGCGCCCAAGGTCGAGACCGCCGTGCCCGCCGGCATGTGAGCGGGCGGCCGACAGAACAACAGCAACAGAACAGGCCCTGCCGGGAAACTTGCCCGGCAGGGCCTGCTTTTGCGTTCTGTTTATGTACTATAAGATATGATCGGGCAAGCTGCTCTCTGCGGGATGCCCCGCACGGCGGGGCGGGGGAGAGCTGTCAACTCTCCGCCGGCGCCTCCCGGCGCAGCTGGTACAGCTTCCACACGGCAAAGGCGATGCAGGCGGTGACAACCACCACCACGGCCTCGGTCAGCCACATGTTCAGCCCCAGCACCTGGTACAGCCCGGCAGGCAGGTTGGCCAGCGCGTGCAGGCCGATGGCCAGCGCATAGCCCCACAGGGGCAGCCGTTTGGTCACCACCATCCAGATCAGCATGGACAGGGCGATGTGCAGCGTGATGGCCGCCAGACGCTCGATGCCGCCGGCCAGAAACTCCAGCGGCGGGATGGCCGACGCCTGCTGCAGCTGGGCCACGGCGGCGTCGTAGTTCTCGCCCTCCAGCCCGGCCAGCAGGCTGTCGGCGCTGCCGGCGTTGATGGAAACCATGACCATCAGGTTGCTCAGCATCGTCATGCCGGCCAGCAGGATCGCCTCAATGCCGCCATGCCCCACGCCGCAGGCAAAGCCCGTCACCGCCGAGGCATCCTGCTTTTTGCACAAAAACCGCAGGCCGATCAGCCGGGCGGTCTCTTCAAACAGGCCGGCGGTCAGGCAGCCGTACAGGATGTACACCATGCCGTTTTCGCCAATGACGGGGAACAGGCCGAGCATGACCGAGTGGAACAGCTGCTCCAGCACCAGCGCGCCGAGAATAAAGCAGATGGCGCCAGTGCACACTGCCATCAGGGCGTGGTGCGACCGGCGCATGCACAGGATGGTCAGCGCAACGGGCGCGCCAAAGGCGATCAGCGCGGTGATGGCGCAGCATACAATGGACAAGACAGGAACGGGTGCAATCATAACAAAGATCCCTCGCTTTGCGACGCCCGCGCCGGGATGCCGGCTGGTTTGGATAAATTTAGACGGGCATCTAAATATAGGGCCATTATACACGCCGCCTGTGCGGTTGTCAATCGGCCGGCTGCACCGGCGCGCCGCCTGCCGCCGGGTGCCCGGCCGCGACGACGGCAGCGGCCGCGCGGGACCGGCTGCCGGGGGACTGCCGCCCGGCGCTCAGCCCGGCCAGCAGGATGCACGCCGCCAGCAGCAGCGCCGCGATCAGCAATGCGGGGAGGAACCCCAGCCGCCTGGTCTGTTTCATAAAAACACCGCCTTCCCGGAAGAAGATGAATAGAATGGGCGCGCGTTCCGCTTTCGCCGTGCGCCCGGCCCGGCTGCGAGGGGGCTGTGCCGCCCCGCCGCGCCGGTTTTTGTCTTTCTGTTACTATATATATAAACGACGGATGCATCAAAAATGTTACAGGCAGGCCGCCTTGCCGCAGGTTTTTTGCAATTTTTACAACCCTTATCCATGTTTGCGCGCCGCCCGCTACACTCCGGTTTGCCGCCGCATTTGCGCGCCGGGGCGGTTCCGGTGGGGCAAACACCGTGAAAATTGCCCCCAAACGCCCGGTTTTGGCCCTAAAATGGGCAAAAAGGCTTGCTTTTTTTGCAGGTGTGTGGTATATTCCTAGTGTTCGATGATTGATTTTTGGAAGTGGGCCGCCAAGGTCCGCTTTCTTTTTGTGATAGGGGGCTGTTTGATGGGCAAAGCCAAAAAGGCACAGGGGACCGGCGGCGCGGCCGCTGCGGTGGAGCGTCTGGTCCGCCCCACGGTGGAGGGCATGGGCCTTCAGCTGTGGGACGTCCGTTTTGAAAAGGAAGGGCCGGACTGGTTCCTGCGCGTGCTGATCGACCGGGACACCCCGCTGGACACCGATACCTGTGAGGCAGTCTCCCGCGCCATCGACCCCATTTTGGACGAGGCCGACCCCATCCAGCAAAGCTATTATCTGGAAGTGGGCAGCCCCGGCCTGGGCCGCCGCCTGACCCGCCCGGAACACTACCAGGCGCTGAAAGGCCAAAAATGCCTGGCCCATCTTTACCGCCCGGACAGCCAGGGCCGGCGCGAGGTCTCCGGCCTGCTGGAAGGCCTGCAGGACGGCATCGTCACGCTGGCTGCGCCGGACGGCCCCGTCGCCTTCCCGCTGGAAGCCGCCAGCTACGTCAAGCTCTGCGACGACGAGGATCTGTTCTGACCCGGCCTGTCCCGCGCCCGCCGCGCATACGATAACAGTAGGAACGCGGCGGCCGCCGCCCTTGCAGACGGGCCATCCGCTTTGAGAAACCATCAGGAGAAACCTGAACTTTATTTTGGGAGGAAACCGTAAAAATGGCTACTGCATCCACGAACAACGAGTTCTTCGAGGCCCTTGCCGCGCTGGAAAAGGAGCGCGGCCTGCCGGAGGATTACCTGATCGAAAAGATCAAGGCCGCCATCGTCATCGCCGTCAAGAAGGACTATAACGTCGAGGACGACAACGTCATCGTTGACATCGACCCCTCCATCGGCGCCTTCCGTGCCACGCTGGCGCAGGAGATCGTCGAGGAGGTCGAGAACCCCTACACCCAGGTCAGCCTGGAGGACGCCCAGCGGGTGCGCAAAAGCTACCAGATCGGCCAGAAGTTTTTGACCCCCTTAAAGACCAAGGAGTTCGGCCGCATCGCCGCCCAGACCGCCAAGCACGTCATCCGCCAGGGCATCCGCGAGGCGGAGCGCAGCGCCCAGTACAGCGAGATGCAGTCCCGCGCCCACGAGATCATCTCCGCCACCGTCGTCTCCATCGACCCGGAGCGCGGCAACGTCACGCTGGACCTGGGCAAGGGCGGCAGCGCCGTGCTGCCCCGCAACGAGCAGGTCCCCGGCGAGACCTACACCGAGGGCCAGATCCTGCAGGTCTACGTGGTGGACGTCATCTCCACCGAGCGCGGCCCCCGCATCACCATCAGCCGCACCCATCCCGGCCTGGTCAAGCGGATGTTTGAGCTGGAGGTGCCGGAGATCTACGACGGCACCGTCGAGATCAAGGCCATCGCCCGCGAGGCCGGCGCCCGCACCAAGATGGCCGTCTACAGCCACGACCCCAATGTGGACGCCCAGGGCGCCTGCATCGGCGCCCACGGTTCCCGCGTGGAAAAGATCGTCGAGGAGCTGGGCGGCGAAAAGATCGACATCATCCCCTGGAGCGAGGACGTCGCCACCTTCATCGGCGCGGCGCTGTCGCCCGCCCGCGTGGTCAAGGTGGAGCTGCTGCCCGGCGATACCAAGAGCTGCCGGGTCACGGTGCCCGACCACCAGCTCAGCCTGGCCATCGGCAACAAGGGCCAGAACGCCCGCCTGTGCGCCCGCCTGACCGGCTATAATATCGACATCCGCCCCGAGTCCGGCTATTACGGCGAGGAATGACCCCCGTGGGCGCTATCCGGTAACGCGCGGGGCCGTTTGGCGCATCGCCGCCAGGCAGGTTCCCCCGCCCAATGAGATTGAAAAGAGGTCAGTTATTTGCAGCAGAGAAAGATCCCGGTCCGCCGTTGTGTGGGCTGCAATGCCCAAAAGCCAAAGCGGGAGCTGGTGCGCGTGGTGCGCAGCCCGGACGGCAACGTCAGCGTCGACCTGACCGGCAAAAAGGCCGGCCGCGGCGCTTACCTGTGCCCTTCGGCCGCCTGCCTGGCAAAAGCGCGCAAAGCCAAGCGCCTGCAAAACGCCTTCGGCGTGCCGGTGCCGGACGATGTGTTCGAGCGCCTGACGGCCGAGATCACCGCTGCCGAGCAGGCGGCAAAGGAGGCGGCGCCCCATGAATGATCCCGATTTGCTGCTGGGGGCGCTGGGCCTGTGCCGCAAGGCAGGCAGGCTGCTGCACGGTTACGACCGCGTCTGCGACGCGGCGGCGGGCGGCAAGGCCTGCCTGGTGCTGCTGGCTTCGGACGCCAGCGACCGCACGGCATCCCATATCCGGGCGTTCTGCCGGGATCTGGTGGACTGCCGGACCATGCCCCTGACGGTTGCGCAGCTCAGCGCGCTGACGCCCCGGCCGGCCGCCGTGTTTGCTGTCACGGATGAAAACCTGGCCCGCTTGTGCGCCAAACATCTGACCCAAGAGAAGGAGGAACCCGCCCATGGAGTTTAAGTATAAGATCACTGACGTCGCCAAGGATTTTGGCGTACCCAATAAAAAGATCATCGATACCCTGGCCGCCGTCACCGGCGAGACCAAAAAGACCGGCGGCACCGTCGACGAGCAGGAGCTGAACTACCTGCTGGAACAGCTGACCCGCGAGACCGCCGAGGCCAGCCTGGACGCATACTTTGCCTCTGCCCACGAGGCTCCGGCCGAAAAGCCCGCCCCCAAGGCGGCCAAGGCGGCAAAGCCCGCCGCCCCGCAGCCTGCGCAGCCCAAGGCGCAGCCCCCCAAGGAGGAGGCAAAGCAGCCCGCCGCCCAGCAGCAAAAGCCCCGCCAGCCGGAGCACAAGCGCCAGCCGGAGCGTCCGGCCGAAAAGCGCAAGGAAAAGCGCGTGACCATGCAGGCCCTGGCCGCCGACACCGGCGTCAAGCAGCCGGTGACCACCGAGACGGTGGAGGTCCAGCGCGCCCATGTGCAGGTGGATACCCGTACCGTGGATGTGAACGTCGACAAGTTCAGCGCCCGCTACGACGACCTGGCCGACAGCCGCAACATGCCCGCCAAGCGCAAGAACCAGCCGGTGGGCAACAAGCAGAAATTCAACAACAAAAACCGCGGCCGCAACCAGTACCAGCGCCGCCGCGAGACCGAGGCCGAGCGCCTGCAGCGCATCCAGCTGGAGAAGGCCCGCAACGCCCAGCTCAAGATCTCCATCCCCGACGAGATCACCGTCAGCGAGCTGGCCTCCCGCCTGAAGCAGAACGTCGCCAAGGTTGTGGCCAAGTTCATGCAGATGGGCGAGATGCACGCCGCTTCCGACGTGGTGGACTTTGACACCGCCGCCCTGGTGGCCGAGGAGTTCCACGCCAAGGTCGAGCACGAGGTCCATGTCTCCATCGAGGAGCGCCTGTTTGAAAAGGACGAGGACAACGAGGCCGATCTGGTCACCCGTCCGCCGGTCGTTGTGGTCATGGGCCACGTCGACCACGGCAAGACCTCCATCCTGGACGCCATCCGCAAGACCAACGTCACCGCGGGCGAGGCCGGCGGCATCACCCAGGCCATCGGCGCCTACCAGGTCAAGAGCGGCGACAGCGTCATCACCTTCCTGGACACCCCCGGCCACGAGGCGTTCACCGCCATGCGTGCCCGCGGCGCCAACATGACCGACATTGCGGTGCTGGTGGTGGCTGCCGATGACGGCATCATGCCCCAGACCATCGAGTCCATCAACCACGCCAAGGCGGCCAACGTCAAGCTGATCGTGGCCATCAACAAGATGGATAAGCCCACCGCCAACCCGGAGCGCGTCAAGGAGCAGCTGACCCAGTACGAGATCGTCCCGGAGGACTGGGGCGGCGACGTGGCCTGCATCCCTGTCTCGGCCATGACCGGCATGGGCATCAGCGACCTTTTGGAGCGCATCGCCCTGGAAGCCGAGGTCATGGAGCTGAAAGCCAACCCCAACCGCCGCGCCAAGGGCGCCGTGGTGGAGGCCCGCCTGGACAAGGGCCAGGGCCCTGTGGCCACGCTGCTGATCCAGAACGGCACGCTGCACAAGGGCGACTGCGTCATTGCCGGCACCGCCGTGGGCCGCGTGCGCACCATGCGCAACGACAAGGGCCAGGACCTGACCCAGGCCGGCCCCTCGATGCCGGTGGAGATCACCGGCCTGACCGAGGTGCCCGACGCCGGCGATATCTTCGAGGCGGTCGCGGACGAGCGCCTGGCCCGCGAGCTGGCCGACAAGCGCACCAACGAGGCCAAGGAGCGCCAGTTTGCCGCCTACACCAAAGTCACGCTGGATAACCTGTTCGACCAGATGGCCCAGAATGACATGAAGGAGCTGCCCATCGTCGTCAAGGCCGACGTGCAGGGCTCCGCCGAGGCCGTCAAGCAGAGCCTGGAGAAGCTGACCAACGACGAGGTCCGCGTCCGGGTCATCCATGCGGGCGTGGGCGCCATCAGCAAGTCAGACGTCTCGCTGGCCGATGCTTCCAACGCCATCATCATCGGCTTCAACGTCCGTCCCGACGCCGTGGCCAAGGCCGAGGCCGAGCAGGCCAAGGTGGAAATGCGCATGTACCGCGTCATCTACGACGCCATCAACGACGTGTCCGACGCCATGAAGGGCATGCTGGCGCCCAAGATCCGCGAGGTCGCCCTGGGCGAGGCGCAGGTCCGCCAGGTGTACAAGATCTCCTCCGTCGGCACCGTCGCCGGCTGCCGCGTCACCTCCGGCAAGGTCACCCGCGACGCCCAGATCCGCGTGGTCCGCGACGGCATCGTCATCTGCGAGGATTCCATTGCCTCGCTCAAACGCTTCAAGGACGACGCCAAAGAGGTTGCCGAGGGCTTTGAGTGCGGCATCACCCTGAACAAGTTTGCCGACATCAAGGAAGGCGACGTGTTCGAGTGCTTCAAGCTGGAGGAATACCGCGATTGATCCCTGCCTTTTGCCGGGCGCGCCGCGCCGCGGCAGGCAGACCGCATAACAGCAGACCAAAGGAGGCCCATGCAATGCCTACCAAAAATCAGGGCCGCATGGCCCAGGACATGAAGCGTGAGCTGATCGACATCATCAGCCACATGAAGGACCCCCGCGTCACCGGCGGCCTTTTGACCGTGACCCGGCTGGACGTTACCCCCGACCTGGACGTGGCCAAGGTCCACGTCAGCGTCATGGGGCGCGAGGGCGGCGAGGCAGAGGTCATCAAGGGCCTCAACCGTGCCGCCGGCCACGTCCGCACCGAGATCAGCCGCCGCATGCACATCCGCAAGGCGCCGCGCTTTGTCTTTGTCGCGGACGACGGCGCCGCCTATGCGGCGCACATCAATGCGTTGCTCAAACAGCTGGACGGCGCAGCGCCCGCCGAGGAGACCCCCGACGCGGACGCGGCCGGGCCGGACTGATTTTCCCACGCGCGGCGGCGCAAAACCGGGCGGCGGGGCGGCAATGCCGCTGCGCCCCGGCCCCAAGCCCCGCGCACGCAGAAAAGAGGAACACACTATGACCGAATCTGTGGATCGTCAGACCGCTGCCACACGGCTGCGTGCCGCCGATGATATCCTGATCCTCAGCCACAAAAACCCGGACGGGGACACCATCGGCAGTGCCACCGGGCTTTGCCTTGCGCTGCAGGCGCTGGGCAAGACCGCCGCGGTGCTTTGCAGCGACCCCATCCCCAAACTGTACGACTACCTGGACATCACCTGGTACGACGGCAGCTTTGAACCCGCCTTTGTGGTGGCGGTGGACGTTGCCAGCATCCAGCTGTTCGGCGAGAACAACAACGTCCAGGACTACGTCCGGCGGGCCAACCTGTGCATCGACCACCACGGCTCCAACGCGGGCTACGCCTACGCCACCCTGGTGGAGCCCCAGGCTGCCGCTGTCTGCGAGATCTTGACCGAGCTGATCCCGGACAACCTGGGCGTGCCGCTGACCCCGCAGATCGCCGCCTGCCTGTACACCGGCCTGGCCACCGACACCGGCTGTTTCCGCTTTACCAGCACCACCGCCCGCACCCACCGCATGGCGGCGCGGCTGATCGAGGTGGGGGCCGATATCGGCCGCTTGAACGAGCTTTTGTTCGAGTGCCGCAGCCGCAGCCGCATCGAGGCCGAGCGCGAGGCGCTGGAAAGCCTGGAATACTATTGCGGCGGCCGCTGTGCCATGATCTGCCTGACCCGCGACCAGATCCTGCAGACCGGCGTGGCCAACGCCGAGCTGGAGGATCTGACCAGCCTGCCCCGCTCCATCGAGGGGGTGGACGTGGGCCTGACGCTGCGCCAGCAGCCAGACGGCAGCTTCAAGATCAGCGTGCGCACCTCCCGCAGCTACGACGCCTGCGCCATCGCGCGGCGGCTGGGCGGCGGCGGCCATGCCCGCGCCGCCGGCTGCGAGATCAGCGGCAACCTGGACAACGCCAAGCGCGCCATTTTGCAGGAAGTCGAAAAGGAGCTGGCCCGCCAGGATGCGGAAGCCGAGCCCCGGCACTGACTAACACAAACGGGAGCCGGGTTTGCCCGGGGCGGAACACAGCCCCGGCAGACCGGCTTTCCCACATTCGGGAATTGAAAATGAAAAACGGTATTTTGCTTGTCGACAAGCCCGCCGGCTGGACCAGCTTTGATGTGCTGGCCAAGCTGCGCGGCGCTTTGGGCACGCGGAAACTGGGACATTCGGGCACGCTGGACCCTATGGCCACCGGCGTGCTCGCTGTGTTTATCGGCAGGGCCACCGCCGCTGCCGACCGCCAGCCCGACCACGATAAAACCTACGAGGCAACCATCCGCCTGGGCCTTGCCACCGACACCGGCGACATCACCGGCACGGTGCTGGAGACCGCCCCCGTCACGGCGGGGGAGAGCGAGCTGCTTGCGGTGCTGCCGCAGTTTACCGGCACGCTGTCCCAGCTGCCGCCCATGTACTCGGCGGTAAAGGTGAACGGCCAGCCGCTGTACAAGGCGGCCCACGCCGGCAAAACGGTGGAGCGCGCCCCGCGCGCCATCACGGTGTACGCCATTGACTATCTGGGCAGCCCTGCAAAGGACGAGTACCGCCTGCGGGTGTCCTGCTCCAAGGGCACCTACATCCGCACCCTGGCCGAGGACATCGGCAAAGCACTGGGCCTGCCCGCCACCTTGAGCGCGCTGCGCCGCACCCGCGCCGGAGCTTTTGCCATCGCCCAGGCCCACACGCTGCCGGAGATCTTGCAGGCCGCCGCGGAGGGCAGGGCGGAGGACTGGGTGCTGGATGTGGACGCGGCCTTCCCGTCGCTGCCGGCCCTCGCCGTCAGCGACGGCGTCCGGCGGCATCTGTTCAACGGCTGCCCCACCAGCCGCTACCCGGCCGCCGACGGCCGCTACCGTGTCTATGACGGGGCCGGCCGCTTCCTTGGCCTGGCCGTGGTGGCGGGCGGCGTGCTGAACGTCGAAAAACTGTTCTGCGAGAGGGAAGGGGATTGACCGCATGCACATCTTGACCACGCTTGCCCCCATCGACGCGCCCCATGGCAGCGCGGTGGCGCTGGGCTTTTTTGACGGCGTCCACCTGGGCCACCGGGCGGTGCTGGGGGCGGCGGTGGACTATGCCGCCGCCCACGGGCTGACCGCGGCGGCGTTCACCTTCTCGCTGCCGGCGGACCACCCCCTCAAGGGCGGGCGCATCTTCCCCGACCGGGAAAAGCACCGCCGGGTGGCGGAGCTGGGCATCACCGAATACCAGGAGGCCCCCTTTGCCGATTTCTGCGCCCTCTCGCCGGAGGATTTCGTCCGGAAGGTGCTGGTGGACTGCTTTGCGGCCAGGGCAGTGTTCTGCGGGGATAACTTTACCTTCGGCGCAAAGGCCGCCGGCAACGTGGCGCTGCTGCAGGCGCTGTGCGCCGCCCAAGGCATCGAGACCCATGTGGTCGAGATGGCGCAGTACCAGGGGCAGGTCGTTTCCTCCACCCGCATCCGCGCCGCGCTGGAGGACTGCCGCATCCAGGACGCCAACGCCATGCTGGGCCAGCCCTACGCCATCGACTGGCCGGTGGGCCACGGCAAGCATGTGGGCACCTCCCGGCTGGGCACCCCCACCATCAACCAGAATTACCCCGCCGGCGCGCTGGAGCCGGGCTGCGGCGTCTATCTCACCCGCATCTGGCTGGACGGCCGCTGGTATCCTTCGGCCACCGGCATCGGCCGCCGCCCCACCGTGGACGCGGCCGGCGCGCCCATCACCTGCGAGACCTACGTGCCGGATTTCTCCGGCGACGTCTACGGCCGGCGCCCCCGGCTGGAGTTCCACCGGTATCTCTGCCCCATCCGCAAGTTTGGCTCGATGCAGGCCCTCAGCGACCTGATCCGGGACGCCGCCCGCCAAAGCCAGGCGTATTTTGCGGCGCGGGCGGAACAGTAAGCCCGGCAAAGCGGGGGACCGGCCGCCGATTGTTGCATCTGCCAAAAATACGGGGCAAAAATTGCGCAAATTACCGCTTGTAAAACCGGCCGCCCTGTGCTATAATCAAGAACGCTACCGCGGCCCGGCTTCGGGTGTACGCCCTGCGGCAGACCCTGCCGCGAAAGGGAACCTTGCTGCCCCCTGCTGCGCCGACGGCAAATTTCTTCAAAAGAGAGGTATGTATCATGCAAGACAAGAAGGCTATCATCGAAAAAGCCGCGATCCATGAGGGTGACACCGGTTCCCCGGAGGTCCAGGTCGCACTGCTGACCGCCCGGATCAACCACCTGACGGAGCATCTCAAGACCAACAAGCACGACAACCACAGCCGCCGCGGTCTGTTCAAGATGGTCGGCCGCCGCCGTAACCTGCTGGCCTATCTGCAGAAGAAGGACATCAACCGTTACCGCGCCCTGATCGCTGAGCTGGGTCTGCGCAAGTAATCTTGCAAAACGCTGGGCAGAGCGCACGATATGCGCTCTGCCCGCTTTTTATTTTGCACAGGCGTTCAAGGGCGGCAGCGGTTTGGCCGCCACAGTCCGCCTGCGATGTTCCCCTTCTGTTTTCTTTCGGATACCGGAGCGGCAGCCCCGACGTTTTGCGCAGTAAATCGAATGTCTGACCCCCCTCGGCCGGGTCGGCCACTGGATTTATTGCTCAAGACCGGGATGCAGCTCCATGGCATACAGCGCCGCAGCTGACCCTGCGGCAAGACATCCAATTTCAAGGAGGAACCCCGAATGGCACTGGAATTTGCATCCCGCAAGGAAACCTTCCCCAACTACCGCAAGTTTGAGACCACCTTTGCGGGCCGCCCGTTTGTGGTCGAGACCGGCAAGATGTGCGGCCTGTCCAACGGCAGCGCGATGATCCGCTACGGCGAGACCTGCGTGCTGTGCAACGTCACCATGAGCGAGAAGCCCCGCGAGGGCATCGACTTCTTCCCCCTGAGCGTCGAGTTTGAGGAGAAGCTCTACGCCGCAGGCCGCATCCCCGGCAGCTTTATGCGCCGCGAGGGCCGCCCCGGCGAGCATGCCATCCTCAACTCCCGCGTGGTGGACCGCCCCATCCGCCCGCTGTTTCCCAAGGAGATGCGCAACGACGTCTGCGTCACCATGACGGTGATGAGCCTGGACCCGGACAACTCCCCCGAGATCGCCGGCATGAACGGCGCGTCGCTGGTCATCGCCATGTCGGACATCCCCTGGCGCGGCCCCATCGGCGGCGTGCAGGTGGGCCTGGTGGACGGCGAGATCGTGCTGAACCCCACTGCCGAGCAGCGGGAAAAGAGCGACCTGGCCCTGACTCTGGCCGCCTCTGAGGAAAAGATCGTCATGATCGAGGCCGGCGCCAACGAGGTGGACGAGGACACCATGATGGCCGCCATCAAGGCCGGCCACGCCGAGATCAAAAAGATGCTGGCCTTCATCAACTCCATCGTCGCCGAGATCGGCAAGCCCAAGGTGGACTTCCAGTCCGCCGATTTGGACATGGAGCTGCTGGCCGACGTCAAGGCAAAGCACCTGGACGAGTTCAAGGCCGCCATGGACACCGACGACAAGAACGTCCGCGACGCCGCCCTGCTGCCCATCATGGACAAGATCGCCGAGGAGCACCCGGAGCTGGACGCCGCCACCCTGGATTATATCAGCTACAAGATGCAGAAGCAGGTGGTCCGCCGCTGGCTGCTGGATGAGGGCAAGCGCGTGGACGGCCGCGGCATCAACGAGATCCGCCCGCTGGCCGCCGAAGTGGGCATCCTGCCCCGCGTGCACGGCTCCGGCATGTTCACCCGCGGCCAGACCCAGGTACTGACCATCTGCACCCTGGGCTCCACCAAGGACGCCCAGACCATGGACGACCTGTCCGACACCGCCACCAAGCGGTATATCCACCACTACAACATGCCGCCCTATTCCACCGGCGAGGCCCGCGCCCCCCGCAGCCCCGGCCGCCGCGAGATCGGCCACGGCGCCCTGGCGGAGCGCGCCCTGATCCCGGTGCTGCCCTCCATGGCGGACTTCCCCTACACCATCCGCTGCGTTTCCGAGGTGCTGTCCTCCAACGGCTCCACCTCTCAGGCCTCCATCTGCGGCTCCACGCTGGCTTTGATGGACGCCGGCGTGCCCATCAAGGCGCCGGTCGCCGGCATCTCCTGCGGCCTGATCACCGAGGGCGACCGCTGGATGACCATGCTGGACATCCAGGGCGTCGAGGACTTCCACGGCGACATGGACTTCAAGGTGGGCGGCACCCGCCGCGGCATCACCGCCATCCAGATGGACATCAAGATCGACGGCCTGACCTACGAGATCGTTGAGGACGCGCTGGAGAAGTGCCGCAAGGGCCGCCTGTTCATCCTGGACGAGATCATCAAGCCCTGCATCGCCGAGCCGCGCGCCGAGCTGAGCAAGTACGCGCCCAAGATGTTCAGCATGCAGATCCCCGTCGATAAGATCAAGGACGTCATCGGCAAGGGCGGCAAGGTCATCCAGGAGCTGTGCGCCACCTGCAACTGCAAGATCGACGTGGAGGAGGACGGCCGCGTCTTTATCTCCGCCATCGACGCCGACAACGCCCGCCGCGCCATCGGCACCATCAAGACCATTGTGGAGGACCCGGAGATCGGCGCCATCTACAAGGGCCGCGTCACCCGCCTGATGAACTTCGGCGCCTTTGTCGAGATCGCCCCCGGCAAGGAGGGCCTGGTCCATATCTCCAAGCTGGACGACCACCGCGTCGAGCGTGTCGAGGACGTCGTCGCCGTGGGCGACCCGGTCTTTGTCATGGTCACTGACATCGACCAGCAGGGCCGCATCAACCTGTCCCGCCGCGACGCCCTGGCCGCCATCGCCAAAAAGCGCGCCGAGCAGGGCAAGAAGTAAACCGCCGCGCAAAACCGCATAAGATAAGCCAAAAGGCGCCCCGCATGGCCTGCGGGGCGCCTTTTCTGCCGGCATTTCTTTGCTTTTGAATCAATCGCGCCGGAGCCTGGCCGCGGCGGGACAGGGCCGCCTGTAGCGGAGAGGGCGGGGGAAACCCCGCTCTCTCACTCAATGCGCTTGGCCACCACCGCAAAGCGGGAATCGGTGCTGGAATCCGCCTCGCCGCAGGTGGAAAGGGTCAGCAGCTGGTCGCCGTATTCGGCGGTCACGCCGGTGTCGTACAGGGCCAGCGCCGCCATGGCGTCGTACCGGGCCTGCCATTCCTCGCGGCTGGCGGCGTCAAAAAAGGTGTAGTAGGGCAGCTCGTCGGCGCCCAGCTCGGTCTGCAGCACCAGCACCACCTGCCACTCCATCTGCTCATACAAGGTGTCAAAGGTAAAGGTGGGGTTCTGCCGGTAAAACGCCTCGTCGGCGTAGTCCAGCAGCCCCGCAAACATGCTGCCGTCGTGCATGTTGTGGCCGTAGATCAGCCAGTTGGCGGTGGCAGGGTCGTACAGGCTGCACTGCTCGTCCAAAAACAGGCTGCCCGCCGGCGCGTACAGCCGGTCAAAGCCCCGGCGCAGGTAATACTCGTTGTCGCCGGGGGTCTGCATCACCGGGTAGTCGATGCCGGCCGCCTCAATGGTCAGCCAGCCCACCATGTCCGGGTTCTCGGCGGCCAGGTCGGCGTACCGGGGCAGGACGGCGCTGCCGTCCGCCGCCGGGGCGGGGGAGGGCGTGTTCCCGGCGGCCTGGCCGGCGGTGGCGGGCTGGATGTTCACCTGTACCGGGCCGGCGTTCTCCGGCGTTCCGGCCGTGTCGGCAAGGACCGTATCCGGACGCTGCGGCTGGCCGCCGCGGAAGACGATCTGCCGCACCGCCACCACCGCCGCCGGCACCAGCAGGGCAAGGCCCACCACCCGCAGCAGCACCACATGGCGGCGCTGGCGGCGGCGCAGTTTGGTGCGCGCGCCGAACGGATAGTAGGCGGAACTCCCTTTCAGATGGGCATAGCGGCCTTTTTTCGGCATGGGATACCTCGCAGGAACAGGTCAGTGAAACCGGGACAACAAAAGCCCTTCACCCCGGCGGAATCGGCAGGGACAAAGGGCTGCGTTTTTTGCAAAGTCAGGGACAGCGCCGGCGGTCAAATGCGTTTGAGCAGCAAAAGCCCCGCCGAGCAGAACACGATCAGGCCCACCACGCCGACGACCCAGAAGATCGGGGTGTCGCCGGTGGCCGGGGTGGGGGCGGCGGTGGCGGACGGCGCGGCCGACGGCTGGGTCACGTCCGCATTGGCGTAGGTTTCATCCACCTGTACCGGCTCGCTGTGGACATCGCGGGAGGTGGCCGCCACGGTGGGCGACGGCGAGGGCACCGCGTCCCGCGTGGAGGTGGGCACCCCGCAGGCAACAAAAATGACCAGCAACACGGCGACCAGCAGGGCGCCGACAACACGTTTCAACGGAGGAACCCTCCCTTACCCATTCACTCAAAAACACCGCGCGGCCCGCCGGCAGGGCGGCGCACACCCGGTTGTGAAAAATGCGGACAAACTGCCGCTCGTTCCCTTTTATTGTGTACTATTGTATCACGTGTATGCACTGCCGTCAAGGCATGGGCGGATTTTTGTGCGTGGCGGCGGCAAAAGCCGGCGCCGGGCCGGCAGCGGCCCGCCCCAAAAATCCGCCCGGCGGGGCTTGTGTAAAACGGACGCAGGCGGTATAATAAATCCGATAACAGCGCCGCCGGCCCGGCCGGACGGCAGACAGGGAGCACACAAATGAAAGGCATTATTCTGGCCGGCGGCGCCGGCACACGGCTGTATCCGCTGACCATGGTCACCTCCAAGCAGCTGCTGCCGGTGTATGACAAGCCGATGATCTACTACCCGCTGTCCACGCTGATGCTGGCCGGCATCCAGGACATCCTGGTCATCTCCACCCCCACCGACACCCCGCGGTTTCATGCGCTGCTGGGGGACGGCGGCCAGTTCGGCGTCCGGCTGCAGTACAAGGTGCAGCCTTCGCCGGACGGCCTGGCCCAGGCGTTTCTGCTGGGCGAGGAGTTTATCGGCGACGACTGCTGCGCCATGATTCTGGGCGACAATATTTTTTACGGCGCCGGCTTCGGCACCCGGCTGCGGGCCGCGGCCAAAAGCGCCGCGGAGGGCCGCGCCACCGTGTTCGGTTACTACGTCACCGACCCGGAGCGGTTCGGCGTCGTCGCCTTTGACGAGGCCGGCCACGCCACCTCCATCGAGGAAAAACCGGCCTGCCCCAAAAGCAACTATGCGGTCACCGGCCTGTACTTCTACAACCGGGACGTGGTGCGGCTGGCCAAGCAGGTCAAGCCCAGCGCCCGCGGCGAGCTGGAGATCACCACCCTCAACGAGATGTACCTGAACGCGGGGCTTTTGGACGTGCAGCTGCTGGGCCGGGGCTATGCCTGGCTGGACACCGGCACCATGGACAGCCTGGTGGAGGCTGCCGACTTTGTGCGCATGATCGAAAAGCGCCAGGGCATCAAGATCTCGGCGCCGGAGGAGATCGCCTACAAATACGGCTGGATCACCCGCGAAAAGCTGCTGGAGAGCGCCGAACGCTACGGCAAATCCCCCTACGGCGCGCACCTGCGCAACGTGGCGGACAACAAGCTGATGTACTGAAAGGCGCATCCGGCCGCGGAAATATAACGGATTTGGCACAGCGCAGCCGCGGTGCGGGGCACGGCGTGCTGCAAAACACAGGGCGGGGGCAGGCGCGCCGCCTGCGCCGCGCCCGACAGGACCGGGAGGCCGAAAGCAATGAAAGTTATGATCACAGGCTGCCGCGGGCAGCTGGGCACCGAGCTGCAAAAGCAGCTGCTGGAGGGCGGATGCGCGCTGGGCCGCCTGCCGGAGCGGCTGAAAAACGCCCCGGTGGTGGCGGTGGACCTGCCGGAGCTGGACATCACCGACCGGGAGGCCACCATCGCCTATGTGCGCCGCCACCAGCCGGACACCGTCATCAACTGCGCCGCCATGACCAATGTGGACGGCTGCGAGGCGGACCGGGACGCCGCTTTTCGGGCAAACGCCCTGGGCCCGCGCAACCTGGCCATGGCCTGCGACAAGATCGGCGCCCGGCTGATCCATGTCTCCACCGACTATGTGTTCAGCGGCCGGCCCAACGGCGGCGTCCCCCTGGACGAGTGCGCCATCCCCGCGCCGGTCTCGGCCTACGGCGAGACCAAGCTGTTGGGCGAGCAGTATGTGCAGCGGTTCTGCCGCCGCCATTTTATCGTGCGCACCGCCTGGCTGTACGGCGCGGCGGGCAAAAACTTTGTCAAGACGATGGTCGGCCTGGCAAAGACCCACGACGAGATCACCGTGGTCAGCGACCAGCTGGGCAACCCCACCAACGCGGTGGACTTGGCGTATCACATCCTCAAGCTGGCGGTCAGCCATGACTACGGCACCTACCACTGCACCGGCAACGGTGTGTGTAGCTGGTACGACTTTGCCTGCGAGATCATCCGCCTGTCCGGCGAGCACTGCACCGTCAAACCCATCTCCAGCGCCGAGTATGCCGCCCAACACCCGCAGGCGGCCAGCCGCCCGGCCTGGAGTGCCCTGGACAACCGGATGCTGCGCTGCACCGTGGGCGACGGAATGCGGGACTGGAAAACCGCGATCCAAGACTATTTTGCAAACTGGGATGGTAAATAAATGATGAAAACCTATCTTGTCACCGGCTGCGCCGGTTTTATCGGCTCCAACTTTGTCCACTACATGCTGGAAAAATACCCGCAGATCCGCCTGGTCAACCTGGACAAGCTGACCTATGCGGGCAACCTGGAAAACCTGAAGGACGTGGAGGGGGACCCCCGCCACATCTTTGTGCAGGGCGATATCTGCGACAAGGCGCTGGTCGCCGGCCTGCTGGCCCGGTACGACCCGGACTATGTCATCAACTTTGCGGCCGAAAGCCATGTGGACCGCAGCATCAAAAACCCGGAGATCTTTGTCCAAAGCAACGTCATGGGCACCGTCAACCTGCTGCAATGCTGCAAGGAAGCCTGGTACGACGCCGAGACCAAGGCCTGGAAGCCCGGCAAAAAGTATGTCCAGGTCTCCACCGACGAGGTCTACGGCGCGCTGGGGGCCGAGGGCTATTTTACCGAAACGACGCCCCTTTCGCCCCACAGCCCCTACTCCAGCTCCAAGGCCAGCGCCGACCTGTTCGTCATGGCCTTCCACGACACCTACGGCCTGCCGGTCAACATTACCCGCTGCTCCAACAACTACGGCCCCTACCAGTTCCCCGAAAAGCTCATCCCGCTGCTGATCAACAACGCCAAGCAGCACAAGGCCCTGCCGGTCTACGGCGACGGCATGCAGGTGCGGGACTGGCTGTATGTGATGGACCACTGCAAGGCCATCGACATGGTGGCGTCGGACGGCAGGGACGGCGAGGTCTACAACGTGGGCGGCCATAACGAGCGCCCCAACATCTTTATTGTAAAGACCGTCATTGCCCAGCTGCATGACCGCCTGGGCGACGATGCCATCAGCGAGGAGCTGATCACCCATGTGGCTGACCGCCTGGGCCACGACCGCCGCTACGGCATCGACCCCACCAAGATCAAAAACGACCTGGGCTGGTACCCGGAGACCCCGTTCGAGAAGGGCATTGTGCTGACCATCGACTGGTACCTGGCACACCCCGACTGGATGGCCCACGTCACCAGCGGCGACTATCAGAAATACTACGAGCAGATGTACAAAAACCGCTGAACCTCTGCCCGCATGCCCGCACAGCCGGCTGCCAGCGCCGGACCGCTGTGCGGGCATTTGTGTAAAATGTGCCCGCGGCGCCCCGGATGCTTTGCAAAACCCGGCGGGATGTGGTATACTATAGTGCAATCTTTGCGATCCCCAGGCGCCGTCCCGCCGCCCCGCGGCGGCCGCGCCCGTTTTTGATAGAAGGAGTCCCAACATGCCCAGTTCAAGAGAGGAACAGCTTCGCAACAACCGCCGCCTGGCCCGGCAGCTTTTGGGTCTGGTGGCTGTGATATTGATTCTGATCGGCCTGTTCACCGTCATCGGCTGGTGCGTCACCGGCCTGCAGGCGCTGCTGGACGATTCGGACCGGCGGCAAAGCTACGCCGACCGCCTGTACGGCCTTGTCATGTTTGACACGCTGCCCTTTGAGGACGTCAGCCAGGTGGATCAGTCGGTGTTCAAGCAGGCGGCCATCTGGGGCTGCGTCTATCAGATCCAGGCCGGCGGCGGAAGCCTGGACGACTACGAGCGTGACGAGGAGACCGGCAGCGTCATCCTGCCCCGGCTGGAGGTGGACACCTACCTGACCAACCTGCTGGGCCCCGACTACGTGGTGGAGGAAGGCTCCTTCGAGACCAGCGAGATGAGCTATATCTATGACGAGGAGCGCCAGGGCTACCTGGTGCCGGTCACCGGCGCGGTGGGGCTGTACACCCCGGAGGTGGAGAGCATCCGCACCCAAAGCGGCCATCTGTACGTCACGGTGGGCTACATCCCCACGCTGGCCAGCACCACCAGCCTGACGCTGACCGCCCCCACCGAACCAACCAAGTACATGGACTATGTGTTCACCCGCGGCGAAAACCGCCAGTGGTATCTGACCGCTTTGCAGGAGAGCGAGATGCAGCCGGTATCCACCCCGACGCCCACGCCTTCCTCCGCCGCGGCCCCCACGCCTGACCCGCAGTCGATGGTGGAGAGCAATCTTGGCGTGGCAACATCCGACGAGGCATCCTCTGACGCGGCATCCTCCGATGCGGCATCCTCGGACGCCGGGCAGGAAAGCACCGACGCCGCCCCGGACAGCGCCGCGGAAAGCGGCACGGCCGATGGCGGCACCGACACCGTAACGGTCACAGGCAACGCCGATGATACCGGCAGCGAGCCGGCCGCATAAACAGTCCCCACCCAACAGCCCGCGCTGCACGGCCCTGCCGCCAGCCGGGCTGTTTTGCGGCGCCGGTTTGACTTTTGACGCGCGGATTGCTTATAATATCACCGTGTCAAATGATCTGCGCGTCGGGAAAGCAAGGGCCTGCAAAAGCAGCCGGCGCTGTTTGGATAGAACTGGATAGAACAAGACGCCTGTACGGCCGGGCCCCTGGCGGGGCGGCGCAGGCGGCAAGCTGGACGGAGGGAAAGCGGTTCCATGGCAAAAAAGCAGGAATACGGCAACGAAAGCATCAAAAGCTTAAAAGGCGCCGACCGGGTGCGCAAGCGCCCGGCGGTTATTTTTGGCTCGGACGGCGTGGAGGGCTGCGCCCACTCGATCTTCGAGATCGTTTCCAACTCCATCGACGAGGCCCGCGACGGCCACGGCAACAAGATCAACGTCACGCTGTTCGCCGACCACTCGGTGGAGGTCGAGGACTTTGGCCGCGGCATCCCGGTGGACTACAACAAGGCCGAGCAGCGGTGGAACTGGGACCTGGTGTTCTGCGAGCTGTACGCCGGCGGCAAGTACGCCGAGGGCAGCGGCACCTACGATTTCAGCCTGGGCCTGAACGGCCTGGGCCTGTGCGCCACCCAATACGCCAGCGAGTGGATGACCGCTGACATCTACCGCGACGGCCAGCACTATCACCTGGATTTCAAAAAGGGCGAGAATGTGGGCGGCCTGAAAAAGGAACCCTATTCCGGCCGGCGCACCGGCTCGGTCATCCGCTGGAAGCCGGACACCGATGTGTTCACCGACATCGCTGTGCCGGCCGAGACCTTCCGGGATATGCTCAAGCGGCAGGCGGTGGTCAACGCCGGCGTCACGCTGGCCTTTGACGACCGCTCCACCGGCAAAAGCGAAAAGAGCGAATACTACTACGAAAACGGCATCACCGATTACGTCACCGAGCTGGCGGGGGACAACACCCTGACCCCGGTGCACTTCTGCCAGGGGCAGGCCGCCGGCCGCGACCGCGCCGACCAGCCGGAGTACGAGGTCCGCATGAACGTGGCCTTCTGCTTTTCCAACACGGTGCAGACGCTGGAATACTACCACAACTCCAGCTGGCTGGAACACGGCGGCAGCCCCGACCGGGCGGTGCGCCTGGCCTTTGTCAACCAGATCAACAATTGGCTGAAAAACAAGGGCCTGTACAAGAAAAACGAGAGCGCCATCACCTTTGCCGACGTGCAGGACTGCCTGGTGCTGGTGTCCTCCAGCTTTTCCACCCGCACCAGCTACGAAAACCAGACCAAAAAGGCCATCACCAACAAGTTTGTGGCCCAGGCCATGACCGACTTTCTCAAGCATCAGCTGGAGGTCTATTTCATCGAGCACCCCGACGAGGCCGAAAAAGCCTGCAAGCAGGTGCTGATCAACAAGCAGAGCCGCGAGCATGCCGAAAAAGCCCGCATCAGCATCAAAAAGAACATCACCGCCCAGATGGACCTGGCCAACCGGGTGCAGAAGTTTGTGGACTGCCGCACCCGCGACGCCTCCCGCCGGGAGCTGTATATCGTCGAGGGCGATTCCGCCATGGGCGCCGTCAAGCAGAGCCGGGACTCGGAGTTCCAGGCCATCATGCCGGTGCGCGGCAAAATTTTGAACTGCCTCAAAGCCGATTACAGCCGCATTTTCAAGTCGGACATCATCACCGACCTGATCCGCGTCATGGGCTGCGGCGTCGAGCTGGGCGGCAGCCACAACAAGGACCTGGCCGCCTTCCGGCTGGAAAACCTGCGCTACAACAAGATCGTCATCTGTACCGACGCCGATGTGGACGGCTACCAGATCCGCACCCTGATCCTGACGATGCTCTACCGCCTGACGCCCACCCTCATCAAGGAAGGCTACGTCTATATCGCGGAAAGCCCGCTGTACGAGATCAACACCAAAACCAAGACCTACTTTGCCTACACCGAGCCGGAAAAGGCCAACATCTTAAAGCGCATCGGCGACGCAAAGTACACCATCCAGCGATCCAAAGGTCTGGGCGAGAACGACCCCGAAATGATGTGGCTGACCACCATGAGCCCGGACAGCCGCCGTCTGATCAAGGTCATGCCCACCGATGTGGAGCAGACCGCAAAGACCTTTGACCTGCTTTTGGGCGACAACCTGCAGGGCCGCAAGGAGCATATCGCCGAGCACGGCGCCGAATATCTCGACGATTTGGACCTGAGCTGAGAAAGGGGAGAGAGGGCAAAGAATGGCAAGACGCAAAGAAAAGAAAACGTCCCCCGCCCGGCCCCAGCTGGGCGACAATGTGGAGATCCTCTCGGCGGGCACCGTGCTGGAATCCCCCATCACCGAAACGCTGGAGACCAACTACATGCCCTACGCGATGAGCGTCATCGTCTCCCGCGCGCTGCCGGAGATCGACGGCTTCAAGCCCGCCCACCGCAAGCTGCTGTACACCATGTACACCATGGGCCTTTTGAAGGGTCCCCGCACCAAGTCGGCCAACATCGTGGGCAGCACCATGCACCTGAACCCCCACGGCGACGCCGCCATCTACGACACCATGGTCCGCATGGGCCGCGGCAACGAGAGCCTGCTGGTGCCCTTTGTGGATTCCAAGGGCAACTTCGGCAAGGCCTACAGCCGGGACATGGCCTGCGCCGCCAGCCGTTACACCGAGGCCAAGCTGGAACCGGTCTGCGAGGAGCTGTTCCGGGACATTGACAAGGAGACCGTGGACTTTGTGCCCAACTACGACGGCACCACCACCGAGCCGACGCTGCTGCCGGTGACCTTTCCCACCATCCTGGCCAACAATACGCTGGGCATCGCGGTGGGCATGGCCAGCAACATCTGCTCCTTCAACCTGGCCGAGCTGTGCAGCGCCACCATCGCCCTGATGAAGGACGAGCAGGCCGACCTGTCCACGCTGCTGCCCGCCCCCGACTTTGTGGGCGGCGGCGCCATCCTCTACGACGCCGCCGAGATGCACAACGTCTACGAGAACGGCCGCGGCAGCATCCGCGTCCGGGCCAAGTGGAGCTATGACAAGGCGAACAACTGCATCGACGTGACCCAGATCCCGCCCACCACCACGGTGGAGGCGATCATGGACAAGATCACCGAGCTGGTCAAGGCGGGCCGCATCAAAGAGATCAGCGACATGCGCGACGAGACCGACCTGAACGGCCTCAAGCTGACCATCGACCTCAAGCGCGGCCAGGACCCGGACAAGCTGATGGCCCGGCTGTACAAGATGACCCCGCTGGAGGACAGCTTTGCCTGCAACTTCAACCTGCTCATCGGCGGGCAGCCGCGGGTGCTGGGCGTGCGGGGCATCCTGACCGAGTGGATCGCCTTCCGGGCCGAGTGCGTCCGCCGCCGCACCTACTACGACCTCAAGGGCAGGCAGAAGCGCCTGCACCTGCTGCGCGGCCTGGCAGCCATCCTGCTGGACATCGACAAGGCCATCCGCATCGTCCGCGAGACCGGGGAGGAGGCCGAGGTGGTGCCCAACCTGATGATCGGCTTCGGCATCGACGAGGTCCAGGCCGAGTATGTGGCCGAGATCAAGCTGCGCCACCTCAACCGGGAATATATCCTCAACCGCACCGCCGAGATCGAGGAGCTGGAAAAGGCCATCGCCGACCTGGAGGACATCCTCAAGCGCCCGGCCCGCATCCACAAGATCATCATGCAGGAGCTTTCCGCCGTGGCCAAAAAGTACGCAAGACCCCGCAAGAGCGAGATCCTCTACGAGGTCCCCGACGAGAAGATCGAGGAGGAAGCCGAGGCGGTGCCCGACTACCCGGTCACGCTGTTCTTTACGCGGGACGGCTATTTCAAAAAGATCACGCCCCAAAGCCTGCGCATGTCCGGCGAGCAGAAGCTGAAGGACGGCGACGAGCTGACCCAGACGGTGGAATCCACCAACGCGGCGGAGCTGCTGTTCTTTACCAGCCACTGCCAGGTCTACAAGTCCCGCGCCGCCGACTTTGCCGACACCAAGGCCAGCGTGCTGGGCGACTATGTTGCCAGCAAGCTGGGCATGGAGGAGGGGGAGGTGCCGGTCTACATGGCCGTCACCACCGACTACGCGGGGCATATGCTGTTCTTCTTCCAGAACGGCAAGTGCGCCAAGGTGCCGCTTTCCAGCTACGAGACCAAGCAGAACCGCAAAAAGCTGCTGAAGGCTTACAGCGACAAGGCGGAGCTGGCCTGCATGCTGCAATTGACCAACGAGTGCGAGCTGGCCGTCTTTACCACGGCCGGCCGCCTGCTGCTGGCCGGCAGCGCCCTTATCCCCGAAAAGACCACCCGCGACACCGCCGGCGTCAATGTGGTAACGCTGAAAAAGAACCAGAAGATCGCCCGCGTCCAGCGCGCGGACGGGCTGGAACTGGCCAACCCCCACCGCTTCCGGGTGCGCAGCCTGCCCGCCGCCGGCGCCATCCTGCGCGCCGAGGACATGGCCGAGCAGATGACGCTGTGACCGCCCGCCGGCGGCAGGGCCGGCCCGCAAAAAATCCTGCAAAAAATTGCCGTCCAGCGGCGCAAAGCCTTGCAATCCGCGGCAAAGTATGGTACACTGTTATCCGCATTAGTCCGCATCAGAATGTGAAGGAGAGCTATCCATGAGCGTTTACGAGATCGTGTTCGGCGTGATCCTCATCGCCGTTTCGCTGTTTATCATTGTCTTTACCCTTGCGCAGGAGACCAAGGGCCAGGGCCTGTCCGCCGCCATCATGGGCGACAACAGCTTTATGGCTGCCGGCCGTGAGCGCGGCCTGGACGCCAAGCTGGCCAAGGCCACCAAGATCTGCGGCGTGATCTTCTTCATCGCCACGCTGGTCGTCTGCGTGCTCAGCGCGCGTTTGGGCTAAGGGGCATCAGAATGCAAACGACGGTCCGCTTTTACCGGCGGACCGTTTGTTGTGTATAGAGACACTTCGGGAAAGAATACAAAGCATACCCATTGCAAAGCACGGCCCGGTCCACGGGCCGCCGGGGCGCTGCGCCCCATCGGAAGGGCCCTGCCGGGCGGCAGGGCGACGTCAGGGAGGAGTAACAACAATGACAGTTTTGCAGAAAAATATCCTGAAAGCCGTTTCCCGCCGGCCCTGCAGCCAGCGGGAGCTGCAGGACGAATTGAAGGTGGACGGCAACCGTCTGCGCTACACCGTCTCGGCCATGGTGGCCGAGGGGATGCTGACGATGGAACGGGGCAAATACGCCCCCGGCCTTGCCACCATCGAGAACGAGAACATGCCCGCCGCCATCCCCTGCACGCTGGTCAAGCTGGCGGCCCGCTTCGGCTTTGCCAGCCGTGACGACGGCGAGGGCGACATCTTTATCCCCGGCCGCGCGCTGCACGGCGCCATGCCCAAGGACAAGATCAACGTCCGCCTGTTTGACCACCCCCGCGTGGAGGGCAGCGCCGAGGGCGAGGTGGCCGAGATCACCCAGCCCCACAACACCATCGCCGGCACCATCGTCCGCACCGAGGACGGACGCCTGGCTCTGGAGCCGGACGGCTGCAGCGGCGTCCAGCTGCTGCTCCAGAAAGGCGAGGACAAGGGCGTGCGCCCCGGCGACAAGGCCGGCGCCGAGCTGACCCTGCGCGGCGGCCGCCATTCCGAGCACCGGGTGGCCATCCGCCAGCGGTTCGGCTCCTCGGACATTGCGGCCGAGTGCGCCAAGGCCATCCTTTACGGCCGCGAGGTGCGCCAGGACTTCCCGGAGGAGGTGCTGGAGGAAGCCCGCGCCTTCTCCCGCGCCCGCGTCACCCAGGAGGAGATCGCCCACCGCATGGACCTGCGGGGGCTGCCCATCTTCACCATCGACTCGGCCGAGACCAAGGACATCGACGACGCCGTCAGCCTGCTCAAGCTCAACGGCGGCGGCTACGAGCTGGGCGTCCACATCTCCGACGTCAGTCACTACGTCAAGCCCGGCACCGCGCTGGACAATGAGGCCTTTGAGCGTGCCACCAGCATCTACTATGCCGACAAGGTCATCCCCATGCTGCCCAGGCAGCTGTCCAACGGCATCTGCAGCCTGAACGAGGACGAGACCCGGCTTGCCTTCTCCTGCCTGATGCAGCTGGACGACGACGGCAGCATCCGCCAGTACCAGTTTGTCAAGACCGTCATCCGCAGCCGGGTCAAGGGCGTGTATAAAGAGATCAACGCCCTGCTGGACGGCACCGCCGCGCCGGAACTTCAGGAAAAATACGCCGCGGTTTCCGCCCAGCTGCCGGTGATGCAGGAGCTGTACGAAAAGCGCCTGGCCCTGCGCAAGGTCCGCGGCGGCATGGACATCGAGTCCACCGAGGCCAAACTGGTCCTGGACGAGAAGGGCCGCTGCGTCGACATCATCGCCCGCGACCGCGGCGTTTCCGAGTGCATGATCGAGGAGTTCATGCTGCTGGCCAACCAGTGCGCGGCCAACGCCGGCCGCACCCGCAAGGCGCCCTTTGTCTACCGTATCCACGAGGCCCCCGACGCCGAGCGGATGGAAAAGCTGATGACTACCCTCAAGGCCTGCGGCGTGGACGTGCGCTTTAAGGGCGAGACCCCCACCCAGCTGGAACTGGCCGCCCTGCTGGACAAGACCCGCGGCGAACCCATCCAGATCCCGGTGCACACCGGTGTGCTGCGCAGCATGCAGAAAGCCCGCTACGATGTGGAGCCCAAGGGCCATTTCGGCCTGGTGCTGGCGGACTACGCCCACTTTACCAGCCCCATCCGCCGCTACCCCGACCTGGCCATCCACCGCATCCTGACCGATATGCTGCTGGGCGAGGACGCCCGGCAGCTGGAGGGCAAATACCACGACTTTGTCCAGCGCGCCAGCGTCCAGTCCAGCCGCCAGGAGGTGGAGGCCCAGCGCATCGAGCGGGACGTGGAGGACTGCTACAAGGCCGAGTATATGACCGCCCACCTGGGCGAGACCTACACCGGCACCGTCTCCGGCGTGACCCAGCGCGGCGTCTTTGTGGCGCTGGACAACACGGTGGAAGGCTTTGTGCCCTCGGCCGAGCTGTGCAAGGGCGAACCCGTCGTCACCGAGGGCGTCCGCGTCTACGACCCGCTCACCGGCCGGCACTGGATGCTGGGCGACCCCATGCAGGTGCAGGTGGCAAACGCCAACATCCAGCTGGGCCGCATCGATTTCAGCTTTGTTCCCTGAGGGCGCGGCCCGCCCGCAGGCAGCCATCAGACAGGAGGGCAACCCATGCCGTCGAACCCGCAAGACCGCAGCTTTATCGACGTCCGCCAGGGCCTGCAGCAGGCGCTGACCCAGGTGCAGAAACCCGCCCGCTATACCGGCGGCGAGTACAACGAGGTCATCAAGGACCCCGCCGGCATCGACGTCCGGTTTGCGTTCTGTTTCCCCGATACCTACGAGATCGGCATGTCCTTTTTGGGCGAAAAGATCTTGTACGAGCTTTTGAACCGCCATGAAAACTGGTGGTGCGAGCGCGCCTTTATGCCCTGGACCGACATGAAGGCAAAAATGGAAGAGCTGCACATCCCGCTCTACGCGCTGGAAAGCAAGGACCCGCTGACCAAATTTGACGTGGTGGGCTTTACGCTGGAGTACGAGCTTTGCTACACCAACATCCTGGCCATGCTGGACATGGCGGGCATCCCGCTGCGCGCCGCCGACCGGGACGAAAGCTGGCCGCTGATCATCGCCGGCGGCCCCTGCGTCTGCAACGCCGAGCCGATGGCCGATTTCTTTGACGTGATGCAGCTGGGCGAGGGCGAGCAGATGCTGCAGGACATCTGCGCCGAGGTGGAAAAGGCCAAAAAACAGGGGCTGACCAAGCGCCAGCTTTTGGAAAACCTGGCCGGCCTGCCCGGCGTTTACGTCCCGTCCTTTTACGACGTAAGCTACAACCCGGACGGCACCATCCGCGCCGTCACCCCCAACGACCCTCATGCCCCGGCAAAGATCACCAAGGCCATCGTCAAGGATCTGGACAGCTTTGTGCCGCCGGAGCATTTCATCGTGCCCATGATCGGCGCGGTGCAGGACCGCGCCTGCGTCGAGGTGCTGCGCGGCTGCGTCCGCGGCTGCCGCTTTTGCCAGGCGGGCCAGATCTACCGTCCCTTCCGCGAGCGGTCGCCCCGGCTCATCAGCGACTCGGCCCGCGCGCTCTGCCAGAACACCGGCTACGATGAGCTGAGCCTGACCAGCCTTTCCACCTCGGACCATTCCCGGCTGGAGGAACTTCTGGACCGGCTGAACGCCTGGGCCGAGGCCGACCACGTCAGCCTGTCGCTGCCGTCGCTGCGGGTGGACAACTTCTCCAAAAGCATGGTGGACAAGACCACCAAGGTGCGCAAAAGCGGCCTGACCTTTGCCGCCGAGGCCGGCACCCAGCGCCTGCGGGACGTCATCAACAAAAACGTCACCTGGGAGCAGATCGAGCGCACCTGCACCATCGCTTTCAAAGAGGGTTACACCTCGGTCAAGCTCTACTTTATGATGGGCCTGCCCACCGAAACGCTGGAGGACATCAAGGGCATTGCCGACACCGCCCAAAAGGTGGTGGACCTATACTACAGCCTGGACCACGCCAAGGGCAAGGGCGTGCAGGTCACCTGCAGCGTGGCCTGCTTTGTGCCCAAGCCGGTCACGCCCTTCCAGTTCTGCGCCCAGGATCGGCGCGAGACATTGCGCGAAAAGCAGAAATACCTGCTCAGCTGCGTACACTCCCGCAAGATCAAGGTCAACTACCACGACAGCGCCACCAGCGTGCTGGAGGGCGTGTTTGCCAAGGGCGACCGGCGCCTGGGCCGCGTTATCGAGACCGCCTACCGCAATGGCGCTTTCTTTGACACCTGGGAGGAATACTTTGACTACGACCGCTGGCTGGCCGCCTTTGCCGCCTGCGGCGTTGACCCGGACTTTTACAATTACCGGGAAATCGGCCTGGACGAGGTGACGCCATGGGATCACCTGGACGTGGGCGTCAGCAAGGCGTTTTTGGTGCGGGAGTACCAGAAAGCCCTGCGCGCCGAGACCACGCAGCCCTGCAACCGCCAGTGCAGCGGCTGCGGCGCCAACAAACTGCTGGGAGGGCCCTGCTTTGAATACAGTAAGGATCTGGTTTGAAAAACGCGGCATGGCCGCCTACATCTCACTGTTGGACCTGCAGCGGGTGATGCACCGCGCCCTCAAGCGCAGCGGCCTGCCGGTGTGGTATACCAAGGGCTTTAACCCCCACATCTACCTGGCCTTCTCCTGCCCGCTGGCCCTGGGGCAGGAGAGCCTGTGCGAAAGCTGCGAGGTCAAGACCGAGGTGGAGGACCCGGACTACATTGCCTGGGCGGACGCGCTGCGCCCCGCCCTGCCGGAAGGGCTGCGCCTGGTGCGCATCGGCCCGGCGGTGATGAAGATGGGACAGATCGAGTCGGCCGACTACCGCCTGACGGTCCCCGCCGGCGCGGCCGCCGCGCTGGACGCCTACAACGCCGCCGGGAGCGTCCCGGTGGAGAAAAAGACCAAGAGCGGCAAAAAGCAGCTGGAGCTGAAAACCTACATCCCCGCAGTACACTACACGCAGGAAGGGGACAGCCTGGTATTTGCCCTGCACCTGCCCGCCGGCGACAAGCTCAACGTCAGCCCGGCGCTGCTGCTCTCCTGGCTGGAACAGGCCCACGGTGTGCCCGCCTGGCAGTGCCATGTGCTGCGCACCGGCCTGTTTGCCGCCGAGGGCCGCCCGTTTTTGTGACCTGCCCAGGCCGCGTGCCCGCACGCCGGAATACCCGGAAATACAGATACAGCGCCATGGACCGGCCGTTTTGCGGCGGCCCATGGCGCTGTATTGCATTTACCGCACCACGATCCCCAGCCGGCTGCCCAGGCGGGAGAGCAGCTCGTTGGTGATGGTGCCGCACCGGGCGGCCAGCTCCTCGGCACGGATGGCGGCACTGCCGTCTGTGCCCAGCAGGGTGGCAATGTCGCCGGGGGCGGCGTCCGGTGCGTCGGTCACGTCCACCAGCAGCTGGTCCATGCACATGCGGCCCACCATCGGGCAGAAAACGCCGCGCACCAGCACCCGGCCGCCCTGCCGGGGCAGGCTGCGGGGCAGGCCGTCGGCATAGCCGATGGCAACCACCGCCAGCCGGGTGGGACGCTTGGCGGTAAAGGCGCGGCCGTAACCTGCCGTTTCGCCGGGGGCCAGAAGGCGCACCGCCGCCACCCGCGCCCGCAGCGACAATACCGGCCGCAGCGGCAGCGCCCGGCGGGTGGGGCTGTCGTCACTGCCCACGCCGTACAGCGCAATGCCTGCGCGCACCAGGTCAAAATGGTATTCCGGGTAGTTCCAGATGCCGTAGCTTGCCAGCAGATGCACCCGGCCGGGGTCGATCCCTGCCTGCCGCAGCCGCTCCGCCGCCGCGGCAAGGTCCGCGGCCTGCCGGCGGGTGCAGGCTTCGTCCTCCGGCGTCAGGCTGTCGGACACGCCCAGGTGGGAAAAAATCCCCTCCACCCGCAGCCCCGGCAGGCGGTACAGCGCGGCAGCGGCCTCGGCGTCCCCGGCGGGGATGCCCAGCCGGTGCATGCCGGTGTCCAGCGCCAGCTGCACCCGCACCCGGCAGCCCTGGGCGGCCAGCGCCCGGCCGTGCTCCACACTTGCCACCGTCTGGGTCAGCCGCCAGCGGGCAAGCAGCGGCGCCTGGTCGGGGGCGGTCCAGCCCAAGATCAGGATGCCGCCCCGGATGCCCGCCTTGCGCAGCGCGATGCCCTCGCTCAGGCAGGCGACGGCGTAATCCCGCACACCGGCTTTCTGCAAAATGCGGCAGACCGGTTTGGCGCCGTGGCCGTAAGCGTCGGCCTTGACCACCGCCATCAGCCGGCAGCCGGGGCCGGCTGCTTCCTGCAGGATTTTTGCGTTGTGGCGCAGGGCGCCGGCGTCCAGCTCCCGCCAGGCGCGGGCGTCGGGGCGGGGGCGCAAAGGCCGCAGCCGGGCAAGCAGCCAGGCGGCGGCCAGGCTCAGGGCCAGCACCGCGGCAAAGTGCCCCAGGCTGTTTTCCACCAGCAGCGCCCAGCTGCCGGTCAGCCGCGCCAGCTCCCGCACCGCCACGATGCAGCCGGGGTGCAGCAGGTAGACAAGCAAAGAAAGATCCCGCCCGGCCTTCCACCTTCCTGTGTTGCAGCCCAGCAGCAACCAAAACAAAAACACCATGCACACCGGCAAAAACAGGTACATGCTGTCGTGCCGCTGCACGCCCAGGCCATGCAGCCACAGGGCTTCCGCCGTCATGGCGGCAAAGCCGGCCGCAAGCCCTGCTGCCGCGCTGCGCACCGAAGGTTGCCACCTGCATCCGGCCAGCGCCGCCCCCAGCAGCAAAAACAGCGGGGCATAAAACAGCCCGTTGCGGGTGTATTCGGTCAGTGCGAACACCCCGCTGTAAAACCCGTGCAGGGCAGGCACCCGATCAGCCAGGCCGAAATAGCTGTCGCCGCCCAGGCCCGCCAGGTACAGCGCCCCGACCAGCGCCAGCCCCGCGCGCATCCCCAGCCGCGAAAGCCCCCAGGCGATCAGCACGCCCCACAACAGGGCAGGGAAGTACCACAGGTGGTAAAAGGTGCCCTCCCACACAAGGCCCCGCAGCCACCGGACAGGGGAAAGCCCTGCATACACGTTCAGCGGCAGGTAGAGCGCCGCGGCGGCCAGGTAGACAAGCGCCGTCCGCTTCCAGAACGCCCACAGCCCCCGCCAGGCGTTTTTGGCCAGGAAGTACCCGCTGACCATAAGGAAAAACGGCACCGCCAGCCGCGCCAGCACCCGCGTCAGCCAGAAATCCGCCAGCGGGGACACGCTTGCCAGCGGCGAGGTGTGGATCGTCACCACCAGCACGGCCGCCGCCAGCCGGAAGCCGTCCAGCGCGGGAAACTTCGCCGGCCGGGCCGCTGCGCGGGCGGTCATACCGCCGCCTCCCAGTCGGTCACGATGACGCCGCCGGCATTGTCGGCGCTGACCTGCCGCGGCCCCTGGGCGGGCGGCAGCGCCTGCCCGGCGGCAAAGCGGGCCACGCGGGCAAGGCGGCCGTTTTCCAGCCGGCAGGTCAGCGGCTGTTCGGCCAGCAGGTCCAGGTATTCCTCCAGGCAAAGGCCGCGCTGCTCCATCAGCAGGGCGTGGGGCACGCCCACATAGCGGAAGTGCCACGGCTCGGCGGCGATGCCGGTTTGGGCGGTCTTGTCGGCGCGGTAACGCTCCACAAAGCCGTACCGGGCCGCCGCCCGGCGGAACGCCCCGCACACCCCGTCATAGGGGAAGGCTGGGCGGATAAAGTCGATCTCGTCGGCGGCCTCGGCCAGGTCGATGGCCAGGCCGGTCTCGTGCTCGCTGCAGCCGGGCAGGGCCACATAGCTGCGGGTGAAGGCCTCGCCCTGTTTGGCCAGCGTGTCGTCCCAGATGGCCTGCTGCTCCCTGCGGCTGCGCCAGCCGGACACCGGGACGATGCGCCCCGCGCCGCCCACCGCACGGATGCAGGCGGCCAGCATCTTGGCGGCCTGCTGCTCCATCAGGATCTCCGGGAAAGCCTCGTCCGGCGGGGCCAGCGGGATGGTAAACCCGCCCTGCAGCGGGTGCTGCCGGTTGACAAGCGCCAGCGGCCCGATGCCTGCGGCGGAAAAGTCCGCCAGGTCGCGCGGCTGGTAGACGATGGTAGTCGGTGTTTTCATGCCTGCTGCACCCCCAGTTCGATCATGCGTGTGATCAGCGTGCCAAAGTCCAGGCCGATAGCCTTCATCATGCTGGGGTAGCGGCTGTGGGCGGTAAAGCCGGGGATGGTGTTCACCTCGTTAAAGACGATGCGGCCATCCGGCGTCAAAAACAGGTCCACGCGGGCAAACACCCGGCAGCCCAGCGCCCGGTAGACGGCGCGGGCCGCGGCCTGGATCTCGGCGGCCTTCTCCGCCGGGATGCGCGCCGGGCAGTGGATGGCCGAGGTTTTCAGCGTGTACTTTTCCTCGTAGTTGAAAAAGCCTTCGGACAGCTCAATCTCGTCCACCGCGCCCACGGTCAGCGCATCGTTGCCCAGCACGGCGCAGCCCACCTCAAAGCCGGGCACGGCCTCCTCCAAAAGGATCTCGCCGTCGTGGCAAAAGGCCTCCCGCACGGCGGCGTCCAGGCCGGCCGGGCCTTCCACCCGGCTGATGCCGAAGGAGGACCCCGCCCGCACCGGTTTGACAAACAGCGGCCAGCCCAGCCGTTCGGCGGCGGCATGGATGTCCGCCGCAGCCGCGCCGCGGGCAAACACCGCGCTTTCTGGCACCGCCACGCCGGCCAGCGCCGCCAGCTTGTGGGCGCGGTCCTTGTCCATGGCCAGCGCGCTGGGCAGCACCCCGCAGCCGACCACCGGCACGCCCGCCAGCTCAAACAGGCCCTGGATGGTGCCGTCCTCGCCGTTTTTTCCGTGCAGCACCGGGAAAGCTGCGTCAAACGCTTCCTTTTGGCCGGAGCCGTCCAGCCACAGCAGGCGGCAGCCGCCCCGGTCCAGCGTCAGGGTGCAGGGGACGCAGGGGCCGGCCTGCTGCCACTTGCCGCCGGGCAGCGCCTGGGCTGGCCCCAGGTATCGCAGCCAGCGCCCCTCCCGCGTGATGCCCACCGGCAGCGCCCGGAACCGGGCCGGGTCGATGTGCTCCAGCACTGCCGCCGCCGACTGCAGCGAGACCTCATGCTCGGTGGAGCATCCGCCGAACAATACCAAAATCGTCTGAACCGTTTCTGCTTTGCGCATAAAAAAGCCCCTCCCTTGGCTGAACTTTTCATTCCGGAAAAGTCCGTTTCCCAGGCGGGGCGGCGGGTGCCGTTCGGCGGCATCCAAAGCGCCCTGCCCGGTACCTGTATGGTACCAGAACAGGGCGCTTGGTTTTTGAAGGCGGGCTTGTAAAGCCCTTGCGTTTGGATTGCGGAAATCTTACGATTTTCTTGCGGCTGCCGCGTCGGGCAGGGCGGCGGCTTTTGCGGGCGCCAGCGGCAGCCGCAGGGTAAAAACGATGTGCTCGTCGGCGCTCTCGGCGGTGATGGTGCCGCCGTGCAGCTCCACAATCTGCCGGGCGATGGCAAGCCCCAGCCCGGCGCCGCCGGTGCGGGTGGTGCGGGACTCGTCCAGGCGGAAGAACTGCTCAAAAATGCGGTCGAGCTTTTCCGGCGGGATGGTGCGCCCGGCGTTTGCAAAGGTCAGCACCGCCGCGCCGTCCACAATGCGGGCGATTATGTCGATCCGGGTGTTGGGGTAGCTGTAATGGCAGGCGTTGCGCAAAAGGTTATCAAACACCCGCGCCATCTTGTCCGGGTCGCAGCTGTATTCCAGTTTGGGCGGCAGGTCGGTGCGGCAGGTCAGCTGCTGTTCGGTCAGCATGGGGCCGAACTCGCTGACCACCTGCTCCACCATGCGGGTCAGGTCGGTGGGGCGGCGGTCCAGCTCAATGTGGGACAGGTTGAACCGGGTAATGTCGAAAAACTCGTTGATCAGGTCCTCCAGCCGCTCGGCCTTGTCCAGCGCGATGCCGGTGTACCGCGCCCGCATCTCTGGCGAGATCTGCGGCTCGTCCCGCAAAAGCGTCAGGTAGCCGATCACGCTGGTCAGCGGCGTTTTCAGATCGTGCGCCAGATAGACGATCAGGTCGTTTTTGCGCTGCTCGGCCTCGCGGGCGATGGCGGCGTTGCGCTGCACCTGCTGGCGGGCCAGCCGCAGTTCGGCCTCGGCGGGGGCCAGCACGTTGGGCAGGTCGGGCGGGGCGGC
>DWWX01000031.1 GCA_019119495.1 Candidatus Gemmiger stercorigallinarum | reverse complement strand
CGCCTGCGGCGGATGCAGCGAGGCGGAGCAGGGGCAGCGGTCGCAGAATGCAAGCGCCGTCCAAGGCGCGCCGCATGATGCGGGCACCGCAACCCGGACATTCCAAAGGGGGAAACGCGCCGAGCTGGCGTCAGCCAGTCGAAGCGTTGCCCCCTTTGCGGCGTGTCGAGTTTCTCGACACGCTGACCTCCCCTTGCAGGGGCGGCTTTTGAGCGGGCGGCTTATTCCTCCACCTTTTTCATCGGGGCGTAGTTGGCCATGGTCTTTTTGACGCCGACGCGGTCGAACTGCACCTCCACGATGCAGTCCCCCGCCACCGGCGTGGCCTTGAGCACCTTGCCGCGGCCGAACACCTTGTGCTCCACCAGGTCGCCGGGGGCGTAGCCGGCCGATTTCTGCGCCTTAGGGGTCTGCTGCAGGCCGGCCAGCGAGGAGGTGCCCGCCCCCGCCGCCTTTGCCGGCGCGCCGGAATGGTGGTTGACCTGGGACGAGTAGCCCGCGCCGAAGCCGGAGGACGGCACCGTGCGCCGCCCGCCCTGGGAGTTGGGGCTTTCGTGCCCGCCGCTGGCGGCGAAGCCGCTGTGTGCCCCGCCGCGGCTGTAACTGCCGCCAAAGCCGCCCCCGCCGCGGTTGTATTCGGGGTTCAGGTAGCCGCGGGACGCGCCGGAGTACCCGCTGCGCCCGCCGGGCACATGGTAGCTGTAGCTGCCGTAGCCTGCGCCGAAGCCGGAGGAATAGGCCAGCTCCGGGCTTTCGGTCTCCTCCACCAGGTCAGGGGGCAGCTCCTTCAGGAAGTCGGAGGGCGGGTTGCGCTGGGTGCGGCCGAACATCATGCGGGTGCTGGCCGAGGAGAGATACAGTTCCTTTTTGGCGCGGGTGATACCCACGTAGCACAGGCGGCGCTCCTCCTCCATGTCCTCCTCGTTGTAGCGGGAAAGCTCGCCGGGGAAGATGCCGTCCTCCATGCCGACGATGAACACATAGGGGAACTCCAGCCCCTTGGCCGAGTGCAGCGTCATCATCACGACAGAGTCGGCGTTCTCGTCGTAGCTGTCCAGGTCGCTGATCAGCGCCACTTCCTCCAAAAAGCCGGACAGGGTGGCGTCCTCGCCGTTCTGGTCGGCGTAGGTCTTGATGGAGGAGACCAGCTGGCCCAGGTTTTCCAGGCGGGTCTGGCCCTCCTCGCCCTGGGCCTTCAGCATGGCTTCGTAGCCGGTTTTGGCAATGACCTCGCCCATAAACTCGTCCAGCGGCAGGCGGGTGGCTTTTTCGCACAGGTCGCGGTACATGGCGTAAAAGCCGCCCAGCGCGCCGGCGGCCCGGCCCAGCGCCGGGTACAGCTCCGCATGGGCAATGACCTCCATCATCGGCAGGTCCTTTGCGGCGGCCAGCTCGGCGATCTTTTCAATGGTGGTGGCGCCGATCTTGCGGGCAGGCTCGTTGATGATGCGCCGCAGGCGCACGTCGTCCCGCGGGTTGACGATGACCGCCAGGTAGGAGTTGATGTCCTTGACCTCCTTGCGGTCAAAGAACCGCTGGCCGCCCACAATGCGGTAAGGGATGCCGGCGCGGGCAAAGTAGGTCTCGACGGGGTTGGACTGGGCGTTCATGCGGTAGAGCACCGCGTGGTCCCGCAGGCTGGCTCCCTGAGCCAGATGCTCGCCGATGACCTCGGCGATGTGCTTGGCCTCGTCGGACTCGCTGGCGGCGGTGTAGTGGTGGATCTTGGCGCCGTCGCCGTTTTCGGTCCACAGCGTCTTGCCCTTGCGGCCGTTGTTGTTTTTGATGACCGCGTTGGCGGCGTTCAGGATGTTGGCGGTAGAGCGGTAGTTCTGCTCCAGGCGGATGGTCTTTGCGCCCTGGAAATGCTGCTCGAAGTTGAGGATATTCTCGATGGTGGCGCCGCGGAAGCGGTAGATGGACTGGTCGTCGTCGCCCACCACGCAGACATTGTTGTACCCGCCGCCCAGCAGCCGCACCAGATGGAACTGGGCGATGCTGGTGTCCTGGTACTCGTCCACCATCACGTAGCGGAATTTCTGCTGGTAATACTGGCGGGCTTCGGCGTCCTTTGTGAGCATATTGACGGTGTGGTAGATCAGGTCGTCAAAGTCCATGGCGCCGTTTTCCCGCAGGCGGCGGGCATAGGCGGCGTACAGCTTTGCCACCAGCGCCGCCTTGGTGTTGGCCGCGGGCTGGGCGGCCACCTGTTCCGGCGAGAGCAGCTTGTCCTTAAAGCCGCTGATCTGGGCGATGGCCGACTTGACCGGCAAAAACTTGTCGTCGATCATCAGCTCCTTGTAAAGCAGCTTCATCACCCGCTGCTGGTCGTCGGAGTCGTAGATGGTAAAGCTTTTGGGGAAGCCGATGCGCTCGGCGTCCCGGCGCAAAATGCGCACGCAGGTGGAGTGGAAGGTGGCCGCGTTGACGTCGCCGCCCACCGTGTCCCCCAGCATGGCTTTCAGGCGCTCTTTCAGCTCGCCGGCGGCCTTGTTGGTAAAGGTGATGGCCAGCACGTTCCAGGGGCGGGCGGGGCGCACGGCCAGGCGGCGCTCGGTGCTGGCGGGCAGGTCGCGGCCTGCCGCCACGGCCTGGCGCAGCGCCTCGACGTCCGCGTCATAGACGCCGCCTTCCGGCAGCTCTTTGCTGCCGTAGGCGGAGCCAAACCGGATGATGTTGGCCACGCGGCTGACCAGCACGGTGGTCTTGCCGCTGCCCGCGCCAGCCAAAATCAGCAGCGGGCCTTCGGTACAAAAGACCGCCTGCTGCTGGACAGGGTTCAATCGGGTAAAATGCGCGGCGATGTACTGGTCGCGCAGGGTGCAAAATTCGGCTGCGTTGGCTGGCATGGTGTACTGCTCCGTCCTCCCTGGTGGCTGCCCGGCAGGCAGCCGGGCGCGGTATCTGGCAAACGGCGGCAAACTGCCGCCGGGAAATCTGCGTTTTGGTAAGATGATCCGGTTTGGTCCGGTTTGGTATAGATTCGGCTTAGTATAACACAAATCGCGCCGGCAGAAAAGATTGCGGGCGCGATTTTACAGTTTTTGCGCGCAGGGCGTTACAGCCTGGCCCGCCAGACCTTGGGCGTTGCGTCCCGGAAGCCGGCGGTCAGGTGCCTGCCCAGCGAAAGGCTGGCCGCGGTGCCCCGCGCCACGCAGTTGAGCGGGTCGGGGGCCAGGGCAACATTGACGTGCAGCTGCCCGGCCAGGTAGCCCGGCAGCCCCCGCAGCATCGAGCCGCCGCCGGTCAGCAGCACCCCGGTCTGGGACACGTCCGACGCCAGCTCCGGCGGGGTGCTTTCCAGCACGCTGCGGGCGGCGGCGGCAATGCGCGCCACCAGCTCCCGCACCGGGGCGTACAGGTCGCGGGCATAGACCAGCTGCCGGGCGGGAAGGCTGGTCTGCCAGGAATGGCCGCGCACCTCCATCACGCCCTCGAAGTCGCTGTCGGAGCAGCTGGCCACCTGCTTTTTCAAAAGTTCGGCGGTGGCGGGGCCGATGGCCAGGTCGTACTTTTGCTGCACGCACTGGGCGATGCAGCTGTCAAAGGCGTTGCCCGCCACCGGCAGGCTGGCCGCCCGCACCTTGCCGCCCATGCTGATGACCGCAATGTCGGTGGAGCCGCCGCCGATGTCGATGACCATGCAGCCCCGCGGCTGGCGGATGTCCAGCCCGGCGCCCAGCGCGGCGGCCACCGGCTCGTCCACCAGAAAGACCTGTTTGGCCCCGGCGGACATGACGGCCTCCACCACCGCGTCGGCCTCCACGCCGGTGATGGCCGCCGGCACGCAGACCGACACCCGCGGCCGCAGGATGCGGGACCGGCAGACCTGGTTGACGAACCGGACGATCAGCTCGTGGGTCATGCGGTGGTCCTGGATGACGCCGTCCCGCAAAGGGCGCACCAGCTCGATGTAGCTGGGGGCGCGGCCCACCATGCGCAGCGCCCTGTCCCCCACCGCGATGACCTCGCCGGTGCGGGTGTCGATGGCGCCGATGCTGGGCTGGGAAAAGACCACGCCCTGCTGTTCGGTGGCAATGATGATGGAGGTGGTGCCGAGGTCAATGCCGATGTCCTGTTGCTTCATGGGGTTCTCCTTGTTTGGCAGGCGGCACGCCGGGCAGTTCCCTGCCCGCGCCGCGCAGACGTTCCTGTTACTTTTGCGCCGGGCCGCGCCCTGCCGGTTCCTCGTCCGCCGCAATGCTGATGGCAAACACGCCGGCCGCGCCGCCCTGGTACAGGGCCAGCGCGCAGGCCGACACCGTCGCGCCGCTGGTGATCACGTCGTCCACCAGCAGCACCCGCCGGCCCACGGCCTCGCTGCCGGGGCGCAGGGCGTAGCCGTCCTTCTGGTTTTGCAGCCGCTGGGCCAGGGTCAGGCTTTTCTGGGGCAGCATCCGGCGGGTGGGGCGCAGGTCGGCGCAGACCGGCAGGCCCAGGATCTGCCCCAGCCGCCGGGCCATCCGGTCCGGCAGGCGCGGGGCCGGCAATGTGCCCAGCCGCGGCGGCACCGGCACGATGCAGTCATAGGGCGAAAGCCCGCCCGGCGCGGCGTAGGCCGGCAGCCCGCCCGGCCCCGCCGCCGGCTGCGCGCCGAACAGCCGGATGGCCGTCAGGTCGGCCAGCTCGCGGGCGGCCCAGGGGCTGCCGTGCAGCTTGCAGAGCAGGATGGCATGGCGGATCTCGCCCCGGTAATAGTATGCGCTGGCGGCGCCGTCCACTGCGTAAAAGCTGTGCTCGGTCGCCGGCAGGCGGGGCGGGGTATGTTCCAGCGCCTTTGCCGCCGGCGCACAGCCGGGGCAAAACAGCCCTGCAGCGGCGTCGGGGCCCAGCACCTCGCCGCACAGCGGGCAGCGGCGCGGGTAGGCAAGCGCGGCAATCCTTTGCAGTCGGGCCAGCAGCGCGGCCCGGTCCGGGCGGCCGGCGCTCATTCTTCCAGCCCCTCGCCCTGCAGCAAAAACCGCAGGCCGGAAAACCGCAGGTTCTGGCGCACGTTTTCCACCATGGCGCGCTCGGTGCGCGTGCTGCCGCACAGCACGCACAGCCTGCGGGCGCGGGTGACGCCGGTGTACAAAAGGTTGCGGTAGCACAGCCGGGCGGGCACGTCGGCGGCAGGCAGCACCACCGCCGGGAACTCGGACCCCTGGCTTTTGTGGATGGTGATGGCGTAGGCCGGGTCCAGCTCGGCCAGCTGGTCGGCGGCGTAGGTGTAGCGGCGGTCGTCCATCTGCACGGTGACGGTGCGGTTGTCCGGGTCCACCGCCGTGACGATGCCGATGTCGCCGTTGTAGGCCCCCACGCCGGACTCGCCGCCGTCCCGCTCGTAGGAGATGTCGTAATCGTTTTTGATCTGCATGACCTTGTCGCCCAGGCGCAGGATGCGGCTGGCGTCGGCGCTGCCGATCTGGGGCTTGTCCGGCGCGGGCGGGTTCAAAAGCTGCTGCAGTTTGCGGTTGAGCTCCACGCTGCCGGTGGGGCCGACCTTGGTGGGGCACAGCACCTGGATGTCCCGCACCGGGTCAAAGCCGTAGGCGGCGGGCAGCCGGGCGGACACCAGGTCGCAGACCAGCCGCTGGCAGGCAAGGCCCAGCGCCTCGATCATAAAGAAATCGTCCTGTTTGCCGCCTTTTTGGGGCATCTGGCCGTTCACGATGCGGTGGGCGTTCTGCACGATCAGGCTTTTGCCCGCCTGGCGGAAGATCTCGGTCAGGCGGACGGTGGGCAGCGTGCCGGCGCGCAAAATCTCGCTTAAAATATTGCCGGGTCCCACGCTGGGCAGCTGGTCGGCGTCCCCCACCAGGATCAGCCGGCAGTGGGGCCGCAGCGCCGCCAAAAGCGCCTGGAACAGTTTGGCGTCCACCATGCTGACCTCGTCCAGGATGACCACGTCGTATTTCAGCAGGTTTTTGGCGTTGTGGATAAACCGCAGCGTGCCGCTGGAATAGTCCACCTCCAGCAGGCGGTGGATGGTGGAAGCCTTGTGGCCGGTCAGCTCGCTCAGCCGCTTGGCAGCGCGGCCGGTGGGGGCGCACAGCGCCACCTGGTCGCCCGCTTCCTCATACAGGCTGAGGATGGCGTTGACGGCGGTGGTCTTGCCGGTGCCGGGGCCGCCGGTCAGCACCATCACCCGGCTGGACAGCGCCGTGACGATGGCCTGCCTTTGCAGCGGCGCGTAGGTGACGCCCTGGCCCAGCTCCAGCGCGCGCAGGCTGCTCTCCAGCTGCCTGGGCGGCTGGGTGGGATAAGACGCCAGCCGGCGCAGGCAGGCGGCGATGTCCTCCTCGGCCGAGAGCAGGTCGGGCAGATAGACATAGTCGGTGCCGTCAAATTTGCGCAGCCGCAGGTCGCCGGTGGTCAAAAGCGACTCCAGCCCCTCGGCTACGCGGTCCGGCTCCACCCGCAGAAAGCGGGCGGTGCTTTGCAGCAGCTTGTCCCGCGGCAGGCAGGTGTGGCCGTTGTTGGCGTTGTGGCGCATGGCGTAGACAAGGCCCGCCCCCACCCGCAGGCTGCCGTCGTGCTCAAACTGCAGCCTGGCGGCGATGGCGTCCACCTGGCTGAATTTCAGGTGGAGCGGCTCGCCGGTGAGCAGGTAGGGGTTGTCCTCCAAAATGGCCGCCGCGTTGGAGCCGAAGTCCCGGTAAAGGGCCACGGCGCCCTGGGCGGGGATGCCGTAGTTTGCGGCCCAGGCCACCACCTCCCGCACGCCGTACATGCGGTGGAACTCCTTCGAGATGGCCTCGGCCTTTTCGGGCGTGATGCCCCGCAGCTCGCACAGGCGCATGGGCTGCTCGGCGATGACGGTCAGGGTATCCTCGCCAAATTTTGCCACGATCTTTTTGGCGGTGGAAGGCCCGATATAGGGCAGCGCGCCGCTGGACAGGTAGCTGAGGGTGGCGGCGGTGTCCTGGGGCAGGCTGGCCTCGCACTGGTCGGCGCGGAACTGCTCGCCATAGGAGGGGTGGTTGACCATGCGGCCGTAGCACACCACCGACATGCCGTTGTCCACGCTGCCCACGTTGCCGGCCACCACCACGTCCACGCCCCGGGCGTTGACTTCAAACACGGCATAGCCGGTGTCGCGGTTTTCGTAGATCATGTGCTCCACAACGCCTTCCAGCTTTTGCAGGCCGTTTTCCGCCAGCGAAGTCTGCTGCGCCATGCCGTGCGCCCCCCTTTCCCCTTTTCGGGCTGTTTTTGCGTACAGAGATACAGGAACTATTATATCGGATCGCCGCAGGTTTGGCAAATGGGAAAGGGCGGGAACGCAGGGGCCGCTTTTCCGGCAGGACCCGGCAAAACGGCAGGGCAGGCCGCACGCCTGCCCTGTCGTTTTGCTGTTGGCGCCGCCCCTGCCGGGGGCGGCAAATGTCCGATCCCCTGCCCGGCCGCCATGCGGTTTACCACGCTTCGATCTCCAGCGGTTCCCCGCAGTGGATACAGTGGCACGGGTGGCTTTTGGCATAAGAGAGGATGTACAGATTGAGCCACCGGCCGCAATACGGGCAGCGCAGGTACTTCCACAGCAGGAACACATACCCGCCCACGCCTGCGGCCGCTGCCAGGAACCACAGCCAATGCATAAAAATCCCCAGCACAAACCCCAGCGAAAAGACTGCTGCACAGACATACGCCAGCGTGATATAAACCGATTTGATCTTTTTCATGACAGGGCGCTCCTCTCTGCCGGGGCCGGCGGCCCCGGTGCGGTCACTTTACATAGACGACGCGGCCCTCTTTGCGGGCGGCGGCGGGCTTGACGCCGCCCTCGGCGGCGTAGCCCAGGATCAGGTTGCCCACGCCGATGTAAGCATCCGGGTCCAGGCTCCATGCTGCAAGCAGCTGCCTGCCCGCCTCCGTCTCAAAGGTCTCTTTCGCGCGGTGGACCCAGCAGGAGGCCAGGCCGACGCTCTCGGCGGCCAGCATCATGCTGCCCATGGTCAGGCTGCCGTCCTCCACCGCGGTGGGGACCTCCCTGCGGGCCAGCACCACCAGCACGGTGGGCGCGCCGTAGAAGGGGTCGCCGGAAATGCCCATAATGCTGGCGTTGATGGCCGACAGCTTTGCGATGGCGTCTTTGTCCTGCACCGCCGCGATCACCTGCGACTGGCGGCCCATGCCGGAGGCCGCCCACAGCCCGGCGTCGATGACGGCGTCCAGCTTGTCCAGCTCCACCTGCTGCGCGGTGTAGGCGCGGCAGCTGCGGCGGGTGTGGATGGTGTTAAGCGTTTCGTTTGTGATCTGCATGGGGGGCCCTCCTGTTCTGCGGGCCGCCGGGCGGCGGCCGCCTGTGATCATTGTATACTACTTTCATTATACCACATCGCCGTGCGCACGGCGCGTTTTTTCGGTGCGCGGGCGGCATTTTTCGCGGGCATTTGTGGCAGTTGACCAAAAGTTTTCATTTTCCTTTTTCAAGAATTGCCGTTTCATACATTGCGATTTTGTAGGAATTAAGGTATACTAGCCATGGTACTAAAACAATGGAGTACAAGGAGGTATTTTTCCCCGATGAAAAACATTGATCTGACAAAATACGGGATCACCGGCACCACCGAGATCGTGTATAACCCCTCTTACGACATGCTGTTTGAGGAGGAGACCAAACCCGGCCTGGAAGGCTACGAGAAGGGCCAGGTCAGCGAGCTGGGCGCCGTCAACGTCATGACCGGCATTTACACCGGCCGCTCCCCCAAGGATAAGTTCATCGTCATGGACGAGAACTCCAAGGACACCGTGTGGTGGACCTCCGCCGAGTACAAGAACGACAACAAGCCCGCCTCCCCGGAGGCCTGGGACGCCTGCAAGAAGCTGGCCATCGAGGAGCTGTCCAACAAGAAGCTGTACGTGGTGGACGCTTTCTGCGGCGCCAACAAGGACACCCGCATGGCCATCCGCTTCATCATGGAAGTGGCATGGCAGGCCCACTTTGTCAAGAACATGTTCATCCGCCCCACCGAGGAGGAGCTGGAGAACTTTGAGCCTGACTTCGTCGTCTACAACGCCTCCAAGGCCAAGGTCGAGAACTACAAGGAGCTGGGCCTGAACTCTGAGACTGCCGTCGTCTTCAACATCACCAGCCGTGAGCAGGTCATTTTGAACACCTGGTACGGCGGCGAGATGAAGAAGGGCATGTTCAGCATGATGAACTACTACCTGCCGCTGAAGGGCATCGCCTCGATGCACTGCTCCGCCAACACCGACCTGAACGGCGAGAACACCGCCATCTTCTTCGGCCTGTCCGGCACCGGCAAGACCACCCTGTCCACCGACCCCAAGCGCCTGCTGATCGGCGACGACGAGCACGGCTGGGACGACAACGGCGTCTTCAACTTCGAGGGCGGCTGCTACGCCAAGGTCATCAACCTGGACAAGGAGTCCGAGCCTGACATCTACAACGCCATCAAGCGCAACGCTCTGCTGGAGAACGTCACCGTTGACGAGAACGGCAAGATCGACTTTGACGACAAGAGCGTCACCGAGAACACCCGCGTCAGCTATCCCATCGACCACATCGAGAAGATCGTCCGCCCGGTGTCCGCTGCGCCTGCCGCCAAGAACGTCATCTTCCTGTCCGCCGACGCTTTCGGCGTGCTGCCCCCGGTGTCCATCCTGACCCCGGAGCAGACCGAGTACTACTTCCTGTCCGGCTTCACCGCCAAGCTGGCCGGCACCGAGCGCGGCATCACCGAGCCTACCCCCACCTTCTCCGCCTGCTTCGGCCAGGCCTTCCTGGAGCTGCATCCCACCAA
>DWWX01000030.1 GCA_019119495.1 Candidatus Gemmiger stercorigallinarum | reverse complement strand
GCTGCAGGATCCACGTGACCTCCTCGTCCTTAAACCAGGGACACGCCTCCAGAATGCCGGCGATGGTATCGCCGCCCATGCCTGCACAGGCGACAGTGTCGACCTGCCCGGCTTCCAGGCAGGTCAGCCCGTCGCAAACTGTGAACGTCATCTGTTCCGCCGTGCCGAAGCGCTGCGCGTTCCGGCGTGCCGTCTCCAGCGGCTCCCGGCGGAGATCCATTGCTGCCACCGTCCGGGCAATTCCCTGCTGCACGAGATAAATGCCCAGATAGCCGTGGTCGCAGCCCACATCCGCCACCGGCAGACCCGGCCGGCACAGCTCCGCCGCGGCCGCCAGCCGTGCGTCCAGAGCCATCAGGCCTTGGCCTTGGCTGCCAGGTGGTCGTTCAGCTTCTGGATCAGGGCGTCACAGTCCACGCCATGGACGGCGCAGGCCTCCTCGATGCTCTCCCCGCGGGAAGCAGGGCAGCCCAGGCAGTGCATCCCGATCTCCAAAAAATAGGGCGCGGTGGTGTTGTCCAGGTCCAGAATATCGCCGATGATGGTCTGGCGGGTCACCTGGAAGGGCCCGTCGCTGTGGCTGCGGATGCTGTTGAAAATATCAAACATGAACTTTCGTCCTTTCTCTGTCTGGCATATGGGGCCGCCGGCCCCTTTTGTACGCTTCTACTATACCCCAAAACCCGCCGGTTTACAAGTAACCGGGTCACAAAAAGGGCCCCCGCCGCTTGACGGCAGAGGCCCTTGCACTGCAAACTTAGTTCTGGTTCTGCTTGATGCGTGCGAAGCAGTCAGAGCAGTAGACCGGACGGTCCTCGCGGGGCTGGAAGGGCACCTTGCAGGCCTTGCCGCAGGAAGCGCAGACAGCGTCGTACATCTTGCGCTCGCCGGTGCCGGCGGGGCGGACGCCGTTCTTGCGGGCATCACGGCAAGCCTTGCAGCGCTGGGGCTGGTTCTCAAAGCCACGGGATGCATAGAACTCCTGCTCGCCAGCAGTCCAAACAAACTCCTTGCCGCAGTCCTTGCAAACTAAAGTCTTGTCTTCAAACATCGTTGTATCTCCTCTTGTTTTGTGCTTGCCCGCGGAAGGATTGGAACTACACCTTGGTTTTGGGGCGCCGATCGTCAGCTTGCCAGGGGCTTGAAGCATGTTCTATCCTCATAAAGCGAGGACTTCCTTATTGTACCCTGCTTTGCTCGTTTTGTCAACCAAAAATCAGCCCCAGAAGCGGGAAATTCTGTTTTGTGCAACATAAGACACACTTTTCATTTGTCGAAAAAACGCAGTTTTCAGCATTTGTGCCGGGCCTGTACAGAAAAGATCACACGCCTGTGCAGACGTGTGATCTCGGGTGCATCAATCTTCCATATCAGACGCGGGGACAGCCGCCGTTCAGCCGGCGTTCTTCTCCAGCACTTCCTTGGTATCGCGGGCGATCATCAGCTCCTCGTTGGTGGCGATGACCAGGGTGCGCACCTTGGCGCCCCAGGCCGTGATCTCGCACACATCGCCCCGGATGCTCTTGTTCTTATCGGTGTCGATGCGGATGCCCAGCCAGTCCATGTGGTGGCAGATCTTGGCACGGGAGTCGGCGTCATGCTCGCCGATGCCGCCGGTGAACACGATGGCGTCCACGCCGCCCATGGCCGCGATGTAGCTGCCGATGGTCTTTTTGATCTGGTAGTTCAGCATATCGCTGGCCAGCTGGGCGCGGGGGTTGCCTTCCTTGGCGGCCTTTTCCACGTCGCGCTTGTCACTGGAAACGCCGGAGATGCCCAGCAGGCCGGACTTTTTGTTCAGGATCTCGTCCAGCTCGTGGCCGGTGATGTCCAGCGTGTACTTCAGGTAGTTGACCACCGAGGGGTCCAGGTCGCCGCAGCGGGTGCCCATCATCAGGCCGGCCAGCGGGGTCATGCCCATGGAGGTGTCCACCACGCGGCCCTGGTCAACGGCGGCGATGGAGCTGCCGTTGCCCAGGTGGCAGGTGATCAGCTTCAGGCGCTCGATCGGCTCCTCCAGGAACTCGGCGGCGCGGTGGCTGACATACTTGTGGCTGGTGCCGTGGAAGCCGTAGCGGCGGACGCCGTACTTCTCGTAGTATTCGTAGGGGATGGCGTACATGTAAGCCTTGGGGGGCATGGTGCTGTGGAACGCAGTGTCGAACACGGCGATGTTGGGCTTGTCGCCAAAGACCTTGTAGCTGGCCTCAATGCCCAGGATGGCGGCGGGGTTGTGCAGCGGCGCCAGCGAGCTCAGGTCGCGGATGGCCGAGATGACCTCCGGGGTGATCAGGCAGCTTTTCTTGAACTTCTCGCCGCCGTGGACCACGCGGTGGCCGATGGCGTCGATCTCGTCGATGCTGTCGATGACTTTGCCATCGCCGGTGGTCATCTTCTTGACCAGCTCGGTGAACGCCTCGGTGTGGGTGGGGAAGATGGCGGGGGTGGTGCGCTTGTCGCCGTTGGCTTCGTGGGTGATCATGCTGCTTTCCATGCCGATGCGCTCGCACAGGCCTTTGCACAGCACCTTTTCGCCTTCCATCTCGATCAGCTGGTACTTCAGGCTGGAAGAACCACAGTTGATAACCAGGACTTTCATACTTCTTGAAATCCTCCTTGCTATACGGTACGGTCTCGCCGGGTGCCCTTCGCGGCAGCCCACCCGGCGGCGGGATGCCAAACGCGCCCGAAAACGCGCCTGCATGGCAGACTGCCCCTTTTGTATTACACAACTTTATTATATAATGGATTCAAGCCGTTTTCAAGGAACAGTTTTATCTTCCTGCCATAGAATACCGGGAAAAAGGAGAAAAATTTATGGAATTTGCGGGCATCATTGCCGAGTACGACCCGTTTCACAACGGGCACGCCGCCCAGCTGCAAATGCTGCGGGCGCGGGGCGCGGGACGCATCGCCGTGTGTATCAGCGCGGCCGCCGTGCAGCGGGGCGGGTTCCCGCTGCTGCCGGAACCGGTGCGGGTGCAGGCGGCCCTGCAGGCCGGCGCGGACCTGGTCGCGGCATTGCCCGCCCCCTATGCCTGCCTGGGCGCCGAGGGCTTTGCCGCCGCCGGCGTGGCGCTGCTGACCGCCCTGGGCTGCGACACGCTGGCCTTTGGCGCCGAGACCCCCGACGTCGGCCTGCTGATGCGCGCCGCGCGCCTGGTGGACAGCTCCGCCCTGGCCGAGGGGCTGCAGCGGCATCTGGCGGGCGGCGCGACCTTTGCGGCGGCCCGCGCCGCCGCGGCCGAGGAACTGGAACCCGGCACGGGCGCGCTGCTGGCCAGCCCCAACAATATCCTGGGGGTGGAATACTGCAAGGCCATCCTGCGGCAGGGCAGCCACCTGCAGCCTTTGCCGCTGCCCCGCCTGGCCGCCGGCCACGGCACTGCCGAGACCGGCGCCGTCCAGGGGCGGCCGGTGGCCTCGGCCAGCTACCTGCGGGAGCTGGCCTGGGGGCGGGGGCTGGATGCCGCGCTGGAATTTGTGCCGGCGCAGGCGGCGGCGCTGTACCGGGCTGCCGCCGACCGGGGCGAGCTGCTGGACCCGGACAAGTTTTCGGTGGCGGTGCTTTCCCGGCTGCGGGGCCAGGGGCGGCAGCAGCTGGCCGCCGTGCGCGGCCTGTCCGAAGGGCTGGAAAACCGCCTGTACGCCGCGGTGCAGAAAGCCGCCACCGTGCAGGAATTGTACGATCTGCTCAAGACCCGGCGCTACCCCCACGCCCGGCTGCGTCGGCTGGTGCTGGACGCGGCGCTGGGGGTCACGGAGGGGCTTGTGCCCCAAACGCCGCCCTACCTGCATGTGCTGGGGGCCAGGCGGCAGGCGCTGGGGGCGCTGCGGTATGCGGCGCTTCCGGCGGGGACCTCGCTGGCAGAACTGGCGCGCGGCTCCGCCCCGGCGGAAGCTGTGGCGCAGCTGCACGGCGCCTTCGCCGACCTGTCGGCCTTGTGCCGGCAGCGCCCGATGCCGGCGGGGCTTGCATTTACGGCCAAGCCCGTGATAATATAGTATCGATATGGAGAAAACGTGCGCCGCTGTGCGCGAATGATGCACAGCGGCGCAAAAACTGCCGGCCTGACCGGCGAACAGGACAAGGGGGAAAACAATGGCGCTGCATGTCATGGACGAAGCCAACCACTGCCTGGGCTGCAAGAACCCGCGCTGCCAGCAGGGCTGCCCGATCCACACCAACATCCCGGAAGTCATCCGCCTGCTGAAAGCCAACAAGCTCAACGAGGCAGGCCGCATGCTGTTCGAGAACAACCCGCTGACCACCGTCTGCAGCCTGGTCTGCAACCACGAAAATCAGTGCGAAGGCCACTGCATCCGCGGCATCAAGGGTGCGCCGGTGCATTTCTCGGTCATTGAAAACTACATTTCCTCCACCTACGCCTCCCAGATGGTGGCAGGCCCGGCCAAGCCCAACGGCAAGCGCACCGCCATCATCGGCGCGGGCCCGGCGGGGCTGACCATCGCGGTCATTCTGGCCCGGTACGGCTACGACGTGACCATTTTCGAGGCGCACGACAAGATCGGCGGCGTGCTGCGCTACGGCATCCCGGAGTTCCGCCTGCCCAAAAGCGTGCTGGACGACTTCGAGTACCGCCACCTGCGGCTGAAAGGCATCAAGGTGCGCCCCAACACCGACATCGGCAAGGCCATCACGCTGGAGGACCTGTTCCGCGACGGCTACAAGGCGGTGTTCATCGGCACCGGCGTCTGGAACCCCAACGCGCTGCACATCAAGGGCGAAAGCCTGGGCAACGTGCATTTTGCCATCAACTACCTGCAAAACCCCGACGTCTACCACCTGGGCAGCCATGTGGTCATCATCGGCGCGGGCAACGCGGCCATGGACGTGGCGCGCACCGCCATCCGCCACGGCACCCGCCATGTGCTGTGTGTCTCCATCACCAAAAAGATCGCCGCCAGCGACTACGAGGCCAGCTACGCCAGGCTGGAAGGCGTGGAGTTTTTGTACAACAAAAAGCCGGTGGAGATCACCGACAAGGGCGTCGTCCTGCGCGACCTGGACGAGGCCGAGGACGGCACTTTGACCGAACGCCCCGGCACCGAGATGCTTTACCCGGCGGACAGCGTGGTGGTGTCCATCAGCCAGGGGCCCACCATGACCATCGCCGAGAACGAGAAGAAGATCGAGACCAACGCCCGCGGCCTGTTTGTCACCGACGAGGTGGGCCGCACCACCATGCCCGGCGTGTTCGCCTCCGGCGACGCGGTCAAGGGCGCGCGCACGGTTGTCGAGGCGGTGGCATACAGCAAAAAGGTGGCCGAGGCCATGCACGAGTACATGCAGACCCTGCCCGCCGACCCGCCGGACGAGTACGCCAACGTGCCGGTGGCCAAGCTGGAGGACGGGAACTGATACCGCCCGGCGGGAAAGAGGCAGCAAAAACAAAGGAGGCCGGCTCGCAAAAACCGGTCTCCTTCAGCGGAGCGCGCACAAGGAAACTTTACCGCAAGATCTAACCAAAACAGGCCGTTGGCTGCGCTGCCATCGGCCTGTTTTTGGATTTTGATTTTTTCGACGCTTCGCAGTTTTGCGGCTTGCGCGGCAAAACCAAAGCTTCCCTGCGCTTCCTCCGCTTTTGTTGGAACAGAATTTGGCGGCAAGGAATTTTCTTATGGCGCCGCGCGCCTCACCGCCGCGGTTTCTTCCGCACGCTGTAACCAAACCTGCCCAGCCGGCGGCCCAGCGCCAGGTAGTCCCCGTGAGAGTAGACGATCAGCTTGGCGCGGTTTAAGCAGAGCTTGCCGCTCTCGTCCAGCAGGCTTTCGTCCACGTCCACGGCCACCACCTGGGCCAAAAACAGGTCGTGGCTGCCCAGCGGGATGCGCTGGGTGACCTTGCACTCCAGGTTCACCGGGCTTTGCTCCAGCAGCACCGTGCCCACCTTGGCGGCGGGGGCGGCGGTCAGGCGCATGGCGGCAAACTTGTCCGCATCGCGGCCGCTTTTGACGCCGCACCAGTCCACGGCGCGGGTCAGGCTCTCGGTGGGCAGGTTGATGACGAACTCGCCGCTGTCTTTGATCAGACCGTAGCTGTACCGCTCCGGCCGGACGCTGATGCTGACCATGGGCGGCTGGGTGCAGATGGTGCCGCACCAGCCCACCGTGATCAGATTGGGTTTGTCCGGGCTGCCGCAGCTGACCAGCACCGGCGGCTCCGGGTTCAGCAGGGTGGAGCCTTTCCATACCTGACGCGCCATTCAGCTGCCCTCCTTGTCCTTGTCCGTTTCCCAGGTGCGCTCGCTGATGATGTAGCGGGGGCGCGCCTTGGTCTCCATGTAGATTTTGCCGATGTACTCGCCGATCACGCCCAGGCAGATCAGCTGCACGCCGGACACAAAACAGATGATGCTGGTGGTGCTGGCCCACCCGGACACCGTGTGCCCCAAAAACGCCTGCACGATGGCCCAGATCACGCCGATAAAGCTGACCAGCGCCACCACGCAGCCAAACCCGGTGATCAGACGGATCGGCTTGACCGAAAGGCTGGTGATGCCGTCAAAGGCAAGGCCCAGCATTTTGGACAGGGGATAGTGGCTCTCGCCGGCAATGCGCTCGTGCCGTTCGTAAGCGACGCTGGTGCTCTTGAAGCCCACCAGCGGCACCATGCCCCGCAAAAACAGGTTGACTTCCTTAAAGTTGGCAAACTCTTTCAGCACGCGGGCGCTCAGCAGCCGGTAGTCGGCGTGGTTGAACACCACCTCGGCGCCCATGGCGTTCAGCAGCTTGTAAAAGCTCTCGGCGGTGAACCGCTTGAAAAAGGTGTCGGTGGCGCGGCTGCTGCGCACGCCGTAGACCACCTCGCAGCCGTCGCGGTAGGCGTCCACCATGGCGTCCATGGCGTTGATGTCGTCCTGGCCGTCGCAGTCGATGGAGATAGTGATGTCGCACCGGTCTTTGGCCTCCATCAGGCCGGCCAGCACGGCGTTCTGGTGGCCGCGGTTGCGGCTCTGGCAGATGCCGATGTAATGCGGGTCGCTTTTGGCCAGCTGGCAGATGATCTGCCAGGTCTTGTCTTTGGAGCCGTCGTTCACAAACAGCACCCGGCTTTCGGGGCTGACTTTTCCGGCGGCGGCCAGGTCGCTGAGCTTCTGCAAAAACATCGGCGCGGTGATGGGCAGCACCTCCTGCTCGTTGTAGCAGGGAATGACGATGTACAGGATCGGATGTTTGCGGTCGTTCACGGCGGTTCCTCCGTTGTCTGGTATGGCGCACCCGGCGGGCGCGGCGGCTGGCAGGGGCGCTTATTTCTGGTACTGCGCCCGCAGGCGGTCGACGTCCAGGATCTTAAAGCTGCCCCGGTACGTCTCGATCAGGCCCTCCTGCTGCATCCGGCTCAGCTCCCGGCTCAGGGCGCTGCGGTCGCAGTTCAGGTACTCGGCCAGGCCGGCGCGGGTCAGCTCCACCGTAAAGGTGTTGCTGCCGGCCCGCTCGGCCTCGTCCAGCAGCCAGATACAGATGCGCGCCCGCAGGCTTTTGCAGATCAAAAGCTCCACCCGGCGGTCCAGCGCAAAGTATTTGTTGCTGATGGTGGTGACCAGGTTCTCCATCAGCTGGCAGTGGCTCTCGTGCAGGCTGGGGCAGGGATGGATGATCTTGCGGTAGGGCAGGTACATGGCCAGGCAGGCGCTGTCGGCCATGACGCTGACCGGGCTGCGCAGCGTCGAGCCGGACAGCACGTCCCCAAACAGCCCCGCCGGCCCCATGTGGGTGATGGCCACGCTGGCGCCGTCGGGGGTGTTTTTCACCGCGGTGATGCTGCCCTCCAGCACAATGCCCACCTCGTGGTTTTCGTAGCCGGCCAGCAGCAGGAACTCTCCCTTCTGGTAGCGCCGCACCCGGGGGTTGAAGCACTGCATCATGTTGTCCAGCTCGTCGTCGCGCATGCCCCGCAGCAGCGAAGTCCTGCGCAGCGTGTCGTAATAGGGACGCAGATTCATGGGAAACCCTCCTTAATGTTGCACCGGCAACGGAAATTCTGCAACCATTATAGTATAGTAGACACATAAAATCAAGCGGCAGGCGTGCACGGCGCTTCCTTCTCTGCGGAAGGGACCCGTGCGCGCCCTGTTGTGCCTGCCTGTAACGGGCAGTGCGGGAGAGGAGAAGAACACCATGCACCTGAAACAACTGCTTGCCGGCGTCACCGCGCTGGCGCTGGGCCTGTCGCTGGCAGCCTGCGGCGCGGACAGCTCGTCCGCCGCGCAGGAAAGCTCCCGGCCGGCCGCCGAAGCCACCGCCGAGCCGGAAGCCACCCCTGAACAGACCGAAGAAACGCCCGAGACCGCAGGTGCCGCTTTGCGCATCGCCGGGCTGAAAGGCCCCACCACCATGGGCCTGTGCAACCTGATCGCGGACAGCGAGGGGAGCGGCCGGTACGACTTTACCATGTACGGCGCCGCCGACGAGATTGTGCCGCTGCTGGTCAAGGGCGAGCTGGACGCCGCCGCCATCCCGGCCAACCTGGCTGCCACCCTTTACCAGCGCACCGAGGGCGCGGTGCAGGTGGCCTGCATCAACACGCTGGGCGTGCTGTACGTGGTGGAAAACGGCGACACCATCCAGAGCGTGGCCGACCTGAAAGGCCAGACCATTTGGACCACCGGCCAGGGCACCACGCCGGAGTACGTGCTGCGCTATGTCCTGACCCAGAACGGCCTGGACCCGGACACCGACGTGGACATCCAGTGGGCCAGCGAGGCCACCGAGGCGCTGGCCCATGTGCAGGCCGGCGAGGCGACTATCGCCATGCTGCCCCAGCCCTTTGTGACCAGCGCGCTGAACCAGGTGGAGGGCCTGCGTGTGGCACTGGACATGAACACCGAGTGGGAGGCGGTGGCCGGCAGCAAGCTGGTCACCGGCGTGCTGGTGGCCCGCACCGACGCCATCCAGCGCGACCCCGCCGCCTTTGAACAATTCCTGGCCGATTACGCCGCCAGCGTGGAGACCGCCAACACCGACCTGGAAGGCACCGCCGCCCTGTGCGAGGAGTACGGCATCGTGGCCAAGGCCGCCCTGGCCCGGCAGGCGCTGCCGGAGTGCAACATCGTGTTCGAGACCGGAGACGAGATGAAGGCCGACCTGGTCAACTACTTCCAGGTATTGTACGACGCCGACCCCGCCAGCGTGGGCGGCGCCATGCCGGACGACGCTTTCTATTATGGCGTCGCCGCCAGCGAAGATGCCGCGGCCTGACAAGAAAAAACGCAGGCGCCTGCTTTGGCAAAAGGCAGGCGCCATTGCGTTTTGGCTGGTCGTCTGGCAGCTGGCGGCCATGGGGCTGGGCCACGGCGGGCTGTTTCTGACCACGCCGCTGGGCACGCTGGAAGCCCTGGCCCGGCTGCTGCCCACCGCCGGGTTCTGGCACCGCATCGCCTTCAGCGCGCTGCGCATTTTGGCGGGGTTTGTGCTGGCGGTGGTCTGCGGCGCCGCGCTGGGGGCTGCCGGCGCCCGCTGGAAGGCGGTGGAGGTGCTGTTTTCCCCCCTGATGCAGCTGATCCGCGCCATGCCGGTGGCCAGTTTTGTCATCCTTGCGCTGCTGTGGGTGCGCAGCGACAACCTGTCCGTCGTGGTCAGCTTTACCCATGTGCTGCCGGTGGTCTACGCGGGGGTGGCCGCAGGCATTGCCGACACCGACCGCCAGCTGGTGGAAATGGCAAAGGTCTACCGCCTGCCGCTTTCCCGGCGGCTGCGGTATATCTGGCTGCCGGGCGTTTTTCCCTCCTTCTGCGAGAGCTGCGCGGCTGCCATGGGCATGTGCTGGAAAAGCGGCGTCTCGGCCGAGGTCATCGGCCTGCCGGACGACAGCATCGGCAACGCCCTCTACCGGGCCAAGATCACCCTGACCACGCCCGACGTCTTTGCCTGGACGCTGGTCATCGTGGTGCTGTCGGCGTCACTGTCGGCCGTTGCCGCACGCCTGCTGCGGCTGGCCCAAAAACGCCTGTGCGGGGAGGTGAACGCATGATCCGCGTAACGGGGCTGTGTAAAACCTTCGGCGGCGGGGATGCGCCTGCCGGCAGGGCAGGGGAGACCGGCCGCCAGGTGCTGGCCGGCGTGGACCTGACCATCGACGGCCCCACCGTGCTGATGGGGCCTTCCGGCCAGGGCAAGACCACGCTGCTGCGCATCCTGATGGGGCTGGAAACGCCCGACGCGGGCAGCATCGAAGGGCTGGCCGGAAGGCGCATCGCCGCCATGTTCCAGGAGGACCGGCTCTGCCCCCAGCTGACCGCGGCGGACAACATCTGCCTGACCGGCCGTGGCGTGACCCGCGCCGAGGCCGAAGCCGAGCTGCGGGCATTGGGCTTTGCCGACGCCGACCTGAAGACGCCGGCGGCCAAGCTTTCCGGCGGGCAGAAACGCCGCGCCGCCCTGCTGCGGGCGCTGCTCTGCCGCGGGGCCGACCTGCTCTTGCTGGACGAGCCTTTTACCGGCATGGACGGGGCGCTGGTGGGGCAGGCCGCGGCCGCGGCGGTGCGCCTGGCCGCCGGGCGGGATACCCTGCTGGTCACCCACGACCGGCAGGCCGCCGCTCTGCTGGGCTGGCCGGTAACCGCGCTGGCAGAATGACCGGCGGCATGTTCCGGCAGGGGATGGGGAACAGCCGCCCCGCCGGGCGAAGGCGATGGGGATCGTTAAAATAAAAATCACTTTTCCCCGAAAAAATGCTTGACACTGCGCAGGCAGCCTGTTATAATATCATACGCAGTTGACCGGCCCGCCGGTCGGCTGCGGATATGGAAAGATGGCTGAGCTGGTCTAAGGCGCACGACTGGAAATCGTGTAGGGCCCCTAAAGCCCTCAAGGGTTCGAATCCCTTTCTTTCCGCCACAAGCCCCTGCCGCACGCCGGCGGGGGTTTTGTTATGGCAGCTGGCGCGGGAACGGGCAAAAAAGCGCGTCAAATCGCGCCGGCAGCTCTTGACAATCCCGCCGCTGCTTGCTATAATAAATTGCTGTGCCGCACAGGCACGACCCTCCGGGCGTACAAGCCCGGAGATCCTTGCCCCTTGCACAAAGGGGCCTTATGTCCAAAAGGAGGTGTACAGAAATGGCTAAGTACGAAACCATGTTGGTTACCAGCCCGACCCTGGATGAGGAGGCTTCCGCCGCGCTGATCGGCAAGTTCAAGTCCCTGATCGAGGCGAACGGCACCATCGATTCTGTCGACGATTGGGGCAAGCGCCGCCTGGCCTATCCCATCGAGGACAATACCGAGGGTGTTTACACGGTGATCAAGTTTACCAGCAGCCCCGATTTCCCGGCTGAGCTGGAGCGTGTTTACAACATCACCGAGGGTGTTCTTCGCAGCATCATTGTTGCTGAGGAAGAGTAAGAGAGGTATGACACTATGCTGAATGTTGTTGCAATCATGGGCCGCCTGGTGGCGGACCCGCAGCTGCGCCAGACCACGACCGGCAAAAACGTCGCGTCCTTCCGCATCGCCTGCGACCGCGGACGCCGCGACGCCAACGGCCAGAACCAGGCGGATTTCCTGGACGTTGTGGCCTGGGACCGCACGGCAGAGTTTGTCTGCCGCTACTTTTCCAAGGGTTCTCTGATCGCCATTGACGGCCGCATCCAGAGCCGCAGCTATCAGGACAAAAACGGCAACAACCGCACGGCTGTCGAGATCGTGGCAAACAACGTCAATTTTGCCGCGCCCAAGTCCTCCAACCCCAATGCGGGCGGCCAGCCGGCCCCCGCGCCCATGGCAGACTATTCCCGTCCCGCACCGCAGCCCGCCGCGCCCAGCTACTCCGCCGGCACCAACGACGACTTTGCGCTGATCGAGGACGAGGGGGACCTGCCCTTCTGATTTGACTTTCTATCCTGAAACAAGGAGGTAACCTGACATGGCTAACGATCGTTCGTCTCGTCCGATGCACCGTGGCCGCCGCAAGGTCTGCAGCTTCTGCGTTGACCGCATCGAGCGCATCGACTACAAGGATCTGCCGCGCCTGCGCAAGTACGTCACCGAGCGCGCCAAGATCATCCCCCGCCGTGTGACCGGCACCTGCGCTTTCCATCAGCGTGAGCTGACGGTTGCCATCAAGCGCGCCCGCCATATGGCCCTGATGCCCTACGTCAGCGACTGAGCCTGACGCACCGGGCAGCACAAGCAGCCACCATGCCGCCCGCCGGCCGCGAGTTTCTCGCCCCGGCGGGCGGTTTTTCAGTGCGTCCGGCTTTCAGGCCGGGGCAGGGGGTGCCGCCGCACGCCTTTGCCAAAGGCCCCGCAGACCGATTGACAAAACCGCCCCTGCTGTGCTACACTATATTCGCTTCGCTGGCATAGCTCAACTGGCAGAGCAGCTGATTTGTAATCAGCAGGTTGCAGGTTCGATTCCTGTTGCCAGCTCCAGGTAAAATCCGCGTTCCACCGCTTGTTGTTTGCGGTGCGGGACGCGGATTTTTCTTTTTTGCCTGCCGGGCGGCTGCATTTTTGCCCCGCGCTGCCGGCCGGGTGCCGGGCCTGGCGTTTGCCCGGCCCCCGCGCGCCGGAGCGTCCCGGGCCAAAAGCGGCCCGCGCCGCACCGTTCGACCGCATTTGCTCTTTTCCTGTCCTATACTGATATCGCAAAAGGCCGTGCATCTTCCGCCCTGCGGCTGCCGTTTTTCGGCGGGTGCGCAAGGCTGCGCAGCACCTTCAAACTTTTATGGCTCCTGCGCTGCTGCCGGCCCTGTATGCGAAAACGGAAAGGACGATCCACCATGCCCAAACATTTCTGCCTGTCTGCCGCGGCGGCCTCGCTGGCTGCGGCGCTGCTGCTGACATTGGCCGCGCCTGCCGCGCGGGCAGCCCCGACCCCCGGCGCCGACCGCGTGGCCGATGCCGACACCCGCAACGATTACCTGGTCAGCCTGGGTGACGACGATTCGACGCTGCTGGACGGCCGCATCTGGACGGACAAGTCGGTGGACACCGGCAACATCGAGTTCGTGGGTGACGCCGGCACTGTCACGGTAGAGAACGATTCCGATTTTCTGGTGACTTACTCGGCGCTGGCCACCTCCACCCAGATCATCTCCGAGACCACCGCCCCGGTAGACGTGGTGTTTGTGCTGGATTTCTCGGCCAGCATGGCCTGGGGCCAGTACGAGAACGGCCGCGGCACCGTGACCACCCAGGCCGAAAGCCGGGTACAAGCCATGGTGGACGGCATCAACGACGCCATCGCCGCGCTGGTGGACGCCAACGACCAGAACCGCATCGGCATTGTGGTGTTCAACCGCGGCGCGCAGACGATGCTCTCGCTGGGCACCGTCACGCCGCGGCCGGCGGGGGATTACCTGGCCATCAGCTACTGGAACGCCACCCCCGGCCAGGACGACGGCAACAACGGCAACGTGCAGGTCACCTGCAACATTGACCAGACCACCATCCCGCTGGATTCCTACACCAACATCCACGCAGGCATCTACCAGGGCATGCAGATGCTGCTGAACGCCACCGATACCGATGTGGAGATCGACGACCAGACCTTTACCCGCGTACCCAACCTGATCGTCATGTCCGACGGCGCACCCACCACCTTCTCGCGGGCGTCGTCCGGCGGCGACTGGTGGCTGGGCATCGAAAACACGCCCATCGGCACCGGCGACAACAACAACCCCCACAGCGGCAACGGGTTTCTGCCGCTGGTAACGGCGGCCTACTTCAAAAACGCCGTCACCGCGCACTATTACCCCAACGCCCAGCCGGGGCAAAGCGCCCGTGTCTTTACCATCGGCTTTATGACCAACCAGCAAAATGCCGGCATGACCGCCATGGCCGACCTGGTGCTGAACCCCGCCGCCCACTGGAGCAGCGCCGGTGTCTACACCCCCGCCGGCGTGGCGCAGGTGGACGCCGTCAACACCGCCTGGCAGCAGTACCGGCTGGACACCGCGCCGCAGGTGCAGTACACCACCTCCGGCGGGCCGCAGAATTATACCGTGGATGTGGCTCCGGAGCCGAACGACCCCACCAGCCTCAATTATTCCGACGGTTACTTTGCCGCGGCCGATGCCGACGCGCTGTGGGACGCCTTCAGCCGCATTATCGACAGCATCACCAGCACCGCCAAAGGTCCCACCGAGGTGGAGGGCGGAGACCCGGTCCACAGCGGTTACATCCTGTACAACGACGCCATCGGCCAGTATATGCAGGTGGATACCATCAAGACCATCCTGTGGGCGGGCATCTCGTTTGAACTGGAGGACGGTTTTGTGCCCGCCGCGGAACCCCAGCCCGGCGGCGGGGTGCGCTATACGTATACCGGGCATTTCGAGACTGCCGACGGCGGCAAAACCTTTGACAGCCCGGTGTACGGCCGCGGCAACATCGACGATATCCTGGTCACCGTCAATCAGGACGCCGGCGGCATGCAGACGCTGCGGGTGGCAGTGCCGGCCTCGGCCATTCCCATCCGGGTCAATTCCATCACGCTGGATGAGGACGGCACGCCCATTGACAACGTCTCCAACAACGCCTACCCACTGCGTCTGTGCTACACCGTCGGCCTGAAGGATGGCGTGCTCAACCCGGACGGCACCCTCAACACCAACACCGCCTCCGGCGGCGTCAGCGGCGAGTACCTGGCCGCCCACACCGACGACGCCACCCATCAGGTCTACTTCTACTCCAACCTGTACACCGGCAACGCGCTGGACGGCGAGACGGTGGGCAATGCGACCGTCGAGTTCAACCCCGCCTCCACCAACCCCTTTTACTATATCCAGGAGGACACCCCGCTTTACACCGACCCTGACTGCACCGTCCGCGCCGATGCCGCCAGCTTCGACCCGAATATCTACTATTACTTCCAGGATACCTACTACGCCGGTGCGGGATCATCCGTCACCGCGCGCACCTACGTTATCCGGCGGCTGGGGGCCAATTTGCAGAACTCGGTGGCGCGGGACGGCTCCGGCTGGTACATCCGGGCCGACGCGCCGCGCATCGGCAACCTGGCCGACCTGGTGCGCCCCAAGGGAGAAGGCAACCTGACCGATACCGCCGACACCACCTGTTACCCCACCTACCAGAGTGGCAGCCTGCCGGACAGCTGGGTGCTGGCCTACCAGGGCAACAACGGCCGCCTGGCGCTGGCCGCCCCCGCCAGCCTGACCATCGCCAAAACGGTCACCGCGGACGCCGGGCTGACGGTGCCGGCCGGGCAGAGCTTTGCCTTTACGCTGACGGTGCCCGGCAAGGCGGGCCAGACCCTGACCGTCACCCGCCGGCAGAACGGGACCTCCAGCCAGGAACAGCTGGCGCTGGACGGCAGCGGCAGTGCCGGGTTCACGCTGCAGGCCGGCGAGAGCCTGACGGTGCCGGACATGCAGAACAGCGGTTTCACCGTGGTGGAGGATCCCGCCGCCCTGCCCGACGGCTTTGTGCTGGAAAGCGCCGCGGCCGACCCGGCGGACATCGGCAGCTTTGATGCCGGCACCGGGACCTATACCGGCACGGTGGGGGCGGACGCCGCCCTGCTGACCTTTACCAACAGCTACCGGGCGCAGTTCCCGGCAGGGGCGGGCACGGTGCGGGTGCCGGTGACCAAGGAGCTGACCGGCTTCCGCACCGACTGGCAGGAAGGCGAAAGCTATACCTTTGCCATTGCACCCTCTGACCGGGCGGACAACAACCCCAACGCGGCCATCCCGCTGACCGCCGACACCCTGACGCTGAGCGGCGCGGTGCCCACCGGCGATTTTGTGCTGGACTTTGCCCGCCTGCTGGACGCCGATACGCTGGCCGTGCTGCGCGCCCGCATGGCGGAGGCCTCCATCCCGGCCACTGCGGAATCGGCCGCCACCGGCGAGACTGCCGCAGCGCAGACCCCGGCCCCCGCCACCGGAGAATCGGCCCGGGGCGCCGGGAACGGCGGCGCATCGGACCCGGAAGGGGAGGAAGCGGCGCCTTCGCCCAGGCCGGCGCAGACCCCCGCCGCCAGCCCGATGCCCGCGCCCGGTACAGGGGCGGGGGACGCTGCCCTGCAGGAGGGCGGCGCCACCGCCGAGACCGCCCGCCGCGGCGCACCGCGCCCCCGGCAGCCGCTGCTGACTGCCGCCCAGGCTGCCGAGCTGACCCCGGACCAGGCCCGCGCGGTGGTAGGCAGCCTGACCGGCACCTACTACTACACCATCACCGAGAGCGGGTCCGCCGCCGACATGGCCGGCCGCGGCGTGACCAAGGACCAGTCCCGCTACGAGGTCGCAGTCACCGTTACCGACGACGGCGCGGGCCAGCTGCAGGCGGCGCTGGACAGCATCACCCGCATCGCCGGCCCGGACGGCGCGATACTGCCCGCCCCGGAACCGGCGGCCGCAGATTTTGTCAACACCACCACTCCGCCGGCAGCCACCCCCAGCCCTGCGCCGGGGACGACTGCCACGCCGGCCCCGGCAGCCGGCACGCCGTCCGCGCCGCAGCAGGCCATCCCCCAGACCGGCGACGCGCTGCCTGTTGGCTGGCTGGCCGCCGCCGCGGCAGCGGCTGCGGCGGGCCTGGGCGGCGCGGTCTGGCTGCGCCGACGGCGCAGATAAACCGGCCCAGCCCGGCCGGGGGCACACCCTGTGGCAGCGCCCCGAACCGGACTGACAGAAAAACCGCCCCGGAGAGGTTCGGCGCGCCAAACGCGCCGCGCCCTCCGGGGCGATTTTGTGTGCCGGGATGACCGGCAGCATGCGGATGTCAAGCGGCAGGGGACGCTCAGCGCCGGGCCTGCTCCCAGTCCAGCAGCCAGGCTTTGCGGTTCAGGCCGCCGGCGTAGCCGGTCAGGCTGCCGTCTGCCCCCACCACCCGGTGGCAGGGGATCAGCAGCGAGATGGGGTTGTGCCCCACCGCGCCGCCCACCGCCTGGGCCGACAGCCGCGGCCGCCCCAGCTGTGCGGCGGCCTGCGCCGCCAGCGCGCCGTAGGTGGTGGTGCTGCCGTAGGGGACCTGGCACAGCAGCCGCCAGACGCATTGGCGGAAGGCGCTGCCCTGTGGGACCAGCGGCAGTTCTTCCAGGGCCGGCGGCGGGGGGCACCGGCCGGCAAAATAGCGGTCCAGCCAGGCCCGCGCGGCCAGCAGATGCCGTGCCGCCCGGTCGTCCGGCACGCCGGGGGCCGGCAGGGCGGGGAAGTATTTCTGCCCCGCAAACCACACGCCGCAAAGCCCCTGGGCGGCGGCCGCCAGCGTCAGCCGGCCAAGGGGGCTTTCGTACTCGTCATATTGCAGGGGAAGCAGGGCGGGATTTGTGCAGGCTGCCATGGGGATCACCTCATACTTTGTGATTGACGCGTTTTGCGCGCCGGGGCAGGTTTGCCGCGGCGGACGCTCAGCAGATGCGGGGCAGCTGGGCGCCGGCCAGCTTGCCCAAAATGCGGCTGCCGCCAAAGCGGTTGCGCAGCACCACCCGGCCCGGCCGGGCTGTTGTCACCCGGCCGATCTGCGCCGCGCCCTCGCCGCCGGGGACGGCATGCAGCGCGTCCAGCACGGCCGCCGCCCGTTCGGGCGCGCAGACGGCCAGCATCCGCCCTTCGCAGGCGGAGTAGAGCGGGTCCAGGCCCAGCAGGTCGCAGGCCGCCGCCACCGGCGCGTCCACCGGGATGGCGTCCTCCTCCAGCTCGATGCACAGCGGCCCGCCCTCCACAAACTCGTTCAGGGTGGTGGCCACGCCGCCGCGGGTGGGGTCGCGCAGCATCCGCACGCCGCCCGCCGCCAGCGCCGCGGCGCTCAACTCATGCAGCGGCCGGCAGTCGGAAAGCAGCGTCCCCTCGCAGGGCAGATCCCCGCGGGCCATCAGCACGGCGGCGCCGTGGCAGCCCACGCTGCCGCTGACCAGCACCGCGTCGCCCTCCCGCAGGGCGTCCCGCCCCAGGCCGGGGGCGCGCAGCACGCCCACGCCGGCGGTGTTGATGTAAATGCCGTCGCCCCGGCCGCGCTCCACCACCTTGGTGTCGCCGGTAACGATCTGCACCCCCGCCTGCCGGGCGGTCCCGGCCGCCGAGGCCACGATAGCTTTCAGGTCGTCCAGCGCCAAGCCTTCCTCCAAAATCAGCGAAAAGCTCAAATATTTTGGCAGCCCGCCGGCCATGCACAGGTCGTTGACGGTGCCGCACACCGCCAGCTTGCCGATGTCCCCGCCGGGGAACCGCCAGGGGTTGACCACAAAACTGTCGGTGGAAAACACCGGCGGCCCGCCCAGTTCCGGCAATACCGCGCCGTCCCCCAGCCGGGCAAGCGCCGTGTTGGCAAAGGCCGGCACAAGGACCTCGTCGATCAGCTGCGCGGTCTTTAGCCCGCCGCTGCCGTAGTCCAGCGTGATGATGTCCTGCATACTGCAACCTCCCTTGCAAGGGGACCTTGGATCTACTGCCCGTATTTGTACGCCGCCGCGCAGGCCCCCTCGCCGGAGACCATGCAGGGCCCCACCGGGTCGGCGGGGGTGCAGGCTTTGCCGAACAGCGGGCAGCTCTGCGGGGCGCACACCCCGCGGATCACCGCGCCGCAGCGGCAGCCGGGCGGGTCGGCGGCGGGGCCGGGCCGGATGGCAAACTTTTTGGCGGCGTCCCAGGGGGCAAACTCCGGCCGGATGGCATAGCCGCTTTCCGGGATCTCGCCCAGGCCGCGCCACAGGCTGGCGGCGGGGGCAAACACCCGGTCGATGGCCGCCTGCGCCGCCGGGTTGCCCAAGCCGCGCACCAGGCGGGTGTACTCGTTTTCCAGGCCGGGGCGGCCCTCGGCGCGCATCTTTGCCAGCCGCCAGACCGAGTACAGGATGTCCCCGGCCTCGAACCCGCTGACCACCGCGGGCAGGCCGTACTCCTGCGGCAGAAACCGGAACGCCTCCGCCCCGGTGACGGCCGCCACGTGCCCCGGGCACAAAAAACCGTCCACCGCAAAATCCGGCGCGGCGATCAGCGCCCGCAGGGCGGGTTCGGTCCGCTTTAACAGGCACAAGACCGAAAAGTTTGCAAGCCCCCGCCCGGCGGCCTCCAGCAGGCAGGCGGCGGTGCCGGGGGCGGTGGTCTCGAACCCCACGCCCAAAAACACATACTGCCGGGCCGGGTCCTTTGCCGCGGCCTCCACCGCCTCCAGCGGGGAGTAGACGGTCATCACGCCGGCGCCCAGCGCCCGGCGGCGCAGAAGGGTATCCCCCCGCGCGCTGCCCGGCACCCGCAAAAGGTCGCCGTAGCTGGCGACCACCACGCCGGGCCGTTCGCTCAGCGCAAGCACCGCGTCGATGGCGCCGGCGGGCGTCACGCACACCGGGCACCCCGGCCCGGACACCAGCCGCACCCCCGGCGCCAGCAGGCTGCGCAGGCCCGCCTTGGCAATGGCCATGGTATGGGTGCCGCAGATCTCCATGACGCGCAGCGGCCGCTCCGGGCCGGTCAGGCTGCGGATGCCCCGCACCAGCGCCGCCGCGTCCTCCGCCCGGCGGAAGTCTTTCTCACTCAAGGGCATCGACGGCCTCCTGGATGCAGGCCAGGTTTTCCTTGGCCTGCTGTTCGGTCAGCTTTTCAATGGCAAAGCCGGCGTGCACCATCACGTAGTCGCCGGGGCGGATGTCGGGGATAAAATCCACCCGCAGCTTCTGGGTCAGGCCGCCGGCCTCACCCACGGCCTGCCTGCCGTCCACCGATAGGATCTTCAAGGGCACTGCCAGACACATGGCTGCCGCCTCCTGTTCATTTTCTGGTTTGGGTTTGTTTTGCCGCGCCGATCATCAGCTGCCCCAGGGCAAGCCCCTCGTCGCCGGGGGACACCCGGTGGTGGCTGTACACCGCAAAGCCGTCGTCCTCCAGCAGGCGGGTGACGCCGCGCAGCAGGTACCGGTTCAAAAACACCCCGCCGGAAAGCACCACCGGCAGATGCTCCGGGTCCAGCGCCCGGCACTGCTCCAGCGCCATGCGGCACAGCGCGTCCATAAAGCCGCGGGCGATGGCGGCGGCCGGCACGCCGGCCAGCACGTCGGCGCAGACGGCCGCCGTCAGCGGCCGGGTGTCGAAGCGGCGCACGCCGCCGTCCCGGTAAAAGGCGGCGGGGTAAGGCCGGCCGGGGATGCCCGGGTCGGCCAGGGCTTCCAGCAGGGCGGGGGCCTGGCCGTCGTAGCCGGCGGCCGCCCGGCCGGAGATCAGAGCATACACGCCGTCAAACAGCCGGCCGATGCTGCTGGCTTTGGGGCAGGCGATGTCCTTTTCCAGCATGGCGGCGATGGTCCGGGCGCCCGGCAGCGCCCGCATCAGCGGCAGGCGGGCCAGGGCTTCGGGCGGGACGCCGGCGTCCCAGGCAAGCGCCAGCCCGGTGCGGCCGATCTGCCGCACCGCCGCGTCGCCGCCCGGCAGCGGGATGGGCCGGATGGACCCCACCCGCACAAAGGCGCTGTACCCGCCGCGCAAAAACTCGCCGCCCCAGATGCCGCCGTCATCCCCCAGGCCGGTGCCGTCCCACACGATGCCGAAAGCGGGGCCGGCCAGCCGGTTGTCCGCCAGGCAGGACGCCATGTGCGCCCAGTGGTGCTGCACCTGCAAAAGCGGCAGCCCCCTGCCGGCGGCCATGGCCCCGGCCTCGCGGGTGGAAAAATAGTCCGGGTGCAGGTCGCACACCAGCGCCCGCGGCGCGATGCCGAACAGCCGCAGCTGGGCGTCCAGCGCGGCGCGGTAGTGATCCAGCGTCTCGGCGTTTTTCAAATCGCCGATGTGCTGGCTCAAAAAGGCGTGGCGGCCTTTGCCGGCCGCAAAACCGGCCTTCTGCTCGGCGCCAAAGGCCAGCACGCCGTCGGCGGAGGCGTCGGGCAGGGTCAGTGGCTGGGGGGCGTAGCCCCGGCTGCGGCGGAAGAAATATTCCCGCCCCTGCCACACCGCCGCCAGGGAATCGTCGCACCGGTTGGCAATGGGCCGGTCGTGCAAAAGAAAGCCGTCCGCCACGCCCCGCAGCCCGGCCAGGGCCTCGCCGTTTTCTATCATCACCGGGCAGCCGGGGCGGTTGGCGCTGGTCAGCACCAGGGCCGCCGGCCCGCCGAAGCTGCCGTCCGCCAGCAGGATATGCAGCGGCGTGTAGGGCAGCAGGATGCCGATGCGTCGGTTCTCGCTCAAATACGGGAAGCTGCCCGCCCCGGCGGCGCGCCGCTTTTCCAAAAGCACGATGGGCCGGCGGGGGCTTTGCAGCAGCGCGGCTTCCTCGCCGGAAATGCGGCAGAACTGCCGCGCGGCGTCCAGGTCGCGGCACAAAACGGCCAGCGGCTTTTCCTCCCGGTGCTTGCGGCGGCGCAGGCGGCGCACCGCGGCCTCGTCCAGCGCGCTGCAGGCCAGGTGGATGCCGCCTGTGCCCTTCACCGCCACAATGCCCCCGGCGGCCAGCGCCTGCTGGGCCAGCGCGACGGCGTCGCCGGGCAGCTCCCGGCCTTTGTCATCCAGATAAAACGCCCGCGGCCCGCACGCCGGGCAGCAGTCCGGCTGGGCGTGGTAGCGGCGGCTGCGGATGTCGCCATACTCGGCGGCGCAGGCGGGGCACATGGCAAAGCCGGCCATGGTGGTGTTGGCCCGGTCGTAGGGCAGCGCCCGCAAGATCGAAAACCGCGGTCCGCAGTCGGTGCAGTTGATAAACGGGTAGCGATACCGGCGGTCGGCCGGGTCGGCCAGCTCCGCCCGGCAGGCGGGGCAGGGGGCCAGGTCGGGGGCGGCCAGCGTGGCGGCGGCCCCGGCGGTGCTGGGCAAAATGGCAAAGCCGTCGTACCCGCCGCGGCCTGCCAGCGGCTGCACCGCGATCTCCTCCACCACCGCCAGCGGCGGCGGCTCGGTGCGCAGCGCCTGCAAAAAGCGGTCCACGGCGTCGGCGGGGCCTTCCAGCGCCAGCTCCACCCCGGCGGGGGTGTTGCGGGCCCAGCCGGTCAGCCCCTCCCGCGCCGCCAGCCGGTGCAGAAAGGGCCGGAACCCCACCCCCTGCACAATGCCGGTGATCTCTGCCCGCACATGGCGGCGGGCGGGCTGCGTCTGGCTCATGCCAGCGCGGCGCGGATGCGTCCGGCCAGGTGGCCGGCCAGCTCGTCCAGCCCCTCGCCCGTGCGCGCCGACAGCCGGAACAGCGGCCCGCCGGGGTTGACGCCCCGGTAGTCCGCGGCCACCCGGTCCAAATCAAAGTCAAAGTAGGGCAGCATATCGCACTTGGTCAGCGCCAGGCAGTCGGTATCGGTGAACATCAGCGGGTACTTGGCCACCTTGTCGTCGCCTTCCGGGATGCTCAGCACCGTCAGGCGGAAATTCTCGCCGATGTCAAACTCGGCCGGGCAGACCAAATTGCCGATGTTCTCCACAAACAGCACGTCCAAAGCGTCCAGGTCAAACTGGGGCAGGATATGCTGGATGCTCATGGCCTCGATGTGGCAGGCGCCGTCGGTGTTCAGCTGCACCGCCGGGATGTTCAGCGCCGCGATCTTCTCGGCGTCGATCTGGCCGGTGATGTCGCCCTCGATCACGCCGATGGCAAACTGCTGCCGCAGCCGACCGATCAGCGCGGTGATCAGGCTGGTCTTGCCCGCGCCGGGGCTGCCCATCACATTGATCAAACAGACTTTGCGGTCTTGCAGCGTTTCGCGCACCTGGGCGCTCACGTCGTCGTTCCATTCCATGACCTGGTGCAGCACTTTGATCTCCATTTATACATCCACCTCCAGGCTTTCCACCAGAAATTCCCGGCCCGAAAGCCGGTGCAGGTCCACACTGCCGCACGCCGGGCAGGCGATGTGCCGCCGGTCGATCTCGCTGACCTGGCCGCAGGCGCGGCACTGCACCCGCAGCGGCAGGGTGCGGGCTTCGATCTTCGCCCCCTCGGCGATGGTGCCCTTTGCCAGCACGTCCAGGTACATCTGCACGCAGTCGGGCACCACGCCGGAAAAAGGGCCCAGCGTCAGCCGGATGGCCCGGATGCGGCGGGCGTGCTGCCCGGCGGCGTCCAGCGCGATCTTTAGGATGCTTTGGGTGATGGCCAGCTCGTGCATGGGGCGCAGACTCCTTTCCCGGCCGTTTTGGGCGGCCTGCGTATGCTATTATAGCACCCCGCCGGCAAAAATACCATAAGTTCCGGCCCGGCCGCCGGGGCCGGCGCCCGGCGGGATCCGCCGCTTTTTGGGGGATAAAATGCAGGAAACCCGACGCCCGCAAAATTTTATCTCCCTTTCTTTACTTTGCGTTCAAACTATTGTAAAATAACTCTGATATAGTTCTCTTTGCACAAGCTCTGAAATTTTACAGGCGGAGGAATCGGAACATGGCAGTAAAATACAAACGTGTCCTGCTCAAGGTCAGCGGCGAGGCCCTGGCCGGCGCCAAAGGCTCCGGCTTTGACGAGGGCGTCATCGCCGGCATCTGCGGCGGCATTGCCCAGGCGTACCGGGCCGGCGCCCAGATCGGCATCGTGGTGGGCGGCGGCAACTTCTGGCGCGGCCGTTCCAGCGGCAAAATGGACCGCATGGACGCCGACAAGATCGGCATGCTGGCCACCGTGATGAACGCCCTGGCCCTGAAGGACGCTCTGCGCCAGGCCGGCGTGCCGGCGGTCGTTATGACCAGCGCCGTCATGCCCCAGGTGGCCGAGCCCTTTACCAGCGACAAGGCCATCGCCGCGCTGGAGGCCGGCCAGGTGGTGGTGTTCGGCGGCGGCACCGGCAACCCCATCTTCTCCACCGATACCGCCAGCGCCCTGCGCGCGCTGGAGATCAGCGCCGACATCATGCTCAAAGCCACCATGGTGGACGGCGTTTACGACAAGGACCCCCACCGTTATCCCGACGCGGTGCGCTACGACACCCTGACCTTCACCCGCGTGCTGGACGAGCGGCTGGCCGTGATGGACTCCACCGCCGCCACCCTTTGCCGGGACAACGGCCTGCCCATCCTGGTGTTCGACCTGGCCGACCCGGAAAACATCGCCCGCGCCGTCAGCGGCGAGCAGGTGGGCACCCTGGTGCAGGAGTGACCCCCGCGCGGCGGCCGCGATCCCGCCGGCAGACGCGCTGCGCAAAACCATGAACCTGCGGGCGGCCGCGCCGCCCCGATATACAAATCAAGAACCAAAAGGAGCAACCGCCATGAGCAGCACCACCAAGATCTACGAAGAAAAGATGAACAACTGCGTTTCCCACCTGACCCGCGAGCTGGGCGCCATCCGCGCCGGCCGCGCCAACCCGGCCGTGCTGGACAAGCTGGTCGTTGACTACTACGGCGCGCCCACCCCGGTCAACCAGGTGGCGGCCGTGGCTGTGGCCGAGGCCCGCATCCTGACCATCACCCCCTGGGACGGCAAGCTGGTCAAGGCCATCAGCAAGGCCATCCAGCAGAGCGACATCGGCATCAACCCCATCGACGACGGCCACACCATCCGCCTGGTGTTCCCCGCGCCCACCGAGGAGCGCCGCAAGCAGCTGGCCAAGGATGTCCAGAAGCTGGGCGAGGAGAGCAAGGTGGCGGTGCGCAACGTCCGCCGCGACGCCATGGACAAGTTCAAGGCCATGAAGAAGGCCGGCGAGCTGACTGAGGACGACCAGAAGAACCTGGAGGAGGAGACCCAGAAACTCACCGACAAGTTCGTCAAGAAGATCGACGCCATCTGCGAGGAGAAAAACAAGGAGATCATGGAGGTGTGACCCTCTCCGTCTCTGCCGGCAGCCTCCGCGGCCTTTGCGCCGCGCTGGCTGCTGTTTTCCGCCGCATCGGGCGGCAAGTATGCGCCGGACGGCGCATAGGTATCTGGTAAACGGGGAGCAAGCAGCGGATGGCTTTGCCGCCGGCAGCGGCCGGGGCAGGGGGGCTTTTTCTGCGCGCTCCCATCAGGGCGAACGGCGTCTGTTTGGCCCGCCGTCTGCCGCCCTGCGCGTTTGACGCGCGGCGGCTGCGGCGGCCTGTGGGGCAGGCGGCAGTGGCTCCGCCCGTGAAAGGAATCCTGCCCTATGAAGACCCGTATTCTGACCGCAGCCATCGGCCTGGTGGTGCTGGCGGTCGTGCTGCTGTTTTTCAACACCCCGCTGTTTGACCTGGTGGTGGCCGCGGTCTGCCTGATCGGCGTGCACGAGGCGTTTGCCGCCATGGGCTTTGGCAAAAAACAGTGGTATCTGTATGTGCTGGCCATCCCGTACACGCTGCTGGTCATGCTGTCCAACGGCCTGCCCTTCCGGGCAATGGTGCTGCCGGCCACCTTTATCCTGATGCTGATCCTGTGCTGCTGCCTGATCGCCAACAGCCGCACGCTGGATTTCGGCAAGCTCAGCGGCTATTTGTTTTTCAGCGCGGTCATCGTGCTGTGCTTCTACTCGCTGGTCTACCTCAAACGCTGCCTGCCGGTGGAGACCTACCAGTACGACGCCGTCTACTTTATTCTGCTGACCCTCTGCTTCGCCTGGGGCGGGGACAGTACCGCCTACTTTGTGGGCCGTTTCTTCGGCAAACACAAGCTGGCGCCCGTTGTCAGCCCCAACAAGACGGTGGAGGGCGCCGTGGGCGGCGTGCTGGGCAGCGTGGTGCTGGGCGTGGCGGCCACCGCCATCTATCAGGCGGTGTCGGGGCGGTTCGTTTCGCTGACCGTCGAGGTCAACGTCAAGCATTATCTGCTGATCGCGATGCTGGGCGTGTTCGCGTCGATCCTGGGCATTCTGGGCGACCTGTTCGCCTCGGCTATTAAGCGGCAGGTGGGCCTGAAGGACTACGGCACCATCTTCCCCGGCCACGGCGGCATCCTGGACCGGTTCGACAGCGTCATGTTCGTGGCGCCCTTCGTCGCCTTTATCGTGCGGTATTTCTTCTATTTTCTGCGCTGATGCGCAAGACCAACAGGGAAGGGAATGACAGCCATGCCCCAGGCACAGGCTAAGACCATCACGCTGCTGGGCTCCACCGGGTCCATCGGCACCCAAAGCCTGGACGTTGCCCGCGCCCAGGGCTACCGGGTGTTTGGCCTGGCGGCCAACCGCCAGGTGGAGCTGCTGGCCCGGCAGATCGCCGAGTTTCACCCCCGGTACGCTGCCGTGGCGGACCCGGACGCATACGATAAGCTGGAGGCCATGCTGGCCGGCCAGCCCGACGCCCCCAAACTGCTGAAAGGCCCCGAGGGCCTGCGCGCCCTGGCCGCCATGGACGGCCCCGACGTGGTGCTCAACGCCGTGGTGGGCATTGCGGGACTGGCGGCGTCGCTGGCCGCCGTCGAGAGCGGCCATGACCTGGCCCTTGCCAACAAGGAAAGCCTGGTCACCGGCGGCCACCTGGTCACCGACGCGGTGCGCCGCTGCGGCGTGCACCTGCTGCCGGTGGACAGCGAGCATTCGGCCATCTTTCAGTGCCTGCAGGACGCGGCCTCGGCCAAACGGCTGGAGAAGATCTTGCTCACCGCGTCGGGCGGCCCCTTCTACGGCATGACCGCAGCCGAGCTGAAAGGCAAGACGAAGGCCGACGCCCTCAAGCACCCCAACTGGAACATGGGCGCAAAAATCACCATCGACTCGGCCACCCTGATGAACAAGGGGCTGGAACTGATCGAGGCGGTGTGGCTGTTCGGCCTGCCGGAGGATAAGATCCAGATCGTCGTCCAGCGGGAGAGCGTCATCCACTCGGCGGTGCAGTTTGCCGACCACTCGGTCATCGCCCAGCTGGGGGTGCCGGATATGCGCATCCCCATCCAGTACGCGCTGACCTGGCCCGACCGCCTGCCCGGCCCCGCGCCGGAGCTGGATTTTGCCGCCCTGACCAAACTGACCTTCGGCACCGCGGACGAGGAGACCTTCCGCTGCCTGGCCGCCTGCAAAAAGGCCATCCGCAAAGGCGGGCTGGCCCCCTGCGCCGCCAACGGCGCCAACGAGGAGGCCGTGCGGCTGTTTTTGCAGGACAAGATCGGCTTTCTGGACATCGGCCGCCTGGTGGAGGGCGTTGTGGACAGCGACGGTTTCGGCGGCGACTACACGCTGGACGACGTCTACGAGTGCGACAAAATGGCGCGCGCTTACGTTCTTTCTCATCTGTGACCCTGCCCGCGCGGCCCGCACACGCCGGCCGCGCGCTTGCTTTTTTGCGAGGTGAATATGACAGCTTTGCTCACCATTGTGGCCGCCATCCTTGTGTTCGGCATCGTCGTGCTGGTACACGAGTGGGGGCATTTCCGCGCCGCCCGGCGCTGCGGCGTCCGGGTGGAGGAATTTGCCATCGGCTTCGGCCCGGCCGTCTGGAAACACACCGGCAAGGACGGCACGCTGTACAGCATCCGCCTGCTGCCGCTGGGCGGCTACAACATGATGGCCGGCTACATCGACCCCAACGATCTGGAGGAGGACGAGTCCGGCCGCATCCGGGTCCGCCCGGACGCCGAAAGCCAGCCCCCGATCAAAAAGCCCAGGGGCGCGCCGGTCCTGCCCGACGCCATCGACGGCAAGACCTACCCGGAAGCCACGGCGGGGCAGCGATTTTTTATCATTGCCAGCGGCGCGCTGATGAACTTTGTGCTGGGCTTTGTGCTGCTGGTCATCCTGGTGTGTATGCAGGATGCCATCACCAGCAAGATCATCTACGGCTTTTCGGACGGCGCGCTCAGCCAGCAGACCGGCCTGCAGGCCGGGGATGAGATCGTGGCGGTCAACGGCCATTACTGCTTTACCGCCAACGACATCGTCTACGAGCTGCAGCGCACCGAGAACTACACCGCCGATTTCACCGTTATGCGCAGCGGCGAGATCACCCAGGTGCCCGGCGTCCAGTTTGCCACCCGCACCGACGAAAACGGCAACACCACCATGGTGCTGGATTTCACTGTCTACGGCATCGCCAAAACGCCCAAAACCGTGGTGCGGGCGGCTTTCAACAACTTTATGTACTATGCGCGGGTCATCCTGCGCAGCTTTGTCGATCTGGCCACCGGCCGGGTGGGCGTCACCGAGCTGTCCGGCCCGGTGGGCATCGTCAGCGCCATCGGCACGGCGGTCAGCTACGGGCTGGCGGACGTGCTCAGCCTGGCGGCGCTGATCACCGTCAACCTGGGCATCTTCAACCTGCTGCCCATCCCCGGCCTGGACGGCTGCAAGCTGATCTTCATCGCCATCGAGGGCGTTTCCGGCCATGCCGTGCCGGAAAAAGTCCAGGGGGCCATCAACGCCGCCGGCATGATCCTGCTGCTGTTGTTGATGGTGTTTGTCACCTTCCAGGACGTCAACCGCTTTTTGTGACGCCGTCCCGCCTGCCGGCGCAGGGATCTTTCGGCCGGGAGGCGGCGTCATGGATCTTCCGCCATACTGCAAGAAAGGAGGACCCCTATGCCCAAGCGCAAACTGAAACGGGTCGTCAAAATCGGAAACATCGCCATCGGCGGCAATCACCCCATTGCCGTGCAGACAATGCTCAACGTGCCGGTCAAGGACATTGCCGGCAATGTGGCCCAGGCCAAACGGGTGGCCGAGGCCGGCTGCCAGATCGTCCGCGTCACGGTGCCCGCCCCGGAGGACGCCGCGGTGGTGGCCGCCATCAAGGAGGCGGTGGACATCCCTGTGGTGGCGGACATCCACTTCAACTACAAGGCGGCCCTGGCCGCGCTGGACGCCGGCGCCGACAAGATCCGCATCAACCCCGGCAACATCGGCGCCGACGAGAACGTCAAGGCGGTGGCCGACGCCTGCAACGCAAAAAATGTGCCCATCCGTATCGGCGTCAACGGCGGCAGCCTGGAAAAGCACATCCTGGCCAAGTACGGCGCCCCGGTGCCGCAGGCCATGGTGGAAAGCGCCCTCTACCACATCCGCCTGCTGGAAAAGCACGATTTCACCAACATTGTGGTTTCCATCAAATCCTCCAACGTGCCCCGCATGATGGCCGCCTACCGCCTGCTCAGCGAGCAGTGCGATTACCCGCTGCACGTGGGCGTCACCGAAGCCGGCACCGCCCGCATGGGCCTGATCAAGTCCGGCATGGGCATCGGCGGGCTGCTGTTGGAGGGCATCGGCGACACGCTGCGCGTTTCCCTCACCGACGAGCCGGAAGCCGAGGTCCGCGCCGGGTTCGACATTCTGCGGGCGGCAGGCTACGCGGTGGCCGGCCCGGAGATCGTCAGCTGCCCCACCTGCGGCCGCACCCAGTACCCCATGACCGAGATCGCCAACGAGGTCGAGCGCCGCCTGCAGGCCGAGCACTTCCAAAAGCCGCTCAAGATCGCTATCATGGGCTGCATCGTCAACGGCCCCGGCGAGGCCAGCGACGCCGACATCGGCATTGCCGGCGGCAGGGACGAAGCGCTGCTGTTCATCCGCGGCGAAAAGATCCGTATGCTCAAGGGCGATATCGTCGGCCAGCTGCTGGAGGAGATCCACAAGCTGTAAGCGGGGGAGAGATGCGCCATGGACCTTGTGCTGGAATACGTTCTTGAACTGCTGGGCGCAGTGTGCGAGGCCGTCGCTGCCCTCTACCCGCCCTTGCAGGCTGCGCTGCTGGTGCTTGGCGCTTTGCTGTTCGGCTTTTGCAGCTATGTCTTTTTTGATACCGCAAACCCTGCCGGCGGCATTGTGTTCGCGGTGTTTGGCGCGGTCTGCCTGGCCCTGCTGGTTTACGGCCTTGTGAAGGGCAGTTTCCGAAAGCCGGATACCCGCAGCCATCCCGGCCGCGGCAGGCGGAAGTGACCCGGCCAGGCAGGGGAGAGCTTGCCTGCCATGCCCGCCGTTCCATTTCTTTATATTTTTGAAAGTCAAACCAAAAAGGAGCCGCCTTGAAACCCTTTGTCACCCAGGTCTGGCCGCAGTTTACGGCCGACGCACAATTCAATGCCTGCTTCGGGCAGGTGCTGGTGGAGCGTGTTGAGCTTTACCGCACCGCCCGCAGGGTCGTCATCTGCCTGCGCAGCGCCGAGCCGTTGGACGGCGCGCTGTGCGGGCGTCTTGCCGCGTCGCTGGAGCCGGTGTTCGAGGGCTACGAGCTGACTTTGAAAAACTACTTCAACTACGGTGCCATCACCCCCGACGCCGCCCGCCAGCTCATCGAGGAGCTGAAAGCCGAGGGCCTGCCCGTCAACGGCTTTCTGGACAAGTCCCCCATCGCCATCGAAAACGGCGAGATCATTGTCCACGTGGCCGCCGGCATGAACATTCTGGAAAGCATCGATTTCCCCCGCCGCCTGGCCGAGCGCATCCAGGAGCGCACCGGCACCCTGCCCATCGTGCGCATGGCCGCCACCGGCAAGACCATGGCGCCGGAGGAGTTTGAACGCTACGTCCAAAGCAAGGCCCCGGCCGTCCAGTTCGAGGCCAAGAAGGACCTGCCGCCCATCCAGGTGCAGGGCCTGGACCTGGCGGACAAGCCGGTCAAGGTGTTCCACGGCAAATACTTCAAGCCTGCCGACCTGCGCCCCCTCAACGACCTGGGCGACGGCGGCAAGATCACCGTCTGGGGTGACGTGTTCGCCACCGAGATCAAGGGCAGCCGCCGCAAGATCTATTTCACCTCCATCACCGACTATACCGGCTCGGTCAACGTCAAGATGATCGGCGACGACGGCGCCGACATGAGCAAGTGGGAGTCCATCAAGCCGGGCACCACCTTCATCGTCCGCGGCGACTACAGCTACGACAAGTACGAGCGCGACTACGTGCTGTACCCCTACGACATCCTGCAGGTGGAGCGCAAGGCGCGGGAGGATACCGCGCCCGAAGGCCAGCGCCGGGTGGAGCTGCACCTGCATACCAAGTCCAGCGCCATGGACGGTTTTTGCGACCCCGGCAAGATCGTCCGCCTGGCCCACAGCATGGGCCACCGGGCCGTCGCCATCACCGACCACGGCGTCTGCCAGGGCTACCCGGAGGCCATGCTGGCCACCGACGACATCCACAAAAAGGACCCTAGCTTCAAGCTGATCTACGGCTGCGAGGCCTACTTTGTGGACGACATGATCCCCGCCGTCTACGGCGGCAGGGAACAGCCCCTGACCGGCAGCTTTGTCATCTTTGACACCGAGACCACCGGCCTGAACACCGCCACCGACCAAATGACCGAGATCGGCGCCGTCTATGTGGAAAACGGCAGGATCACCGACAAGCGGTTTTCCACCTTTGTCAACCCCGGTATGCCCATCCCCGCCAGGGTGGTGGAGCTGACCGGCATCAACGACGCCATGGTGGCCGACGCCCCCACCCCCGACGAGGCCATCCGCGCCTTCAAGGAGTTCTGCGGCGACAACATCCTGGTGGCCCACAACGCCAACGGCTTTGATATGCTGATCCTCCGCCACGCCGCCGAGCGGGCGGGCTTCGCCTTTGACAACACCTACATCGACACCGTGCCCATGGCTCAGGCGCTGTTCCCCGGCCTGCACAACTACAAGCTGGACACCATCAACAAGCACCTGGAGATCCCGCCCTTCAACCACCACCGCGCCGTGGACGACGCCATGGCCCTGGCCCGCATTTTTGAAAAGATGCTGGAGGATCTGGCCGAGAAGGACATCCACACCGTCGCCGGCATCAACACCGGCCTGGGCGGCAACAAAGAGGTGCTGAAGAAAAAGTATTACCACCTGATCATCCTGGTCAAAAACCAGATCGGGCTGAAAAACCTCTACCGCATCGTCAGCGCCGCCCATACCCAGTATTTCTTCAAAAAGCCCCGCGTGCCCCGCAGCCTGCTGAACAAGTACCGCGAGGGCCTGCTGCTCAGCTCCGCCTGTGAAGCGGGCGAGCTTTACAGGGCCATCGTCGCCGGCAAGAGCCACGACGAGCTGCTCAAGATCGCCGACTACTACGACATCCTGGAAGTCCAGCCCCTGGGCAACAACGAGTTCATGGTCCGCAACGGCCAGGTGGACTCCATCGAGAAGGTCATGGCCTTCAACCGCACCGTCATCCAGCTGGGCGAGGAACTGCACAAGCCGGTCATTGCCACCGGCGACGTGCATTTCCAGGAGCCGGAGGACGCGGCTTACCGCGCCATCCTGCAGGCCGGCAACGGCTTTAAGGACGCCGACCATCAGGCGCCGCTGTTCTACCGCACCACGCCGGATATGCTGGAGGCGTTCAGCTACCTGCCCAAGGAGAAAGCCTACGAGATCGTGGTGACCAACCCCAACAAGATCGCCGCCACCATCGACAACAACCTCCGCGCCATCCCCAAGGGCACCTATCCGCCCTCCATCGAGGGCGCCGAGGACCAGCTGCGCGAGGCCACCTGGCACCATGCCTCCCGCGACTACGGCAACCCCGTGCCGGAGCTGCTGCGCGAGCGGCTGAAAAAGGAGCTGGACTCTATCTGCGGCCACGGCTACGCGGTCCTGTACGTCATTGCGGTCAAGCTGGTGGCCTACTCCAACGCCGGCGGCTACCAGGTGGGCAGCCGCGGCTCGGTGGGGTCCTCGGCCGTGGCCCACTTCTCCGGCATTTCCGAGGTCAACAGCATGCCGCCCCACTACCTCTGTCCCGAATGCAAGCACAGCGAGTGGATCACCGACGGCAGCGTGGCCGACGGCTTTGACCTGCCGGACAAAAACTGCCCGGTCTGCGGCACCGCCATGATCATGGAGGGCCACGACATCCCCTTCGAGACCTTTTTGGGCTTTTACGGCGACAAGGAGCCGGACATCGACCTGAACTTCTCCGGCGAGTATCAGTCCCACGTCCACCGCTATACCGAGGAACTCTTCGGCAAGGAGAACGTGTTCAAGGCGGGCACCGTCTCCGGCCTGCAGGACAAGACCGCCTACGGCTACGTCAAAAAGTACCTGGAGGAGCGGGGCCGCACCGTCAACCGCGCCGAGGAGAACCGCCTGTGCATCGGCTGCACCGGCGTCAAGCGCACCACCGGCCAGCACCCCGGCGGCATGGTCGTCGTGCCGGATACCTTCGACATCTACGATTTCTGCCCCATCCAGCACCCCGCCGACGACGTCAAGGGCGGCCTGCTGACCACCCACTTTGAATTCAAGTACCTGCACGACACGCTGCTCAAGCTGGACGAGCTGGGCCACGATGTGCCCACCTTCTATAAGTATTTCGAGGAGTATTCCGGCATCCCCATCGACTCGGTGCCGATGAACGACGCCAAGGTGTACAGCCTGCTGACCTCGCCGGAGGCGCTGGGCGTCACGCCGGAGCAGATCGGCAGCCAGACCGGCACCTTCGGCATCCCGGAAATGGGCACCAACTTTGTCCGCGGCATGCTGCTGGAAGCCCAGCCCAAAAGCTTTTCCGACCTGATCCAGATCTCCGGCCTGTCCCACGGCACCGACGTCTGGACCAACAACGCCGACGAGCTGATCCGCAATAAGACCTGCACCATCTCGGAGGTCATCGGCTGCCGCGACAGCATCATGCTTTACCTGCTGCGCAAGGGCCTGGAGCCCAAGATGGCCTTTGACATCATGGAGGCCGTGCGAAAAGGCAAGGTGGCCAAGGGCGGCTTCCAGCCCGGCTGGGAGGAAGCCATGCGGGAGCACGACGTGCCCGACTGGTATATCGAATCCTGCCGCAAAATCAAGTATATGTTCCCCAAGGCCCACGCCGTCGCCTACCTGATGGCGGCCATCCGGCTGATGTGGTTCAAGATCTACCAGCCGCCGGTCTTCTATGCGGTCTACTTCACCGTCCGCGGCGAGGACATCGACTACGAGGCCGCCATCGGCGGCGTCCGCGTGGCGCAGGACCATATCCGCGAGGTCAACCAGCGCCTGCGCGAGGAGAAAAACGCCAAGGACGAGGATACCCTGGTCAGTTTGCAGATCGTCAACGAGATGCTGCAGCGCGGCTACAGGTTTTTGCCCATCGAGCTGGGCAAGAGCCGCGCCAGCAAGTACGTCGTCGAGGACGGCAAGGTGCGCCTGCCCTTCACCGCGCTGAAAGGCGTGGGCGAAACGGCGGCCATCGCACTGGAAAAGGCCACCATCGACGGGCAGGAGTATATCTCCATCGAGGAGCTGCAGCAGGCCAGCGGCGTCTCCAGCGCCATCATGGAAAAGCTGCGGGACGCAGGCGCCCTGGGCAGCCTGCCCGATACCAGCCAGGTCAGCTTCTTTAATATGTAATACGTACCCCCGGCCCGGCGCAGCCCGGCGGGGGAGAGAGCCGGGGCCCGCGGCGCTGCGCCGCAGACCAAACGGCAGCGCAAGGAGAGATGCTATGAACGCGAAATGGCTGCCCGTATCCCTGATCATTCTGCCCTACCCCTGCCTGGCGGTCACAGCCTGGCTGTTTGCCTGGCAGGGCACGCTGGACGGCAGCCTGCTGCCGCTGGCGGCGCTGGCCGCTGCCGGCACGGTGCCCAACAGCGCCTATGCGCTGTGGCTTTCCGCCCGCCCCCAGGCAGAGACTGAGCTGCTGACCTGGGCGCGCCGGGTCAAGCTGGGGCATGTGCCGCTGTATCTGCTGTCGCTGGCGCTGTGTATTGCGCTGGCTGTCACGGTGGTGGGGCTGCTGGTGGTGCCGGTGGTGCTGGTGGCAATGTACGCGGCGCTGCTGCCGGCATCGCTGTACGCGCTGGCGGCGCTGCGCCTGGCCAGGGAGCGGGGCGCGCTGGAAAAAGGCGAGGCGCGCCTGCACACCCTGCAGCTGTTTGTGCCGGGGCTGGACATTATCGCGGTCATGGAACTGCATGCCCGCCTGCATCCGCCCGCAGAGGAAGAAAACTGACCGGTCAGGGCGCAAAAACCGCGCCCTGACGCGGCAAAACGGCAGGGTAAAAAAACAGAAAAAAATTGTGCAGAAAGTGTTGACAAGCGGGCCAAAATGCGGTAAAATAACACACGTCGCCCGGAGAGAGCCGAGCAAAGCTAAACTCTCCACAATGCGGCCGTAGCTCATCTGGTAGAGCGCCACCTTGCCAAGGTGGAGGTAGCGAGTTCGAGCCTCGTCGGCCGCTCCATTTGGGAGTTTAGCTCAGCTGGGAGAGCATCTGCCTTACAAGCAGAGGGTCAGCGGTTCGAGTCCGTTAACTCCCACCATCCCGTGGCCCGGTAGTTCAGTTGGTTAGAACGCTAGCCTGTCACGCTAGAGGTCGTCAGTTCGAGCCTGATTCGGGTCGCCATTTGCCTCTGTAGCTCAGTCGGTAGAGCAGGGGACTGAAAATCCCCGTGTCA
>DWWX01000003.1 GCA_019119495.1 Candidatus Gemmiger stercorigallinarum | reverse complement strand
GTCAACACCGGCTGGAACGGCACCGGCAAGCGCATCTCCATCAAGGATACCCGCGGCATCATCGACGCCATCCTGGACGGCTCCATCAAGACCGCGCCCACCAAGACCATCCCCTACTTCAACTTTGAAGTTCCCACCGAGCTGCCCGGCGTCGATCCGAAGATCCTCGATCCTCGCGACACCTACGCCGACGCCGCCGAGTGGGATGCCAAGGCCAAGGATCTGGCTTCCCGCTTCCAGAAGAACTTTGTCAAGTACGAGAGCAACCCCGCCGGCAAGGCTCTCGTCCCCGCCGGCCCGCAGCTGTAAGCTGGCTGTGTAACGGCATTGTGACAGCATAAAACCCGCCCCGTACCGCAGTTTTGCGGCACGGGGCGGGTTTTTTCATGTTTTTGGGGCGGCATTGCCGTGCGGCGGGGCGTGGTCAGTCGGCTTCCGCCTGCGTCCGCAGCGCCGCCAGCAGCACTTCCCTGTCGTTGGGCAGGCGGCCGTCCATGACGGCTTCCAGCAGGGCGTGCAGCGCATCGCCCACGGCGGGGCCGGGGCGGATGCCGGCGGCCAGGGCATCGCCGCCGCCCACCTTCAGGCGGGCAAGGGTGTAGCAGCCGGTGCGGGCCAGCGCGTGCATACGCGCTTCAAAGGCGTCCACCTCGGCGCGGCGGGCGGCGACGGCCTCGTTTTGGGCGTGGGCGTCCAGGTCCGCCCGCTTGACGGCGCACAGTTTTGCCAGCCAGCCTTCGCCCCGCCGGGCCAGCAGGCGCAGCGCGGCGGGGTCGTCCGGCGGCAATGGGCCGTCGTGGACGGCCACCAGGCTGGCGACCTCCTGCCGCAGGGCGTTGGGGGCTTTCAGCCGGCGCAGGATGCTGTCCGCCAGGCGGGCGCCCCGCTGGTTATGCCCCGGGAAATGCGCCGCGCCGTCCGGCCCCACCGTGCGGCACAGCGGCTTGGCCATGTCGTGCAGAAGCATCGTCCAGCGCAGGGTGCGCAGCGCGCCGGGGGCGTTTTCCTGCCCGACGGCCCCCACCGCCGCGGCGGTGTGCTGCCACACGTCAAAGCAGTGCCACCGGCCCTGCTGGCCGCAGCCGATGCAGGGCGCGATCTCCGGGATGGCCCCGGCCAAAATCCCGCCGTACTGCGCCAGCACCCGCCCGGCGGCGGGGCTTTGCAGCAGGCGGTCCAGCTCGGCAAAAATGCGCTCAGCCGACACATTCTGCACCGTGTCCCGCAGTCGCTCCGCCGCGGCGGCGGTGTCCGGGTCAACGGCAAGATCCAGCTGGGCGGCAAAGCGCACCGCCCGCAGGATGCGCAGGGCGTCCTCGGCAAAGCGGGCGTCCGGCCGCCCCACGCAGCGGATGACGCCGGCGGCCAGGTCGGCCCGGCCGCCGAAGCAGTCCACCAGCCCTGTGTCCGGGCTCCAGGCCATGGCGTTGACGGTAAAATCCCGCCGGGCCAGGTCGTCCTCCACCCGCGGCACAAAGCGCACGGCGTCGGGGTGGCGGTGGTCGGTGTAGCCGCCCTCCACCCGGAAGGTGGTGATCTCGTAAGGCCTGCCCTGCAAAACCACCGTCACCGTGCCGTGTTTTAGGCCGGTCAAAATCAGCTTGTGCCCGGCAAACACCGCGCGGGTCTCGTCCGGCAGGGCGCTGGTGCAGACGTCCCAGTCGCCGGGGGTGCGGCCCAGCAGGCTGTCCCGCACGCAGCCGCCCACCACATAGGCGGCGTGCCCCGCGGCGGCCAGCTGTGCCAACAGCCAGGCCACCGGTTCCGGCAGGCGCAGCGGCGGGCGATCGGCGCTCATTCGGCCGGCCGCCATTCTTCCGTCAGATCCACCACGCAGGCGACGCAGTCCCCTTCCGCCAGCAGGTCGGCCGCCTTGGCTGCGGCGGCCGCGGCGTCGGGCATCCAGGTGACCAGGAAAAAGTTTTCGGCCGGGACTTCGTAGTAGACCCAGGCGCCGTCGGCCCGGACCAGGTCCTCGATGTGGTCCAGCTGCTCGCCGTCCACCAGGCCCTGGCCCTCCTCGGCGTAGATCATCTCCGGCTGGATCTGGATGGAGTTGATGACGTTGATGCTGCTGCTGATATAGCTGTCCCGGTCGGTGGCCTTGTCCCCCGCCCGCCAGGCGGTGGCAAACGCCTTGATGAGCAGCTCGCGCACTTCCAGCATCGGATCCCCTGCGGTATACATAAAACGATTCCTCCTGTAATTTCAGACTGTGCTACCAGTATACCACAAAACCGCCGCGCTGCCCACTGGGCGGCACGGCGGGGCAGTTTCGGTCAAATTGCGTATGCGGCGGGGTTCAGCGGGTGGCGAACTGCGGGTCGGCCGCCCGCGTCGCCATGCCGAAAGTCTGCCGCAGCCGGGCGTAAGCCGCCTGCACCGGGGCGGGGACGTCCACATGGGCGATGAACCCCTTGCCCCTGGGGCCGTAGCCGCCGGCGTCGTCGGTCAGGCGGGGGATCTCGCCCAGCAGCAGTTCCACATAGCGTTCCATCGGCCACATGCCGTGGATGGGCCGGGCGTAGGCCAGCGCGCCGCTGTCCCACACCACCTCGGCCCGGTAGGCCGCGTAGTTGAGGATGCGCACGCCGCCGGGGCAGTGCAGCCGCATACCGGCGTCCATCCGCAGCTGCATCGCCGCGTCCTGGCAGAGAAGGATGCTTGTAAACGGCACCTGTTCCCGCTCCAGCAGCGCCAAGAGCAGCGTGATGTTGTTGCCGCAGTTGGTGGAGCGGGTCTCCAGCAGGTCGGCCCGGCAGCCATGCACCGCCGCCAGATACCGCTGGAACAGCTCGGCTTCCGGCAGGCCCTCGGTCTCAATGTCGGGGCGCTCGGCGTGCAGCCTGCGGCGCAGCGCCCCGGTGGTGTGTCCGGCTCCGCCCACGATCACATACCGCCGGGCGATGCCCTGCCGGATGGCGTCGGCCAGCAGGTCGCCGCCGGCCAGGATGCTTCCGCCGAACAGCACCATCACATCCACCCGGTCGGTGCCGCAGGCCTGCCGGACGGCGCTGCGGGTCAGTGCGGGCAGGTCCCGCCTGCCGCAGAACGCCCCCAGCGTGTTGATGTCCCGCGCGGTCTGTTCGTTCCGCGTGCCGCTTTGTGTCTCGCTCATCGCTGTCTCGTTTTGCCCTGGCCGGCCGCCTTACAGCGTCAGCCGGGCGCAGATGGGGTAATGGTCGGAAAGATAGACGCCGTTTTCCTCGTCCATCCAGCGGCAGACCCCGGCAGACTTCCACTGGGGCGTGGCAAACAGATAGTCGATCTTGCAGCAGGGCTCCTGCCCGCGGTAAAAGTTGTGGAAGGTCAGGGGCAGCTGCGCCGTCAGGTCCCGCAGGCCCAGGGGCGGGTCCTCCCCCGCCAGCGGCGCCAGCTCCGGCGAGCCGGGTGTGGCGTTAAAGTCCCCCATCAGCACAGCGGGCATGGGCAGCCGAGCGGCATCCGCCTCCATGCGGCGCAAAATCTGGCGCAGGCCCAGCAGGCGGGCCTCGGCGTCCAGGTGGTCCAGGTGGGTGTTGTACACCCGGACCGGCCGCCCCAGCTTCGCCGCATTGACGATGGCCGCCGCGCAGGTGCGGGGGCATTCGCTCTGGTGGGCGTAGCGGCTGCCGGGGCGGTACGGCTCCGGCGAGAGCCAGAACACATCCAGCCCCAGCAGCTCGGCGGCGTCATTGCGGATCGCCAGGGTCATGGCCTCGTCGGCGTAGTCGGCGGTGCGGCCGCAGCCCACCACCGTGTAGCCGGGCAAACTTTGCCGCAGCCACCGCTGCACGTGGGGCATGACCTCCTGAAAGCCGATGATATCCGGCTGTTCGGCTGCCAGGCGGCGGAGGATCAGCGGTTTGCGGCAGTCGAAATTGTTGGCGCCGTCGATGCCGAAATCGCCGCGGATATTAAACGTAACGATCTTCATACGGGTCTGTCCCCCTGTCCGGGCGGCCCGGCGGAAAAGATCCGGCCCTGCCCGAAGTTTTTTTGCAAAAACACTTGACCTTGCAGTGAGTCGAAGGTTTATATTGTGAGTAGAAAGAGAGGTCCCCGCCCCCACGGCCAGCCGTCAGCGGCGGCGACGGCTGGGGTCCGCCTTCAGCCTGTCGGCGGTCGCCTGCACGGCTTTGGGCAGCCAGGGTGCGGCGTACTCGTCCAGGGGAATGACGATCTCCTGGATGCTGTCGCCCGGCGCGGGACGCCGAAGGCCGGCGGGCAGGAGATCCAGCCCCACCTCCCGCAGCGAGAACACCTCGCCGCTCAGCCAGCCCACCGCCACGCCGTCGCAGTAGACGCAGTAGCAGCCAAACATCTTTTTCAGCCGGATATTCAGCCCGTGCAGGGCGTCCAGCCAGGTCTGCACGGTACCGTCGTCAGGATATGCCATTTCAGTCCCTCCTTTTGCCCGGTGCGCGCCAGGCTTCCCTTACCAGATACCTTCATCCTAGCACATTTCCCGCACGAAAGCCACCCGCTTTGCCGTATTTTCCCGAAAGAGCCAAAAGAAAGGAGCGTCCCCATGAGTATGAACATCAAACAGGCCGAGGAACTCAGCGGCGTATCCCGGCAGAACATCCGGTTTTATGAAAAGCAGGGTCTTTTGCACCCGGCCCGCAACGCCGAAAACGACTACCGCACCTACACCCCCGCGGACGTGGACGTGCTCAAGCGCATCCGGATGCTGCGGATGCTGGATATGCCGCTGGACGACGTGCGCGCCGTGCTGGAGGGCAGCCGCACGCTGTCCGACGCGGCGGCGCTGCAAAAGCAGTCGCTGGCCCGCCAGGCCGAGCAGCTGCAGGCCGCCATGGCGCTGTGCGACGTATTGCAGTCCGCCGACCCCGACGCTCTGGACGTGGACGCGCTGCTGGCCGGCGCGGACGGCCGCACCGCCGGGCAGGGCTACTTTACCGGCTGGGTCAACGACTACAAGGCCTTTGCCCACGCCCACCACGAGGCACGGTTCACCTTTTTCCCCGACGGCGCGGTGACCACCCCGCAGGAGTTCACCGACGCGCTGCTGGCCTACGGGCGGGAGAACGGGCTGGACATCGTCATCACCAAAGAGAGCATGTACCCGGAGTTTACCATCGACGGCGTGGCTTTCACCGCGCAGCGCAACTATACCAGCGTGCAGGGCGTGCCGGTGGCGTCGGTGCTGTGTACCGCCGCCGACCCGGACAGCCTGCTGCCCCCGGCCGGCAAAGGCCGGCGGCTGACCCAGTGGCTGGTCCGGTTCGGGCTGCCCGCCCTGGTGGTCCTGGCGCTGGCGCTGCTGTTTTTGTGGCCGAACCTGCCCTGGCTGGTGCAGGAGCCGGGCGGCTGGGTGCTGCTGGCCTCGCTGGCGGCGGCAGCAGCGGCCATGCTGGTGCGCAGCTACTACCTGACCTGGAACGAGAACGGCAAGCGCGGCAGCAGCCGCAAAAAGTGATCGCCTCCTTTTTTCTCGCCGCCGGGCGGCGCAGGCCCCAAAAGGCCCCGCCGCCCGGCAGACAGCAGCGCCCGCAGCGTCAAAACGGCGCTGCGGGCGCTGCCCTGCTTTATGGCAAGAGATCAGTTGAACTTGAAGATCTTTTGGGCGATGCGGTAGCCGCCCAGGCAGATCTTGCGGCCGACGGCGCCGGGCAGGTCGCACAGGCCGGCAATGGAGCGGCGGCACTTTTTGTAAACGCGCACATCCCGGTGGCGCAGATAGGCCCACAGCAGTTTCTTTTTCTCCAGAGCCTCGGCGCTGCCGTCCATGGTCAAAAACACCAGCGAGATGGTCATCATCATGAACAGGTAGTTGAACATATAGGCGCGCAGCTTTTTCTGCTCCGGCGGCAGGGCGTACAGGTCCACCGCGTCGATCATGATCTTGGTGATGCGCACCTGCTGGTCCACCCGCTTGACCATGATCTTTTCGTTGACGCTCTGGTCCTCGCGGCCGATGTAATAGCGGTAGAGGTCCCGGTCAAGGTAGTACAGCGTGTTGACGTAGGGCAGCGGCTGGTAGACAAAGATGTTGTCCACATAGAAAGTATGCTTGGGCAGCTGGATGCCGCAGTCCCGCAGCACCTGGGTGCGGTAGATGACGCTGTGCATCAGGATGTTCTGGCTGGGGGGGAACTTGCCGCACTCCTCCCACACAAAGGGGCGACCTTCCGGCAGGATGCCCTTGTAGGAGATGACGTGGCGGGTGTTGTCGACAACATGCTCGTAGACATAGTTGCACAAAAGCAGGTCCACCGGCTGCTCCATGGCAGCAAACTCCCGCAGGCGGTCCATGACCTCGGCCAGGGCCTTGCCGTCCAGCCAGTCGTCGGAATCCACGACCTTGAAATAGAGGCCGCTGGCGTTGCGCACGCCCTGGTTGACGCCCTCGCCATGGCCGCCGTTCTCCTGATGGATGACGCGGACGATGTCCGGGTACTTGGCGGCGTACTCGTCGGCAATGCGGCCGGTGTCGTCGGTGGAGCCGTCGTCCACCAGGATGATCTCGGCTTCCTCGCCGGCGGGCAGCAGCGTCTCGATGCAGCGGTCCATGTAGGCGGCGGAATTGTAGCAGGGCACAGTAAAGGTGATCAGTTTCATGGGTTACACTCCATTCTCCGGTTTCGGGGGCCGCCGTGGCAGGCCCGATGCGCCCGGCCCGGCGGGCATGGCTGCCGGGACCCGGACGCCGGCGCGGCGCGCCGCAGGGCGCGGCGTCTGCTTATACAGTACAGCATACCCGTTTTTGCCCAAAAAGGCAAGAGCTGCGGGGCATTTTGTGCCGTTTGCGCCGCGCCGGAGACGGGATGTGCCGAAAGCGCGCTTCAGGCGCAAAGCTCCTGCCAGGCTTCCTCCATGGTGTCGGCAGAAAACAAAAACGAGCCGCTGGCGTCGTACACTTCGATGTGGCCGCAGACATTGCGAAACTGAACAGACATAGGGGGGACCACCTTTCCTTTTTGCTGGTTCCAGTATAGCAAAAAGGAAGGCCGTTAAACGGGACTTTGCCCTGCGGCGGCGGTTTGCCGTGTCCCATTGCAGGGACTTTCAAAACCCGGCGGCAGGCTGGGGCAGCCGCTGCGGCAAGGTGCGCGCCAGCCGCAGGCACGAAAGCAGCCACAAACACAAAAGATACCACAGCACCGTGTATTTGGGGCAGACAAAGCCGGCGATGTCCGCCCACTCGGCGCGGTAGTCCCACACCCGCACGCCCAGCAGCGTCAGGCAGGCCTGCCCCACCGCCAGCTCCAGCACCGTGATGCCCGCCGCGCCCCAGGCGGCCCCCGCCGCCACCGTCAGGCCGGGCCGGGCTTCCAGCCACACCAGCAGGCAGAAACAGGCCCCGCCCGCAAAGAACATGGTCCAGTGGGTCTCCCCCCGCCAGACCAGTTCCGCCGCCAGGTAGGCCGCGCCGCCCATGGCAAACAGAAAAAACTGTTCCGGCAGCGCAAACCGCCGCCTTTGATCTTGCACCATCCCCGGTATCCTCCCGCATGGTATTTTCCGGCGGGCGGCCGCGCCGCGCCGGCAGGATACCGATATTGTGCGCCGGCGCACGGCAAAGTAACCATTTTGTCACGGAACTGGCAGTTTTTTCCGCCCCCTGCCCCGGCAGACGCAAAAAGCCGCGCCGGAAAAGCCTTCCGGCGCGGGGATGAGCTGCGGCGGGGCGCCGCGGCGGTCATTTGGACAGCTCTTTCAGCAGGGCGCTGCGGGTGTCCCACAGTTTCTGGCTCAGGTCCACGTAATAGCGGTGGGGGTTCTCGAAGCGTTTGACCTCGTCCCACAGGGTGTTGACCTGGGCCTTGCAGAACTTGCGGATGTCGTCCAGCGCCGGCGAGACATAGACCCGCTTTCCCTCCTGATAGATGGGGGTGGACAGGCAGCGGGCGGTGCAGTTGACGTAGGTGCGCTCCTTCCAGGTCTCCACCGGGTCAAACAGCGTGATGCCGTTTTTGGTCTCCACCGGCTCGTCCGCCAGGGTGACCAGGTCGGCCATGGCCTTGCCGTCCTCGTCATAGATGCGCCAGACCTTTTTCAGGCAGGGGATGGTGATCTTCTCGGCAGTCTCGGACAGTTTCATTTTGGGGATATACTCGCCGGTCTCGTCGTCCCGCACGGCGGCCAGCTTGTACACGCCGCCGAACACCGGGTCGCTCTTGGCGGTGATCATGTTCTCGCCGATGCCAAAGCTGTCCACCCTGGCCCCCTGCAAGATCAGGTCACGGACCAGATACTCGTCCAAACTGTTGGAGGCGCAGATGGGGCAGTCCTGGTAGCCGGCGGCGTCCAGCATCTTGCGGGCTTTCTTGGACAGGTAGGCGATGTCGCCGGAGTCGATGCGCACCCCCTTGGGCCGCTTGCCCATGGGCTTGAGCACCTCGTCAAAGACGCGGATGGCGTCGGGGATGCCGTGGCGCAGCACGTTGTAGGTGTCCACCAGCAGCACGCAGGCGTCGGGGTAAAGCTCGGCGTATTTTTTGAAGGCATCGTACTCGGTGGGGAACATCTGCACCCAGCTGTGGGCCATGGTGCCGGAGGCCGGGATGCCGAAGTCCCGCGCGGCCATAACGCAGGAGGTGGAGGCGCAGCCGCCGATGTAGGCCGCCCGCGCGCCGAAGTAGGCGGCGTCGTACCCCTGGGCGCGGCGGGCGCCGAACTCCATGACCGGGCGGCCGGCCGCCGCGCGGACGATGCGGTTGGACTTGGTGGCGATGAGGCACTGGTGGTTGAAGGTGACCAGCATCAGCGTTTCCAGCAGCTGGCATTCGATGGCGGGGCCTTCCACCGTGACGATGGGCTCGTGGGGGAAGATGGGCATGCCCTCCTCGATGGCCCAGATGTTGCAGTGCAGCCGGAAGTTTGCCAGGTAATCCAGGAACTGCTCGTTGAAGGAGCCGGTGGCGCGCAGGTAGTCGATATCCTCTTTGGTGAACCGGAGATGGTCCACCGCGTCCATGAACTGCTGCAGGCCCGCCATGATGGCGTAGCCGCCGCCGTCCGGCACCTTGCGGAAGAACATGTCAAAGACGGCCCATTTGTCCTGGTAGCCCTCGTCCAGGTAGCCGGCGGACATGGTCAGCTCGTAAAAGTCGGTCATGGTGGTCAGGTTGCGGGCGATATCCAGCATATGGCTCAACTTCCCTTCTTGGGGCCGGCAGCGCGCCGGCGGTCAGACGGTCAAAAACGGACGGCGCGGCGGTCACCGCTGCGTGTCCGGGCGGGCGGGACGGCGGGGCCGGCTGCCGGGGCGGCCCTTGCCGCCCTTGCTGCCGCCCAGCAGGATGGCGCACACCCACACAAAGGCGTACACCGCAATGACAATGACGGTCAGGATGACCACCACCCTGAAATAGCTGCTGGAGAAAAACTCCCCCACTTTGGTCAGGGTGTACAGCACCTGGTTGCGGGTGACGGTACTGCCGGCGATCAGATCCACCGTGCCCAGGTTTTCGCCGTTGATGGACAGCGTCACGGTGCCCACCACATCCCCCTGCTGGATGGGCGCGGTCAGATACTCCGGCAGGTCAAAGGTCTGCTGGGTCAGCTCTGCGCCGCCCTCGGCCGGCAGCAGGGTCTGCATATTGTCGGCCGGGTACAGCATGATGGTGTCGGCGTCGGTGGAGTAGCGGACCGGCCGCTCGGTGATGGGGGCGGTGGTGTCCAGCGCCGGCGCGATGGTAAAGGTGGCAAACACCCAGTCCATCAGGGTGCAGGTCTCGGCAAGGGCGGGGCGGCCGCCTTTCGGGTCGGCCACCTCCTGGCTGCTGTGCAGCAGCACGCTGATGTAGGTCTCGCCGTTCTGGGTATGCCAGCTGGCAAAGTTCTGCCAGCCTGCCTGGAGGTTGCCGGTCTTGCCGCCCTGGGTGTATTCCCGCATATAGTCGGAGTTGGGGCTGATCATGCTGTTGGTGCTCCGGATCGTATAGGGGGCGTCGTGGTGGACATTGGCGGGCATTTGGTAGGTGAATGCTCCCGCCGCCTCCACAAAGGCGTCGTATTCCAGCAGCGCCCGCAGGATCAGGTACATATCGCGGGCGGTGGTCATGTTGCCTTCATCCAGGCCGCAGGGGTCTGTGAACACCGTGCCGGTGCAGCCGATGGCCTCGGCCTCGGCGTTCATCATGGCCACAAAGGCATCGACACTGCCGCCGCCCATGTAGTCCGCCACCATGTAGGCGGCCTCGTTGGCGGAGGGCAGCTCCATGGCATACAGCAGGTTGCGCAGCGTAAGCGTCTCCCCCGCCCGGATATCCGCGTTGGAGGCGTCCAGCCCGTACAGGATGTTAAAGACATATACGGGCGCCGTGACGGTGATGGTATCCAGCTGGTCCTGGTAGTTTTTCAGCATCAGCAGCATGGTCATCAGCTTGGTCAGGCTGGCGGCGGTCAGGGGGGTCTCGCTGTTTTTTTCGTACACCACAATGTTGGTGTCCAGGTTGACCACATAAGCGCCCTCGGCGCTGGGTTCGGTTTCGGGGGCGTAGCCCTCCATGGCTGCGGCAGGCAGCGCCAGTGCAGCTGCCAGCAGCAGCATGGCAAGCACAGCGGCAAGACGTTTTTTCATAGGCAGGCAGATTCCTTATATCGATCGCGCTGCGGCAGGCGGCAAAAACGTCCCGCCGCAAAACAGGTTTTTGGGATATGGTATAGTATACCAAAAAATGCTTTTGACGAAAAGGTGCAGAAATGTGGAATTTGGGCGCCCCGCGCGGCAGGGATGCAGAATGCGCATTCAGCCGGGGCGGCCGGGCGGTCAGTTCATGGTGCCGGCGGCAGCGGAAAACAGGCGCTCGACCTCGTCGGCCAGCAGACGGTGCTCCGGCGCGGCCAGGCCGGGGTCGGCGGCCAGCAGGTCCTTTGCCTCCTGCTGGGCCACTGTCAGGGTGCGGGTGTCCTCCACCAGGCTGGCCACCCGCAGCGTGGGCAGGCCGTGCTGGGCCTCGCCGAAGAAATCACCGGGGCCGCGGGTCTCCAGGTCGTACTTTGCCACCGCAAAGCCGTCCTGGGTGTGGCAGAGGAAGGAAAGCCGTTTGCGCACGCTCTCGCCCTCGTTGTCCGAAATCAGGATGCAGCAGGAATCCGCCGCACCGCGCCCCACCCGGCCCCGCAGCTGGTGCAGAGCCGACAGGCCGAACCGCTCGGCGTTCTCGATGACCATGACGGTGGCGTTGGGCACGTCCACCCCCACCTCGATGACGGTGGTGGACACCAGCACGTCCAGCTCCCCCGCCTTGAACGCCTGCATGACGGCGTCCTTCTCTTTGGGCTTGAGCTTGCCGTGCAAAAGCCCCACCCGGCGGCCGGGCAAAAGCGGGCAGGCGGTTTTTTCGTAGTAGCTTTTTACCGACTGGATGCCGGCGTCCAGTTCGTTGTCCTCGATGGCCGGGCAGACGATATAGACCTGGTGGCCGGCGGCGATCTGCTTTTCCAGAAAGCCGTACATGTCCCGCCGCTTGCGCCCGGTGATGAACCAGGTCCGGATGGGCTTGCGGCCGGGGGGCAGCTCGTCCAGAACCGAGATGTCCAGGTCGCCGTAGAGCAGCAGCCCCAGCGTGCGGGGGATGGGCGTGGCGCTCATGACCAGCAGGTGGGGGCTTTTGGCCTTGCCGGCCAGGATGCCCCGCTGCCGCACGCCAAAGCGGTGCTGCTCGTCCACGATGGCAAGGCCCAGGTTTTTGAACTGTACCTTGTCGGTCAGCACCGCATGGGTGCCCACCACCAGCCCGGCGCGGCCGTCCGCGATGGCGGAAAGCGCCACCCGGCGCTCGGCGGCTTTCATGCCGCCCACCAGCAGCGTGACGTTGACGCCGAAAGGCTCCAGCCGGTCGGCCAGGGTGGCGGCGTGCTGGCGGGCCAGCAGCTCGGTGGGGGCCAGCATGGCGCTCTGCCAGCCGTTTTGCGCCGCATGCCAGATGGCCGCCGCCGCCACCAGCGTTTTGCCGCTGCCCACATCGCCCTGCAAAAGGCGGTTCATGGGCACCCGGCCGCAAAGGTCGCGGCAGATCTCCCCGGTGGCGCGGCGCTGGGCGTTTGTGGGCGCATAGGGCAGACTGCGCCAGAAGGGCGAAAGGTCCACCGGGTGCATCGGCGCGCCGGTCTGCTGCCGGCCGTGCCCCCGCAGCAGGAAGATGCCCAGCTGCAAAACATACAGTTCCTCAAAAATCAGGCGGCGGCGGGCGGCGGCCGCGTCCTCGGCGCTTTTGGGGGCGTGGATGGCGCGGATGGCCGCCGCGCGGGAGGGCATGCGGTATCTGGTCAGCAGAAAAGCCGGCAGCGGGTCGGGCAGGTCGTCGGCGGCGTCCAGCGCGGCGGCGGCCGCACGGGCGATGCGCCCGCTGGGCAGCCCCTCGGTGCTGGGATAGACCGGCACCAGCGGGGCGGCGGCCACGTCGGCCTGGGTGCGGATGGCAGGGTGCAGAATTTCCCGACGGGTCAGGCTGCCGCCCACGCGGCCCTCGAAATAATAGCTTTGCCCGATCTCCAGGTGCTCGGCCACATAGGGGGCGTTGAACCAGGAGAGCGTCAGCGTGCCGGAATCGTCGGCGGCCAGCACCCTGGTCAGCACCCGGCCGCCCTTGATACGGCGGGGCGGTTCCTTCTGCAAAACCTCGGCCCTGACGCAGCAGTCCACGTCGTAGGGGGCCTCGGCCACGGCGTAGGGCCTGGTATAGTCCACATAGCGGCGCGGATAGTGGAACAGCAGATCCCGCACGGTATGGACGCCCAGTTTGGCAAACTTTTTGGCAAGCGCCGGGCCGACGCCTTTCAGGTATTGGATGTTGTCATCCAGTTTTGGCATGGCGGGACCTCCTTTCGCTGCAATTTGGGTATATCGGATCGCTCCCCGGCACTTTTGATCTGTCGGCCCCCGCCAGGGAATTGCGGGTTCGCCGGCTGCAGGCTGCCTCTGCCCCTGCGCCGGGCGCTGCGGTGCAAAAAGGACGAACCCGGCTGCACGCCGCAGGCGGTCATGGAGCCAAATTCGTCCTTTTTTGTACGGTGAACCGCCGGCTTACTCGACGGAGATCATATAATAGTAGACCGGCTGGCCGCCGCTGATGTGGCTGACCTCGATGCTGCCGCCGCACTTGGCGCGGACCAGGTCGGTGGTCTTTTCGGCGTCCTCGTCGCTGACGTCGCAGCCGGAGATGACGGTGATGAACTGGGTGTCCTTCTTCTTCATGCTGCGGGCCAGGCGGTAGGTCATCTTGGTGATGTCCGTGCCGGTGGAGACGATCTTGCCGTTCTGCAGGGCCATGATCTCGCCCTTTTTGATGGAGCGGCCGTCATACTCGCTGTCGCGGGCGGCGTAGGTGATCAGGCCGGTGTCCACATGCTCGGCCGCGGACATCATGTTGACGGCGTTCTCATCGGCGGAAAGGCCGGGGTCAAAGTTGAGCATGGCGGTCATGCCCTGGGGCACGGTGCGGGTGGGCAGCACCACCACCTTGCGGTCGGCCAGCTTCTGGGCCTGCTCGGCCGCCATGATGATGTTTTTGTTGTTGGGCAGCACAAACACCGTTTTGGCGGGCACGCTCTGGATCGCGGCCAGGATATCCTCGGTGGCGGGGTTCATGGTCTGGCCGCCGGAAACGACCGCAGCCACGCCCAGGTCGGTGAACACGCCCTTCAGGCCCTCGCCGGCAGCCACGGCCACAAAGCCGTAGTCCTGCTCCGGGTCAACGGCGGCATAGACAAACTCGTCGGCGCTGCCGGTGGCATTTTCCTCGGCGGCGGCCTGCTTTTCCAGGCCCTTGCCCTGGGCCTGGCGGGCCAGGAACTGCTCGTGCATGTTTTCGATCTTGAAGTTGGTCAGGTAGCCGTACTTGATGGCCTCGCTGAGCATCATGCCGGGGTCGGAGGTGTGCACGTGGCAGTTGGCCACGTCGTCATCCTCAATGACCACCACCGAGTCGCCGTTGGACTCCAGGAAAGCGCGCAGGCGGGCAACGCTGGCGCCGGGGTCCTTGTGCAGCAAGAACTGGGTGCAGTAGCCGTTCTTGATGTCCTCCACCTTCATCAGGTCGTCGGTAAAGACGCCTTTGCCGGCGGCGGAGCTGGAGACCTTGGGCTTGGCGGCGACCTCGACGCCGCCCACGATCTCGCCGCCGTCGAACACCTGCTTCATGCCCTCGAACACCAGCATGATGCCCTGGCCGCCCGCGTCCACCACGCCGGCCTTTTTCAGCACGGGCAGCAGGTTGGGGGTGTCCTCCAGGGCTTTCTGGCCGGCGGCCAGGACCTCGTCCCACAAAGCGGGGACCTCGGTCTGGGTGCTGGCCTCGGCGGCCTCGGCAGCCAGGCGGGTAACGGTCAGGATGGTGCCCTCGGTGGGCTTCATCACAGCCTTGTAGGCGGCGTCCACGCCCATTTTCAGCGCGGCGGCAATGTCGGCGGCGTCCGCCTCGGTCTTGCCTTTCAGCGCCTTGGAAAAGCCGCGGAACAGCAGGCTGGTGATCACGCCGGAGTTGCCGCGGGCGCCCCGCAGCATGGCGGAGGCGGCGCTCTTGCTGACCTCGGCTACGGTGCAGGTATCGGCCATGTTTTCCAGCTCGGTGCGGGCCGCGCCGATGGTCATGCTCATGTTGGTGCCGGTATCGCCGTCGGGCACAGGGAAAACATTCAGCTCGTCAACGCGGGTGCGCTGGTTGGAAATGTTGTTGGCGCCAGAGATCATTGCGTCACGCAGAATTTTGCCAGTAATCATGTATTACACCTCAATCATTGGACTATTGACGGACAGGGCCGCGTCAGTCGGCGGCGATATCGTCCACATACACATCCACGCGGGCCACCTTCAGGCCGGTGGCATGCTCGACTTCATCGCGCACGCGGTGGGTGATGCTCTGGGTGATGGAGGCGATGTTCAGGCCATAGCCCACTGCAATGTGCAGCGAGATCTTCAGCGCGCCGTTTTCCTCCTCGACTGTAACGCCCTGCTGGGGCAGGCTGCCGTGGCGCAGCGCCGAGCGCACCGTGCCGGACGGCGTGTTCTGGCCCATGGCCGCAATGCCGTAGCAGTTGCGGGCCGCCTGGGCGACCAGACCGGAAAAATATTCATTTGTCAAAGAGATGCTCCCGCTGGGGTTCACCTTGGTGATCATCGCCGGACCTCCTTACGTTTTGGCGCCGGGGCCATGCTGCAGCCGCCCCGACCATAGAATCTTCTTTATTATACACCATCCCGCCGCGTTTGAACAGTGGCAAAAGGCAGGTTCCGGCGTTTTTTCGGCCAAAAATCTTGGCGGTTTTTTCGTCAATTCTGGCAAAGAATAGTTTACAATCCATTCACAAAGTTGCCTTGACCGGCGCGTATACTTAGAGGGAAAGGACCGGAGGCAAGCCCGGTCCGTGCAAGACGGGGCCCGGCATCAGCCGATGCGGGCGCCGGGTGCTGCCCGGCCCGGCCCCGGCAAGACCATACAAAGGAGAGACCTTCCGCCTATGAACCTGCTGTTTTTCCTGACCCCAAAACAGGACGTGTTATATGTGTACGAAGATTTTACCCTGCGTCAGGCGCTGGAAAAGTGGTCCAACCAGCGTTACGCCACCATCCCGGTGCTGCGCCGCAACGGCGAGTACGTGGGCATCATCAGCGAGGGGGACCTTTTGTGGGGCATCAAGAACATCCACGGCCTGGACCTGGACACCAGCGAGGATGTGCCCATCTCCAGCTTTCCCCGCCGCCGCAACTACAAGGCCGTGCCGGTGACCACCGACATGCGCACCCTGATGGAGACCGCCGTGGACCAGAACTTTGTCCCGGTGGTGGATGACCGCAACGTGTTTATCGGCATTGTCCCCCGTACCGCCATCATCAAGTACATGGTGCGGCGGATGGATGCATCCAGCGAGACGACGCAGATCTCCACCCGCGCCATCAAGAAAAAGCTGATGCAGGCACAGTCCTGAAAGCATATCCCCCGCATCGCAACCACAAAGCTGCCTCCCGCCCCGGATGTTCCGGGGCGGGATTTTTGCGGGCGACGCAAACACAGAAAAGCCCGCTGCGGGGCAAAAACCTCGCAGCGGGCTTTGTGGTGGTCCCAGTAAGAAAAGCTTACTTCAGCTCGACCTTGGCGCCGACCTCTTCCAGCTTCTTCTGGATCTCCTCGGCGTCGGCCTTGGAAGCGTTCTCCTTCAGCTTGGCGTTGGGGGTCTCGACCAGCTTCTTGGCCTCCATCAGGGAAGCGCCGGTCAGCTCCTTGACGGTCTTGATGACCTGCATCTTGGAAGCGCCCACGTCGACCAGAACGACGTCGAACTCGGTCTTCTCCTCCTCAGCGGGAGCAGCGGCAGCGCCGGCAGCGGCGGGAGCAGCAGCGGCCACAGCGGAAACGCCGAACTCCTCGCAGATGGTGTCAACGAGCTCTTTCAGCTCAAGAACAGTCATAGTCTTGACAGACTCGATAATGGCAGTGATCTTCTCAGAAGCCATGATAATTACCTCCGTTTAAAATTTTGATCTGTTGCAGATCGAATGATGGGGTTTTGCGGCCGCTAAGCGGCCGGGGTCATGCAGCCGTTACGCAGCGGGCTCTTCGCTCTGCTTGTCGATAACAGCCTGCAGGCTGACGGCCAGACCGCCGATGATGCCGGACAGAGAGCCGGCCAGCATGGACAGCAGACCTTCGCGGTTGGGCATGGTGGACAGGCTGCGGACGCCTGCGGCATCCATGACCTGACCGTCGCAGAAGCCGCCCTTGACGTTGAACCGCTTGGTGCGGTCAGCATCGGCGAACTTGCACAGGATGCGGGCAGCGGCGGCAGGGTCCTCCGGGGAGATTGCAATGGCGGTATCGCCCTTGAAATACTCGGACAGAGCCTCGTACTTGGTGCCCTTGACGGCCAGACGCAGCATGGTGTTCTTGACGACGGTGTACTCGACGCCGGCCTCACGCAGTTCCTTGCGGAGCTTGGTGTCGTCAGCGACGCTGATGCCGTTGTAGGAAACGACGACGCCGGCCATGGCGTTGTTCAGCTTCTCGTTGAGTTCCTGGACATACGCCTGCTTGGCAGCCAGAATCTTTTTGCTGGGCATTTGGATTCACCTCATTTCGTTTCCGGAATTTGAAAAAGCCTCTTTCCCAGGCCGAAACCGGGAAAGAGGCTTTGTAAATGCATATGCAGTCAAACGCCACGTTTCTCGGCAGGCTGAGCGAGTCAATTATGCTGAGATCAGCACCTGCTGTCTTCAAAACAGCTTTATTATATTACCGCAGAAAGGCGGCGTTGTCAAGCATTATTTTTGCCGTTTGGGCAAAAATCAGACGCCGTACTTCAGGGTGTTGACGCGGACGCCGGGGCCCATGGTGGTGGCGACGGTGGCGCTCTTGAAGTACTGGCCCTTGGCGGCGGCGGGCTTGGCCTTGGCGATGGCTTCCAGGACGGTGTCCAGGTTGGTCATCAGCTTGTCGGCACCGAAGGAAGCCTTGCCGATGGGCACATGGATGATGTTCTGCTTGTCCAGGCGGTACTCGATCTTACCGGCCTTGGCCTCGGTGACAGCGCGGCCCACGTCGGGGGTGACGGTGCCGGCCTTGGGGTTGGGCATCAGGCCGCGAGGGCCCAGGATCTTGCCCAGACGGCCGACACGGCCCATCATGTCCGGGGTGGTGACCAGCACGTCGAAGTCCAGGTAGCCGCCCTGGATCTTGGCGATCAGGTCGTCGTCGCCGACCTCCTGAGCGCCGGCCGCCTCGGCGGCCTTGGCGGCGTCGCCCTTGCAGATGGCGATGACGCGGACATTTTTGCCGGTGCCGTTGGGCAGGACGACGGCGCCGCGGACCTGCTGGTCGGCGTGGCGGCTGTCAACGCCCAGGCGGACGTGCAGCTCGACGGTCTCGTCAAACTTGGCATGGGCGGTCTTGCAGCAGAGGTCCAGCGCCTCCTGCGGGTCATAGACTTTGGTACGGTCGATCAGCTTGGCGCTTTCGGCATATTTCTTACCGTGATTCATTACTCATTCCTCCTGTGTGGTGGTTATCGGATCAATTCCTCCCACATGATGTTGCAGGGCTTACTCCTCAACGGTGACGCCCATGCTGCGGCAGGTGCCCTTGATCATGCTGACGGCGGCTTCCAGGGAAGCGGCGTTCAGGTCGGGCATCTTCTGCTTGGCGATCTCCTCGGCCTGGGCCAGGGTGATGGAGCCGACTTTGTTCTTGTTCGGCACGCCGGAAGCAGTCTCGATGCCGGCGGCCTTCTTGATCAGGACCGGGGCCGGCGGAGTCTTGGTGATGAAGCTGAAGGAGCGGTCGGCGTAGACGGTGATGACGACCGGGATGATGTAGCCGATCTGGTTCTTGGTACGCTCGTTGAACTCCTTGGTGAAAGCCATGATGTTGACGCCCTTCTGGCCGAGAGCGGGGCCGACGGGCGGTGCCGGAGTTGCCTTGCCGGCGGGGATCTGCAGCTTGATGTAGCCAGTGATTTTCTGTGCCATTGTAGTTTGCACCTCCAAAATTTGTGGTGAGTTGCGGCCCGCGGCGCGGGCCTCCCACGAGCACGCAGAACGCGCGCTCTATAAAAACCGCGTGCGGTTTTTACCGGAAATTCGTTTGCGCCGCCAGGGGCGCGGGCGCCGGGCATGCTGTGCCCGGCCGGGGGGTCACAGCAGCTTGACCTGCGAGAGGTCCAGCTCGGCAGGGGTCTCGCGGCCGAACATCGAGATCTTGACGCGGACCTTGCGGGCCTGGGTGTCGATCTCCTCGACCACGCCGACGGAACCGGCCATGGGGCCGCCGGTCAGCTCGACCGTGTCGCCCACCGCGTAGTCGACGCGCGGCCCGGAGACGATCTCGACGCCCAGCTTGGCGACCTCGTCCTCGGTCAGGGGCTCCGGCTTGGAGGCCGGGCCGACAAAGCCGGTGCAGCCGCGGGTGTTGCGGACAATGTACCAGGTATTGTCGTTCATGACCATTTTGACAAAGACATAACCGGGGTAGATCTTGTGCTGGACCTCTTTTTCGCCGATCTTGTTGCCGCTTTTATCCAGCTTGTCCTCGATGACGGTCTCGGTGGGGACCTTGACATCACAGATCAGATCCTGGAGGCGGCGGTTCTCCACCATCGTCATCAGGTCCTGGGCCACTTTGTTCTCGTAACCGGAATAGGTATGCACGACATACCAGTAAGCCTGTTCCGCCATGGATCACACCTCCCGTTTTGTCAGCCGCCGATCAGCAGATGGATAACGCCGCCGAACACCAGGTCCAGGACGACCAGCACCACCGCAGCGATCAGCACGACGACCAGGACGGTGATGGTGTTGATGCGAACCTGCTTTTTGCTGGGCCAGACGACCTTTTTCAGCTCGCTTTTGGTATCTTTGAAATACTTGCCCAGGCGCACAAAGAAGTCTTTGACCTTGGCAAAGAAGCCGGGTTTTTTGCCGGACTTTTTGTCGTCCTTCTTGTCGGCTTTCTTTTCCGCCTGGTCGCCCTTTGCAGCGGCGCTTACAGCTTTCTTGTCAGCCATGTTACAGCTCCGCCTTTCTTACTTCGTCTCGCGGTGGACCGTGTGCTTCTTGCAGAAGCGGCAGTACTTCTTCACTTCAAGACGATCCGGGTTGTTCTTCTTGTTCTTGGTCTTGTTATAGTTGCGCTGTTTGCATTCCGTGCAGGCAAGAGTGATTTTGACAGTCATTTCGGCACCTCCAATTAACGGTTTCTAAAGCCTCCCTCGTGCTTGCGGTCGGCCCCAAAAAAGGGCACAAAAAATAAACCCGCAAAAGAGGTGATATCATACTAGCACATTGCCCCGGCAAAAGTCAAGGGGGGCAGGCGCAATTTCTGCCGGTATTTCGTGCGGCGGGGGCGGCGCCCCGCGCATTGCGCGGCTCTGCCTGCCCCGCCGCGCCGCCGGGCTAGGCCAGCGGCACGTCGATCTCGCCGGCCAGAGCAAAGCTGTAGATGGTCAGCCTGGTCACCGGCACTTTCAGCCGCAGCGCAAAGGCGCGGCGGTACAGCCGCAGCTGGGCGGCGTAGGCGTCCACGTAATACTGCGGGTCGGTCTGTTTGTCGGTCTTGTAGTCCAGGATCTCGGCGTGGTCGTCAAACACCAGCACCAGGTCGGCAATGCCCTGCACCAGCACCTCGGCGCCGGCGGGCGCGCCGGGCTTGATCTCGGCGGCGGGCAGCGCGGTGATGAAGGGTTCCTCCCGCAATACCTCCGCCGCATGGCGGATGCGGCGGTAGACGGCGCTTTCAAAGAAGGGGCGCACCGCGTCCAGGTCCAGCACGTCGGCCAGGGCGGGGTCCAGCAGGCGCAGTCGCTTCTGCCGCTCCACCTCGGCGGCCAGGTCGGGCGCATCGGCGGCAAAGGGCACCCCCTGCAAAAACGCATGGATGGCGGTGCCGCGCTCGGCGCCGGTCATGCCGCTTTTCTGCAGGAAGGCCGGGCGCTCCAGCGCAGCCTGGCGCGCGGCGTGGGTCACGTCGCTGACGCTGACCTTGACCGGCACGTCCTGCAAAGCCTCGTCCGGGCTGTGCCAGGCAAAGTTTTCCAGCAGAGCGGCCTGCAGCGCCGCGTCCGGCGCGGGGGGCGGCGGGGCTTCGGGTTCGGGCAGCGCGTCCGGCGCGTCCAGCACCCGGATGGACAGCGGCGCGGCGCTGTCCCCCTGGCTGGGCAGAAAGTCGGTCTTTGCCCACAGCGCGCCGCTGTCCGGGTGGCGCAGCGCGGCGGTCAGCAGCCAGCCCGACCAGCTTTGGAAATCCTGCAGGGCTTCGGGGCCGGTCATGCCGGCGTTGGCATACAGGGCCGGTGCCTTGAGGGCGCCGGCGGCGTCCTTCAATGGCAGGGTGATGAACAGCGCGTCCTGCGCGCGGGTCAGGGCCACATATAAAATGCGCATCTCCTCGCTGAGGGTCTCGGTGCGGATGGTCTGGGAAAGCGCCGCGTAGGGCAGCGTCTTGTAGCGGCTGGCGCCGCCGGGGGCGCGCAGCGTCATACCCACGCCCAGCTCCCGGTGGAACAGGACCGGGCTTAGGGTGTCGGCGTTATTGAACCGGTGGGAGGTGCCCGCCACGAACACGACGGGAAATTCCAGCCCCTTGGAGCGGTGCACCGTCATGATGGTGACGCAGCCCGGTCTGGCCTGGCTGGCGGCGGACTGGGTCAGGCCGCCGTTTTGCCGCGCGGCGCGCATGGCCCGCACCAGCGCCGGCAGGCCGGCCCGCCCCGCGCCGGAGGCCCAGGCGGCAAAGGCGCGCAGGTCGTCCCGGCAGCGGGCGCCGTCCGGCATGGCGCCCGCCGCGGCCAGGTAGCCGGTGCGGGCGAACAGCTCCTCGATCAGCGCGTCCACCGGCAGGGTGCGGGCCAGGCGGCGGTACTCGGCCAAAGTATCGGCAAAGGCTTTGAACTTGGGGTCCGCGCCGGAAAGCACCGCGCCGTACAGGCTGCCGCCCCGCACCTGCCGGCGCAGGCGGACCAGGTCGTCCGGCGTGAAGGGGAACATGGGGCTGAGCAGCACCGCCGCCAGCGCCACGTCCTGGGCCGGGTTGTCGATGACCTCCAAAAGCGCCGCAAAGGGGCGCACATGGGGCGCGTCCAGCAGGTCGGCGGCGGTGTCGGCATAGACCGGGATGCCCGCCCGGAGCAAAGCGGCCTCGTAAACGGCAAAGTCGGCGCGGGTGCGCAGCAGGATGCAGCAGTCGCCGGGGGTGCAGGGGCGGGTGGCGCCGCCGTCCCGCACCGCAAAGCCCGCGGCGCACAGCTCCCCGATGCGGGCCGCGATGGCGCGGGCGTCCCCGGCGGCGTCGGCGCCGTCGATGACGTCCAGCTCGCACAGGCCGGGGTAGTCCCCTTCCCTGCCCACCACCAGCCGCTGGCCGGGGCCGTAGTCCACGCCGCCCAGCTGCGCGGAGAAGATGGTCTCGAAAATGTAGTTGACGCCGGCAATGACATTGGGCGCGCTGCGGAAATTGGCGTCCAGCGCGATGGTGGCAGGGCCTTCCGCCACCGGCCAGGCGGGCCAGGCTTTCTGCTTTTCGATAAAGACCGAGGGCTCGGCCTGGCGGAAGCGGTAGATGCTCTGCTTGATGTCCCCCACAAAGAACAGGTTGGAGGCGTCCGGTTTGGCCAGCGCATAGTAGATGGCGTCCTGCAGGGCGTTTGTGTCCTGGTACTCGTCCACCAGCACCGCCGAATACTGCGCCGACACGGTGGCGCACAGCGGGGTGCGCCGCCCGTCGGCATCCTGCAGCAGTTCCAGCGTCAGATGCTCGTAGTCGGCGTAGTCCAGCAGCTTTTCGGCCACTTTGGCCTCAAAATAGCGCCCGGAAAAGTCCTGCACCGCCCGCACCAGCGCAGCCGCCAGCAGCGCGGCGGCCGCCCGGTCGGCGGCAAACTCCGCCCCGGTGCACAGCAGCAGGTCGGTTTTGAGCTGATCGATGCGCTTTTTGGCGCGGGTGCGCAGCTCGCTGGCCGCAAAGGCGGCGGGATTGCCCGCCTTGCCGCCCTTGATGCGCCCCAGCCTGGCCCAGCCAAAGCCGGCGGCCTCCTGCACGGCGGCGTCCCAGTCGCCGGCAGCCAGGCGGCGCTCCAGCCGTTCCAGGCCGGCGTCGTCGTCGATCAGGGCGGCGGCGTAGGCGGCGCTGACGGCATCGTCGCGGGCGGCGCGCTCCATGGCGGCGGCCAGCAGCCGGCGGGCGCCCTGCACGCGGGCCAGCGCCGCGGCCAGCAGCGTTTTGCCCCACAGGGTGTCCTGCGGCGGCGCGCCGGTCTGCCACATGGCCGCAAAGTCCTGCAGCGATCGTTGCGGGTAAGGCAGGGTGCGGCTGAAATCATAGAGCGCCAGCACCGTCTGGCCGGCGGTGGCATCGGTGCGGCCCCGGTCGAACAGGTCGGCAAAGGCGCGGAAATCCGGGTCCTGATAGGCCTGCTCCAGCGTTTCTTCCAGCACCTGCTGGCGGATGCGGAACAGGTCGGCGTCGTCGGCGGTGGTAAAGTCGGGCGGGATGTCCAGCGAGGCAAAATGCTGCTGCACGAACCGCAGGCAGAAGGCGTCCACCGTGCCGATGGACGCCCTTTGCAGCCGCATCTGCTGGCGGCGCAGGCGCAGGTCGTCGGGGTGGGCGCGGACTTCGCGGCCAAGGCGCTCGGTGATGTCGGCCCGCAGCTTGGCGGCGGCGGCGTTGGTAAAGGTCATGATCAGAAGGCTGTCGGCCTCCGCCGGGCAGCCGGGGTCGGTGATCAGGCCCACCACCCGCTCCACCAGCACGCGGGTCTTGCCGGAACCGGCCGCGGCGGATACCAGCAGGCTGCCGCCGCGGGCGGAGATGGCCGCCGCCTGGGCGGGGGTAAATCGGATCGGCTTTTGTGCGGCGTCAGCCATGGGTCCCACCTCCTTCGGGCGCAGGGTCCTGCCCTGCGCCGGGCGTTTTGTCTGTGCCGGTCTCCCCCGCCGGCGGCGCGGCGAAGGGGTCCTCCGGCAATGGGGCGCTGCGCTCGGCCACGCCGTCGGCATGGCGGCAGACCGCCCGGTAGTCGCACCAGTCGCAGGGGGTGCGGCTGCCGCCGGGGCAGAGCGGTTCGGCGGCGATGCGGCCGGCGTAAAGGTTTTCGGCCATACGCCGCAGCAGGCCGTCCAGGTGGTCCCGGATGCGGGCCAGCTTGTCCGCCCCGGCCAGCGACTTTTTGGCGCTGGCATAGTATACCTTGCCGTTTTTGTAGGCAAGCGGCGAAAATTCGCCGCTGCCCGCGGTGTCCATGGCGCGGTAGACGCTCTCCTCGTCCAGCAAAAGGCCCTCCATCGGGTAGGTCTTGGCGGCGGTATCGGCGTCGGCGTCCGGGCGGGGCTGGGTGGCGGGGCTGGGGTCGGCCCACAGGTATTCCACGCCGGCGGCCCGCACCTGCTCCGCCGCCCTGTCGCCCAAAAGCGGGCGCAGCGCGTCGGCATTTCGCTCCAATGTAAACAGGTACATCAGCATCTGGCAGTCCAGGCCGTACCAGACCTCCCGCAGGTCAAACTTTTTGGTGCCGGTCTTATAATCCACCACCCGCAGGTAGGCGGTATCGCCCAGCTTCATCACATCCAGCCGGTCCACCGCGCCCACGATGCGCACGGTATGCCCTTGGCCGTCCGTCAGCTCCACCGGCGGGATGCGGGGGGCGTCCGGGTCGTCGGGGTCGGGGCGGTCGTCGATGCGCAGTTCCAGCGCCGCCGGGGCAAAGCCGGACTGGCGCAGGTCCCGCTGCACAAAGGCCAGCAGGCTTTTCAGGTTGCGGCGGATGCGGTCGATCAGGTATTCCATCCGCACGCCGCGGCCGGGCAGGTTCTGGTCTGCATATTCCTTGACCAGCGCGTCCACCAGATCGGAAAGTTCCGTTTCGTCCAGGTCCAAAAACGCGCTGCCCTGGCGGGCAAGCGCCTGTTCCAGCACCCAGTGGGTCAGCGTGCCGCTGATGTTGGGGGCCAGCTCGGCTTTCTGGCGGGGCCTGGCCCGCAGCACATACTCCATAAAATAGCCGAAGGGGCAGACCGCGTACCGCTCGAACCGGGTGGGGCTGACGCGGATGCTGCGGCCCAAAAGCTCCTCCAGCGCCTGCAGGTCCTGCACGGCGGCGGGGTCGCGGCGGGCGGCCCGCTGCACGGCGGCAAAGCCGGGGGCGGCGGCGGGGGTGCCCTCCACTGCCTCCAGCGCGGCCTGCACGGCGGCGCGCCGGGGGGTGTCCTGCTGCCACAGGCTGCCCAGCAGGTCCAACGCGGCCGCCGGGGTGGCGGCCAGGTCCCGCGGGGCAAGCTGCGCGGCGGGCACCGCCAGCAGCTCCAGCGCCGGGGCCAGCGCCGCCGAGACCGGCAGCCCCGCCGCGCCGCCCGGCCAGGACAGCCAGACGAACCGCCGCGCCGCCGTCAGCGCCTTGTAAAAGCAGACCTGCTCGCGGATAACGCGGTTTTCAAAGCAGTCGGGCAGGTCGGCGCCCTGGGCGATCATGGCGTCCCGGTCGGCGTGGGTCAGCAGGCCGCTGTCACCGGGGGTCTGGGGGAACTCGCCCTCCGCCAGGCCCAGCACAAAGCAGGCGTCGGTCTCCGGCAGGCGCATGCGGCCGGCGGTGGTAAAGATGACGCTGTCCATGCTTTGGGGGATGTGCCCCATGTCGCTGGTGCGCAGAAGCAGCGTGAACAGGTCGGCGTACTCGGCGGCGGAAAGCACCGCGCCGTCCGCCCCCGCCAGGCGCACCATCTGGTCCAGCAGGGACATGACCACGTTCCACTCCCGCAAAGCCTCGTCGGCGGCGGGCAGCTCCCCCGCCGCGCGCAGCTGTTCCGCCAGGGCGTTCAGGGCGTCGGGCGCGCCCAGCGATTCCAGAAAGCCGTAGATGCGCCGGGTCAGCGCCGTGACGTCGGCGCCTTTGGCGCCGTCCGCAAACCGCCGGATGCGGGGCATCAAAAAGGCGCGGGCCTGCTCGGCCAGGGCCAGCTCCCCGGCCTCCTGCGCGTCGCCGCGGGCGTTGTAGCCGCCGGGACTGCGGGTGAACTCGGCGCGCCAGTCCGCGGCCGAGAGCGTCCAGGTATAGGCGTAGTTTTCCAGCGCGCACTGGGCTTCGGGCGGAAGGTCGACCAGGCCGGTCTTGACCAGCCGCAGGATGGCGGCGGTATTGACGCCGCCCCGCAGCAGGTCCAGCGCCGCGTGGACGGCGCGGGCGGGGGCGGTGTTTTCCGGGGTGGTGGGCTCGTCGCAGAACAGCGGGATGCCCGCCAGGCGGAACTCGTACCGCAGGGCGGGCAGGTAGGAGGCGGCGTCCCGGCAGATGACCGCCATGCGCCGGTAGGGCACGCCCCTTTGGGCGCAGGCGCGCACCGCGGCGGCCGCGGCCTTGGCTTCCTCCTGGCGGCTGTCGGCCGCATGGTACAGGATGGCCGGGCGCTGCGGGTCCACCGTGCGCTGCGGGGTGTAGGTGGGGTCTGCCAGCAGCAGCGAAAGCTCGGCCAGGGCGGGGCTTTCGCCATGGCGGGGGTCGTCGGTCAGGGTCCGGGTGCGGCAGGGCACGCCGGCCTGTTCCGCCATGCGGCGCAGCTGGGCCGCCACCCGCTTTGCGCCGGAAAACAGCCCCATGCCGCCGTCCCGGTCCTGCGGGCCGTCGCAGCAAAGCGCCACCGTCACGTCGGCCGCCGGCAGCATGGCCGCCAGCATCGCCCGCTTGGAGGCGTTGAAGGTATCAAACTCGTCAATGTACACGCCGCGGCCGGCAAAAAAGTCCGCGTCCAGCTGTTTGGCGGCCAGTTCCACCCGGTCGCCGGGGTCCATGCCGGTGTTGGCCAAAAGCCCCTGGTAGGCGGCGTAGATCAGCGCCAGCTCGGACAGCTTGTCCCGGTCGGCGCCGGGGGCGTTGGCGTAGGCGGCCAGGGCGTCGGGGGTGACGCCGGCGCTTTTCAGCTCGTCGATGGTCCGGGCGGCCTTCTCGCAGAAGGCGGCGCTCTGGCGCTGGCGGCTGTAATAGACCACCTTGTCCAGCAGCGAGTCCAGCGCGCGGCGCACCAGCACGGCGCGGCCGGCCTCGGTCAGGGTGGGCACCGCCGCGCCGCCGTACCGGCGCAGCAGCGTCTCGGCCAGCGAGGTGAAGGAGTAACTTTCCACATAGCCGGACAGGGTATCCCCCAGCAGGCGGTAGAGCGCGCCTTCGGTGGAGGAGGTGAACTGTTCCGGCACGATCAGGATGCTGCGGCGGCCGGCGGCGGCGTTTTCTTTCAGCTGCCGGCGCAAAAGCGACGACTTGCCGCTGCCGGAAGGGCCTAAGATCAGGGTGAGCATGGGATGTCCTTTCAGGGGATGAAACTTAGGTGCGGGCAAAGCGCGAAAGCCCGGAGCAGCCGCCGGGTCAGCCGTCCGCCGGGCGGACGGGGTGGCGCAGGACGGTCTTTAACCGGGCGGGGTCGCATTTGCGCGGGTCGGAGAGATAGATCTCGTGGTGGTAGCGGGCGTCGGTGATGTCCAGCGCATAGCCCTGCCGCCGCATAAAGTCGTGCATTTTGGCGGCGGTCTGCGGCTCAGCGTCGTAGGGGCCCAGGTGCATACACTGCACGCAGAGGCCCTCGTCGTAGGGGAAAAACTCCACCGGGGAGAGATCCATCTTTTTCTTGGCCGTGGCGCTTTCCACCGCCCAGTCAAAGTCGGCCCTGGTCACAAAGTCCGGCAGGCGCAGCAGCGACAGAAACTGGAACCCGGCCTTGTTGGCATAGTCCACCCCGGCCAGACCCGGCTGCCACCAGAAGCCCTCCAGCGGCGGGACGGTGTAGTCGAAAAATCCGTCGATGGCGTGCCCGGCTTTGGGGCTCATTTTCAGGGTGTAGGCCACGCCGTACAGCAGCGGGATGGAGCGGGCGTACTCGCCGTCCGGGTCGTTGGGGTCGCCCTTGCCGCGGACGGCCAGATAGTTCATTTTGGGCACATGTACCAGGGCGGGCGCGGTCTTGGGCTGATAGAGTTCTTTTTGCTCTTTTTTGAAATCGTAGGGCATGGGAACCTCCTTTCCGGCAGGGCGGCATGATTTTTTGAAAGGCTAGGTCTGATTTACGCGGAGCGAAAGAGAGGGCCGCGGGGCAGAACGCGGGGCGGGCGTTCACACCCGCCGGGGGAGCTTGCGGCGGCGCGGGGCGGTCGGCGGGCGAGATCGCCCGGCCCTGCAAATTGCCCGCAGGCGGGCGGCGACGGGCAAGCGGGGTCCCGCCGCACAGGCCCGGCGGCGGGCGGATGAAAATCATCGGCCCCTACGCAGAGGGGTGTGTGGCTCGGTACAGTTTTGCCTGAAGCAGAACTCGTTGCGCGGGCTTTGCGCCGGCCTGCCGTTTTCGGTCTTGCCGCACGTTTGCCTGCGGATGTAGGGCGGGCGTTCACGCCCGCCGGGGGAGGCTGCGGCGGCGCGGGGTTTCCGGCGGGCGAGATCGCCCGCCCTACAAATCGCCCGCAGGCGGGCGGCGGCAGGTAAGCGGTATTTACCCGCAAAAGCCCGGCGGCGGGCCGATGAAAATCATCGGCCCCTACGAAGGGGGGCTCGGTACAGTTTTTGCCTGAAGCGGAACTCGTTGCGCGGGCTTTGCGCCGGCCTGCCGTTTTCGGTCTTGCCGTTTGTTTGCCGGAGGATGTAGGGCGGGCGTTCACGCCCGCCGGGGAAGGCTGCGGCGGCGCAGGGTTTCCGGCGGGCAAGATTGCCCGCCCTACAAATCGCCCGCCGGCGGGCGGCGACGGGCAAGCGGGGTCGCGCCGCACAGGCCCGGCGGCGGGCGGATGCAAGCATCGGCCCCTACGCAGGGGTGGTGTGTGGCTCGGTACAGTTTTGCCTGAAGCGGAACTCGTTGCGCGGGCTTTGCGTCGGCCTGCCGTTTCCGGTCTTGCCGCACGTTTGCCTGCGGATGTAGGGCGGGCGTTCACGCCCGCCGGGGAAGGCTGCGGCGGCGCGGGGTTTTCGGCGGGCGAGATCGCCCGGCCTGCAAATCGCCCGCAGGCGGGCGGCCGCAGGCAAGCGGGATCCCGCCGTACAGGCCCGGCGGCGGGCCGATGCAAGCATCCGCCCCTGCGAAGGGGTGTGCGGCGGTCTCACCCCTCCCCTGCCGCCCAGGCGGCCAGGCGCTGCAGCTCGTCCCACAAAGCGGAGCGCACCTCAAACCGGCCGAACACCAGGGCGTTCTCGGCGGGGGTGTCGTAGCGGGCCTGGCTGGCGCCGACGCACAGCTCCGGGTAGAGCACGCAGAACCAGTTGTGGCCGGCGGCCGCCCCCAGCTCGATGCGCAGGGCGGTGTACTCGCCGGCGGGCAGGCGGAAACTGCCGTAGTCCCTGGCGGCAAAGTCGGCCTGCTCCAGCCGCACCCGCACCGTCTGGCTGCTGCCGGCGCGGCGGACGGTGCGCTGCGCCACCTGCTGCAGCCGCCACAGCGCGCCGGACACCGCGGTCTCGGCCTCCTGCTTGGTGGCGGCGTTTTGCAAAATGGCGGGCATCTCCTCCAGCACGGCGTCGCGGACTTTCAGCTTCAGCAGCTGGTCGTCCACGCTGTTGCTGTTGGCAAGGATGTGCAGCCGCAGCGTGTCGGCGCAGACGGCGGCGCGGGTCTGCTCGCCGTACCAGAGCGCCGCGGTAAGTAAGACGGTCAACACAAGCCCCAGCGCCGCGCCCAGTTCGGCGGCGCCGCGGCGGATCAGCGGGCGGCGGGCGCCCGCCGGCTGCAGTCTGTTCGTATCCATAAAAAACCTCCCGGTGGGGCGGCGCAAAAGCGCCGCAAAGCCGTATGTTCCGGCGGCCCGGTCTGCCGCAGGGCAGGCGCCGGCCGACACCCGGAGTATGGCTCCCGCCGGGAGGGTTTATGCAGATGTTTCCCGCCGCGCCTCCAAATGCCCCGCCGTTTTTTTCAAACCGGCGGGAGCGCGCGGGGCATTGGGGCGCTTTTGCCCGCCGCCCCGGCTTAGCGGAGCGCGCACAAGGAAGCTTTACCGCACGGCCGGGCGAGGGCGGGCCGGCCGGGTGTGGATCACCCGCGCGCCGCCCCTGTCCGGCTGGGCCAGATAGACCTTTTTGTACTGCTTTTGCAGTGCGGCGCGGGCGGCTTTGGCTTTGGCCTCGTCGTCAAACACGCCGAACACCGCCGCGCCGGACCCGGTCATCTGGCTGGTCAGGGCGCCGTGGCTGTTCAAAAGGGCGCAGATGGCGGGGGTCTCCTTCGCGCCGCTGCAATGCTCCAGGGCGTTGCCCGCCGCGGCGCACAGGGCCGTCAGGCTGCCGGCGCGGATGGCGTCCTCCTGGGCCTGGCAGTCGGGGTGGACGGGGCTGCCCATGGTGTCGTACCGGGCAAAGGCCTCCGGCGTGGACACCCCCACCGACGGCATGACGATGACAAACCAGCAGTCCGGGCAGGGCGGCAGGGCTTTCATCAGATCGCCCACGCCCTGCACCCGGCAGGTGCCGCCCAGCAGCGCAAAGGGCACGTCGGCGCCGATGGCCGCGCCCAAAGCGCACAGCTCGCTCATGGACAGGCGCGCGCTGTACAGCTCGTTCATGCCCACCAGCACGCCGGCGGCGTCGGCGCTGCCGCCGGCCATGCCGGCGCGCACCGGCGTGACCTTGCGGATGGTGATGTCCACCCCGGCCAGCAGGCCGGTATAATCAAAAAAGGCCAATGCCGCCTTGACGGCGGTGTTTTTGTCGTTGACCGGCACAAAGCTGCCGGGCATGCGGACGGTAAGGGTCTCGCTGCGGCGCAGCGTCAGCTGTTCCCGCAGCGTGATGGCCTGCATGACCATGTCCAAATCGTGGTAGCCGTTTGGCAAAAGCCCCCGCACGTCCAGCGAAAGGTTGAGCTTTGCCGGCGCCAGGACCGTTACGCTCTGTTTTTGCATCGGGATCTCCCCTTTTTCAATCCTGTTTCAGCCAGCCGTGCTCTTTCAAAAAGGCGCGGATGCGCTTGATGGCGGTCTCCAGATACTCGACGCTGTAGGCGTAGCTGATGCGGGCGTAGCCCTCGCCGGAAGCGCCGAAGGCGTCGCCGGGGACGATGGCCACGTGTTTTTCCTGCAAAAGCTGCTCGCAGAACTGGGCGCTGGTCAGGCCGGTGCGCTGGATGCTGGGGAACACATAGAACGCCCCCAGCGGGGTAAAGCAGTCCAGCCCCATCTCGTTGAGCGCCTTGACCAGGAAGCGGCGGCGGCGGTTGTACTCGTCCCGCATCTTGACGATCTGGTCGTCGCACTGCTGCAATGCCACGATGGCCGCGTACTGGCTGGTGGTGGGGGCGGACATGATGCAGCTCTGGTGGATCTTGGTCATCACCTTCAGGACGGGCGCAGGCCCCGCCGCGTAGCCCAGCCGCCAGCCGGTCATGGCGTAGGACTTGGAAAATCCGTTGACCACAATGGTGCGCTCGGCCATGCCGGGCAGCGACGCGATGCTGACGTGGCGCTCTTTGCCGTAGGTCAGCTCGGAGTAGATCTCGTCCGACAGGACCATCACGTCGGTGCCGCGCAGCACCTCGGCGATGGCCTCCAGGTCCTGCCGCTCCATCACGCCGCCGGTGGGGTTGTTGGGGTAGGGCAAAATCAGCAGCTTGGTGCGGGGGGTGATGGCGTTTTTCAGCTGTTCGGGCCTGAGGCGGAACTGGTCCTCCGGCCGGGTGGCGATGTGCACCGGCACGCCGCCGGTGAGGGAGGTGATCGGCTCGTAGCAGACAAAGCAGGGTTCCGGGATGATGACCTCGTCCCCCGGCTGCACCAGCGCGCGGATGGAAAGGTCGATGGCCTCGCTGCCGCCCACCGTGACCAGGATCTCGTCCTCCTGGCGGTAATGCAGGTCAAACCGGCGGGCCAGATAGTTGCAGATCTCCACCCGCAGCTCCTTCATGCCCGCGTTGGCGGTGTAGCGGGTGCGGCCCTGCTGCAGGGTGCGGATGGCCGCGTCCCGCACGCTCCAGGGCGTTTTGAAGTCCGGCTCGCCCACACCCAGCGAGATGCACTCCGGCATCTCGGCAGCCAGATCGAAAAACTTGCGGATCCCGGACGGACGCATCTCCTTGGCCGCCGGCGCAAGCAAAGAATCATAATCCATCACAGTACCGTACACTCTCTTTCGTCGATCTCCTCGTCCTGGAACAGCACGCCGCCGCGCTTGTAGGTGCGCAGCACAAAGCTGGTGGCGGTGGACAGCACGTCGTCCAAGGGCGACAGCCGCTTTGCCACAAACAGCGCGATCTCCTGGAAGCTTTTGCCCTTGATGCTGACCAGCAGGTCGTAACCGCCGCTCATCAGCATGACGGCGTCCACCTCCTCAAAGGCGGCGATGGCGGCGGCGATCTCCTCAAAGCCGCGGTCCTTGCGGGGCGAAACATGCAGCTCGATCATGGCCTCCACCTGGTTGACGCCGGCCTTCTCCCAGTCCACCAGGGCCTGGTAGCCGTGGATGTAGCCCTTCTCGTTGGCCTCGTCCAGCATGGCGGCCGCCTGCGCGGCGGAAACGTCCATCATGGCGGCGATGTCCTCCAGCGAAAGCCGGGCGTTCTTCTCCAAGATCTGAAGCAGTTCCTGCATTTTTTCCATCATCGGCTCCTTTCCCGCCCCAGGTCTTTGGGGCGCGCGGCAGAATGTCCCCCCCGCCGGCCGGACTCGCCGGGCGGCGTGCGGCGCGGCAGGGTGTATATGGTGTTATTATAGCATAGCTTTTGGCAGATTGCACCCATTTTTGCGGCGCGAGGTCCTTTGCCGGGCACAACTGTACAAAAAACGGGATTTTTTGCGCGCGCGGTATCCAAACGGGGCGGAATCTGGTATAATGGCAGTACGCAAATTGCAAAACCGGTATGTCTGTAACGATATGGGATGGGAGGAACTTCCATGAAAGCTGTTATCACCGTCATCGGCCGGGACACCGTGGGCGTCGTGGCCAAGGTCAGCGCCGTCTGCGCCGAGCTGAACATCAACATTGAGGACGTGACCCAAAGCATTTTGCAGGAGATGTTCTGCATGATCATGCTGGTGGACCTGTCCAGAACAAACGCCGCCCCCGACGCCGTCCGCACCCGCTTTGAGCAGCTGGGCCAGGAGATGAAGATGCAGGTGACCCTGACGCGCCAGGAAGTGTTTGACGCGATGCACAAGATCTGACGAAAGGGGCAGGAACTATGCGGATTTTGAATACCGGCGACATCATGGAGACCATCGAGATGCTGACCAGCGAAAATCTCGACGTGCGCACCGTGACCATGGGCATCAGCCTGCTGGACTGCATCGACCCGGACGGCAAAAAAGCCTGCGAGAAGATCTATCACAAGATCACCTCCAAGGCAAAAAACCTGGTGCCGGTGGTGGACGCCATCGCCAGGGAATACGGCATCCCCATCGTCAACAAGCGCATCAGCGTGACGCCGGTGTCGATGCTGCTGGGCGCAGCGCCTGACGCCGACCCGGTGGATTACGCCAAGGCGCTGGACGCCGCGGCCAAGGCGGTGGGCGTCAACTTTATCGGCGGCTACGGTGCGCTGGTGCACAAGGGCTTTTCGGCCGGCGACAAGCGCCTGATCGAGAGTATCCCCCGCGCGCTGGCCGAGACCGACCTGGTCTGTTCCAGCATCAACGTGGGGTCCACCAAGTCGGGCATCAACATGGACGCCGTGGCCATGATGGGCCGGGTCATCCGGGACACCGCCGAACGCACCAAGGACAACATGTGCATGGGCGACGCCAAGCTGGTTGTGTTCTGCAACGCGCCGGAGGACAACCCCTTTATGGCCGGCGCGTTCCACGGCCCCGGCGAGCCGGACTGCGAGATCCACGTGGGCGTTTCCGGCCCCGGCGCGGTGCGCGCCGCGCTGGCCAAGCTGCCCAAGGACGCCCCCATGGACGAGGTGGCCGAGCTGGTCAAGCGCACCGCCTTCAAGATCACGCGGCTGGGCCAGCTGGTGGCCAACCTGGCCAGCGAGTATCTGGGCGTGCCGGCGGGCATCATCGACCTGTCGCTGGCGCCCACCCCGGCCATCGGCGACAGCGTGGCAAACATCTTGGAGGAGATGGGCCTGGAAAGCTGCGGCTGCTGCGGCACCACCGCCTGCCTGGCCCTGCTGAACGACGCGGTCAAAAAGGGCGGCGTGATGGCCTCCAACCATGTGGGCGGCCTGTCCGGCGCGTTCATCCCGGTATCGGAGGACGACGGCATGATCAAGGCCGCCGAGTGCGGCAGCCTGACGCTGGAGAAGCTGGAAGCCATGACGGCGGTCTGCTCGGTGGGCATCGACATGGTGGTCATCCCCGGCGACACCCCGGCCGAGGTCATCAGCGCGCTGATCGCCGACGAGGCGGCCATCGGCATGGTGAACAGCAAGACCACCGCCGTGCGCGTCATCCCCGCCATCGGCCACGAGGCCGGCGACGTGCTGGACTTTGGCGGCCTGCTGGGCCATGCGCCCATCATGCCCATCAGCAAGTTCAGCCCCGCGGTGATGATCCGCCGCGGCGGGCGCATCCCCGCCCCGATGCAGGCGCTGAAAAACTGAGCGCGGGCCGGGCGGCGTCCCGGCAAGATCCAAGATCATGTATAAACATCCTCCCTTCCGGCAATGCTAACGGCGGAAGGGAGGATGTTTTATGTCCTTATTTCGCAAGATCCTGCTGCTGCTCGTCATCATCGGCGGGCTGAACTGGGGCATCTACGGCATCTGGGGCTTTGACGCGGTGGGCTGGCTGCTGGGCGGAAGCCTGAGCTGGCTGGCCCGCGCGGTGTTCATCGTGGTGGGGCTGGCAGCCATCGCGCTGATCCCCTCGCTGTTCATGTCCGGCCCCCGCGAAAACCGGGAGCCCAACGCCCCGTAACGCAGGGGCACCCCGGCGGGCGCCGCCCGCCTTGCGCCGAACGCGGAGAACGCCCAGGGACGCTTTGGCCATGCTGCGCAGGCAGCGATCCCGCAGCATCCCTGTGCGCTCCCGGCAGAAAAGTCCGGCGCCTACACAGCCCGCGGGCCGCCACGCCCGGGGCGCACAACAGCAAAAGCCCGCCTGCGGCAGTCACAGTGCCGCGGGCGGGCTTTTGCCGTTGGAACGCTTTTTGTACGGCGGGTCACTCCCCGTACGCCAGCAGGTTCCCCAGTGGCGTTTTGAACCCGATCGCCCGGTACATGGGCAGGTCGCAGTCGGCGCATCCGACGGTCAGGGAGCCTGCGCCGCTTTGCGCATACGCAAAGGCGACCAGCTTGCGCGCGATGCCTTTATGGCGGTACGCCGGCCGGATATAAAAATCCTCCAGTACGCCGGACCTGCCGTAATGGAAGGTCGAGTAGGTCTCGCAGACAGAGCAGCACGCCACCAGCGCGCCGCCGCACAGGCACCCGTAAAACTGGATCCGGCCGGCCCCGATGGCCTGTTTCAAGCTTTCCAGTTCGGCGTCGGCCGGCTCAGCCTCCCCGATCTCCGCTTTATACGCTTTCTGCAATTCGGCCAGTGTTTCAAAATCTTCCGGTTTGATCTTTACAAAGTCCATGGTTCGGCCTCCGCTAAAATTGGCTGGCGTTTTTTCGTATCCCCCGCCCTGTGCGCTCAGGCGGGCGGGCAGGGCGTGAACAGGGCGTCCACCGTGGTGCCCAGCTCCCGCGCCAGGGCAAAGGCCAGGGCCAGGGTGGGGTCGTACTTGTTGTTCTCGATGGCGTTGACCGTCTGGCGGGTCACGCCGCAGGCTTTGGCCAGCGCCTCCTGCGAGACGCCTTTCTGCCTGCGAAGCTCGCGGATGCAGTTCTGCATGGGTCAGTCACCAAATTTCCGTTTGTAGTAAAGCAGTTCGATGGCGTACAAAATCGAGAACACCAGCAAAGTGGAAAACGGATTGACGCCGTCCGCCTCCCCGCCGGTGACGGACCGGTACACATCCTCGGCCACATGAAATACCAGGTACAGAAGAAAAACCGGGAAACAGGCCGCGGCTGCCCGTCCGACGATCATTCTGCGGCGCTCGTCCCCCTGGCGGGCCAGCGTGACAAACACATACGCAATGACCGCCCAGCAGGCGGCGAAAAACAGCAGGCATACGATCATGATCAGCCAGGACTCGGAAGAAATATCCATACGATCACCTCCGTTGGGATCAAAGGGGGAAACTTTGTTTCTGCAAAAAAGCGCCCACCCGGCCGCGGCGGGCGCCGCCGCAAGAGCCGCCACCTGCGTGCGGCCGCGCCGCAGATGTCAAACCCTTTTGACAGTTTCAGTATAGCAGAAGGCCGGCAAACTGTCAAATGTTTTTGACAGTTTTTTCCCCCTTGCCCCGCGCCCGTTCTATCCCCTGCCCGGCGCCGCATACAGTGTGGCAAAAGCCCGCGCTTGCCGCGGGCGCAGCAGCACACGGCGGGCCGGCGGCAGGCGCGGCCCGCCCGGCAGGGAGGGGCGTGCATGAGGATGGGCGACGCAGACGAACGCGCGGTGGAGATCGGGCGGTATATCGTGCGCAGCGGCGCGACGGTGCGGGCCACCGCGGCCGTTTTCGGCGTGAGCAAAAGCACCGTGTGGAAGGACCAGACCCGGCTGCGGCGGCAGTCCCCCGCCCTGTGGCGGGAGGTGCAGCAGGTCCTGCAGAAAAACAAGGCCGAACGCCACCTGCGCGGCGGCGAGGCGACGCGGCAGAAATTCCTGCGGCAAAATGCGCTGCATCCGCCCGACCTGCCCGCCGAAAAGTCTTGCGCAGGGCCTGCACAGACTGTATAATGTTCGTAAAGAAACTGTGTCCGTTTTGCCGCAGCCCCGCCGGGGCGCGGCCAGGCAGCGCCGGAAAGGTCGTGTAACATGAAACGCAAGGACTATATCAGCTGGGACGAATACTTTATGGGCATCGCGCTGCTCTCGGCCATGCGGTCGAAGGACAGCAACAGCCAGGTGGGGGCCTGCATCGTCAGCCCGGAAAACAAGATCCTGTCGCTGGGCTACAATGGCATGCCCATCGGCTGCAACGACGACGATATGCCCTGGGAGCGGGAGGGCGACCCGCTGGAGACCAAATACATGTATGTCTGCCACGCGGAGCTGAACGCCATCCTCAACTCGGCCCACAGCAACCTCAAGGGCGCGCGGGTGTATGTGACGCTGTTCCCCTGCAACGAGTGCGCCAAGGCCATCATCCAAAGCGGCATCAAAGAGATCATCTATTACTCGGACAAGTACCACGACGAGCCGCTGAGCGTCGCCAGCCGCCGGCTGTTCAACATGACCGGCGTCAAATACCGGGCCTACCACCCCACCGGGCGGGAGCTGACATTGGACGTGTAAGGGCGCGGTCCCGCGCCGCAGGCAGCGGGACATAAAAACACCGCGCACAGAATAAGGAAGAGGCGGAAGGAACATGAACACCATCGTGATCGGCATCGCCGGCGGCACCGGCAGCGGCAAGACCACCCTGACGCGGCGGCTGCGGGAGCATTTTGGCCAGCAGGAAGTCAGCGTCATCAACCACGACAGCTACTACAAGCGCCACGACGAGCTGCCCTACGAGGAACGCTGCAAGCTCAACTACGACCACCCGGACAGCTTTGACACCGACCTGATGGTGCAGCACCTGAAGCAGCTGCGCGCCGGCCAAAGCATCCGCATGCCGGTGTACGACTACACCATCCACAACCGCAGCGACAAGACGGTGACGGTGGACCCCGCGCCGGTCATCATTGTGGAGGGCATCCTGATCTTTGCCAGCCAGGAGCTGTGCGACCTGATGGACATCAAAGTGTTTGTGGACACCGACGCCGACGTGCGCATTCTGCGGCGCATCGTCCGGGACGTAAAAAGCCGCGGCCGCACGCTGGACAGCGTGGTGACCCAGTACCTGACCACCGTCAAGCCGATGCACGAGCAGTTTGTGGAGCCCAGCAAGCGCAAGGCCGACCTGATCATCCCGGAGGGCGGCAAAAACGCCGTGGCGCTGGACATGCTGATCAAGTGGGTGTCCAACCATCTGCAGGGGGTGTGACCCCGCGGGCCCCCTGCCCCTGCCCCGATGCAAAAGCACAACCAAAAAGCCCTGTTTCCGCAGCGTCCGCGCAGGACGCCCGCCGGAGGCAGGGCTTTTGGCTTGTGTTGCGTCCGCTCAAGTCCCCTGCGGTTTGGGCGGCTGATCCCGCTCCATCCCCGCAAAGAGCTTTGCCGAGGCCAGGCCCGCCGCGCAGATCAGCAGGCCGCCGGGCAGCAGCACCAGCCAGACGCTGCCGGCAAACGCATCCAGCAGCGCGCCACACAGCAGCTGACCCACCGGCTGGGCGCACAGCGGGATGGTGTAGACAAAGGCCATCACCTTGCCGGTCAGGTGCCGGGGCGTGCGCTGCTGGACGAGCGACACCGCACAGATGGAAAACATCCCCGCAGCCAGCTGGCACCCGCAGAAGGCCGCCAGCAATACCAGATACCGGCCCATAACGCCGACCGGCAGCAGGAACGCCGCCCCTGCCGGCAGCAGGCACAGCCCGGCCGCAGCCACCAGCCAGTGCATCCGCCCCGGCCGCAGCCTGCCGGCCAGCAGGCCGACCGCCGCGCTGCCGGCGATGGCCGCCACGCCCATGGCGCTCTCGGCCGCGCCGTACAGCTGTGCCGAAAGTCCCAGCACCGTGCGCACCAGGTAGGGAAAGCCCACCGACGCCAGGCTGACCAGTACCATGCTGACCAGTGCGGCCAACAGCAGCAGCTTGCAGACGGCGGGCTGGTCCCGGCGCAGGAAACGCAGGCTTTCGGCCAGGTCGGCGCGCAGGATGGCGGCGGCGCTTTTGCCGCCGTCCACCTGCCGTTCGGGCGGGTCCAGGCGCAGCAGGCACTCGAACCCGGCAGTGACAAAAAAGCAGACCACCGCCGCCGCAAACACCGGCCCCAGCCCGAAAGCGGCGTAAAACACGCTGCCCAAAAACGGCGTGACCAGCCCGGCCACCGCCTGCACCTGGCCGACCACCGCGTTGCCTTTCAGCAGGTCGTCGCCGGAAAGCATCTGGGGCACGCAGGCCTGCACGGTGGGCGACTCGAACGCGCCCAGGATGGACAGCACGAACAGCAGCGCCGCAATGACCGCGATGTGGTCCGCCGCCTGCATGGCCGCGGCGGCCGCCAGCACTGCCAGCCCGGAAAGCGCGTCCAGCGTTACCATGATGCGGCGGCGGTCGGCGCGGTCGGCCAGCACGCCGCCCACCGGCGACAGCAGGATGGTGGGCGCCATGGCGGCGGCCAGCAGCCCCGCAAACACCGACGCTGAGCCGGTGCGCTCCAGCACATACATGGACAGCGCAAATTTCAGCGTATAGTTGCCCAGCAGCGAGCTGACCTGCCCCAGCACCAGCAGCGTAAAGTTGCGGGTGAACAGGGTGGATCGGGCTTTCGTTTTGTGTTTCAAGGCTTCCTCCTGGCTGTGCTTCCGTTCCCTTGTTGCATCGCCGGAAAGCGGGCGGCCGGCGGCGGCCTCCGCGCCGCGCTCCGGGCGGGGCGCCGCCGGTTCCCTCTTGCCGTCCAATTTCTGTTTTGTCATTGCTGCCTCCTTCTGCTGCAGATGTCGGTGGGTAGAGTGCGGACCGCCCATATACATACCTTCATACGGTATGTATATGGGTATCATAAAAGGGCGCTGCGGTGGCTGGCGGACGGGCCGCACCGCGTGCGCCCTTGTATGCGGTTGGATGTGGTCCTGCTGCGGCGGCGTGTTGTTTCGGTGGCGCGGGCATCCCCGGCAGGCGCGCCCGCACTGGATCACAGCGCCGGCGAACGGCAGAACCGGGAACGCGGCCGGCCGCCGGGGCGGGCAAGACAGGCCGCGCTGTCCCCTGCGGACGCGGGGGATTTTTCCCATTTGAGGGCGGCCGTTTCCAACGCAAAGCGGCGATTTGCCCGCTTTGCGCCGCCGGCCGGCTCCCCTGTTCCGCTCACTCCGCCGCCGGCGGCTTTATTCCGCTTCCGGCGGATTTTTGCCGGCTGACGGTTCGCTTTGCTCCCCTTCCGGCTCCTCCGGCATTTGGGCAAAAAAGTCCTCCACCAGGCGGCGGATGGAATCGTCCATCAGGGGCACGCCCATCTTTTCCAGCATATCGCCCAAAAAGCGGAACTTGTTTTTCATCTGCTCCCGCGTGGCCGGGTAGACCGACGGCAGCAGCCACAGGCTGGTCAAAAGCGGCATCAGCTCCGAGATCTCGCGGGCGTAGGCGGTGTGCATCGAGCCGTCCCGGTTGCCCTCCTCGATCAGCTGCCGGTAATAGGGCGTCAGGATGCGGCGGTTGGACTCCAGCATTTCCACCAGCATGCGGGGGTTGCGGTTCAGCGGGATGGACTGGATGGTCATGCTGGTGCGGGCAGTGTCGGCCTGGTTCAGCCGCACCGCTTCCTGCAGCTTTTGCAGGCCGTTCAGGTCGGCGCGTTTGCGCACCGCCTCGAAGGGGTTGTTCCGGAAAAACATCCGGTCCCCCACCGCGTCCAGGATCTCCTCCTTGGACTTGAAATGGTGGTAGACCGCGCCTTTGGTCAGGCCGCCCAGCTCGTCCACAATGTCCTGGATGGTGGTGTTGTCGTAGCCTTTTTCCAGAAAAAGCCGCTGGGCCGCGTCCAAAATGCGTTCCACCGTCACTTCCGGGTATTTGTTGCGTGCCATATCTGCCCCCCGCGGGTCGTGCCGCCGTTTACATTCTCTTGGTATGTATCCACTATACCAGATGCCCGCCCTGCCTGTCAAGGCGGGCGGGCACAAAAACAGAAAAAAGGCTGCGCCCGCCGGGCAGATCGTTCTGCCGGTGCGGGCGCAGTCTTGCGCGTTTTGGGGATGGATGCCGGCGGGTGTTATCGCAGGGCGGCCACCGCGGCTTTCAGCGCGTCGGCGCGGTCGGTGTTCTCCCACTTGACGCCCAGGTCCTCGCGGCCCATGTGGCCGTAGGCGGCCAGCGGGCGGTAGATGGGCTTGCGCAGGTCCAGATCGCGGATGATGGCTGCCGGGCGCAGATCGAACACCTGCTCCACCGCTCGCTCGATCAGCTCGTCGGCCACGGCGCCGGTGCCAAAGGTGTCCACCATGATGGAGACCGGCTCGGCCACGCCGATGGCGTAGGCCAGCTGGATCTCGCACCGGGTGGCCAGGCCGGCGGCCACGATGTTCTTGGCCACCCAGCGGGCGGCATAGGCGGCGGAGCGGTCCACCTTGCTGGGGTCCTTGCCGGAGAAAGCGCCGCCGCCGTGGCGGGCGTAGCCGCCGTAGGTGTCCACAATGATCTTGCGGCCGGTCAGGCCGGTGTCGCCCTGGGGACCGCCCACCACAAAGCGGCCGGTGGGGTTGATGTAGTAGCGGGTATGCTCGTCCAGCAGGTCGGCGGGGATGGTGGCGCGGATGACCTGCTCCATGATGTCGTCATGCAGGCGGGTCGTGGCCACCTCCGGGCTGTGCTGGCTGGAGATGACCACCGCGTCCACCCGCGCCGGGCGGCCGTCGCGGTACTCCACGGTGACCTGGCTCTTTCCGTCGGGGCGCAGGTAGGGCAGCGTGCCGTTTTTGCGCACCTCGGTCAGGCGCTTGGCCAGCTTGTGGGCCAGGCTGATGGGCAGCGGCATCAGTTCGGGGGTCTCGTCGCAGGCAAAGCCGAACATCATGCCCTGGTCGCCGGCGCCGGCCACCTCGTCGTTGGTGCCCAGCGCGATGTCGGGGCTCTGGTTGTCGATGTTGGTGATGACGCCGCAGGTGTCGCAGTCAAAGCCGTACTTGGCGCGGTCGTAGCCGATGTCCCGGATGACCTGGCGGGCAATGCCGGGGATGTCCACATAGCAGCTGGTGGTGATCTCGCCCATGATGTGGACCAGGCCGGTGGAGCAGGCGGTCTCGCAGGCGACGCGGGCGCCGGGGTCCTTTTCCAGGATGGCGTCCAGCACCGCGTCGGAGATCTGGTCGCAGATCTTGTCGGGATGCCCCTCGGTGACGGATTCGGATGTGAACAGAACTTTGGACATAGGTGTTTCCTCCCTGTCAGTTGGCGGGCCGGGCGGTTGGGGGCGCACCTGCGCCCCGCCGGGTCCCTGCCCTGGTGTGGTTTGCTCAGAAAACGCAACTGCCGGGATCGTTTTGGCGTATACAAAACAAAAGGCGCGCAGGTCCAAAAGAGCCTGCGCGCCCGCGCTTATCTTTCGGTTCCCCGCAGGAATTGGCACCTTACGCTTGCCGCGCAGGTTGCCGGGCTTCACAGGGCCTGTTCCCTCAGCCACTCTTGATAAGTTGCTATTCTGATGTAAAGGCCAGCCTTCCGGGGACACCTGGCGCGGCAGGACCGCCGTGTTTCGGGCTTTCCCTTGGGCTTGCGAGTGAAATCATATCATTTCGCTGCGGAATTGTCAACGGGTGGGCGTTGCACATTTCAAGCAGTTTGGGCAATCTTTGCCCATTTGGCCGTTTTCTGTGTCAGACGCCGCGGGCGGCGCGGGCCTGCCGGCCGTGCAGAATGGGCGAAAGCGGCTTGTAGATCAGGAAGCAGAGCACCGAATCCACCAGCCCCTTGACCAGCGTGAAGGGCATGTTGAACACCAGCAGGCAGGCCAGCAGGCTGCCCATGCCGGGGTTGATCTCCCGGTAAGCGGCCAGGATGGCGTCCATGCCGCCGTACATGGTGGCGTACACCGGGTAGCTGATGAAAAAGTTGACCGGCACGCTGACCAGCGCCATGACCACGGCCCCCGCCAGCGAGGCGACGACCGCGCCGCGGCGGGTCTTGTTGCGGCGGTACAAAAGGCCCGCCACGCCGGTGAACGCCGCGCCGATCAAAAAGTTGCAGACCTCGCCGATACCGCCGGTGGAGCCGTGGAACAGCGCCGCCAGCACGTTTTTGACCAGGCAGACGGCCACGCCGTAGCCGGGCCCCAGGCTGAAGGACGCCAGCAGGGCGGGCAGCTCGGACACGTCCATTTTGACAAAGGACGGGATGAGCATGGGGATGGGGAAATCCAGCATCATCAGCACGCAGCCCACGGCGGACAGCATGGCGGTGACGGCAAGGGGACGGATGGAACTTTTTGCCTGCATAACAAATACCTCCCTGGCCGGCGGTGCAGTGTGCGCCGGCCGATGCAATGGGTAAACCAGCCCCAAGGGGCTGCACGGATCGGGTGTACCGGGGTCCGCCCAAAGTTTGGGGGAGCCGGATACGCCGCGGGAAAGCCGGCAACAGCTTGTTGGAACCGGGAGGTCTTTATCCTGCAAACAAAACGCCCTGCCAGTGAAAACACTGACAGGGCGAACTGCTGGCATGGCAAACAGCTTCCGTTTCTTCCATCCGGACTATACCGTCGGCCCCGGAATCTCACCGGGTCAGCGCCTGGCGCGTTTTTACCAACGTGCCAGGCGGTCGCGGGCTGTACCGCCGGTGGGGAATTGCACCCCGCCCTGAAACAGACTTTCTATCCCCTATTATAGCAGGCATTTTGAAAAATGCAACCCGCTGTGGTACAATACAGGCAGGCATTTACCGCGCGGCCCCGGACGGCGCGCCGCGCTGCCGCGCAGGGCAGGCCCCTGCGTTTGACAACCACCCGGCAGCGCCCGTGCGGCCTGCCGGTGCAGAAGGGAGCTTTGCCATGAGCGAATCCAACATTGTCGTTTGGGTCACGGCCTATTCCACGCTGCTGCGCATCGTGCTGGCGGCGGTTTTGGTGCTGGCCGGCCTGCTGGGCGCGCGGGCTTTCCGGGCGCTGTTCCAGCTGATCCGGGCCCGGTTCGAGCCCCACTGGCCGGAATGGGTGCAGATCCTGTTCAACGGCTTTACCGAGCCGACCATCCTGTTTGGGCGATGCCTTTTGTGGTATTCTGCCTTTTTGGCGCTGCCCTGGCCGGCAAGCTGGGTTCCCGGCCTGACCGGCGGTGCCGCCACGGTGCTGTCCATTGCGGCGGCGCTGCTGCTGACGCGGGGGCTTTGGAACTCGGCCCGCATCTGCCAGCTGCTTTTGCGCAGCACCCAGAACAAGCTGGATCTGGAGACCAACAAGACGATGAATCTTTTCTTTGAAAAGATCTACCGGGCTTTGGTGTTCCTGTTCGGCTGTATCCAGATCCTGACGATTTTGGGCTTTGACGTCAATGCGCTGATCGCCGGCGCCGGCGTTGTGGGCATTGCGGTGTCGCTGGGCGCACAGTCCACCCTGTCCAACCTGATCGCCGGGGTGGCGCTGGTGATCGAGCGGCCCTTCGGCATCGGGGACTGGATCGTGCTGGGCAGCTTTGAGGGCACGGTGGAGGACATCTCCTTCCGCTCCACCCGCATCCGCGCGCTGGACAACAGCGTGATCACGGTGGAGAACTCCAAGGTCAGCGCCGAGTATATCTGCAACACCACCACCCGTTCCAACCGGCTGTTCAGCTGCACCGTGGGCCTGACCTACGACACCCCGCGGGAGACGCTGGAGCGGCTGTGCACCGATCTGGTGGCCATGATGAACGCCGACGACCAGGTGATCGACGGCAGCGCCGAGGCGACGCTGTCCGCGTTCAACGCCTCCAGCATCGACATCGACGTGCGCTGCTACACCACCGCGCTGGGCGGCGCCGCCTTCCGCGCGCTGAAGGACAAGCTGAACCGCAAGATCATGGACCTGGTGGCGCAGGACGGCTGCGACTTTGCCTTCCCCTCCACCACCGTCTACCTGGAAAAGAACGACCCGTAAGGGCAGGCCGCCCCGTTTCGGGCGCTTGCCCATACAAAACCACAAAACACCGCCCGCTTCCCCGGCATTTGCTGCAGGAAGCGGGCGGTGTCTTTTTTTGTCTGGTGCAAAGGCCGGCTCAGCCGGTCTCGCCGTCCGTCTGGCCGGCGCCGGCGCTGTCTGTGCCGGCGGCGCTGCCGTCCTGGCCGGATGCGTCCGCGCTGTCATCGCCCGCCGTTGTGTCGGAAGCGGCGGTCTGGGCCGGCGTGAAGTACCCCACGATGCTGCCGTCGCTGCGCTGGTAGGATACGTCCAGCGTGCCCCGGTCGGTGGAGGCCAGGCCGGTGCCGTCGGTATCCAGCACAATGCGGGATGCGATCTGCAGCTTGTAGGGCAGGTTGTTGGCGGTGCCCAGCACCACCGAGACCCGGCCCTGGTAAAGGAAGTTGATCTCCTCCATGTCCTGCAGCGAGATCAGGGTCACACCGTCCAGCAGGCCGGTATCCTCCAGCTGCTGCACCAGCTGGTCCAGGGCGGTGTCGGCACGGCTGGCAGCGGCGTCCTCATCGGTGGCAGTTTCGGCGGTGGCGGTCTCGGCGGTGGCGGCAATGACGGCGTCGGCGCTGTCCAGCAGGGAGAGATAGCTGCCCGGCGTCTGGGACAGGCGGGGGTCCAGGTTGACCTGCAGCTGGATCAGGCCTTCCGGCTGGGCAGAGTCGCTGCGCAGCACCTTCAGCCCGTCGCTGAGCACCAGCCAGCCGGCAGCGGTCTGTATGGCGAACCGCTCGGTGGCGGGCTGCACCTTGACCACCACGGTGCCGGGCATCTGGATGTCCACCTGCACCACGTCCAGGTAGGGCAGCTGGGCCTGCAGCTCCCGGGATTTCTGGCTGGTGGAAAAGCCGAACAGGTTGTCCCCCACCTGCACGCCCAGCAGGTCCAGGATCTGCTCCTCGGTATAAATGCCGGTGTTGGCGGGGGTGGTGCGGTCGGTGTTCTCGATGCGGAAATCGGTGACCTTGAACAGCAGGTTGATGGACAGCACCACCCCCAGCAGCAGCACGCCTGCCACGCAGGCAATGCCCACCAGCTTGCGCCGGCGGCGGATGCGCATTTTTTCCACCTGGGTCACGCGGCGGCGGTGCCGCGGCGCGCCGGGGCGGTAGGCGGCGCTTTGGGGATTCTGGCCGGATGCGGGCGGCGCAGGGTTGGGGCGGGGCCGGCTTTGCGGCGCAGGGCGCGCCGGGGGCGGCGCGCTCCGGGCGGGCGGCTGGTTCCGGGCCTGCGGGCGGGAAGCACCGCGGGCCGACGCGGCGCGCGGCTGCTGCGCCGGGGCGGCAGCCTTTTGGGCCGGGGCCTGCCGGGCGGGGCGGGTCGGGCTGCGGTCGGCCCGCTTTTCCAGCCCCACGCGGCTGCCCAGCCCGCGCTTGGGCGGCACCGCCTGGCGGGGCCGCTGGGGGGCGCGGTTTTTGGGCCGGGACACAGAGCGGGAGGCCGCGCCGGATTTTTGCCTGCGGCTTTGTTGGTCGCGGTCCATGCGTCAGCCTCCCTTCGGTGTTGTGTTTGTGCGGGGTCAGCCGCAGAGTTTCTGCAGCGCGGCGGTGATCTTTTCCAGGCTGTCCGGCTGGCCCAATGTTTTAGCCTGCAGGCCCATCTGCCGCAGCCTGCCCGGCCGGGACATCAGCTCCTGCACCGTGGCGATGAGCTTATCCCCCGTCAGGTCCTTTTCCTCGATCACCACGGCGGCGCCGGCCTGTTCCAGCTCCAGGGCGTTGTAATACTGGTGGTTTTCGGCCACATTGGGGCTGGGGATCAGGATGGACGCCCGGCCCATGGCCTCCAGCTCGGCCAGCGTCAGCGCGCCGGAACGGGAAATGACCAGGTCGGCGGCGGCCAGCAGTTCCGGCATGTTGTCGATGTACTCCCGCACCGCCAGGCGGCTGCCCGGCGCAAAGCCCTTTTGCCTGCCAAGGTCGCGGAAGAGCTCCACGCCCCGGCTGCCGGTGGCGTGCAGGTGGACGACCGGCTGGCCGGTCGCCTGCTCCCAGGCGCACAGGTCGGCCACCACCTCGTTGATGCGGCGGGCGCCCAGGCTGCCGCCGAAACTGAGGATGACGGTGTCGGTGCCGGCGTTCAGTTTGGCGCGGGCGGCGGCCCGGTCCTGGGTGAACAGTTCCGGCCGCACCGGGTTGCCCACCACAATGGTCTTTTGGGGCGCGCCCAGCTTTTCCACCGCGGCGGCGCTGGCGGCCATGACCAGGTCCACCTCTTTGGCCAGCAGCTTGTTGGTCACGCCGGGGAAGGCGTTCTGCTCATGGATGGCGGTATGGATGCCCCGTTTGGCCGCCGCCCGCACGATGGGCCCGCTGACATAGCCGCCGCAGCCGATGACCAGATCGGGCTTTACCTCCCGCAGGATGGCCGCGCACCGGGGGCCGCTGACGGCCAGGTGCCAGGCCGCCAGAAGGTTGCGGCGGATGTTTTCCGGCGTCAGCCGGCGCTGGAAGCCGTTGATCTCGATGTGATGGAAGGGATAGCCCGCCCTGGTGACCAGGCCGTACTCCATGCCCTCCCGCCGTCCGGCAAAGTGGATCTCGGCCGCGGGGTCGGCGGCCTTCAGCGCGCCGGCAATGGCAAGCGCGGGATTGATGTGCCCGGCCGTACCGCCGGCTGCAATGAGTACACGCATGGGGGGTTCCTCCTTCGGGGCGGGCCGGCGGCCCGGACTGACATGCCAAAAATACGCCAAAAAGCCGGCTGCACCCGTTTGACAGTCCAAACCAGGGTGCGGCCAGCCCGTTTTTGTTCAGATGGTGCGGGCCGTGCTGCCGCCGCGGCGGTAGGTGGTGCGCCGGGGGGCGGCGTTCAGCCGGCTGGCAAAGGCCTCGCGCTTGCGGCGGCGGCGCTCCTCGATGCGGGCGTTGCCCACGCGGGAGATGCTGAGCATGATGCCCATCTCGCCCAGCAGCATCAGCAGGCTGGTGCCGCCCGACGAGAAGAAGGGCAGGCTGATGCCGGTGTTGGGGATGGTGTTGGTGACAACGCCCACGTTGCAGAACACCTGCCAGCCGATCTGCCCCATGATGCCGATGCCCATCATGCTGCCGAACAGGTCGGGCGCGCGCAGGGCGATCAGGATGCCCTGCACGATCAGCGCCGCAAACAGCACCAGGCAGACCACCGCGCCGATAAAGCCCAGCTCCTCGCAGATGACGGGGAAGATAAAGTCGTTGGCGACCTCGGCCAGCCACTGGTGTTTCTGGCGGCTGTTGCCGATGCCCAGCCCGAACAGCCCGCCAGACGCGATGGAGTAGACGCTCTGCCGGTTCTGGTCGTTCATGGTGGAGGTATCATAGGAAAACAGCTGCCAGCCGTCCAGGCGGGTCTGGACGTAGTTTTCCTGCGAGTAGAGGTAGACCACCACCACCGCCACGCCCAGCGTGAGCATGACCGGCATCCATTTCAGGCCGCAGCCGCCGCAGAGCAGCATGGTGACAAAGATCATCAGGATCAGGATGATGGCCGAGTAATGGGGCTGGCGCAGGATCAGGATCAGGATGGGCGCCAGCGGCAGCGCCGGCAGCAGGATGCCATACAGCAGGCTGCCGCGCCGGTTCTGGTGGGCATCCACAAAATTGGCCGTGCCCAAAATCACCGAAAATTTGGCCAGCTCCGACGGCTGGAAGGTAACGCCGAACACCTGCACCCAGCGGTAGCAGTCGGCTTCCAGGTTGGTGGGGTTTTCGTCAAACAGGGCGGCCGTGAGCAGGATCAGCGTCAGCACGTACAGATACCAGGTCATGTGGCGCAGCGCGCGGTAATCCAGCGTGGCGATCACAAACATGGCCGCCACGCCCACCGCCGCAAAGATGACCTGCTGGCGGATCTGGCTCAGGCTGTCGCCGGTCTCCTGGTAGGACAGCGAGTAGCTGGCCGAAAACAGGATCACCAGCCCGTAGGCCAGGATCACCAGCAGCGTGGCGACAAAATACCAGGACAGCGGGCCCCGGTCCTTTTTGCGCAGAGGCAGGTCACGGAACAGCTCGACCGCTGGCCGGAAGATAAATTGTAACAGGTCGGAAACTGTCAAGGTCCGTATCCCTCCTTCTGCCCCTGCGGCCGGGGCGGCGGTTCAGGTCAGGTAAATGTACAGCACGCCCATGGCCGCGCCGATCAGGGCGATCAGGCTGAAAAAGGCGTCGATCTTCACCTCGCGCCAGCCGCGCATCTCAAAGGCATGGTGGATGGGCGTCATGCGGAAGATGCGCCTGCCGTGGGTGAGCTTGAAGTAGACCCGCTGGATCACAACGGTCATGGCGTCCCAGATGTAGACGATGCCGAAAAACAGCACCAGCTCCGGCCGGCAGAGCACAAAGGCCAGCGCCGTGACGATGCCGCCCAGAAACATGCTGCCGGTGTCGCCCATAAAGACCTTGGCCGGGTAGAAGTTCCAAACCAGGAACCCGGCGCAGGCGCCGGCCGTGGCGGTGGCCAGGATGGAAACATGGTAGTAGCCCAGCAGGCTGGCGCCCACCAGATAGCCCAGCATGGCCACAAAGGTGACGCAGGAATCCAGGCCGTCCAGACCGTCGGTCAGGTTGACGGCGTTGACCATGAAGATGATGCCGAAAAAGGCGATGGGATAGTACAGCAGCCCCAGGTCAATGGAGCCGCCCCCCGGCAGCGTGATGACGGTGGTCAGCAGGCCCAGGGCGTTCAGCCCCGCCATAAAGCCGCCGGTAACGGCAAACTGCACGATCAGTTTCTGCCAGGCCACCAGGCCCAGGTTGCGGTGGCGGACCACCTTGACAAAGTCATCCAGAAAGCCGATCAGCCCGGAGCCCAGCGCCAAAAACAGCACCAGCAGCACCGCCTGGATCTGCTGGCTGCCCACCAGGTCCGGCGCATAGCGGCGGAACCCCACAAACACCAGCACCAGCGACAGCAGAATGCCCAGGATAAAGCAGAACCCGCCCATGGTGGGGGTGCCCTGCTTTTTGTTGTGCCAGGTCGGGCCGCTTTCCCGGATGGTCTGCCCGAAATGCAGACGGTGCAGCAGCGGGATCAGCACACAGCCGGACAGCGCCGTGATCGAAAATGCGCCGACCGCCGCGGCGACCAGCATCCAGGAGACCATCATCCCCATGCAAACTCTCCCCCATTATCGTATGCCGCACGGCAGGGCCGCCCGCCGCACGGCGTATTGCATTGCTTGTTTACAGTGTCTGATAGAACCGGGCAAGCACGTCGTCCAGCTTCATGGCGTGGCTGGCCTTGGCCAGCAGCGCGTCGCCGGGGCGGACGTTTTGCCTTACATATCCTACCACTTCGTCCTCGGTATTGCAATGCAAAGATGTTACACCTTTTGCGCGGGCGGCTTCGGCGGCGGCCCGGCTGCGCGGGCCGTAGGCGATCAGCAGGTCCACGCCGGCCTCGGCCGCCCATTCGCCCACCTGGCGGTGGGCCTGCTCGCTGACGGCGCCCAGTTCCAGCATATCCCCCAGCAGGGCGATGTGCCGTTTGGCCGGCAGCCCCTGCAGCACGGCCAGCGCCGCGCGCATGCTGTCCGGGCTGGCGTTGTAGCAGTCCTCCACCACGGTCACGCCGCCCTTTTGCACAATGTGCTGGCGCATGCCGGTGGTGCGGTAGTCCGCCAGCGCCGCCGCCGCACGGGCCGGATCCAGCCCCAGGCGGGTGGCTGCGGTGTAGGCCGCCAGCGCGTCGCTGACGGTGTGCAGCCCCACGGTGGGGATAACGGCCGGAAAGTCGCCGTATTCCCGGTCGGACAGGACAAAGCGGGTGCCCCCGCCCTCCTGCCGGATGTCCACGGCGCGGACGTCGGCGGATCCGTTCTCGATGCCGAACCACACCGGGCGCAGCCGGTCGGGCAGCTTGGCGGCGGGCAGCAGGTCGTCGTCGGCGTTCAGCACCAGCGGCGCACCGTCCGGCAGGCCGTAGCAGAGTTCCAGCTTTGCTTTCAGTATATTCTCGCGGCTGCCAAGGTTTTCCAGATGGCTGACGCCGATCTTGGTGATGATGCCCGCCGAGGGCCGGGCCGCGCGGGCCAGGCGCTCGATCTCGCCCAGGGCGCTCATGCCCATCTCCACCACCGCGTACTCGGTGGCGTCGTCCAGGCGGAACAGCGTGTTGGGCAGGCCGATCTCGTTGTTCTGGTTGCCCTCGGTCTTTAAGGTATTGCCAAACGCGGACAGCACCGCATAGCAGAACTCCTTGGTGGTGGTCTTGCCCACGCTGCCGGTGACGCCGATCATCAGCGGGCTGAACAGCATGCGGTAGTTGGAGGCCATGCGCACCATGGCATGGTGGCTGGAAGGCACCACCACAAGGCGGTCCTCCGGCACGCCGTCCATCGGGCGGTTGGCCACGATGTAGGCTGCGCCGGCCTTGCAGGCGGCCGCCGCGTAGTCGTGCCCGTCCACATGCTCGCCGGGGAAGCAGACGAAAACGCAGCCGGGCGTGACCTTGCGGCTGTCGGTGACAACGTCGGTGATCGGCTCCGGCCCGGCCAGGGCAAGGCCGGCCAGCAGCTGGTTGGCAGGGATCGGTTTCATCGTGCATCTCTCCTTCGGGAATGTTTTTGGGCCGGCGGTCATTCGCCGCCGTCGGACGGGGCGTCCTGGGAGGTATCGTCCCCTGCCCCGCCGGTATCGCCGGACGGCTCGGCCGCAGCGTCGCCGCTGCCGGCGGAGGCCGTCGTGATGGTGATGAGGGTGCCCTTGGGGACGCTCTCCCCTTCGGCAACGCTTTGAGAGGTGACCAGCGCGCTGCCGTCGCCCTCCAGGCTGGCGTTGATGCCGGAGGCTTTCAGCATCTGCACAGCAAAGTCGCCGCTTTTGCCCACCACATTGGGCACGGTGGTCATCTCGTCGGTGGTGGACTGGGTGTACAGGTAGACGGTGGAGCCCACCGGCAGCTCGGTGGCGGTGCCGGGGTACATGTAAATGACGGTGCCGGTGCCGCCCACCAGCTCGTGGGAAAGGCCCACCTTGTTCAGCTCCACCTGGGCGTTGACCCAGGAATCGTTGTTGGTGCCGACGATGGGCGGCACGCGGACGGTGGCGCTGGTGTCGTATTCCGGGTCGCGCTCGATGCCCAGGTAGGGGGCGATCTCGCTGATGATGTTGCCCACCACGGGGGCCACGATGCTGTTGGCGTAGTCGTTTTCCCAGCGAGGGTCGTCGATCATCACAAAGACCTCGATCTCCGGGTCGTCGATGGGCAGCACGGCGGAAAAGCTGATCTGCTTGTAGTAATCGCCGTCCGACCGCTCGTCGCGGCCCAGGTTCTCGGACGTGCCGGACTTGCCGCCGATGCGGTAGCCTGCCACATAGGCGTTGCGGCCGCCGCCGGAGGTCTCGCCCTGGACGCCGCCGCCCACCACCTGCTCCATCATGGTGCGGATCTGGGCGCTGACTTCCTCCGAGATGACCTGGCGGCGGATGGTGGTCTCGGTGGTGGAGACCACGTTGCCGTCGGCGTCGGTGATGCTGCCCACCACGTAGGGGGTGACCAGGTAGCCGCCGTTGACGGCCGCGGCGATGGCGGTGGCCATCTGCAGCGGGGTGCAGGTCTGGGCCTGGCCGAAGGAGCTGGAGTCCAGGTTGGCTTCGGTAAGGGCCAGGGCGTCGGCGTCGTGGTAGATCATGTATCGGGCCTCGGAGGGCAGGTCGACGCCGGTGCGCTGGGTAAAGCCGAACGCCTCGAAATAATCGTAGAAGGTCTGCGCCCCCAGCGCCAGGCCCACCTGGATAAAGTAGATGTTGCAGCTGTTGTTCAGCGCGGCGGCCATGTTCTGCCAGCCGTGGACCGTGCCGTTGGCGCAGTGGTAGGTATGCTCGTACAGGTCGCTGCCGGCGTTGATGGTCCAGCCGTCGGCGGTGCAGACAAACTGCTGGTCGGCAGTCAGCGTGCCGGAATCCAGCGCCGCGGCGGCGGTGACCACCTTGAACACCGAGCCGGGGTAGTACAGGTCGCTGATGGCCTTGTTGCGCCACTGGGCCTCGCGCAGCATGCCCTGGACCTCGCTGTACTCGTCATCGTCGATCAGGCCGTCCGCCACGATCTCCTGGATGCGGTCGGTCTCGCCCAGGTAGCTTACCAGGGTGTCGGTGGTCTCCTCGGTCAGCGATTCGCTGTCCAGGATGGTCTGCAGGTCGCTGTCGTAGATGGTGTTGGGGTCGTTGGGGTCAAACTGGTTCATGTTGGCCATGGCCAGGATCGCGCCGGTGTTGACGTTCATCACAATGGCGCAGGCGCGGCCCTTGACGTTGTAATCCTCGATGGCCTGGCCCAGGTAGCGTTCCACCACTTCCTGCACATTCTCGTCGATGGTCAGGTAGAGGTTCTGGCCGTCGATGGCCTCGTGGTATTCGGCCTCGGAGTCGTCCAGCACGATGCCGCCGGCGCTTTCCAGCGCCACGCTGCGGCCGGGGGTGCCGGCCAGCTCCTCGTTGTAGTAGGCCTCCAGTCCGTAGCGGCCGTTGCCGTCGGCGTCCAGGAAGCCCAGCACCGTGGACAGGAACGCCCCGTAGGGGTATTCACGGGTGGAGGACTGCTCGGTATACAGGTACAGCACCGTTTTGCCGGCCTGCTCGTTCAGGTCGTCGGCATACTGCAGGATCGCCTCGGTGGTGGGCATATCCATGCCGCGCACCAGCACCCGGTATTTGCGCTCGCTCATGGAAAGGTTGCTGGCGATGCTGTCCGCGTCGGCGGCGCCGCCGCTGAGCTCGGCGATCTTTTCGGCCGCCTGCTGGATGTAGGCCTCGTCGCAGCGGGAGGGATCGGCCACAATGTTCCACACCACGCTGCTGCGGGCCAGCAGCGCCCCGGTGGAGCTGTAAATGCTGCCCCGCGCGGCGGGGATGGTGGTGTCCGAAAGCTGCTGCATGGTGGCGTCGACGCGGTAACTCTCGTAGTCGCGGATCTGCAGCACATACAGCTGATAAATCAGCAGCCCGAAACCGAAGATCAGGAAGGCCGCGACCAGGATCAGCGTGCGGATACGCATCCCGTTGGAGGTGCCGTAGAGCTCGGATTCGGGCTTTTGTACTGGTTTTTTGCGTGGGTCCTTTGGGGTATTGGCCATGGTTTGCTGTTCCCTTTTGCTGAGGGGGGCGCACCGCGCCCCGGAATTGGGCCGCCCCGCCGTCCGGTACGGCGGGCGGCGGCTGTACGGCCTGCCGCCTTACGGGTCAAAGTTGCCGATCAGGCTGAGCGCCGCGGTCTGGAAGCTGGACAGCAGCTTGGAAAAGCCGCTTTCGCTGCGGACGATCAGGCCCTCGTCCTCCAGGTCCAGATAGGTGATCTGGCTGGGGTCGGCCTTGACCAGGCCCAGCCGCCCCTCGGCGATGGCGGCGATGTTGTTGGTGCTGGTGATCTTGTCCATCTGGCCGGAAAGATAGTCGTAGGTGCTCTGCTCGGCCACCAGCTCCTGCCGGGCGGACTCGATCTCGCCCGAAAGCTCGGTGATGGTGGCCTGGCTGTACAAAAGCGCCACCACCAGGCCCAGCACCAGCGCCGTGACCAGCACGCTGCGCATGGCGTAGGCCGCCTTGCGCAGCCTGTCCAGCCGGCCGGCGCCGCCGCGCACCGCACGGACGCGCGGCGCACGGTAGTGCGTGGTGCTGTTTTCCCTCAAATCGTAGGCAGTCTGCGTCATTGCGGCGCCCTCCTTTCCGGCCGCCCGCGGGGGGCGGCAATGTGTGTTACAGTTTTTCCAGCACCCGCAGCTTGGCCGAGCGGCTGCGGCGGTTTTCCGCCAGCTCGCCGGGTTCGGCCTCGATGGGACGCCGGGTGATCAGCCTGGCTTTGGCTTTGCCGCCGCAGACGCAGACCGGCAGTTCCGGGGGGCAGGTGCATTTCTGCGCCCAGCGGCGGAACTTGTTTTTGACCAGCCGGTCCTCCAGGCTGTGGAAGGTGATCACGCACAGCCGGCCGCCGGGGGCCAAAAGTTCAAAGATGCCGTCCAGCCCCTCGTTCAGGGCGTCCAGCTCGCTGTTGACGGCGATGCGGATGGCCTGAAAGGTGCGGCGGGCGGGGTTTTTGTGCTTGCGGCGCTCGGCCGGGGGCACGGCGCCGGCCACCAGGTCGGCCAGCTCCATCGTGGTGGTGATGGGGCTTTGGGCGCGGGCGGCGACGATCCGGCCGGCGATCTGCCAGGCGTAGGGTTCCTCGCCGTAGTCCCGCAGGATGCGGGTCAGCTCCTCCCGGTCCAGTGTGTTGACCAGGTCCGCCGCCGTGGGGCCGGACTGGCTCATGCGCATGTCCAGCGGCGCGTCGGCGTGGTAGGAAAAGCCCCTGGCCGCGTCGTCCAGCTGGTGGCTGGAAACGCCCAGGTCCAGCAAAGCGCCGTTGATCTGCCCGATGCCAAGCTCTGCCAGCACCTGCGGCGCCTGGCGGAAGTTGGCCCTGACCACCCGGGCGGGAAGCCCCTTAAGCCTTTCGGTGGCGGTTGCCACCGCATCCGGGTCCTGATCGAGCGCGATCAGCCGCCCGGTGGTCAGGCGCTTTGCAATCTCACGGGAATGGCCAGCGCCGCCCGCCGTGCCGTCCAGATAGGTCCCGGCAGGGTCGATGGCCAGCCCGTCCATGCACTCGTTGAGCAAAACGGGAACGTGATGAAACTCCATGCTTTCCGCTTCCTTTCCCGTTTTGAGGTCTCCCGGCAGCATTTCTGCCGGGGCGTATGCTGCAAGGGCGCGTCCGGCGCCCGTCGGTCAAAAGTCCAGGTCCTCCATCGCGGCGGTGAAATCCTCGTCGGCGCCTTCCTGGAGCTCGTTCCAGGCGGCGGTGTTCCAGATCTCGGCAAACTCGCGGTTACCGATGATGGTCACGTCGTGGTCCAGCCCGGCGTAGCCCCGCAGCTTGGCGGGCAGCTGGATGCGGCCCTGCTTGTCCGGCGTGACCTCCACGGCCGAGCTGTACAGCATGCGGGTGACCTTGCGGCCCTTGACCAGGCCCTTTTCCTCGATCTTTTCGGCGATCTTTTCAAACTGCGCGGCGGGGAAAGCCGCCAGGCAGTGGTCCAGCCAGCAGGTGACGATAAAGGTCTCGCCCATCTCGTCGCGGAACTTGGCGGGGAAATTCAACCGGCCCTTGGCATCGACGGCATAGTCATACTGTCCCATCAGCACGGCGCATCTCCCCTTTCGACAATTTTTCACGCTGGATTGTGATGTGGCTGTTGAAAACCCGGTTGAAAGTGTGGATAACTCTCCACTTTTACCCCTGGCCAACCACTTTTACCCACAATCACAGCATTATCATACCAAATCCCGTGGCAAAAAACAAGCCCGCAGCGGTCGAAAACCGCTGCGGGCAGTAAATTTTCATATTTGTAACACGGGGAAACCGGCGGGCGGGCAGGCTGCAAACGCCCCCTGCCGCGGCAGGGTTTTGCCGCCGCGCTTACTTCATCCTGCGTTGGCCGCGGTTGGCGGCGCTGCGCAGGTTCATGCGGGTGTTTTTGACGTCGGCAATGCTGCGGGCCATCGTCTCCTCGGTATTTTTCAGGATGGTCTCGCAGTAGGTCGTGGCGCTTTTGCTGATCTCGCGGGCCTGGTTCTGGGCGGTGGTCAGGATCTCCACCCCGCGCTTTTGGGCGCGCTTGACGATCTCCTGCTCCGAGGTGATGACCTTGGCCCGTTCCTCGGCCTGTTTGATGATGCCGTCGGCCTCCTGGCGGGCCTCCTGAACGATGCGCTCGCGGTCCTCAACGATCTTTTTGCTCTGCCGCATCTCGTCGGGCAGGTTGGCGCGCACGTCGTCGATGATGTCGCGCATCTTGTCCACATCCACCACGCGCTTGCCGGCCGAGAAAGGCATGGCGGTGCCTTCCTCCAGGGTCTCTTCCATCAGGTTAAGCAATTCGTCCACGTTCATGGCTGTACCTCCAGGGTGTCGAAAAACATTGTGTATCGTCGGTCGTGCCCGCGCCGTGCCGCGCTGTTTGGCCCGTCATTCCGGGCGGGGCTTTTCGTAGCGGGTGACCAGCACCTTGCCGTAGGCGTACTGTCTGGCGCGCACCAGCTCCCCCGCCGTTTCGGGCAGGTCGGCCTCCCGCTCGCTCTCGCACAGGACCACGCCGCCGGGGGCCACCACGCGGGAAAGCCCCGGCAGCACCCTGGCCAGTGTACCATGTCCGTAGGGCGGGTCCAGCAAAACCAGGTCGAACGGCCCCCGCGCCGCGGAAAGAAAGGCAAAGGCGTCGCAGTTGTGCAGCTTGCTTTTCATCTCCACCCGCGCGGCACGGCAGTTTTCCCGCACGATGGCAAATGCCTGGGGCGAGGCGTCCACAAAATCGCAGGTGGTCGCCCCGCGGGACAGCGCCTCGATGCCCAGCTGGCCGCTGCCGGCAAACAGGTCCAGCACGCGGGCGCCCGGCACCAGAAACTGCACGCTGGAGAACATGGCCTCCTTGACGCGGTCGATGGTGGGGCGGGTCACGTCCTGGCCGGGCAGGGCTTTGAGCACCTTGCCGCGGGCGGTTCCTGCAATGACGCGCATGGGCAGCTCCTTTCCCGCCGGGGGTGCGCAGGGGGCAAAAGGCCGCCTGTTTTTCCCGGCAGAGTGCAGTTTCGTCTGGGTATTTACCATTATGCTGATTTTAGGGGGCGTTGTCAATAGCACAGGTTAACGGCAGCTGCCGCGGCAGGCTTTCGGACGTTTTACCCGTGCAGGCCGTTGTAGATGGCTTCGGCCTTTTTGTGGCTGATGCCGGGCACCTCCTCCAGGTCGGAGATGGAGGCGGCGCGGACGTTTGCCACCGTCTTGAAATGGGCCAGCAGCGCGGCCGAGGTCTTTTCGCCCACGCCGGGCAGCGCCGTCAGGGTGGCGGCGTAGGACTTTTTGTGCATCATCTGCTTGCGGTAGGCGTTGGCGTAGCGGTGCACCTCGTCCTGGATGGAGGTGACGAAGGTGAAGATGCCCCGGTTGCGGTTGATGGCGATCTCGGCGCCGGCGTCGTCCACGATGGCGCGGGTGCGGTGATGGTCGTCCTTGACCATGCCGAACAGCGGCACGTGCTCCAGCAGCGTGCCTTTCAGCGCCGCGCGCACGGCCGACACCTGCCCCCTGCCGCCGTCCAGCAAAATCAGGTCAGGCAGCACCGAGAACTGGTTGGAGGGGGCGTCCGGCTTTTCGCCGCGCTTGGCGGCGGCGTACTCCCCCGCGCGGCGGGAGAGCGTCTCGGCCAGGGAGGCGTAGTCGTCGGTGCCGGCCACCGTTTTCATGCGGAAGCGCCGGTACCCGGTGCGGTAGGGCTTGCCGTCCTGGAACACGATCATGCCGCAGACGCTGGAGCCGTCGCCCCAGTTGGAGATGTCGTAGCTCTCGATGACACGGGGCGGGGCTTTCAGGCCCAGCATCTGGGCGGTCTCCTCCAGCAGCTTTTCCTCGCGGGTATAGCGGCCGCTCTCGCGGGCCAGGCGCTCCACCGCGTTGGTGTAGGCCATCGTCACCAGCTTGGCCACGTCGCCCCGCCGGGGCACATACAGGTTGACCGCGCTGCCCCGCGTTTTGGCAAGGGCTTCGGCCAGGGCCTCGTGGTCGTCGGGCAAAGCGTCCACCGCGATGGTCTTGGGGATCTCCTCGCCGTCCAGGTAATACTGGGGCAGAAATTCCTCCCGCAGGGCGGGGATGTCGGCGGTGTCGTGGAACAGAAACTCCCGCTTGTCGCTCAGCCGGCCGCCCCGGTAGCGCAGGATGGCCGCGCAGACCGCTTTGGTGGTGCCGACAAAGGCCAGCACGTCCATGTCCTCCTCGGCGCCGCGCACCACCTTCTGGCCGGGGGCCACCCGGTCGATGGCGGCGATCTGGTCCCGCAGCAGGGCGGCGGTCTCAAAGTCCAGGCGCTCGGCGGCGGCCTCCATCTTTTCGCGCAGCTGCTTGACGATGTCCTTTTTGCCGTAGCGGATCATGTGGACGGCGCTTTGCACCGCGTCGTTGTAGGCTTCGCGGCTGATCTTGCCGCTGCACACCGCCATGCACTTGCCGATGTGGGCGTTCAGGCAGGGGCGGCCCTTGCCCAGGTCGCGGGGGAACTCCCGGTTGCAGCGGGGCAGCAGAAAGCAGTCCTGGGCGGTCTCGACCATCTGGCGCACCGCAAAGGCGGAGGTGAAGGGGCCGATGTACTCGGCGCCGTCGTCCTCCTTCTGCAAGACGGCGGACAGGCGGGGCCAGTCCCCTTTCGTCACCTTGACGTAGCTGTAGCCCTTGTCATCCTTGAGCAGGATGTTGTATTTGGGGGTGTGGGCCTTGATCTGGCTGGCCTCCAGCACCAGCGCCTCGAACTCCGACTGGCAGACGATGACGTCAAAGCTGAAAGCGTGGGCGATCATCTGGGTGACCTTGGCGTCGTGGGGCACGCCCTCGCGGAAATACTGCGAGACGCGGGTTTTCAGGCGCTTGGCTTTGCCGATGTAGATGATGGTATCGCTTTTGTCCCGGATGATATAGACGCCGGGCAGCAGCGGCAGCATGCAGGCTTTTTTATAAAGTTCGGCTTTGGTCATGGAAAAAAGGCTCCTTTTGGGGCTGGAAAATCAAGCGCGACAGGCAAAAAAACGCCGGCGGCCCGCGCGCCCCGGCGGCAGGCAAAAGAAACGGCGGGTGGTTGACCCGCCCGCCGCAAGATGATTCAAAAAAGTACCGATCACTCAGAGAAGCCGGACTCGACCAGCTTGACCAGGCCGTCGACCGCGGCCTGCTCGTCGGTGCCGTCCGCAATGATGCGGATGGTGGTGCCGCCCACGATGCCCAAGCTCAGCACGCCCAGAAGGCTCTTGGCGTTGACACGGCGCTCCTCTTTCTCGACCCAGATCGAAGATTTGTACTCGTTCGCCTTCTGGATGAAGAAGGTAGCCGGACGGGCGTGCAAACCAACCTGATTCTCAACGGTAACTTCTTTCACATACATAGTTATTCTCTCCCATTTCGAAAATAATATGCCCAAGTATTCACCGCGGGCTTCCTCAGGCGGCATTGCACATGTGGATTCCGCCCTGAATTGATTTTATTTTAACCTATTTTGTCCCTTTTGTACAGTAGATTTTGTCAAATTTAGCAGGATTCCGCAATCCTGCCAAACCTTCACGGCGTTCTTTGTGCAGGTTCACCAGTTAATTTTCAACATTCTTGTTCAACAGTACCGAAACCGCGGCCAAAAACCGGCGTTCAGCCGCCCATTTTATCGCTTTCCGGCGGTATACGGACGAATTTCAGCTCCCGCACACGGTTTGTGAAAGTTTGGTGTGCATCCGGTGAAACCGCCGGCGCGCCCCCTTCTTCCCGGTAGCCCATGCGCAGGTACAGCGCGATGGCGGGGCGGTTGGTCTCCAGCACCGTCACAAACGTCCGGGCGTGCTCCGGCAGCTTTTTTTGGGCAAAGGCCAGCAGCTTTGCGCCGATGCCCCTGCCCTGTGCCGCGGGGGCCACGTACAGCCTGCCGATCTCGCCGGTTTTGTGGCAGACGCCCACGATGGCGTCCGCCTGCCCCGCCGTGCTGTGCAGGTAAAACGCCCAGCCGGCGGCGCGGTCGGCCTCCAACCGCTGCCGCATGGCCTCCGGCGTGTGTTCGGCCAAAAAGTCCGGCGTACAGACCTCCCGGTGGGACTGCTGCCAGCTCTCGCTGTAAATTTTCGCGGCGGCGTCCAGCTGGTCGCCGGTGCGGACAAGAGCGGCGCGCTCGGTGCGTTTCCAGCGGCCGGGGGTCAGCGGGTGGGTGCGGCACCACCGGTCGTACAGGTCGGGGCGGCGGGCGGCGGTGCGGGTGTGGCTCTGCTTGGCGCGCCAGGCGTCGATCCTGTCATGGTCGCCGGTCAAAAGCACCGGGGGCACCGCGCGGCCCTCCCAGTTTTCCGGGCGGGTGTACTGGGGGTATTCCAGCAGGCCGTCCCAGTAGCTTTCGTCCTGGTAGCCCTTTTCCTCGGCCAGCACGCCGGGCTGCAGGCGCAGCACGCTGTCGGCCACCACCAGGCTGGCCAGCTCGCCGCCGGTCAGGACATAGTCGCCGATGGACAGCTCCTCGTCGCCAAAGGCGTCGATCACCCGCTGGTCGATGCCCTCGTAGTGGCCGCAGACCAGCGTCAGGGCGTCACATTTTGCCAGGCGGCGGGCGACGTCCTCGTTGTAGGGTTTCCCGGCGGCGGTCAAAAATACCACGTGGGGCCTGCCGCGTCCCTGGGCGGCGCACTGGGCCTGGACCTCCCGCAGGCAGTCGGCGATGGGCTGGGCGTACAGCACCATGCCGCAGCCGCCGCCGTAGGGGTAGTCGTCGGTCTGCTTCTGCTTGTTTTTGGTGTAGTCCCGGATCTGGTGGCAGTGGGCCTCGAACAGATGTTTGGCCGCCGCCCGCCCCAATATGCTGGCGTGCAGAAAACTGTCGCACAGTTCCGGGAACAGCGTCACGATGTCAATGCGCATGGGGGTCACTCCTCGTCGCCGTTCACCGGCGGGTCGAACATGCCGGGGATGGGGGTCACCAGAATTTTCCGGGCCTCGATGTCGATGGTCTGGACAAACTCCGGCACCACCGGGATCATGTGGTCGGCGCCGGCTGCGTCCCGCACGGTGTAGATATCCTGGGCGGCGGGGCGGCTGACCTCGGCCACGGTGCCGTACTCCCGGCCGGTGGCGGCGTCCACCACCGCGCAGCCCAGCACGTCGTCGATGAAATAGCGGCCCCGGGGCAGCTTGGCCTCCGCCTTGTCCAGGTAGAGGGTGCGGCCCACCATGGCGCGGGCGGCGTCCATGTCGGCAACGCCCTCCAGCCGGACCAGCAGCATATTGCCCTGGGCGCGCACCCCCAGCAGTCTGCGGGGGCCGGCGCCGTCGGCGGAGGCATACAGCGTTTTGAAGCCGGACAAAAACGCGGCGCCGTCGCACAGGGGCAGGGCTTTCATCTCGCCGCGGACGCCGTGGGTGGTGACGATCTTGCAGGCGGGCAGATAGGTTTGCATGGCGTTCTCCTTTGTTGTGTGCAAAAAAGCACCCCGCACCGTTGAACGGCAGCGGGGTGCCAGCTGTTTTGGCTTGTCAGCCGATCTCCACCACGATCTTTTCGCCGTGGCGGACGGCGGCGGCCCGCATCACAACACGGATCGCCTTGGCGATGCGGCCCTGTTTGCCGATCACACGGCCCATGTCGTCCTCGGCCACCACCAGGTGGTAGACGACGGTGCCATCCTCGCGCACAGGGTCGACTGTGACCTGCACCGCGTCCTTGTTCTCCACAAGGCCGCGGGCAACAGCAATCAGCAGTTCCTGCATGGTGCGCCTCCGTTCTGGTTACAGGATCTCGGACTTCTTCAGCAGCACGCGGACGGTGTCGGTGGGCTGGGCGCCGTTGGCCAGCCACTGCTTTGCCTTGTCGGCGTCGATCTGGATGACAGAGGGCTCCTTGGTGGGGTCGTAGTAGCCGATCTCCTCAATGAAGCGGCCATCGCGGGCAAAGCGGCTGTCGGCAACGACAACGCGGTAGAAGGGGGCTTTCTTGGCGCCCATGCGGCGCAGACGGATCTTGACCATGGTTACTTTCCTCCAAATTTTTGTTCGGCCCTTGTTGGGGTGCCGTTTTGTATATATCACCCTTTGGGCCGAAAAGCCATAAGGGGAATACCGATGTTTCATCTGCGGCTCCGCCGCGTCAGCGGGCGTTCACCGCATCCCGCGCAGGCCGGGGATATTGCCCATGCGGCGCATAAAGCCTTTGGGGTTGCGCTTGGCCTGCTTCATCATCTTCTGCATCATCTCGTACTGGCGCAGCAGCTTGTTGACTTCCTCCACCGTGCGGCCGCTGCCGGCGGCGATGCGGCGCTTGCGCTTGGGGTTGATGATGGAGGGCTTGGCCCGCTCCTCCGGCGTCATCGAGTAGATGATCGCCTCGATATGGGGCAGGGCTTTCTCGTCCAGCTGGTCGGCGTCGATCTTGGCGCCGCCGGGCAGCATGGACAGCAGCGCCGAAGCGCCGCCCATCTTTTTAATCTGCTGGAACTGGGCCAGCATGTCGTTCATGTCGAACTTGTTGGCCATCATCCGCCGGGCGGTCTCCTCGGCCTCCTTGTCGTCCTGGGCGGCCTGCGCTTTCTCGATCAGAGAGAGCACGTCGCCCATGCCCAGGATGCGGCCGGCCATGCGGGCGGGATAGAAGGGCTCCAGGTCGTCCAGCTTTTCGCCGATGCCCTGGAAGTAGATGGGCTTGCCGGTGACCGCCAGCACCGAGAGCGCCGCGCCGCCGCGGGTGTCGCCGTCGGTCTTGGTCAGGATGACGCCGTCGATGCCGATCTTGTCGCTGAAGGTCTGCGCCACGTTGACGGCCTCCTGGCCGGCCATGGCGTCCACCACCAGCAGCGTGTCGTCCACCTGGACGGCCTGCTTGATGCGCACCAGCTCGTCCATCAGCGCGTCGTCGATCTGCAGGCGGCCGGCGGTGTCCAGAATGACGATGTCGTTGCCGTGGTCGCGGGCGTAGGCCATCGCCTTCTGGGCGATGAGTTCCGGCTTTTCGGTGCCCATCTCAAAGACGGGGACGCCGGCCTGCTCGCCCACGATGCGCAGCTGGTCGATGGCTGCGGGGCGGTAGATGTCGCAGGCCACCAGCATGGGGCGGCGGCCCAGCTTTTTGTAATACTTGCCCAGCTTGGCCGCGTGGGTGGTCTTGCCGTTGCCCTGCAGGCCGCACATCATCAAAACTGTCTGGCCCTTGTTTTTGATGTGCAGCTGCTGCGGTTCCTCGCCGCCCATCAGGCGGGTCAGTTCCTCGTTGACGATCTTGACCACCTGCTGGGCAGGGGTCAGGCTTTCCATGACCTCCTGGCCCATGGCGCGCTGGGACACCTGATTGCAGAAGTCCTTGGCCACTTTATAGTTGACGTCGGCTTCCAGCAGGGCCATGCGGACCTCGCGCATAGCGGCCTTGATGTCGGCTTCGCCCAGCTTGCCCTTGCCGCGCAGCTTTTTGAATACGCCGGAAAGGCGCTCTGTCAAAGATTCAAATGCCATTGGGCGGTTCCTCCTGGGAGATCAGGCGCTGCACGATGGCGAGCATCTCGTCGGTGCTGCGGGTAATGCCGGGCACCGGGCTGTACAGGCCGGTGTTCCGGCAGCGGATGTCGTGGATCAGCTGCTCCAGCCGTTCCAGATCGGCCAGCATGGCCTGATGGCGGCGGGCGTTGCCGATCTTGTCCTCCATCTGGCGCAGGGTGGCCTCGCCATGCTTGATGGCGTCCCGCACGCCCTGGCGGGTGATGCCGAAATTTTCGGCGATCTCAGACAGGGACAGATCCTCGTCGTAATACTCGGTCAGGATGTCGCGCTGGCGCTGGGTCAGCACGGGGCCGTAGTGGTCCAGCAGGATGGAGTATTCCAGATCCTTGGGGTTCTGTGCCAAATTCCCGCCTCCTGTGCCGGTCGTGGATGTGATTTGTGTAAAGTGGTTTTCTTTACAGTCTCACAGTTGGCCATTATAGCAGAGGGACGGGCGGGTGTCAAGTAGTTTTGCCTGCCAGCCGCGCAGCTTTTTTGAAAAACTGTGCCGAAACTTGCCACAAGCACCGTCAAGTATGTTATAATAGGTACTGTCCCGGCCTGCGGGCAGGGTGGATGCAGTTTTGGCGAAAGGTGGTCGGCGTTTGTGGGGATCCTGCAAAGCTACTATCAGGATGTATACAAGTGCCCGGTGGTGGAACTGTCGGGCTTTTCAGGCCGGCACGGCCTGCAGGCCAGCATTGCGGCGTATCTGGACTTTGGCGGCGCCACCGGCACCTGCAAGGACGGCGTGGCCGAGACGATGCTGGCCCTTGCCACTGAGCGCGGCACCCTGCGCCCCGGCATGCCGGTGGTGGAAGCCAGCTCCGGCAGCTTTGGCGCGGCGCTGGCGGTCTCCTGCGCGACGACGGGGCATCCCTGCATCCTGGTGGTGCCCCAGGCGCTGCCGGTCAGCCGGCGGCAGCATCTGCAAAGCCTGGGCGCGCGCATCGTCGTGTGCAGCAGCGGCGGGCGCAAGGCGCTGGACCGGGTGGCCGCCGACACCGCCGCGCGGTACAACGGCTATTTTACCAACTACTTTGCCAACGACGACAACCCCGAATACCACCGCCGCGTCACCGGCCCGCAGATCTTGAAAGCCGCCGGCGACAGCATCGACGCGGTGGTCATTGGCGTGGGCAGCGGCGGCACCATCACCGGCGTGGCCGAGTATCTGAAAGCCTGGAACAGCATGGTGCGCATCGTGGCGGTGGAACCCAGCGAGTGCGCGGCCATCAGCGGCGGCATGGTCGGCCACCACGGCATTGCGGGCATCGGCCCCGGCTTTGTGCCGGAAAACTACAACCCCTACGTGGTGGATACGGTGCTGACCGTCTCCACCGCCGACGCCGAGCGCGCCGCGCGGGAGGTGCTGTTTTTTGACGGCGTGCCCGCCTGCACCAGCGCCGGCGCCACGCTGGCCGCCGCCGTGCAGCTGATGAACGCCGGCAAGTCCAGACGGCCGCTGTGTGTGTTTGCCGGGCGCCGCACTTACGAATGACCCTATCAAAAACCGCAAAACGCCCGCCGGGCGCAGAGGGAGCCTCTCCCCTGCCCCGGCGGGCGTTTCCGCGGTTTTTATTTTCTTATTTTATATGGTACCGGCGTCACGGTCTGCGGCGGCCGGCCAGCGCGCGCAGGCTGGCGGCGATCTGCCAGCCGTCCAGCCCCGGCAGCGGCAGCAGGTTGAAGCCGCCCACCAGCAGATGGGTGGCGGCGAACCACATGCCGAAATAGCCGTACTGCCCCGGCCCGTCCATCCAGGCCAGCATGCCGGCGGCCAGCAGCAGGTTGACCGCCGGCCCCGCGGCAGCCAGGGCCAGCATGTGCCCCGGCGGCAGCATAACGCTCCGCATGGAAAGGCAGACCCCCGCCAGCGAAACTTCCAGCACCGGGGGCCGGCGCAGCAGCAGGCAGAACACCGCAATGTGGCCGCACTCGTGCAACAGCGCGCACAGGATGCCGATGCGCAGCACGCCGGTGGTGTCCGCCAGCAGGGCCAGCGTGCCGGCAAACAGCACCAGGCAGGGCGACCGCAGCCGCAGCCGCCTAGCCAAGGCCCAGCGCGGCCGCGGGGTCATAGCGGATGCCCTCGTGCAGCAGCTCGAAATGCAGGTGGGGGCCGGTGACGTCTCCGGTCTGGCCCACCGTGCCGATCACCTGCCCCTGGCGGACCTGCTGCCCCGGATGAACAAACAGATACTGCATGTGGGCGTACAGCGTCTCGTCGCCGTCCGCATGCAGGATGCGCAGGTAGTTGCCGTAGCTTTGCCCCAGGCCGGACCAGCGCACCACGCCGTCGGCGGCCGCATAGACCGGGGTGCCCTCGGCGGCGGCCAGGTCCGCCCCCAGGTGGAAGTCCTCGCTGCCGTCGGCGGTAAGGGGGTCGTCCCGCCAGCCGTAGCCGGAGGTGGGGGCAAAGCCCGCCGGCAGCGGCAGGGCCAGCGCAAAGGCGGGCTGGTAGCTTTCGGTGCTGGCGCCGGCGGGCGCGGCGCGGGCCGGCTGCCCGTGGGCGGCGCGGGCGCTTTCGGCCGTGGCGGCGCCGTCCGCCAGGCGGACCGCCGCCTGGGCCGCGGCCTGTTCCAGGTCCGCCAGCCCCGTCTGGATAAACCGCACCAGCTCCCGCTCATCGCCAAAGGCGTCCACGCCCTGCTCCTGCATTGCCTGGCGGAAGGCGGTGCGCAGCGCGGCGTACGCCGGCAGGCCCAGCTGCCGGGCCGCAAACACCCCGGCCAGCGCCAGCGCCACCAGGATGATCTGCGCCCACAGCACATAGTTTTCGCCGGCTTTTTCCCGCGCCGGGCGCCCGCCGGCAGGGCGGCCGGTCTCCGCCGCGTCGCCGGCGTCCGGTACCGGTTTGGGGGTCGCATCCTCCCACATGCCGCCTGCCTCCTTCCCGCGGGGGTACCCGCGTTGTCCGCACAGTCAAAGGTATGCGGCCGGGCGGCGGCGTATGCGGGCAGCCGGCAAAAAAGCATCCCCGCCGGGCGGGCAGAAAGCCGCGCCCCGGCGGGGATGCCTTTGCCGGAATACTTTTTCAGGCGCCCAGCACGCCGGCCAGCATCTGCATGCGCTCCTCCAGCAGCTTTTTGGGCTTGGCAAACAGCCCCAGCCCCTTGACCTGCATGGTGCACTCCACGCTGGTGGAATCGCCGCCGCCCAGCAGGATGGCGGTAAACTCGCCCTGGACGCGTCCGTGCACAAAGGTACAGCTGATGCGGCGGGGCTTTTCTTTGACCGAGAAGCGAATGTCGGTGGTGCTGCCGTCGGGGGCGGTCTCCACCAGGTGCATGCCGTCGTCGCTGAGCTCGGCCGACTTGACGTCCCGCCGCCAGCCCTGCAGCGTGGGGTTGGTCAGGTACAGCCAGACCCGCATGGGGTCGCAGGAAAAGGTGTGGGTCAGTACGCAGTTTTTCATGTGGGAAGATCCTCCTTGAACAGCCGCCGGGCTGCTTTTTCAGATACCGTTTTTTTGCGGCGCGTTTCCGCCGCGCCGTGGGGCTTACTTTTTGCCGCGGCCGAACAGCGCGTCAAAGATGCCGCGGAACCGCAGCGAAGATTCCGGCTTTTCCGCCGCTTTGGCCGGCCGGGGCGCACGGGGCGCCGGGGCGGGGCGCTGCGGCACGGTTTCCGGCCGGGGCTCCCACCCGTGCTGGAAGTAGCCGTACATGGCCATCTGGCTGTCCACCGGGGGCTGCCCCTCCAGCGGCTTGACCTTGACATAGCTGCCGTCCGGCTGCATGACGCGGGCGTTGACGGTGTCCCGCAGCTGCAGCTCCAGGATGCCGTACAGCTGTTTGGCAATGTACGGGTCGCGGATGCGCACGCCCACCTCGACGCGGCGCTCGGTGTTGCGGGTCAAAAAGTCGCCGGAGGCAATGTAGATGCGCATGTCCGCGCCGGTGCCGAAGCAGTAAATGCGGGAGTGCTCCAGGTAGCGGCCCACCAGGCTGCGGATGTGGATGTTCTCGGTCCTGCCCGGCACACCGGCCCGCACGCAGCAGATGCCGCGGACGATCATATCCACCCGCACGCCGGCGCAGCTGGCCTCGCTGAGCTTGGCGATGATCTCCGGGTCGTTGATGGAGTTGTTTTTCAGGATCATCGAGGCCGGCAGGCCGCTTTTGGCGCGGGCGATCTCGTTGTCCATCTCCTTCATCAAAACGCTCTTGAAGCGCAGCGGGGCAACCAGCATGGTGTCCACATCGCTGGTCAGGCGCTGCAGCGCCATATTGTTGAATACGGCGCTGGCCTCCTCGCCGATCTGCTGGTCGGCGGTGATGAAGGACAGGTCGGTGTACTGCTCGCTGGTTTTTTCGTTGTAGTTGCCGGTGCCGATCTGGGTCAGGTAGCGGTATTTGCCGTCCACCTTGCTGGTGATCAGCGTCAGCTTGGAATGGACCTTGTAGTCGTCAAAGCCGTAAAAGACGGTGCAGCCGGCGTCCTCCAGCTGTTTGGACCAGTCGATGTTGTTCTGCTCGTCAAAGCGGGCGCGCAGCTCCACCATGGCCACCACCTGCTTGCCGTTTTCGGCGGCGTTGATCAGCGCCTGCACGATCTGCGAGTCGTTGGCCAGGCGGTAGAGAGTCATCTTGATGGAGACGACGTTGGGGTCGGACCCGGCCCTGAGCAGCATGCGGATAAAGGGGCGCATGCTCTGGTAGGGGTAGGCGATCAGCACATCGTGCTTGCGGGCCTCGTCGTACAGGCTGTAATCGTGGGGGGCCTGGATGGGCTTTGCCGGCGGGTAGGCCAGCTCCGCATGGCCGTCGGCGGACAGGCGGGACGCCAGCTTGAACATGCAGCCCAGGTCCAGCGGCGCGGTCTGGGCGATGCAGCGGTCGGCGGGCACCAGCAGCTTTTCGCGCAGGAAACGGACGATCTCCTGGGGGGCTTCCGGCCAGAACTGCAGCCGGACGGCCGCCAGCTTGCGGCGCTTTTTGAGCAGCTCGCTCATCACGTCGCGGAAGTCGATGTCATGGTCCATCATGCCCTCGTCCACCGTGATGTCGGCATTGCGGGTGACGCGGAACAGGCAGCTTTTCTGCACGTTGCTCTTGCCGAACACCATGGCCGCAAAATGGGCGACCAGCTCCTCGATGAAGGCGAACCGGGTGACCTCGCCCTCCTTGACGTAGAGCACCCGCTCAAACTGGCTGTTGATGGGGATGATGCCGTAGTGCAGGCCGTCGGTTTTGCTGAACAGCTGCACGATAAAATACGTTTCCTTGTTGCGCAGAAACGGGAAGGGATGGCGCTGGTCCACGATCTGCGGGCTGAGCACCGGGAACACCTCGTTCTGGAAATAGGTTTTCCAGCGGCGCTCCTCCTTTTTGTCCAGATGGGCAAAATCCACCTTCTGGTAGCCGTGGTCCGCCAGCTGCTGCATCAGGTGCAGGTAATACTTGTCGCACTTGGCCTGCAGCTCCGCCACGCGGGGCATGATGGCCGCCAGCTGCTGCGAGGCGGTCATGTGGGTCATCAGGTCGGGCTTGTTGTCCTTCAGCAGCGTCTGGTCGTACAAAGAGCCCACCCGGACCATAAAAAACTCGTCCAGGTTGCTGCCGTAGATGCCGGCAAACTTGAGGCGCTCGCCCAAAGGCACCGGCTTTTCCTTGGCGAGGGCCAGCACACGGCTGTTAAAGTCCAGCCAGCTGAGCTCACGGTTGATAAAGATGGAATCGTTCGTTTCCAAAATGGTTCCCTCCTGCTCCTGTGTGATGCGCGTATGCCGCCTTGGGCGGCAGGGCGGGCGGCGCCCGCCGGGTTGGTATTTTTGCGGCGGCCGGCGCGGGGGCTTACTCCCCCACCGTCACCAGGCTGCCCCACTGTTCCACCATCCGCAGCGAGATGCCGCTGACCTCGGCCAGCTCCTCCACCGCGGCAAAGGGGCCGTGCCTTTCGCGGTAGTCCAGGATGGCCCCGGCCTTTGCCTCGCCGATGCCGGGCAGCTGCATCAGCTGCTCCAGCCCGGCGGTGTTGACGTTGACGGGGACCGCCTCCCCCTCCGCCGGCGCGCCGGGCACGGCCCCGTCCTGCACGGCCGACGCGGCGGGCAAAGCGCCCGCCGGCGCATAGCCCGGCTGCCACACCGGCGCGATGAGGAAAGCCGCCCCCAGCGCAATGGCGGCCATCGCCGCCAGCACCGCGGCAGCCAGCCGCAGCGCCCTGCCGCGGTCTGCCATGTCCATCGCCCCGCTTTGCCTTTCGCAGAGTGCGCACAGGGATGCTTTGCCGCAAAATCCAGCAAAACAGGCCGTTGGCTGCGCTGCCGCCGCTTGGCGCCCGCAAAGGACGCCGGCGTTCCAGCGCCTTGCCGCCAACCTGTTTTTGGGATTTTTCGGTACTTCGCAGTTTTGCCGCTTGCGCAGCAAAACCAAAGCTTCCTTATGCCTACTCCGCTTTGTCGGCCGCTGAATTGTTTTTTTCATTATACCACGGCAAACAGGAAATTCCACCTGTTTTGGCCGGATTTTACCGCAATTTTATATTTCGCCGCCCCGGCCGGGCCGCCGCTGCCGCCGCCTTGTATTTGGCAGGGCGGTATGATACAATCAGGGACGAAGCATCCGGGTCCCTCCCCTGCGGCCGGCGTTCCGCCGGCTGTGCAGCAGGGTCCCGCCCAAACCAAAAAAGGAAGTGCCAGCCCCTATGCCATTTGACTTTACCACCATGCTGCCGCGGGAAGGCCGGGACGCCATTGCGGTGGAAAGCATCCCCATCCCCGGCGCCCAGGTGAACCCCGGATTCAGCCGCATCCCCATGTGGGTGGCGGACATGAACTTTGCCACCGCCCCCAGCATCACCGACGCCATCATCGACCGCGCCCGGCACCCCGCCTTTGGCTATTTTACGCCCCGGCAGGAATACTATGACGCCATTTTGAACTGGCAGCGCACCCGCAACGGCGTGACCGGCCTGGAAGCCAGGCACATCGGCTACGAAAACGGCGTGCTGGGCGGCGTGGCCACCGCGCTGCGGGTGCTGTGCTCGCCCGGCGACGCCATCCTTCTGCACGCACCCACCTACATCGGCTTTACCCATGTGCTGGAAAATTACGGCTACCGCATCGTGCTCAGCCCGCTGTACCAGGACGAGGACGGCGTGTGGCGGATGGACTACGCCGACATGGACAAAAAGCTGAAGGAGAACCACATCCACGCGGCCATCTTCTGCACGCCGCACAACCCCTGCGGCAGGGTCTGGACCCGCGGGGAGGTGGAGCAGGCCATGGAGGTCTACCGCCAGAACGACGTGACGGTGATCTCGGACGAGATCTGGAGCGACCTGGTGCTGCCCGGCCACAAGCACATCCCGCCCCAGTCGGTCAGCGAGGATGCCCGCCAGCGCACCGTGGCGCTGTACGCGCCCTCCAAGACCTTCAACCTGGCGGGGCTGGTGGGCAGCTACCACATCATCTACAACGACCGCCTGCGGGACCGCATCGACAAGGAGTCGTCGCTGCCCCACTACAACGAGATGAACGTGCTGTGGATGCACGCGCTGATGGGCGCTTACTCGGACACCGGCGCGGCCTGGCTGGACGAGCTGCGCCAGGTGCTGGGCGAAAACGTGCGCCGGGCGGTGGAGTACATCCGCGCCCATTTTGACGGCGTGGAGCTGGCACAGCCGGAAGGCACCTACATGCTGTTTTTGGACTGCACCAACTGGTGCCGGGCCCACGGCAAAACGCTGGACGACCTGCTGAAAGCCGGCGTGCGGGTGGGCGTGATCTGGCAGGACGGCCGGCCCTTCCACGGTGCGTGCAGCATCCGCATGAACCTGGCCGTGCCCACCCATGTGGTGCAGGACGCCCTGGAGCGTCTGGACCGGTACGTGTTCAACGCCTGACCATCCAGCTGCCGCCCCAAAACAGCACAGAGCAAAACCCAAAAAGAGCCGCACCGGAAAGGGAGTTTTCCCCCCCGCCGGTGCGGCTCTTTGTTTTGTTGTGCCGGGCGGCCCCGGATGCGGGGCCGTGGTCAGATGGAGATGGCGTTGGCGATCTCGACCATATCCATGTCGATGGATTTGTGCATCGAGAGGGCGACGTTGACGTCATAATCGACGATCTTGTCGCCGGAAACAGCCACAACGCGGTTGTAGATGCCCTTGTCCAGCAGGTCGATGGCGTGGTAGCCCATCAGCGAGGCGTTGACGCGGTCGCGCACGGTGGGCGAGCCGCCGCGCTGGATGTGTCCCAGGACGGTGGCGCGGCTGTCCACGCCGGTGGCCGCCTGGATCTGGTTGGCCAGCTCCTGGGCGCCCACGACGCCCTCGGACACGATGACGATAAAGTGCTTTTTGCCGGTGACCTGGGTCTGGCGCATGCGGGAGAGGATGTCCCGCTCAAAGTCAAAGGGACGCTCCGGCAGAAGCACCGCCAGCGCGCCGGTGGCGATGCCCACGTTCAGGGCGATGTAGCCGGCATGGTGACCCATGACCTCCACGACGCTGCAGCGGTCGTGGCTCTGGGTGGTGTCGCGCAGTTTGTCGATGGCCTCCACGGCGGTGTTCATGGCCGTGTCGTAGCCGATGGTATACTCGCTGCAGGCGATGTCGTTGTCGATGGTGCCGGGGATGCCCACGCAGGGGATGCCCTGGTTGGCCAGCGCCCGTGCGCCCATAAAGGAACCGTCGCCGCCGATGACGATCAGCGCGTCGATGCCCAGCTCCTTGCAGCGGGCCAGCGCCTTGGCCTGGCCGGCCGCCGTCTTGAACTCCAGGCAGCGGGCGGTGTACAGGATGGTGCCGCCGCGGTGAATGATCTCAGAAACGCTGCGGACGTTCATCTCGTAGCACTCGCCGTTGATCAGGCCGTTGTAGCCGCGCTGGATGCCCATCATGCGGTAGCCCTTGCTGATGCCGGCGCGCACGATGGCGCGGACCGCCGCATTCATGCCGGGCGCGTCGCCGCCGCTGGTCAGAACGCCGATTGTTTTGATTTCCTTTGCCATAAGAGTTGCCCCTCCTGTTGCAGCAAGCGATTATTAAAATTTTCACAAACCATGGCAGCAAACATCCATGGCCGGAAACAGGCACGGCCGCCGGCCGTGGGGCGGCGGCAGGGCCCGCCGGGCTGCGCCGGCAGGACCCCATGTGCGGAAGATCCTTGCGGGGATATGCGATCCCACCGCTATTATACCACAGCACCCCAGTGCGGATTATGGACGAATCTTGCAAAACCCATGGACTTATTTTGCAGTTTGCTGTTTTACATGGTCCTTGCCCAAAATCCGCTCCAGCTCGGCGCGCAGCAGCGGGTGGTCGTTGGCCCACATGCTCTGCGGCGCGCGCATCCGCTGGCCGCTGTCCTCGAACTTGAAATAGACCGGCGTTGTGCCGTCAAAAATGTTTTGCAGCAGGTTTTCGATGCGGTGCATCTGCTCGCTGTGCATGCTGGGCACCAGCAGCCACAGCGCGGTGACCCGCGCGCTGGCGCGGCGCTGCTCCCCTGCCGCGGCGGCCCGGTTCTCGCCAAAGGTCCTGTCCGGGTCGTAGCCGTCGATGGGGCGCACCCCCTCCACCAGCAGGCGGGTGCCCTCGTCCTCCTTGTAGGAGACGCGGCCCTGCACCACAATGACCGCATTCTCCTGCAGCCAGGCGCGGCACTCGGCGTAGATCTTGGGGAACACCAGCATCTCGATGGTGCCGGTCAGGTCCTCGATGGTGGTAAAGGCCATCAGCTGGTTGGAGCGGGTGGTCATCACCTTGCTTTTGACCACGGTGCACAAAATGGTCACCATCTGGTTGTCCAGTTCCCTGGCGTCCTCACCGGAAAGGCGGGCGACGGTGCAGGTGGAGACCTTGGCGATCTCCGCCCGGTAGGCGTCCAGCGGGTGGCCGGACAGGTACAGGCCGGAGACCTCCTTTTCCATCTGCAACAGCTCCGCGGGCGAAAACTCCGCCATGGGCGGCACCTTGTAGTCGTTTGCCTGCTCTTCCCCGCCGGACATCAGGCCGAACAGGTCGATCTGACCGTCCAGGTTGTGGCGCTGGTCGCTCTCGATGCTTTTCAAAATCGGCTCGACGCTTTCCAGCATGCCCCGGCGGGAGGGTTCCAGCCCGTCAAAGGCGCCGGCGCGGATCAGGCTTTCCACCGCGCGGCGGTTCAGCTCGGCGCCGTGCAGCCGCTTGCAGAAATCGTACAGCCCGCGGAAGGGCCGTTCCTCCCGCTTGGCGATGGCGGTGTCGATCAGGTTGCGGCCCACGTTTTTGACCGCGCTCAGGCCATAGCGGATGGCGTCGCCGTCCACCGTAAAGCCCCCGCGGGAGACATTGATGTCCGGCGGCAGCACCTTGATGCCCAGGCGCTGGCACTCGGTGGAATACTCGATGACCTTGGAGGTGTTGTCCAGCACGCTGGTCAGCAGCGCGGCCATGAACTCCCTGGGATAATGGCACTTGAGATAGGCGGTCTGGAACGCCACGTAGGCATAGCAGGCCGCGTGGGATTTGTTGAAGGCGTAGGAGGCAAAGCTGATCATCTCGTCGTAGATCTCGTTCGCCACCTGTTCCGGGATGCCGTTGTTGACGCAGCCGGGGCATTCGCGGCCGGGCTCGGTGCAGCCATGGACAAAGTGTTCCCGCTCGGCCTCCATGACCTTGTGCTTTTTCTTGCTCATGGCGCGGCGGACATTGTCGGCCTGGCCGTAGCTGAAGCCCGCCAGCTCGCGGCAGATCTGCATGACCTGCTCCTGGTAGACGATGCAGCCGTTGGTCACGTCCAGGATGTGGGCCAGCCGGGGGGTCTTGTAGCTGATCTTGTCCGGCTCCTTGCGGTTGCGCAGGTAGGTGGGGATGGAATCCATCGGCCCCGGGCGGTAGAGCGAGATCAGGGCGATGATGTCCTCCAAATTTTTGGGGCGCAGGCCGGTGAGCACCTGGCGCATGCCGGTGGATTCCAGCTGGAACACGCCCTCGGTCTCGCCGTTGGTCAGCATGGCGTAGGTGGCCGGGTCGTCGTAGTCGATCTTGGCAACGGCAAAGTCCGGGGTATGGCGCCGGACGGCGACCTCGGTGTCGTGGATGACGGTCAGGGTGCGCAGGCCCAGAAAGTCCATCTTGAGCAGGCCCAGGCGCTCGATCTCGGTCATATTGAACTGGGTCACCGGCAGGCCGTCGTTGGTGGACAGCGGCACATACTCGGTGGCCGGTTCCCGCGTGATGACGACGCCGGCCGCATGGGTGGAGGCGTGCCGGGGCATGCCCTCGACGCCGATGGCGGTGTCGATCAGCTCGTGGATCTTCTCGTCGTTTTCGTAGAGTTTTTTCAGGTCGGGCGAGACTTCCAGTGCGTGGCGGAGCGTCATTTTCAGCTCCATGGGGATCAGCTTGGCCACCTTGTCCACGTCCTGGTAGGGCAGGCCCATGACACGCCCCACGTCCCGCACCGCGTTGCGGGCGGCCATGGTGCCGAAGGTGACGATCTGCGCCACGTGGTCCCGGCCGTATTTCTCGTTGACGTAGTCGATGACTTCCTGCCGGCGCTCGTAGCAGAAGTCCACGTCAAAGTCGGGCATCGAAACGCGCTCCGGGTTCAAAAAACGCTCGAAGATCAGGTTGTAGCGGATGGGGTCAATGTCGGTGATGCCCACGCAGTAGGCCGCCAGGCTGCCGGCGCCGGAGCCGCGGCCCGGCCCCACCGGGATGCCCCGGCTTTTGGCGTAGTTGATAAAATCGTAGACGATCAGGTAATAGTTGGTGTACCCCATCGTCTTGATGACGTTGATCTCGTATTCCAGACGGTCTTTCAGCTCCCGGGTGACCTTACCGGGGTAGCGGCGTTCCAGGCCCTCGCGGCAGAGCATTTCAAAATAATCCTGGTTGTCCATGCCGTCAGGCGCTTTGAAGTAGGGCAGCTTGGTGTTGCCGAACTCAAAGTGGAAATCGCACAGATCGGCGATCTTGTTGGTGTTCTCGCAGGCTTCGGGCACCATTGAGAACAGGTCGTACATCTCGTCGGTGCTTTTCAGGTAGAACTCGTCGGTCTGGAACTCCATCCGGTCCACGTCGGCGATGGTCTTGCCGGTCTGGATGCAGAGCAGGATGCTCTGCATCTTGGCGTCCTCTTTGCGGATGTAGTGGGCGTCGTTGGTGGCCACCAGCGGGATGCCCGTTTCCCGCGAGAGGCGGATCAGCTGGGGCAGCACCACCCGGTCCTCGTCCAGGCCGTGGTCCTGCAGTTCAATATAGTAGTTGCCCTGGCCGAACAGGTCGTTGTAGTACAGCGCCGCCTGCCTGGCGCGGGCGTAGTCCCCCGCCAGGATGGCCTGGGGGATCTCGCCGGCCAGGCAGGCGGACAGGCAGACAAGACCCTCGTGGTGCTGCTCCAGCAGCTGCTTGTCGATGCGGGGCTTGGAGTAAAAGCCTTCCAGAAAGCCGGCCGACACCATCTTGATCAGGTTTTTGTAGCCGGTCTCGTTTTTGCAAAGCAGGACCAGGTGGTTGTTGCCGTCCACCCGGTTGACCTTGTCGAAGCGGGTGCGGGTGGCAACATAGACCTCGCAGCCGATGATGGGCTTGATGCCCGCGGCCACGGCGGCGTCGTAAAACTGGATGCTGCCGTACATGACGCCGTGGTCGGTGATGGCCACGGCGGTCTGGCCCATCTCTTTCAGGCGGTCAAACATCCGGTCGATGCGGCAGGCGCCGTCGAGAAGGCTGTACTCGGTATGGACATGCAGGTGGGTAAACTGGCGTTTTGTTTCGCTCATGGCACTTCCTTCTCGGCTTGGGGGGTGGGTTCGGGCCCGGGGCGGCGGGCGGTCTCGACGCGGCGGGCGGCCTCCTGGATGCGCTTGAACCGGTGGGAAAGCCCCGCCTTGCTGACCGGCGGGTCAAACTTTTCGGCCAGGCGGGCCAGGGGCAGGTCAGGGTATTCCATGCGCAGGCGGGCGGTCTCGCGCAGCTGGTCCGGCAGCGTGTCCAGCGCACCGGCATCCCGCAGCGTGCGGATGGCCAGCTGCACCTGCACCGCCGCCTGGACGCTTTTGCCCAGGTTGGCGGTCTCGCAGTTGGAAAGCCGGTTGGTGCGGTTGCGCATATCGTTGTACATGCGCTGCTCCATCACCCGCATGGCGGCGCCCCCCGCCCCCATAAAGGCCAGCAGGTTTTCGATCTGGTCGCTGGCCTTGATGTAGACCACGTTGACGCCCTTGCGCTGGGTGCGGTGGGGGCGAAAATGATGCTCGGACAACAGGGCTTCCAGCTGGCGCGAGACATGATACCGCTGGGACGAAAACTCGATGGTGTAGCCCTTTTCCGGGTCGGTGGCGGTGCCGCAGCACAAAAACGCCGTGGACAAAAAATAGGACACGCAGTTTTGGCAGGCAAAGCAGTCCGGGTTGATGCGCAGCGAGGGTTCCCGCCCTGTGTGGCCGAACAGGGCCAGCATTTTGCCCACCTCGGCCGGGTCCTTGACGGCAAACTCGTATACCGGGCCGGAAGGGCGCTGCTTCTCGGTGACGGTGCCGGCAATGCCGCATCGCTCGTACAGCTTGCGGACCAGGGCGGCAACGCCCTCCTGCTCGGTCTGCAGCACCACGCCGCGGTCGTCAAAATATTTGCCGAAACAGGCCGCCGCGTAAGCGGCAGCCTGGGTGCAGCAGTGGCGCTGGATCTTGCGGCGCAGGATCTCGTTTTTGACATCCTGAGAAAAGCTCAATGGGAAGCCTCCAAAACAGAAAATAGACCGGGTGCGATCCTTTTGGGGCGCGGAACGCCCCCGTTCACATCGTTCGCTTTGCGTCCCGGTGCTGCACGCTGGGGGCGTAGCCCAGCTTTTGGCAGAACTCGCCGATCTTGCGGGCAAAGGTGATGGACCGGTGCTTGCCGCCGGTGCAGCCCACCGCGATCATCAGCTGGCTTTTGCCCTCCTTGACATAAAGGGGCAGCGCGTACTCCAAAAAACTTTCGATGCGGCGCAGGAACTCCTGGGACTCCGGCGACTGCATCACGTAATCCACCACCGCCTGGTCCAGGCCGGTCAGGTTTTTCAGCTCCGGCACATAGAAGGGGTTGGGCAGGCAGCGCACGTCAAACACCAGGTCGGCCTCCTGGGGGACGCCGTACTTGAACCCGAAGGACACCACCATCAGCGACATGCCGGTCTGGCCCTTGTTCAAAAACAGGCTGCACACCCGCTCGCGGTTTTGGGCGGTGGTGAGCATCGAGGTATCGATGACATACTTGGCCCGCTCCCGCAGGGGGGTCAGCATCTGGCGCTCCCTGGCGATGGCCTCCCGGATGGGCAGCCCCTCGCTGATGGTCAGCGGATGCTGGCGGCGGGTCTCTTTGTAGCGGCGCTGGATCACCTCGTCGGAGGCGTCCAAAAACAGGATCTCGCAGTCCACCTGCTTTTCGTCCAGCGCGGCCAGGGCCTTGTCCACGTCGCGGGCGGTGCGCAGGCCGCGCACGTCCAGCACCACCGCCACCCGGCTGAGCTGGTTTTCGCCCTGCAGGGCAAAATCGATCAGGCGGGGCATCAGCCCTGCCGGGATGTTGTCGATGCAGAAAAAGCCGATATCCTCCAGCGCGTTCACGGCCATCGACTTGCCCGCGCCGGAAAGGCCGGTCACCACCAGCAGATTCATCTGTCCCACCCTCTTTCTCGTTTTTGTATCCGGCCGGCAGTCCCCTGCCGGGCCTGTCCGCCCCGCCGGAGCGGCGGCGCGGCGCTTACTGCACCACGCGGATCTCCCGCTCCAGGCGGTAGCCGGTTTTCTCGTACACGATGCGGGCGACCTCCTCGGTCAGGGCCACCACGTCGGCGCAGGTGGCGCCGCCGGTGTTGACCACAAAGCCGCAGTGCTTGGTGCTGACGGCCGCGCCGCCCACCGCAAAGCCCCGCAGGCCGGACTGCTCGATTAGCGCGCCGGCAAAGGCCCCCTGGGGCCGCTTGAAGGTGCTGCCCGCCGAGGGCAGTTCCAGCGGCTGCTTTTCCCGCCGGCGGGCCATCAGCTCCTGCATCTCGGCCTCGATGGCCGCCGGGTCGCCGGGGGCCAGGCTGAACTCGGCCTCCAAAATGACGCCGCCCTCGGTCTCGAAGCGGCTGGTGCGGTAGCCCAGCGCCAGCTCCTGCACCGGCAGCGAGTCCAGCCGCAGCGCCCGGTCCAGAAAGGTCACCCGACGCAACACCTGCTTCAGCTCGCCGCCGTAGGCGCCGGCGTTCATATACACTGCGCCGCCCACCGTGCCGGGGATGCCAAAGGCAAACGCCAGCCCGGCCAGGCCGGCCTGCTGCGCTTTGCGGCAGACCGCCCCCAGCGGCGCGCCCGCCGCCGCCCGCAGCACATTGCCGCTGACGATGACGGGTCTTTTCATCTCCACCGTGCAGACCACCGCGCCGTCAAAGCCGGCGTCGGAAAACAGCGTGTTGGAGCCATTGCCCAGCAGGTAGCTGCGCACGCCGTGCTCACGGCAGAGTTCCAGCGTGCGCAGCAGCTGGGCGGGGGTCTCCGGCCGGCAGAAAACCGCCGCCGGGCCGCCGATCTGAAAGGTGGTGTGCCGGCTCAGGGGTTCGCCCTGCAGGGCGGGCAGCTGCTCGGCCCGCAGCGCCCGTACCAGTGCCGCAATGTCTGACATAAAGGGGTCCTCCGTTTTGTATCAGTATGGCCGGATGCCGGCCGCCGGGGCAGGCCCGGCAGCCGCGGGGCCCCGCCGTTCAGATGGAATGCTCCAGCGCCGCCGCGCCGATGACGCCCGCGTCGTTGCGCAGCAGGCAGGCGCGGATCTCCGGGCAGCGGCCCGTGGTAATATTATGCGTTTCCTTCTGCACGTAATCCCGCACGGGAGCCAGCAGCACCTCGCCCTGGTTGGAAACGCCGCCGCCGATGCAGACGACCTCCGGCTCAAAGGTGTTGACCACGTTGGCAATGCCGCAGCCCACATATTCCAGCCAGTTGTCGATGACCTGCTTTGCCGTGGCGTCGCCCTGTTCCATGGCGTCAAAGGCGGTCTTGGCGTTGACGTGGTCCAGGTCGCCGGCGATCTTCCACATGATGGTGCCGGGGTCCTGGCGCATGGCCTCGCGGGTGTCCTCGCTCAGCGCGCGGGAGCTGGCGTACCGCTCCCAGCAGCCCTTGCGGCCGCAGTTGCAGGGGCGGCCGTCCTTGACGATGACGGTGTGGCCCATCTCGCCGGCGGCAAAGTTGAAGCCGCGCAGGATCTTTCCGCTCAAAATGATGCCGCTGCCGATGCCGGTGCCCAGCGTGATGATGACCGCATCGCTGTATCCCTTGGCGCCGCCGGCGATGTACTCGCCGTAGGCGGCGGCGTTGGCGTCGTTTTCCACATAGACCTTGCAGCCCAGCAGTGCCTCCATATCGGAGCCCAGGTTCCAGTCGTAGTAGTTGAAGTTGGTGTTGTAGCCCACAAAGCCGGTGGTAAAGTTGACGCTGCCCGGCGTGCCGATGCCCACATAGCGCACCTGGTCAAAGGGGACGTTATTTTCCTTTGCAACGGTGCGGCACAGCTTGGCCAGCGCGGCCTCCAGGTCCGCGGCCGGGCGGGGCAGCCGGGTGGCCCAGGTGGTCTTGCCCACGATCTCGTAGTCTTCGTTGACCAGGCCGGCGGTCATGGTGGTGCCGCCCAGGTCGATGCCGATGGTATAGCTCATAACAAAAATCCTCCTATCTCCTCCGCAGCAGCCCTGCGGTGCAGCTTCAAAATATGGACCAGCGCCTGCGCCGAGCTGTTGACCACATGGTCGGCGGGGTAGTCCACTTCCTCCAGCAGCGCCAGCAGCGGGGCCATGTTTTCCCGCAGCTGACGGGTGGAATGGGCGTCGGAATCCAGCGCCACATAGCAGCCGTTTTGGTAGCAGGCGCGCACCAGCGCCCGCATGTTGGGGATGCCGTCCCTGCGCACGTTGAACGAGTTGCCGTTGAGCTCCACGACCTTGTGGCAGCGGGCAAACGCTTTGGTGACCAGGTCATAGTCATAGCGGTAGTTCTGCTGCTCCGAGTGGCCGATGCAGTCGACATAGGGGTTTTCGGCCACGGCCAGCCAGAGATTGGTCGCCTCCCGCTCGGTCAAAAGGCCCGGCACGCAGGGGCTGTGGATGGACGCCACCACCCAGTCCTGTTTGGCCAGCAGCGACTGGGGCATATCCAGCCCGCCGGCCACATCCATGACGTTTGCCTCGGCGCCGAACAGCATCACAACGCCCTGCACCCGGCGGTCCACCGCGCCCTGGTTCTGGAAGTGCCAGATATGCGGCGCGTCCGGCATGGCGGGCGCATGGTCGGTGACGGCCAGCGCCCGGTAGCCCAGCGCGGCGGCCTCGGCGGCCATGGCGTCCAGCGTATGGAAGGCGTGGGTGGTGCTGAGGGTATGGGTGTGAAGATCGGCGATGACGGGATACATGGATGGTTTTGGTCTCCTTTTCGTGCGGTTTACAGGACGTCGTTTTGCAGGCCCAGCTGCTTGAGCAGCTCCCTGGCGGCGTTGTAGCCCATTTCCTTGGAACGGTTGTTCATGGCCGCGGTCTCGATGATGACGGCCAGGTTGCGGCCGGGCATGACCGGGATGACCATGTTGGGCACCTGCACGCCCAAAATGTCGGTGGTCTGGCTTTCCAGGCCGGTGCGGTCGTAGTTTTTGGTGCGGTCCCAGGGTTCCAGCTCGATGACGATCTCGACCTGGACGCTGCTTCTGACCGCGCCGATGCCGAACAGCCGGGCCACGTTGATGATGCCGATGCCCCGCAGCTCGATAAAATGGCGGATGTTTTCCGGCGAGGAGCCCATGATCTGCTTGGAGCTGACGCGGCGCAGCTCCACCGCGTCGTCGGCGATCAGGCGATGGCCCCGCTTGACCAGCTCGATGGCGGTCTCGCTTTTGCCCACGCCGGAGTCGCCGGTGATCAGGATGCCCTCGCCGTAGACCTCCACCAGCACGCCGTGGCGGGTGATGCGGGGGGCCAGCTCCATGTTCAGCGTGGTGATCATGGTGCCCATCAGGGGGGAGGTCATCTCGTTGGAGAGCAGCAGCGCCACACCGTACCGCCGGGCAAACTCCAGCATTTCGGGCAAAGGTTCCAGCCCGCGGGTCAGCACCACGGCCGGCGGCTGGAAGGAAAACAGCTTTTCCAGGTGGGCGCGGCGGGTGTCGGCCTCCAGCTCGTTGAGGTAGGACATCTCGGTCAGGCCCAGGATCTGGATGCGCATATTGTCAAAGTACTGGTAGTACCCCGCCAGGAAGATGCCGGGGCGGTACACCTCGGTGGCATAGATCTTGATCTCTTTCAAATCCTTCGGCGTATAGGCCACGGTCAGGCCGGACTCGGAGGCCACGCGGTCCAGCGTCACAAAAAAGTGTTGTTCTTCCATGCTCGGTTCGCCCCTTTCGTTTGCTGTGCGGCGGCAGGCAGCCCGCTGCGGCCGCAGTCTGTCTTTATTATAACGTACCGCCCGCTTTTTGTACAGCGATAGCGGCACAAAAAGCGGGCGGTTGGCGGCACAAAAAGCGGGCGGTTTTTCGGTTCCTGTTCCGGAATGGGCGGGCCGGTCAGTCCCGGTCGCGCAGGTGCTTGAGCAGCGCGTAAAAGCCGTCGTAGGGCAGCGGCAGGCGGAACAGCCGCTTCAAAAAGCCCACCTTCCACCGGGCGGCGGAAAAATCTTTGGCCAGGGCGGCGGGGCGGCGCAGGTACTCCCCCGCCGTGCGGGGCGCAGCCAGCCGGAAGCGGACGCCGTCCTCAAAGACAAAATCGCCGAAGCAGGCGGCCTGCTCCATGCGGGGGCGGCGGGCCATGTTCAAAAACGGCGCGATGGCCGCATCCGGCGCCAGCGCCGTGCCCCGGTGGGGCGACGCCGTCCACTCCCGCGCAAAGCGCAGCGCCCCCCGCTGCACCGCCAGCAGCTCCGCCGGCGGGCTGGCGTCCTCCTGCACGGGGGCGGGACCCTGGGGCGTCATGCGGTAGCCGGTGGTGGCCCCCACCGGCTCCGAGATCAGGTACTCCAAAATGGGCTGGGCCATCCAGTACCACAGCGGCGCGGGCTGCCCGCCGAACAAAAACACATCGGCGGCGTCCCGCGGCAGGTTTTGGTACAGCCGCCCGTCGCAGGCCAGGTACAGCCCGTGCAGCGCGCAGCCGCACAGCTCCTGCAAAATGCGCTGGGTGGTGCCGCCGCTGCCCAGGTCCACCACCAGCGTGCCGGGCCGTTCCAGCCCGAACTGCGAAAGATAAGCCCGCGCCGCGGCGGCCTGGCAGCGCACCGGCCCCCCCGCCGGGCCGCGGCTGAGGGCGCTGACCGCACACAGCAGCTTGCCCAGGGCGGACTCCGGCGTGCAGGCCGGGTGGCGGCGCAGGTCAAAGGTCAGGCCGGGGTCATAGCCGGGCAGGCGGGTGCCGGGGGCAAAGCCGCAGAACGCCAAAATTTCGTCCACCCGCAGCAGCTGACCCGGCAGCGTGGCGGCCAGCAGTTCCAGAGCCTGGGGCGTCATGGGGCGCATCAAAAGCGCCGGGCACAGGCTTTTGCGCGAGACCCGCAGGTAGGCGGTGTCCCGCGCGCCGTCCAGGCGGCAGGCTTCCCGCACCAGGGCCATATCCCGCGCCAGCAGCACCAGCCGGCTGCCGGGGCGGGCGGCCGCCTGCGCTTGCAGCCAGGCCGCAAAGCTGACGGCCAGCGGCCCCAGCACCGTAAAGCCGAATCGCTCCTGCCCGTCCCGGATGTCCGGGGCACGGTTGGCAAGCCAGGCGTACATGGCTTTCTGCTCCGGGGTTTCGGGGTCAGGCAGGTAGGCGGGCAGCGGCGGGCGGCCTGGGGTGTGGACACAGTGCACGCCGGCCAGCGCCGCGCCCAGGCTGTCCGCCCGGCGGTCGTCGCCGAAAAACACCACGTCCCGCGGGCGCAGGCCGGCGCTTTGCAAAAACACCCGGAACAGCCTGCCGCTGCGCTTCTGCACGCCGTACTCGGACGAGACAAAGACCCCGTCCCACCGGCCGAAGCCGCAGCCGTCCAGCAGCGCGCGGACCGCGTCCGCCGGCAGGTACATATCCGACACGGCGTACACCGCCATGCCCGCGGCCCGGCAGCGTTCCACCAATGCCAGCATGCGGCGGTCGGCCACGCACAGCGCCCGCTCGGCCGCGATCTCGGCGGCGGGGTCCAGGCCGGCCAGCCGGGGCCGGGCGTAGATCTCGGCCAGGGTCACCTCCCGCCCCGGCGCGGCGGCGCGGGCCTCGGCCTCGGCCTGGCGGCGGTTTTGGGCAAAGCCGGCGGGGGCATGGCCGCGGGCTTCCATCCAGGCAAACACATCCGCCGGGGCGGCCACGTCCCGGTGGAGCAGGGTATCGAACACATCAAAGGCGGCCGCCTTGCAGCGGCCGGGCAGTTTGTCTTGCGGGGGCATGGCGGTCCCTCCTTTCTTTTTAAGACCCGCACGGGGGCGGGTCAGCGCGGGGCGTTTTGGGGCGGCGCAGGATAGCGCACCGGCGGGGCAAAATGCACCCCGGCCCAAAAGCCCCGCCAGATGATGCCGATGCGCGCCCGCTTGTCCGGGCAGCGGCCGGCCAGCACCTGCACCGTATGCCAGGCGTCCTTGGCCAGCAGCCAGAGCCAGCCGCGCAGCCCCTCGCGCCGGTAAAGCACCACGTCGTTGCGGTAAAACCAGCGGTAGCGGGGCAGCCGGTCGGGGGTGTCGGCGGCAATGCTGACGACGCTTTTGTTCCGCATGGCGTGGACCACCACGCTTTGGGGCACGGTGAAGCAGGGCAGCGCGCGGGAGATGCGGCGGGTATACTCCCAGTCATCCGACCAGATAAAGAACTCGGCGATGGGCAGGCCGAACCGCCGCACCGCCTGCGCCGGAACCAGCAGCGAGACAAAGCTGGCCATCACGCTGGGGATGGGCCGGCCGCCGGGGCTTTCGTAGCCGGGGATGTCCCGGTAGGGGGTGCTGCGCTGGCGGTTCATGGGCTGGTCGGCCCCGTCCGCATCCACCGCACGGGAGGACAGCCAGCCGCAGCCGGGCTGCGCCGCCCAGGCAGACAAAAGCGCCGCCAAGGCGCCGGGCTTTGGCAGCGTGTCATCGTCCATCAGCCAGACCGCGTCGCAGCCGGCCTCCACGGCCAGCCGGGCGCCCAGCGAAAACCCGCCGGCGCCGCCCAGGTTTTCGGCGGCGGTGTGGACGGTCAGGTCCGGGCCGGCCAGGCTTTGCAGCAGCGCGCCGGTGCCGTCGGTGCTGGCGTTGTCAACGACCAGGATGCGGCAGGACGCCCCCTGCTGCGCCCGCAGGCAGGCGATGCACCGGGCCAGCAGGTCCCTGCGGTTGTAGGTGACGACCACGGCGGTGATGCGCGGCAAGGGGGTCCACTCCTTTGTCTCTGATTTCCGGGCCGGCCGCGGGCGGGTCAGCTCTCCTGCTTTTTGGGGAAAAGTTTGCGGGCCAAAAAGGCGGTGCCTTTTTTCAGCCAACGCTGGGGTTCCAGGTAGACGATGTCCAGCTCCTGGAAATGGATGCGGTTGGTAACCAGCCAAGCGTCCAGCAGACGCTCGCTGACAAAGCCGAACACCCGCTTGTCGTTGTCGGAATAGTGGGAAATGTCCAGCTCCCGCTCCAGCTCGAACAGGATGTCGAACAGCCAGGTGCAGTAATGCTCCAGCAGCTCCTTGCGCATGACGAACATATTGAAATGATGCCCATGGGTCTTGGACATATACTCGTCGTAGGCAGGCAGGTATTCCGGGCATTTGCCGGCGATGATGCGGCGGGTGGCGGTCAGGTCCCGCTGGTGATGGGCATGGATATACTGGGTGTAGTTGGTCTCGATAAAATAGTGCCGCTCCCTGGGCAGGATGACATTGGTGTGCTGCAGGATCTCGGCCAGCTCATCGCCGGTGATGACCCGCTGCTTTTTGGGTGCGAAGCGACGGCGGCGGCTGGCAAAATAGCGGCGGTAGTGCACCAGGCCGATAAAGTCGGCGTCCACATTGTGGACCGCCCAATACAGGCCGGTCAGCTCGCAGAAATTGGGATTTTTGGATGAGATGTTCTCGCCGGTGTCATCGCCGATATAACCAATGTCCGGATGGAGCGCGTGGCCCACCTGCACCGGCAGATACACGGGATCGTCCGGCACCCAGTAGGGCTTGTGCGTCGCTATGATGATCTTGGTTTCCACGTTTCCCCGTTTGATGCCGGCTGCCCCCCGCCCCGCCGCATTGGGCAAAGGTTGCGCCGGCGCCATCCTCTCTTTCCTGGCCCATGCGTTATTGCATGGACATAATGTCCTTATTATGTAAGTATATCGCTTTTTGTACAGAAAACAAGTTACAGTTCATAAACAGAGATGTAAAAATATCGTGAAAACGCCGCCGCGCGGCGCCCGTTCAGGGGGCGGCCAGCACGGCGGCGAGGCAGCAGAGTCTCCGGCTGGGGTCATTCGTCCTCGGCCTCAAACTGCTCCTGTTCTTCCAGCAGCTTTTCCCACTCGTCAAACAGCTCCTGCTGGTGGAAGCGGGTGTCGTCCAGGTCGTCGCACTTGTCGCGCACCAGAATATGGTCGCGCAGCACCTCCGGGTCGTTCAGCTCGTTTTCCAGCTCGACGATGCGGGCGCCCAGCTGCTCGATCTCGGTCTCCACCGCCTTGATGCGGGCGCGCACTTCGGCGCGGCGGCGGCGCTGCTCCTTGCCGTAGCCGGCCTTGGCGGGCTTTGCCTCGGCGCGGGCGGCCGGCGCGGCGGGGGCGCTGTCTTTGTCCCGCAGGGCGGAAAAGTCCCGGTAAAGGGTGGTGTCCCCGTCCTCCAGGTACAGGATGGGGCAGCCCAGCGTCTGCATCAGGTAGCGGTCGTGGGTGACCAGCAGCAGCGTGCCGGTGTAGGCGGCCAGCGCCTGGGTCAGGCTTTCCCGCACGTAGATGTCCAGGTGGTTGGTGGGCTCGTCCAAAAACATCAGGTTGGGGCGTTCCAGCGCCAGCTCGGCAAAGCGCAGGCGGGCCAGCTCGCCGCCGGACAGCGACGCGCAGTCCTTGAACACCTCCTCGCCCCGGAAGCCGAAGCGGGCCAGGTGGCTGCGGACCTCCAGCTCGGTAAAGCGGGGGTACTTGTCCCAGATGGCGTCGATGACCCGGCCGAACCGCCGGGCCTGCTGCTGGGTAAAGATGCCGGGCTGCGCCCCGCCGCCCAGCCGCACCATGCCGCCGGAGGGCCGGCGTTTGCCGTCCAGCACCTGCAAAAGCGTGGACTTGCCGGTGCCGTTGGGGCCGGCGATAACCAGCTTGTCCCCCCGGTGGACGACGTGATCCAGATCTTTGACCAGCGTGCGGTCGCCGATGCGGACGGAGACGTGCTTCATGGTGACCAGCTCGTCGTAAGGCTCGATGTCGTATTCAAAGCGGAAATTCAGTTCCCTGGCCTCGTCGACGGGGGCCTCGGTGATCTCCAGCTTTTCCAGCTGCTTGCGGCGGCTCTGGGCCATTTTGGTGGTGGAGGCCCGCACCAGGTTGCGGTCGATGTAGTCCTGCAGCTTGGCGGCCTTTTCCAGGTCGGCCTGGCGCTGTTTCAACTGGCGCTCGTCGGCGGCCTGGCGCTGGGGCAGGTAGGCGGAATAGTTGCCCCTGAACACCTGGATGGTCTTGCCCCGCAGCTCCCAGATCCTGGTGCAGACGGCGTCCAGGAAATAGCGGTCGTGGCTGACCACCAGCACCGCGCCGCGGCAGGTTTTCAGGTAGCTTTCCAGCCAGGCCATTGTCTCGATGTCCAGGTGGTTGGTGGGCTCGTCCAAAATCAGGATATCCGGCTGGCGCAGAAGCAGCCCGGCCAGGCGCAGGCGGGTCTGCTCCCCGCCGGAAAGCACCCCCGCGGTTTTCTGCCAGGTGTCGGCCGGAAAGCCCATGCCGGACAGCATCTTGCGGATCTGGGTGTCCATGTTGTAGGCGTCCATCGAGTCGATCACGGCGGTGCAGTGCTCGATGCCGGCGGCGACGGCAGCGTCATCCGGCGCGGCGGCCAGCTGCTTTTGCAGCGTTTCCAGCCGGGCCATGGCGTCCAGCGCCGGGCGGAAGGACTCCTTCATCGTGTCGTAGACGGTCAGGGCCGGGTCCAGGCGGGCGGTCTGCTCCAGATAGCCGCAGGTGGCGCCGGCCGCAAAGTCGGCGCTGCCGGTATCGGGCTGGCTCTGGCCGCACAGGATGCGCAGCAGCGTGGTCTTGCCGGTGCCGTTGGCGCCGATGATGCCGATGCGGTCACCCTTTTCGACGCCGGCGTTGATGCCGCGCAGCACCTCGTGCTCGCCAAAGCTTTTGCCCAGGTCTTGCAGTTCGATCAGCATAGTGATTCATTCCTCAAAATCGCGGCCCGCGGCTGCGGGCAAAGGTTTGCTGCGGGCCTGCCTTTCGCGGGGTCTTTGCGGTTTGCGCCCTGCGCAGGCCCTTACCCAAAAGTTTGCCGCTGCTTTTTTACAACAGCGGCAAACTTTGAGCGGATGTTGAATATCGGCAGCGCCCCGCCGGGCAGGGGTCAGTCGCCGCGGTGGCGGCGGTTGCGCACGCCCAGGTTTTCCAGCTCCTCCGGCTCCATCACGATGCGGTACAGTTCCTCGTAGCTGGTGATGGTGTGTTTGGGCTGGATGCCGGTGTCGTTCTCGGCGCCGGCAAAGTTGACCCAGCAGGTATCCAGGCCGGCGTTGCGGCCGCCCTTGATGTCGGCGTTCAGGTCGTCGCCCACCACCAGCACGCGGCTGCGGTCGGTGACGCCCAGGTCCTTGAGCGCGTGGTCGAACAGCTTGGCCGAGGGCTTGGCGGCGCCCACCTTCTCCGAGATATAGACGCCGTCCATGTAGGGCTCGATGCCGGAATCATGGATGCGGGCCTGCTGCACCTTGTACGCGCCGTTGGACACGATGGCCAGCGTGGCCACCTCGGCCAGCTCGTCCAGCGCCGTCAGCGCGCCGGGCAGGATGTCCGGGTGCAGGGCCAGCTGCTCCTCGTAATAGTCGTTGATCTCGCGGCTTTTGCCGTTATCCGGCAGGCCCATGGCCTGCAGAAAGCGGGCAAACCGCACCGCAAACAGCTTGCTGCGGCCGATCTCGCCCTTGGCAAGGCCGGTCCACAGTTTGCGGTTGACCTGGTGGTAGGTATCGCAGGCGGCCGCGTCGCAGGGCAGGCCGTAATGGGTCAGGGTATCGGTCAGGGCCTGGCGCTCGGCGGCGTCAAAGTCCAGCAGGGTGTTGTCCACATCCAGCAAAAGGCAGGTATAATAAGCCATGATCTTCTCCTGTTGTGATGGTTGTCGGGTTGGGGGCCGGCCGGTCAGTCGTCCTCGCCGCTGGGCGACGGGGACGGGCTGGGGGTGGGCGTGGCGGCCGCCGTGACCGAGATGGTATACTCGGCGGTGACGCCGTTGTTGGTGGCCCGGACGGTGTAGTTGCCCGGCTGCGGCGGGGTGAACTGGACGCTGTCGCCGGTGGGCTTCCAGTCCGGCAGCTGGTCGCAGGCCCAGGAGGTATCGCCGTTTCGGTTTTCCACATTGACGTACAGCGTGGCGGTGCTGCCGGCCGGCATCGACCGGGGCACCGTCATGTTCACGGTGGTGGCCGGCGCGTTGACGGTCAGGGTCATGGTGGCTTCGGCGCGGCCGGTGTTGATCTCGACGCCGGCCTTGATGGTGTAGGTGCCGGCCTGGTCAGGCGTGAAGGTAAAGCTGCCGGCGGTGGTCTGCAGTTCGTCATTGACCGCCCACTGCACCAGGCTGTTGTCGGCGGCGGCGCCGCCCAGCGTGACGCTGGCGTTGATGGTAAAGCTCTCGCCCAGGGTGATGGTGGTATCGCCCTTGTCCAGCGTCAGGGCCACGCGGGCGTCGCTGAAGATGGCCGATACCTCAATGTCGCCGGTGACCTGCTCCACGCGGGTGGCGCTGGTCTGGCCGTCGCTCCACCGGTCAAACACAAAGCCGTCCGCCGGCACCGCGGTGACGCGGATGGTCTCGCCGTCCGCCACCTGGAAGTTCAGCGAGCTGACGCCGCTCTGGTCGCCGTAGGTCAGCGTGCCGCTGCCCGACTGCACGCCGTAGCGGACATTGTGCATCTGCGGCGTGGCGGTGGGGGTGGGGGTCGCTTCGGCCTGGGCGGCCTGGCTGGCGCGGCGGGGGATGTCGTCAGTATCGGGGCGGCGGTCCTCGCCGTCGTAGGCGTGGGTGCGCACATAGTTCAGGTAGGCGTTGACGCCCGCCGTGCTCAGGGTGCCGTCGGCGTCCAGGTAGGCGCTCTCGGCAAAGCCGCTGCCGGTCTTGAGGGCCTCGGCGGCGTTGAGGAAGTGGTAGCCGTCCGACTCGCACAGCTGGGCCAGCGCCTGGTTGAACTGGTCGATGATGGTCTGGGTGGCGGCGGCGTTGTCGGACTCCTCGGCCACCGGCGGGATGGAGCTTACGATGATGTCGCAGTAGCTGTAAGCGTTTTTGATGGCGTTGAGCGCCTGGCGGTAATCCTGAGTAAAGGCGTCCAGCGTGGTATTGCCGTCCACATTGTTGGCCCCCAGCATGACGATGACGCGGCGGGGCTTCATCTTGGCGATGGCCTGGGGGATGGTGTAGGAGCTGGCGTCGTCCTCAAAGTAGACGCAGGCGTCGCTGATCAGATCGCCCACCGCCAGGCCGTCGCGGCCCGCGTAGCGGTCGATGGTGATGCTGCTGGACGCGGTAAGGGCCACAACATTGTCGTCGCCGGCAAAGACCGCGGCGTTGATGTAGTCGGCGCCGGCGTCGCTGGTTTCCGTCAGCACGGCGCTGAGCGTGGTATCCACCGGGTAGGCTTCGGGGTCATAGTCGCCGGCGGCGCTGCCAAACAGCACGCCGGGCAGGATCCAGGATGCCACAAAGCTGATGATAACGGCCGCCACACAACCCACCAGCACCAGGCAGGCCTTGCGCTGTGTGGGGCTGAAAGACGCTTTGCGCTGTGATTCATTACGGCTCATAACGGGTCAGTCCCCTTCCATGGTAGTTCATCGGGCGTAACGGGGCGGGTCAGGCTTCCGCCAAAAGAAAATCGGCCAGGGCGGCGGTGTCCGGCGCAAAACACACCGGGCGCCAGGGCTCCAGCTCGGCGCGGCTGCCGTAGCCGTACAGCACCGCGGCGGCGGGCAGGCCGCAGTCGGCGGCGCCCTGCATGTCATCCCGGCGGTCGCCCACCATCAGGATGCGTCTGCCTGCCAGGCGCGGGTCGGCCAGGTCCTGGCGGATGACCGCGGTCTTGGTGTCCACGCTTTTGTCCATGCTGGCGCCGCCCACCAGGTCAAAGCAGGGCAGGATGCCCTGCTCCTCCAAGATCGGCAGCACCACGTCCCGCGGCTTGGAGGTTGCGGTGGCCAAAAACAGCCCCGCTTCCTTCAGCCGGGCAAGCAGCTCTTTCACACCGGGGAACAGGCTGCACTCGTGCATGCCCTCGCGGGCGTAGCGGTCACGGTAAAGATCAACCGCCCGCTCCACCTCGGCGTCGGTGCCGAAGTGCTGGGCAAAGCTCCAGCGCAGCGGCGGCCCCAGGTAACGGCTGAGATCGATGTCCGCCGGGTCCAGGCCCATCCGGCGGAAGGCATAGGCAAAGGTATTCTCGATGCCGGGGCGCGAATGGATCAGCGTCCCGTCCACATCAAACAGGATAGCGTCGTAGCGCGGCAATTTATCTCCCCTCCTGCGCATAATCAATGGTATTATAGCATAAAACCTGCCGTTTGCACATCTTTTCATAAAAAATTCAGGAAGATGGCGCGCCGTGCGCCGCCCCGCGGACGCAAAAACGCCCGCAGGGGCGGCCAAAGCCATGCCCTGCGGGCGGACAGCCTGTCGAACAGGTCCGAGTTTGCCGGCGGCAGAACGCCGCGCCGGCCTGGAAGGTCAGGACAGCAGCATGCGGTCGTTGGCAAACTCGCCGTCGCTGACCTGCTCGAACCGGGCCAGCAGGTCCGAGACCTGCAGCGCGGCCTTTTCCTCGCCGCGGACGTCGTAGATGATGCGGCCCTCGTACATCATGATCAGACGGTTGCCGTACCGGATGGCGTCCTTCATGTTGTGGGTGATCATCAGGGTGGTCAGGTTGTTCTCGTGCACGATCCGGTCCGAGAGCGCCAGCACCTTGGCGGCGGTCTTGGGGTCCAGCGCGGCGGTGTGCTCGTCCAAAAGCAGCAGGCGGGGTTTCTGCAGCGTGGCCATCAGCAGCGTGATGGCCTGCCGCTGGCCGCCGGAAAGCAGGCCCACCTTGCTGGTCATGCGGTCCTCCAGCCCCAGGTCCAGCGTTTTGACCAGCTCGCGGAACTCGGCCCGCTCTTTGGCCGAGATACCGGTGCGCAGCGTGCGGGGCTGGCCGCGGCGACGGGCCAGGGCCAGGTTTTCGTCGATGCCCATGGTGGCGGCGGTGCCCATCATCGGGTCCTGGAACACCCGGCCGATGTACTTGGCACGCTTGTGCTCCGGCAGGCGGGTGATGTCCCTGCCGTCGATCAGGATCTTGCCCATGTCGATGGGCCAGACGCCGGCCACCGCATTGAGCATGGTGGACTTGCCCGCGCCGTTGCCGCCGATGACGGTGACGAAATCGCCGTCCTCCAGCGTCAGGTCCAGGCCGTTGAGGGCCACCTTCTGGTTGACGGTGCCCGCATTGAAGGTCTTGTATACGTTTTTGATCTCAAGCATTCTTGTCGGCCCCCTTTGCCACCGTGGGTTTGGTAAAGTATTTGCCCTTCCAGTACGGGATGGCCAGGAAGATGGCCACCACCACGGCGCTGAACGCCTTGAGCATGTCGGTGTCCACCTTGAACCAGATGACCACCTGGTAGACCAGGTAGTAGATGACGCTGCCCACCGCCACCGAGAGCATCTTGAGGGCGAAGTTGTGGAACACGCGGCTGAGCAAAGCCTCGCCGATGATGACGGCGGCCAGGCCGATGACGATGGCGCCGCGGCCCATGTTGATATCGGCAAAGCCCTGGTACTGGGCCAGCAGCGCGCCGGACAGCGCCACCAGGCCGTTGGAGATCATCAGGCCGATGACCTTGTTCAGGCTGGTGTTGATGCCCTGGGCCCGGGCCATGCTGGCGTTGCAGCCGGTGGCGCGGATGCCGCAGCCCAGCTCGGTGCCGAAGAACCAGTACAAAATGGCGATGACCACCGCAATGACGACCGCCACCACAAAGATGGTGTTCTGGTAGAAGGGCACATCCTTGATGTAGCGCAGCGACACCGCCAGGTCGTACTTGTCCACATTGATGGCCTGGTTGGACTTGCCCATGATCTTAAGGTTGATGCTCCACAGGGCCAGCTGGGTCAGGATGCCGGCCAGGATCGGCTGGATGCCCATGAAGGTGTGGAAAATGCCGGTGACAAAGCCCGCCAGCAGCCCGGCGCAGGTGGCCGCCAGGATCGACACCCACACGTTGCAGCCGCTCAGCATGCACATGATGCAGACCGCGCCGCCGGTGCACAGCGTGCCGTCCACCGTCAGGTCGGCAATGTCCAGCACCCGGTAGGTGATGTAGACGCCGATGGCCATGATGGCCCAGATCAGGCCCTGCGCCACCGCGCCGGGCAGGGCGTTGACCAATGTCATGATATCCAAAAGAAACAAACCTCCCCGTTTCTGCAGGGCGCACCGGGCGTCCTGCCCCGGCCGGCCCGACGGGCCGGCCAAAAAAGTTACAGACTTTTATAGTATAGCAAAAAGGCGGGAAAAAGGGAAGCCCTTTTCCCGCCTTTTCTGCTGTATGTCAGAAGGTTCCGGTATTACCCTTCAATGGCGACGTAGTCGTCGGGCACCGTGATGTTCAGCGCCTCGCAGTTGGAGGGGTTGTACATCTTGGTAAAGTTGGGGGCGTACTCGATGGGCATGGTGGAGATATCCGCCTCGCCGGTCAGGACCTGGACGGCCATCTCGCCGGTGGCGTAACCCAGGTCGTAGTAGCTGATGGACAGGGTGGCCACGCCGCAGCCGGAGCAGATGCCCTGCTCGCCCGCAATGATGGGCACCCCGGCCGGCAGGCAGATGTTCTGGATGATCTCGGTGTTGGAAGCGGCGGTGTTGTCGGTGGGAATGTAGAGCACATCGCAGCTGGTGGAGGCGTTGGTGGCGATGGTGGCCAGGTCGTTGGAATCGCTGAAGGAGTAATCCTCAACGGTATAGCCCATCTCGGTCAGGTAGTTGGTGACCTGCTCCACCTGGTAGGCGCTGTTGGGCTCGGCGCTGCAGTACAGCATGCCCACGGTGGGGTACTGGTCCACCGGGAAAAAGTCGGCCAGCATCTGCGCCTGCTGGTCCAGCGGGGCCAGGTCGCTGGTGCCGGAGACGTTGCCGCCCACGGTGCCGTCAAAGCCGTCGATGCCCAGGGCGACGCCGTACTCGGTGACGGAGGTGCCCAGGATGGGGATGTCGGCGGTGCCGGCGGCCGCCGCCTGCAGGGCGCTGCTGCCGTTGGCCATGATCAGGTCGTAGCCGCCGGAGACAAAGCCGTTGATGATGGTGGCGCAGGTGTTGGAGTCGCCCTGGGCGTTCTGCTCGTCAAAGGTGACGCCGTCCTCGCCAAATGCCTCCACCAGGGCGTCCTTAAAGCCCTGGGTGGCGGCGTCCAGCGCCTCGTGGGGCTGCTGCTGGCAGATGCCGATGGTATAGGCGGCAGCCGATGCGTCGGTCCCGGTATCCTCGGCGGTCTCAGCCGAGGAGCTCTCGCTGGTGTCCGAAGTGCTGGACGGGTCTGCCGCTGCAGACGACGGGCTGTCGGAGCTGCAGGCCGCCAGGCTGAGCGCCAGGCAGGCCGCGGTCAAAATGGAAACTGCTTTTTTCATGCGTATCTCTCCCCTGTTTTCTCGGCCGGGAGCACCGCTGCACAGGGCGTCCGCCGCTTGGGCGGGGCGGTGTCCTCTCTCCCCTCTGCCGATTTAATGCTTTAAAGTATAGCATATGCCGGTCGGCTTGGCAATGGACAAACGGACAATTTGCCCCCTTGTGTCCCGGTCACTTTTTAGCATTTTGTACAAAGCCGAACCGTTTTACCGCCAAAATCAGCCGCAGGGCCGTACCGGATCTGGCACAGCCCTGCGGATATTGGATGTTTGGGACGCCGTTCCCCGCTCCCGGTCACTCGCCCCTGTATTCCAGATGGAACTGCAGCGCGCCCAGCAGGTTGGCGTCGTTGCCGTAGCGGCAGGTCACGATCTCCGGCGCCGGCATGGGGGTGCAGCGCACCGCCGCAAACTGCCGCGTCACCGCCTCGCGGATGACACGGGTGACCTCCGGCCGGGCGCTGATGCCGCCGCCGATGGCGATGCGCTGCAGGTCCAGCACCGCCTGCAGCGAGTAGATGCCGGCCGCCGCCATCTCGCCGAAGGTGCGCAGCGTCTCGGCGGCTTCCGGCTCGCCGGCCTCGTAGGCGTCAAAAAAGGCGTAGCCGTCCACGCTGCCTTCCGGCAGGCCGCGGCGGCTGGTATAATGATCCAGCAGCCCCTTGGCAGACATCCAGTCGCTCCACAGCGTGTCCCGGCTCAGCATGGTGACGTCGGTGCAGGCCCGGGCCATCCTGGCAAAATCCATGCCCAGCACCGACAGTTCCCCCGCCGCATAGCTGGAACCCATCCAGACCCGGCGGCCCAGCAGCAGGCCGCCGCCGGTGCCGGTGCCCAGCACGATGACCGCACCGTTTTCCACGTCGGCCAAAGCGCCGTTCCACGCCTCGGCGCGCACCGCGCACTTGCCGTCGTTGGCGATGGTCACCGGCGCGTGCAGGCAGTCCGCCAGCAGGCGGGCCATGGGCGCGTCCCTGATAAAGGTAAAGATGCCGCCCGTATGGGCAACCCCGCGGGCGGTGTTGATGCGGCCGGGCATGGACACCGCCGTGCCGGCATACTGCCCGGCAAATTTTGCACCGATGGGCGCGATGGCCGCCAGCAGTGCGTCCATGCTCTCCTGCGGCGAGGGGACCTTGCCCTGCTCCAGGATCGTGCCGTCCTGCCCCATCAGGGCATATTTGATGAAAGTGCCGCCAATGTCCAGTACCAGATACCGCTGCATCGTGATCCTCCCTTTTTTCTTCGCTGTTGGTTTTCTGTGGCCGGCAATGCACAGCCGGCCGGCGCCGTCATTCTGCTTTTTATAGTACCACGGAATCGGGCCGGTTGTATAGCGGAAAGCGGATAAAATCTGCTTTCGCGGCGGTTTAGGTGCCGTTTTTGCGGACTGCCCTGCTTTTGTTATGGAAAACCACATCTGCCTGTGATATACTGATGCCAGGCACAGCAGGAACGCGTCCGCACGCCCGTCCTGCTTTGCGCGCAGGAACAACGGCAGGTCATGGGGGTGCCGCATCATGGAATTCCGTTTTGAAACGCAATACACCGCCAAAACAATGGTTGTCATGGCCAGGGCGCTGCGAAAGACCATCCGAAAAAAGCGCAGCCGCCGTTCCCACATATTTGGCTGGGTCGTTTTTGCGCTCGGCGTGCTGCTTGTTCTGATAAACGGTTTTGCCCTCAACTTTCGCACCGTCATCACGCTGGCTGCTGCGGCTGTGATCCTTTTTGCCCTGCTGTTTGAGGACCGGATCAACGGATATGTGGCCAGCAAGCAGCTTCTTCCCGGTATGGAAAAGGCCGTGACGGTATTTTCCGAAGGCGGTTTTACCTCCACAACAGACGTCGGAACCACCGAATGGAAATACGACAAAATCGCAATGCTTGCAGAAACCGCCGGCTTTTTTGTATTTATCTTCAGCGCAAGCCATGCCCAGCTGTATGACAAACAGCATTTACAGGGCGGGACAGCCGAGGAGTTCCGCCATTTTATAGAGCAGCAAACCGGGAAGCCGGTCCAGCAGATCCAATGATCTTTTCCGGGTCCGGCCGATTGTTTCAAAAAGTGCCCGAATTGCAAAATGGCTTTGCCCAAAAGCGGCGGAGGCCGGGCAGCCGCGCCGCTTCAATCGTCCGGGCATGGCAAATCTCACCAACAGAAAACGGCACAGCCTGCCAGATGGTTCTGGCGCTGTGCCGTTATGTTTTGTCGTAAAACGCCGGCCCTCACTCGGCAAAGCACTCCGCCTCGGCGCGGGCCAGCAGCTCGATGAACCGCTCGCGGGAGACGGCGCCGCGCAGGGCTTTGGTCAGGCCCCGGTCGGACAGCAGCGTGACCAGCCGCGCCAAAACCAGCAGATGCTCGCTTTGGGCGTGGGGCGGCATGGCCACCATAAAAATCAGGTCCACCGGCTTTCCGTCCGGCGCGCCCCAGTCCACCCCTTTACGCAGGCAGAGGGCCGCCAGCCCCGGCGCGGCCACGCCGGCGTTGCAGGCGTGGGGCAGGGCGATGCCCTCGCCGATGGCGGTGGAGCCGCCGGCCGTTTCGCGGTCGCAGACGGCGTTGTAATAGGCGGTGCCGTTGGTGATGACGCCGCCGGCCTCCTGCAGTTCCACCAGGATGCCCAGGGCATTGCTGGCGTCGGGCACGTCGGCATGGATCAGCACGCTTTCGCGGCTGAGCAGCTGGCTGACTTTCATCGGCGGCGCCTCCTTTGCGGCAAATATCAGCCCATGGCCTTGTCGATCAGCTTGTACAGGTACTCGCCCACCGCGCCGTCGGTGCAGGTGCAGGTGGTCACCTCGTCGGCGGCGGCCCGCACCTCCGAGGGGGCGTTTGCCACCGCCACCGAGTGCCCGGCCGTCTGCATGATCTCCAAATCGTTATAATAGTCCCCGATGACGATGGTCTTTTGCAGCGGCTCGCCCAGCAGGGTACAAAGATCCCGCAGTCCGCTGGCCTTGCCCACGCCGCCGGGCATGATCTCGAAATAGATGCTGTTGGTGGCCAGGAAATAATTTTCCCGCCCGTAGTAGCGGGTCTTGGCATACTGGGACAGCTTGCGGATAGTCTCCGGATCGCTGGCAAACACCACCTTGACCCAGCCGTCCGGCACGCTGTCCAGCGGGCAGGTCACGCCGGTGATCTTCTCGTCCACCTGGTGGGCGTGGGTGTACTCGTTGGCCTGGACCACAAACATCTCGCCCGCGTGGGCCATGACCTCGACGCCGATACGCGGGAACTGCCGCACCACGTCCTGGATGGCCAGGGTGGCCTGCTTGCGGTCCAGCGTGGCGCGGCGCAGCACGGTGTCGGTGGAAAAGTCATACAGCAGCGAGCCGTTGCAGCTGATGGCCGGCAGCGACAGCTGGATGTCCCCCAGCGCGGCGCGGATGGACTCCGGCGGGCGGCCGGTGGCCACCGTGAACCGCCCGCCCAGCTGGGTGAACAGCTTGATGACCGTGCGGTTGCAGGAAGGGATGCCCTCCTTGGCAGTCAGCAGGGTGTTATCCATATCGCAAAAGACAAGATAGTCGCGCAGGGTCTGCTTCATGGACGGCGTTCCTTTCCATATGGGATTCATCGGCGGCCGGGCGGCTGCGGTCAGCCCTTTCTCAGCCTGGCAAGAAATGCGGTGAAATACTCCGGCAGGGGCGAGTCAAACTGCATGTACTGCCCCGTGACCGGGTGGACAAAGCCCAGCTCCTTGGCGTGCAGGCACTGGCCGTTCAGCGACTTGATGACACTGCGGGGGCCGTAGACCGGGTCCCCGGCCAGCGGATGGCCAAGGGACGCCATGTGCACGCGGATCTGGTGGGTGCGGCCGGTCTCCAGCCGGCAGGCAATGTAGGTAAACTGGCCGAACCGCTCCAGCACCTGCCAGTGGGTGCAGGCATAGCGGCTGTGCAGGTCGGTGACTGCCATCTTTTTGCGGTCGCGGGGGTCGCGGCCGATGGGCTTTTCCACCGTGCCGGCATCCTCTTTCAGGTTGCCGTAGACCACGGCGTGGTAGACGCGGTAGATGGCATGCACCGCCATCTGCTCCGCCAGGCCCTGGTGGGCGGCGTCGTCCTTGGCAACCACCAAAAGGCCGCTGGTGTCCTTGTCGATGCGGTGGACGATGCCGGGGCGGACGGCCCCGCCGATGCCGGACAAACCGCCCGCACAGTGGTAGAGCAGCGCGTTGACCAGCGTGCCGTCCGGGTTGCCGGGGGCGGGGTGCACCACCATACCCTTGGGCTTGTTGACCACGATCAGGTGGGCGTCCTCGTAGACGATGTCCAGCGGGATGTTTTGGGGCTGCGCTTCCAACGGGCGCGGGTCGGGGACGGTAAGCGTCACGCAGTCCCCCGCCCGGACCTTATACCGCTTGGGGGCCGGCTGGCCGTTGACGGCCGCCGCCCCCTGCTCGATCAGGTTTTGCAGCGCGCTGCGGGTCAGGCCGCCGCAGGCGTCGGCCAGAAAGCGGTCCAGCCGCTGGCCGGCAGCCTCCGGCGGGGCGGTAAACTCAAGCGTCTGCATCGGGGGCGGGGCCCTCCTTCGGTTTTGTGCCGGCATCCTGCCCTTTCCGGCCCCGGCGTTCCCGCAGCTCGCCGGCCAGGATGGCCGCAAACAGCAGCGCGATGCCGCCGGTGACGCAGATATCGGCAAAGTTGAAGATGGCAAAGTCCACAAACAGCAGGTTGATGTAGTCCACCACCTGCCCGGACACGATGCGGTCGATCAGGTTGCCCACGCCGCCGCCCAGCACCATCGTCCAGGCGATGCGCTCGGCCAGGGGCGGGCGTTTCCAGAACAGGTAAACTGCCACCGCAAGAAGCGCGATGGAGGTGACCGCAATGAGAAAGCCCTGCCTGCCCCACAAAAGAGAGAAGGCCATGCCCTGGTTGAGGGAATAGCGCAGCTCCACGATGCCGGGGATCAGCGGCATAGCCCCCACCGGCAGCAGGTTGGCCGTAGCCCAGGCCTTGATCCACTGGTCGATGCCGGCCAGCACGGCGGCAGCCGCCACCGAGAGTATACCGTACAGCATACAGGCTCCTTACGGGATGTACAGACGCGCCGGCAGCCGCCGGGCGCGCCGTGTTCAAGTCAGCCGAACGCCGGCCTCCCTGTCAGGCAGGGAAACCGGCTGTTCGTCTGGAAAACAAAAAGCAAAAGTTCGGGCAGGGATCACTTGCCCAGCACGCGGGCGCAGCGGGGGCACAGGCCGTCCTCGCCCACGGCGGGGTGGTACTTCCAGCAGCGCAGGCACTTGCCGCCGGCGGCGGTGTCCACCTGGACGCCCAGTCCGTCCACCAGGCCCCTGACGCCGCCCTCGCCCTGTTCCAGCGCGATGTGGGAGACGATCATCAGGTCGGCCAGCTCGTCCATGGGGATGGCGTTGAGGAAGTCATACAGCTCTGCATTGCAGTACAGCGTGACCGAAGCCTCCAGCGAGGAACCGATCTTTTTGTCCGCACGGGCCTGCTCCAGCGCCTTTTTCACGTCGTCGCGCACCGCCATGATGCGGTCCCACTTGGCGGTGAAAGCCTCGTCGGCGGGGGCGCCGGCCTCGGGCATCTGCTCAAAGACCACATACTCCTTCATGCCGGGCAGCTTGGGAACATAGCTCCAGATCTCCTGGCTGGTGAAGCAGAGGATGGGCGCCAGCAGCCGGGTAAAGTCCACCAGGATGCGGTAGAGCGCGGTCTGGGCGCAGCGGCGGGCCTGGTCGTCGGCGCAGTACAGGCGGTCCTTGATGACGTCCATGTAGAAGTTGGACATATCAATGACGCAGAAATTGTAGATGGCGTGGTAGGCGCGGCTGAAATCGTAATTCTCGTAGGCGTCGCGCACGGTGGCGGTCAGCGCGCGGGTGGCTTCCAGCGCCCAGCGGTCGATCTCGAACAGCTGGCTGTCCTCCACCATATCCTTGGCGGGGTCGAAGCCGTTTAAGTTGCCCAGCATAAAGCGGGCGGTGTTGCGCATTTTGCGGTAGGCCTCGGACAGCTGGCGGAAGATCTCCTTGCCGGCGCGCACGTCCACGGTGTAGTCGCTGGAGGCAACCCACAGGCGGACGATGTCGGCGCCGTAGTCACGGATCAGCTCGGACGGCTCGACGCCGTTGCCGGCGGATTTGTGCATCTGCTTGCCCTGCTCGTCCACGACCCAGCCGTGGCAGAGCACGCCCTTGTAGGGGGCGATGCCCTGGGTGGCCACGCAGGTCAGCAGGCTGGACTGGAACCAGCCGCGGAACTGGTCGGCACCCTCCATATACAGGTCAACGGGCCAGGTCAGCTCCGGGCGCTCGCGGCAGACGGCGCTCCAGGTGGAGCCGGAGTCGAACCAGACGTCCATGATGTCGGGGTCCTTCTCCCAGTCGGATGCGCCGCACTCGCAGGTCTCGCCCTTGGGCATGATGTCGTTGGCGTCGTACTTGTACCAGGCGTCGCTGCCCTCCCTGCGGAACAGGTCGCTGACGGCCTGGATGGACGCGTCGGTGATATGGTACTTGCCGCACTTTTTGCAGTAGAACACCGGGATGGGCACGCCCCAGACGCGCTGGCGGCTGATGCACCAGTCGCTGCGGTCGCGCACCATGCCGGCCATGCGGTCGTGGCCCCAGGCGGGCTGCCACTTGACGCTGTCGATGGCCTTGTAGACATCCTCCTTGAAGGCGTCGATGGAGCAGAACCACTGCTCGGTGGCGCGGAAGATGATGGGATGGTGGCAGCGCCAGCAGTGGGGGTACTGGTGGGTGATGTGCTTGACGCCCATCAGGTGGCCGGTGCCCTTGATGTGCTCCAGAATGACCTTGTTGGCGTCCCAGACCTTCAGGCCGGCAAATTTCTCGCCGGCCTCGGCGGTCAGGCGGCCGGCCTCGTCCACCGGCACCACCACAGGCAGTTCGGGGTAATGCTGGGTGCAGACCTCAAAGTCCTCGACGCCGTGGCCGGGGGCGGTGTGGACGCAGCCGGTGCCGCCTTCCAGCGTGACGTGGTCGCCCAGGATGACCAGGCCGGTGCGGTCCAGGAAGGGATGCCGGTACTCCATGCGCTCGAACTCGGCGCCGGGGACGCGGGGCTCCAGGACGGTGTAGTCCTCGATGCCGCAGGCTTCCATGGTGGCCTTGACCAGGTCGGCGGCCATGATGTGGTACTCCTCGCCGATCTTGACAAAGGAATATTCGATCGTGGGGTTCAGGCAGGTGGCCACGTTGCCGGGCAGCGTCCAGGTGGTGGTGGTCCAGATGACGATCCAGGCCTTGTCCAGCGGAACGCCGTACTTGGCCAGCACGCCGTTGGGGTCTTTGGTCAGCTTGTAGCGGACGTAGATGGAGTCGCAGGGGTCCTCGGCGTACTCGATCTCGGCCTCGGCCAGGGCGGTGTGGTCCTCCGGGCACCAGTAAACGGCCTTCATGCCCTTGTAGATGTAGCCCTTCTCAGCCATCTTGCCGAAGATCTCCACCTGGCGGGCCTCAAACTCCGGCTTGAGGGTCAGGTAGGGGTCGTCAAAATCGCCCTGCACGCCCAGGCGCTGGAACTGCTGGTTCATCACGTCAATATGCTCGGTGGCAAACTCGCGGCAGATCTTGCGCAGCTCCAGCTTGGAAACGCCGGCCTTTTTGTCCCCCAGGGAGCCCAGGGCTTTCAGCTCGATGGGCAGGCCGTGGGTGTCGTAGCCGGGCACGTAGGGTGCCTGGCAGCCGGACATGTTCTTGTAGCGGACGATGATGTCCTTGATGATCTTGTTCAGCGCGGTGCCCATGTGGATGCTGCCGTTGGCATACGGCGGGCCGTCGTGCAGGATGAAACGGGTCTTGCCCTCGTTGTTTTGGATCATCTGCTCATAGACATGGTTTTTCTGCCAGTCGGCCAGCATCTGCGGCTCTTTCTTCGGCAGGCCGGCACGCATGGCAAACGGCGTGGACGGCAGGTGGATGGTGTCGTTGTAATTCTGCGCCAAGGTTGCTACACTCCTCTATGCTGTATGGTTCATGCACACACATCGGCCCGGCGCGGCGGAAAGCACGGCCGGGCGGACGGTGCGCGGGCTATACCGGCCTGGCTGGCAGGCCGGGGGAAACGTCAGCTGTCGAAATCGACGCCGGCGAAGGTGTCAAAGGACGCGGGCAGGTCGGTCTCCGGCTGGGCCTTTTTGCTGCGGCTGCGGCTGGTGCCGGAAGCGCGGCTGCGGCTGCCGGAAGAACGGCTGCGGGTGGTCTTTTTGGGGGCCGGGGCTTCCTCCTCGCCGGGCGCGTCATACAGGCCGGCGCCGGGCTGGAACTTGGACTGCCGCGCGGGGGCGGATGCCGGCGGGTCCTCGCGCAGGTCCTCCGGCTGGTCCGGCTTGGGCGCGATGGCAAACTCGACGGTGTCCACCTTTTCCTCGCCCGGTTCCGGCAGGTCGTCCTCCGGGTCGTCGTAGTAGGGCTCCGGTTCCTCCGGCTGGGGGGCCGGCTCATAGGCCGGGGCGGGCTCCTCGTAAGGGATGTTCTCCGGCTGGGGCTGCTCCGGCTCCGGCTGCGGCGTCTCGTAGACGGGCTGCGGGGTCTCGTAAACCGGCTGGGCGGGCTGCGGCTCCGGCGCGGCGGGGACGTCGGCCTCGTCCACGTCGGGGATCTCGCCGCTTTCCGGTATCTTGGAGATCAGCTCCACATGCTTGCGGTACATCTCCAGCAGCGATTTTTTGAAATTGGCCGTCTCTTTGTGGATGGTGGCCAGCTCCTGCTGGGCCAGCTCCACCTCGTCGCGGGCGCGCTGCTCCCGGTCCTCGGCCTTGATGTTGGCGGCGCGGATCACTTCGGCGGCCTTCTGCTTGGCCTCCTTGATGACATTTTCGCCCAGGCGCTGCGCGTTGATGAGGGTGGTGTGCAGCGTGTCCTCCTCGGCGCGGTACTGGTCGATGCGCTGCGCCAGGACCACCAGCTTTTTCTGCAGGTCCTCGTTCTCGGCGCTGAGGGCGTCCAGACTGTCGGCCACCTGCCTGAGATAGTCGTCCACATCCTCACACCGATAGCCCCGCATGGCCTTGTCGAATGTGACGCGGCGTACATCCTCCGAAGCGATCATTCTAATTCCTCCTGTCTCGGACGGGATCGTCCGGGATTGGCTCAAACACAGCCGTGCCGCCGGCTGCGGGCCGGACGGGCTCTCTCAATACTGGTAAAACAGGATAAAGGTGCGGTCGCTGCGGCTTTTGCCGCCCACCTGCTGCAGGCGGAAGCGGCCCTTGCCCCGCACGGTGAAGATATCGCCGGCATACACCGGCTCGTGGCCGGTGCGCAGCGGCACATGGCCCACCTCCACCCGGCCTTCGGCGATCAGGCGGGCCGCCTGCCCGCGGGAGATGCGCAGCATCGCCCCCAGCACGCAGTCCGACCGCAGCGAGGGCACCGTGGCCTGGCGCAGTTCCCGCTCCGGCTCCGCCAGCGCGGACGCCGGCGGCTGGCTGCAGGGTTCCGCCGAGACAGGGGTGCGGCCGGCCTCAAACAGGCTGCCCGCCACAAAGTCCCGCTTATCCTCCAGCACAAAAAGGTAGCTGACCCCCGGCCGGTCCGGGTCGGGGCGGATATCCCCCACACAGGCGCGCTCCAGGCCAAGGCCCAGCACCGCGCCCAAAAGATCCCGGTGCTGCGGGGCGTCCTGCCCTGCAGCCAGGCGGGCGGTGACGCACAGGCAGGCCACCGGCTCCAGCTGCCAGGTGTCCGGCGGCTCGATGCACAGCACCCGGCGCTCGGCCCCGGCAAAGCCGCCCCAAAAGCGGATGCAGCCGCACCCGGCCCGGTTGGCGGCCGCCCTGGCCAGCACCTGCTCCCGGTCGGACAGAAAGCCGGTATGCCGTGGGATGCCCCGGCGCTCGGCCAGGGCGCACAGTTCCTCGACCCGGCGCATCAGGCGGCGCTCGTCGTCGTTCTGCGGGGGCAGAAAGCCCCGCGCCGCCGGCTGGGCGGCATCAGAAGAAGACGCCATTGTTCTCCAGCTCGTCGATCAGGTCGCCCATGATATCCACATTGTAGGGCGTGATGATAAAGGTGCTGGTGGCCACCCGCTTGATCTGGCCGTTGTTGGCGTAAGCCACGCCGGACAAAAAGTCGATCAGCCGGCGGGACACCTGCTTGTTGGTGGACTCCAGGTTCAAAACGACGGTGCGCTTGGCGTTGAGCTGGTCGGCAATGGCCGAGGCGTCCTCAAAGCGTTCCGGCTTGACCAGGACCACCTGCAGCTGGGTGGTGGCGTTGATGTTGACCACCTTGTTGCGCTGGCGGGTCTCCTCGGTCTGGGCATAGGCATCCGGCGCGGTCTGGCCCTGATTGCCGCCGGCAAAGACTTCGTCCTCGCCGCCGTCCAGGTACTCGTCGTCTTCCGGGTCCTGGTTGATGCCCAGCATATTCTTGAAGCCTTCAAACATGGACATAGTGGATTCTCCTTAAAGCTATTGCATCTGCGGCCCGGTGGGGGCCGGCCTCGCCGCCGGGAGGGCAAATTCCTCCCATACAGCGATATACATTAAGTATTATCTCTTTTTTTGGTGCAAAAGTCAATAGCAGCGGCGGGGGTTGGCTGCTATTTCCTTGCGGACGGGGCGGAATTTTGCCAGGTGCCGCGGCGCCGTAACCTTTTGCATATTTTTCCTTCTTTATTTGCAAAGACGGCAAAGAAAGGCGGCGGATCAACATGAAAGGCGCGTTGCTGCTGACCGGGCTTGCCCTGGCGCTGCTTCTGCTGGCAGGCCGGCTTGCTCCCGCACCCGCCCCCGATGCTGCCCGCTGGGCGATGCGGCCGGCTGTGGTCGTGGACGGGGTGACCTACGCCAGCACCGGGCAGCGGCACGGCGGCATCCAAGCGGACGCTGTCCCCGACGGCGCCACAGATTGTCGAAAAAGTTAAACTCCGTCGCCGTCGGCGGACATGCGCCGACGACGGCGACACCTACAGGGAAATTTTGCGGCAAATTGTGTGCGAGGAGCTGTGCTCCGAGTGCGCGATTTGCCGTAAAATTTTGTCGAAGGGGATTCCAAAGGGGGAAACGCGCCGAGCTGGCGTCAGCCAGTCGAAGCGTTGCCCTCTTTGCAGCGTGTCGAGGGACTCGACACGCTGGGACGCCGTCCCCGACGGCGCCGTCGCAGCGTCTGTGGAAAGCTGGGAATGGCCCGCAAAGGACGGCGAATCCAACTTTGGCGCGGGATATGACTACCTGCTCGGGGAGCCGGGCAAACTGTATGTAAATTTCGATGGGAACTGGATCGTTTTTGAGAAGTGGGAGGAGGCGGAAAGCCGGGCCGGCGGCTGAAAACGCCTTGCGCTTTTTCTGCCCGAAACCGCGCAAAGTCCGCCCGCGGGCTGCCATCCGGCAGGGGCCCGCGGGCGGACTTTGCTGTTATGGTTCTTGGGGCTTTGCGCCGTTTTTGCCGGGGTATTTGGCGCGGCGGTCGGGGGCGGGGTCACTCCCCTTCCGGCAGCTGAGCGATAGCCAGGCAGGCAAGGCCCAGCCCCAGCATCAAAAAGGCGGCCTGGCTGTCCAGCGCGTCCAGCATGGTCAGCACCGCCACCGCGATGCCCATGGCCGCCGCCACGCCCTTGAGGGCCAGCTCCACCAGCCTGCCCGCCTGCTTCCCGGCCGGTTTCGGCCGCGGGGCGGCCGCGCCGGGCCGGGCCTGCATCAGCTCATCCACCGTGGCGCCCAGCACCTCGGCCAGGCGGGGCATGGAGGCGATGTCCGGGCAGGAAACGTCCCGCTCCCACTTGCTCACCGCCTTGTCGGTGACGCCCATGCGGTCGGCCAGCTCCAGCTGGGTCATGCCTTTTTCTTTGCGCAGCCGGGCAATGCGCCCGCCCAGGGTATCCGGGGTATTTGCTTCCATAAGGGTCCTCCTTATTTGCGTTGTATTTGCGCCGTGGCTGTATCCGGCCCCGCCGGGTGCGGGGCGGTTCGGCCTGCCGGCTTTACCCTACCACAGCCGGCCTGCGCGGGCAACCGATTTGCAGTTTACCTGCGGTAGAGTCCCGGTTTCCCCGGCCGGGACGGCCGGCGGACGCTCCTCCGGGCCCGGCTTCCGGTCTGTTTTTCTCCCCTCCGGAAAAAGCTGTTTTTGCCCCTGAAAGTATGGTAGAATGGGAAAAAGGGCAAAAAAGCCCGATCTGCGGAGGGAATACCATGAAAAAGAAGTACAGCGCCCTGCCGGACTCCATGAAGGACATGGAGATGTACGGCTTCCACTGGATGGAGTTCGTCCTCTCGATCCCATCGCCCCTGTATCTCCTGACTTCCCGCAAAAGCAACGGGCTGTCCAACGCCTGCATGCAGTCCTGGACCACCTTCACCGGCGGGAAGAACGGCTACTTTGCCATCGTTTCCGCCGTCAGCAAATACGGGCATCTGTACCGGACGCTGCACGAGACCGGGGAGGCTGTCATCAATTTCATGTCCGCCGACCGGTACGACGCCTGTATGTCGACCTGCCGGAACAACGGTTTTGATACGGACGAGATCAAAGCCGCCGGCCTGACCCCGGTCCCGGCCGACCTGGTGAACGCCCCGATGGTCGACGAGTGCTTTATGAATTTGGAATGCCGCTTCCGCTGGGAGAAGGAGATCGCCGAGGGGGACGACTATGTTCTGGCCTGCCTGGAGATCGTCTGCGCCCACATTGACGAGCGGCACCTGAACGAGTCCGACCTGGGCCGGACCGGCGAGACCGGCATCCTGTACAACATCCACCACCCCATCGACCCGGAACGCTTCCGGGGGACGGCCCGCGATTCCATCGGCGTGGTCAAAAAGATACGGGATTACAGCGAATATTGAGAAGGCTTTTCCCGGTCATGTCCCGTCCCGGCCGTGCCGCGGCAAAATGCCGCTGCCGCCGTCACTGCTTTTCCGCCGGCGGTTCCTGCAGCAGCGCGCGGATGTACTGCCGCAGGGCGGCCGTTAGGCTGCGGGCGCTGCGCACGCCGCGGACGCCGTGTGCCTGCAGCACCGCCCGGCTGATCTGGCCGGGGGCAAAGCGGCGGTCCAGCCGCAGGCGCATCTGATACCGGGCGCGGCTGCCGGGGGCGGCGTCCGGCACGGGCAGGTCCACCTCCACAGCGGTGCACTGGTACAGCACCGCCGACACCGGGGCCGCCATATAGATATAAACGGTATCCCCCGCCTGCACGCGGGCGGTCTGCTTCCACAAAATATGCCCGTCCCGGCCGAGATCCTGCTCCACATCGTAGACGGCGGGGTTGGCGGGGACCAGCCAGTCCCGTTCCCGCCGCCGCGCCGCCCGCGCCCCAGTCTGCCGCGGCCCGGTCAGCGAATGGCTGAGTTCCAGCAAAAAGCCCAGCTGCTCCGGGTCGACGGTGCCATCCAAAAGCACGCTGATCCACTGCTCCTTGTTCATGTGCCAGGCCGGCAGGATGCCCGGCTGGCTGCGCAGCGACCCGGACAGGATAGGGTCGCATTTCAGGTTGACGATGTCCACGCATCCGCCGCCGGGCAGGCCCAGTTTCTGCCGGGGCACGTCCATGACCACGGCGTACCATTTGCGGTTTTCCGGGTGGCGCAGCACCGCATGCCCCGGCGAATCCCGCCAGGGGTATTCCGGCCGGCCGCCGTAACAGGCGGCGGCGCGATCCAACAGTCCCTGCCGCGTGGCGGGAAATGCGTTTTCCATGATGGTCCGCCCCTCTCTGCCCCGGATCTTTCCCAAAGGGCCGCAGTATGCCGTATACCCAAAGTATAGTTTTCGCGCGGGCGGCCGTCAAGGCGGAGGCCATCCGCACAGCGATGCCAGGGGGGCGAGATGCGCAAATTTACCGCGTCAGGCAAAGCCGCCGTCACCGCCCCCCTCTGCCGCCTGCTGCCGACGATGCGACATTTTTCTTGCGCAGGTGTTTACTCGGCACACAAAACGTGGTATAATCCAGTTACAACCTATTGTTGTTAAATGTAGGACAGCGTCCCGTCTGCTTTCCGCCCGGTCCGGGCCCGCGTGCGGGGCGCTGCCGTGCGCCTGCCGGCACAGAAAATCGGACACCTGAACAGGGGCGGCCTGCCGCCCCCGCAACGCACAAAGGAGCACCCATGCAAGAGGAGTCTATTTTTCACTTAAAAGCCCCCTTCTCCCCCACCGGCGACCAGCCCCAGGCCATCGACAAGCTGGTGGAGGGCATCCAACGCGGAGACAAGGGCCAGACGCTTTTGGGCGTGACGGGCTCGGGCAAGACCTTTACCATGGCAAACATCATTGCCCGGTGCAACCGCCCCACCCTGATCCTGGAGCCAAACAAGACGCTGGCCAGCCAGATCTGCACCGAGATGCGCGGCTTTTTCCCCGACGACGCGGTGGAATATTTTGTCAGCTACTACGACTACTACCAGCCGGAGGCCTACATCCCCTCCACCGACACCTACATCGAGAAGGACAGCGCCATCAACGACGAGATCGACCGGCTGCGGCACTCGGCCACCGCGGCGCTCAGCGAGCGGCGCAACGTCATCATCGTGGCCAGCGTTTCCTGCATCTACTCTCTGGGCGACCCCATCGACTACCGCAGCATGGTCATCAGCCTGCGCCCCGGCATGGAGCTGAGCCGGGACGAGCTTTGCCGCCGGCTGGTGCGGCTGCAGTACGAGCGCAACGACATCAACTTTACCCGCAACAAGTTCCGCGTCCACGGCGATATTGTGGACATCTACCTGGCCTACATGGACGACCTGGCCATCCGGGTGGAGTTTTTCGGCGACGAGATCGACCGCATCAGCGAGATGCGCCCCCTGACCGGCGAGCGGCAGAACGTGGTGCGCCATGCGGCCATCTTCCCCGCCAGCCACTACATCGTCGGCCCCGAAAAGATGAAGGCCGGCCTTGCCAAGATCGCCGCCGAGCTGGACGAGCGGGTGAAGTTTTTCACCCAGGAAGGCAAGCTGCTGGAGGCGCAGCGCATTGCCCAGCGCACCAACTACGACATGGAAATGCTGCAGGAGGTGGGCATGTGCAAGGGCATCGAGAACTACTCGGCGGTGCTGTCCGGCCGCGCGCCCGGGTCCACCCCCACCACGCTGCTGGATTATTTCCCCGAAGATTTCCTGCTGATGGTGGACGAGAGCCACGTCATGCTGCCCCAGGTGCGGGGCATGTACGCCGGCGACCACAGCCGCAAGCAGACGCTGGTGGATTACGGCTTCCGCCTGCCCTCGGCTTTCGACAACCGCCCGCTGCGGTTTGAGGAGTTTGAGGCAAAGGTCGGCCAGACCATCTACGTCAGCGCCACCCCCGGCCCCTACGAACGGGAGCACTCCACCCAGGTGGCCGAGCAGGTCATCCGCCCCACCGGCCTGCTGGACCCCGTTATCATGGTGCGGCCGGTGGAAGGCCAGATCGAGGACCTGCTGGGCGAGATCCAGACCCGCATCGACAAGGGCGAGCGCGCGCTGGTGACCACCCTGACCGTCAAGATGGCCGAGGATCTGACCGACTACCTGGAAGAGCACGGCGTCAAGGCCCGGTATATGCACCACGAGGTGGATACCTTTGAGCGGATGGAGCTGATCAAGGACCTGCGGGTGGGCGCCATCGACGTGATCGTGGGCATCAACCTGCTGCGCGAGGGCCTGGATCTGCCGGAAGTATCGCTGATCGCCATTTTGGACGCCGACAAGGAGGGTTTCCTGCGCAGCGAGACCAGCCTGATCCAGACCATCGGCCGCGCCGCCCGCAACGCAAACGGCGTGGTATTGATGTACGCCGACGAGGTGACCCCCAGCATGGAGCGGGCCATCCTGGAGACCGAGCGCCGCCGCGCCATCCAGGACGCCTATAATAAAGAGCACGGCATCACGCCAAAGACCATCGTCAAGGCCATCTCCGACGGGCTGGAGATCAGCATGTCGGAAGAAAACAAAAAACTGCGCCAGCGCCGCATGAGCAAGGCCGAGCGGGAGCAGACCATCGCCCGCCTGACCCGCGAGATGAAGGAGGCCGCCCGCCTGCTGGAGTTTGAGCACGCGGCTTTCCTGCGGGATCAGATCCAGCGGCTGGAACGGGGCGAGGACCCCACCATGGACGCCGAGGAACGCAAGGCCGCCGACGCAAAGCGCCGCGGCGCAAAGGCCGGCCGCAAAACAAGCAGAGGGAAGGGAAAGCATTGAGCAAGATCAAAATTGACGCCAACCAGCGCATCACCATCAAGGGCGCCAGAGAGCACAACCTGAAAAACGTCGACCTGGTGCTGCCCCGCAACAAGCTGATCGTGATGACGGGGCTTTCCGGCTCCGGCAAGTCCAGCCTGGCGTTTGACACCATCTACGCCGATGGCCAGCGCCGGTATATGGAAAGCCTGTCCAGCTACGCCCGGCAGTTTTTGGGCCAGATGGAAAAGCCCGATGTGGACGAGATCACCGGCCTGTCGCCGGCCATCTCCATCGACCAGAAAACCACCAGCCACAACCCCCGCTCCACCGTGGGCACCGTGACCGAAATTTACGACTATCTGCGCCTGATGTACGCCCGCATCGGCGTGCCCCACTGCCCGGTGTGCGGGCGGGTCATCAGCCAGCAGAGCGTGGACGAGATGGTGGACGAGGTGCTGAAACTGCCCGAACGCACCCGGTTCCAGGTGCTGGCCCCGGTGGTGCGCGCCCGCAAGGGCACCCAGGCCAAGGAGCTGGACGCCGCCCGGCGCGCCGGCTATGTGCGGGTGCGCATCGACGGCAACCTGTACGACCTGGACGAGGAGATCAAGCTGGAGAAAAACATCAAGCACACCGTCGAGGTGGTGGTGGACCGCCTGACCATCAACGACAGCGTGCGCAGCCGCCTGGCCGACTCCATCGAAACGGCGCTGAACCTGACCGGCGGCCTGGTCACCATCGACGTCATCGGCGGCGAGCCGATGCAGTTCAGCCAGCATTACGCCTGCCCGGAGCATGGCATCTCCATCGACGAGCTGACGCCCCGGATGTTCAGCTTCAATAACCCCTTCGGCGCCTGCGAGACCTGCACCGGCCTGGGCACCTTTATGAAGGTGGACCCGGCCCGCATCATCCCGGACCGGCGCAAGTCCATCCGGCAGGGCGCCATCAAGGCCAGCGGCTGGTACTACGCCGAGGGTTCCATCTCAGAGATGTACTATCTGGCGCTGGGCAAACGCTACGGCTTTACGCTGGATACCCCCATCCGCGAGATGAGCAAGGAGGCGGTGGACGCCCTGCTGCACGGCACCAAGGGCGAAAAGATCGAGATGCAGCGCGAGAACATGTTCGGTTCCGGCAGCTATATGAACGAGTTCGAGGGCATCGTCACCAACCTGGAGCGCCGCTTCCGCGAGACCAGCAGCGAGTGGGTCAAGGAGGAGATCGCCCAGGTCATGTCCAGCGAGGAGTGCCCCACCTGCCATGGCCGCCGGCTGAAACCCACCAGCCTGGCGGTGACGGTGGGCGATTTGAACATCGCCGATTTCTGCGACATGAGCGTCAACGAGGAGCTGGAGTATATCCGCACCACCCACGTGCCGGAGCGCGCCCAGATGATCGGCGCGTCCATCTTCAAGGAAGTGCGGGAGCGGCTGGGCTTTTTGCAGAGCGTGGGGCTGGGCTATTTGACGCTGTCCCGCGGGGCGGCTTCGCTTTCCGGCGGCGAGAGCCAGCGCATCCGGCTGGCCACCCAGATCGGCAGCGCGCTGACCGGCGTGCTGTACGTGCTGGACGAGCCCAGCATCGGCCTGCACCAGCGGGACAACGACAAGCTGATCGCCACCATGAAGCGGCTGCGTGATCTGGGCAACACGCTGATCGTGGTGGAACATGACGAGGACACCATGCGCCAGGCCGACTACCTGGTGGACGTTGGCCCCGGCGCCGGCGTGCACGGCGGCGAGATCGTGGCCGCCGGCAGCGTGGAGGATATCTGCAAGGCAAAGCGCAGCATCACCGGCGCGTATCTTTCCGGCCGCAAGGCGGTGGAGGTGCCCGGCCACCGGCGGGAAGGCAACGGCAAGTTTTTGCGGGTGGTGGGCGCAAGGGAGAATAACCTTGCCAACATCACGGTGGATTTCCCGCTGGGCAAATTCATCTGCGTCACCGGCGTGTCCGGGTCCGGCAAGTCCACGCTGGTCAACGAAATCTTGTACAAGACGCTGGCCGCCGCCATGAACGGCGCCCGCAGCCGCCCCGGCCAGTGCGACGAGGTGGAGGGCATGGAATGGGTGGACAAGGTCATCGGCATCGACCAGTCCCCCATCGGGCGGACGCCCCGCTCCAACCCCGCCACCTATACCGGCGTGTTCACCGACATCCGCACCCTGTTTGCCGAGACCCAGGACGCCAAAATGCGCGGCTACGGGCCGGGGCGGTTCAGCTTCAACGTCAAGGGCGGCCGCTGCGAAGCCTGCGAGGGCGGCGGCATTTTGCAGATCGAGATGCACTTTCTGCCCGACATCTTTGTGCCCTGCGACGTCTGCAAGGGCAAACGCTACAACCGCGAAACGCTGGAGGTGCACTACAAGGACAAGACCATCGCCGACGTGCTGGACATGACAGTGGAGGAAGCCTGCGTCTTTTTTGCCAACCTGCCCAAGATCGCCCGCAAGCTGCAGACCCTGCAGGAGGTGGGTTTGGGCTATATCCAGCTGGGCCAGGCGGCCACCACCCTGTCCGGCGGCGAGGCCCAGCGGGTCAAGCTGGCCAACGAGCTGGCCCGCCGGGACACCGGGCAGACGGTCTATATCCTGGACGAGCCTACCACCGGCCTGCATGTGGCCGACGTGCACCGGCTGGTCAAGGTGCTGGACAAGCTGGTGGACGCCGGCAACACCGTCATTGTCATCGAGCATAATCTGGACGTCATCAAGCGGGCGGACTACCTGATCGACCTGGGCCCGGAGGGCGGCAGCGGCGGCGGCCGCGTGGTCGCCACCGGCACGCCGGAGCAGGTGGCCGAAAACCCGGCGTCCTTCACCGGCCAGTACCTGAAACCGGTGCTGGAGCGCGGCAAAGCCCGCCAGGCCGCGGAAGCCGCCGAAGCCCCCGCCCCCGCAAAGCGCGGGCGGAAGAAGGCGGAGTAAACCGCAGCGTCCCCCCCCTTTTTGATACAAACCAAGGCCCGCCGCAGAGTGGCAACGCTCTGCGGCGGGCCTTTTTCAACCGCCGGTTGATTTTTTCGACCTTTGCGCAACAACGGCTCCATTGTGCGGCGGGTGGGGGCGGTGGTATGATAAAGGCACGGAAGCAGACACGGCCGTGGGCATCCGCAGTGCAAGGCATCTTTCCTGTCTGAAAGCGAGGACCGCAAAATGAAACTGAGCGAAACCATCCGCAGCCGCCGCGGCGCCCTGGGGCTGACCCAGGAGCAGCTGGCCGACACCCTGGGCGTGACCGCCGCCGCGGTGAGCAAGTGGGAGAACGACCTGTCCCTGCCCGACATGGCGCTGCTGCCCGCCCTGGCCCGCCGGCTGGAGACCGACCCCAACACCCTGCTGGGCTTTTCCGCCGAGCCCGCCTGCAGCGAGATCGCAGAATTTTTGAACCTGCTGTGCGACACCGGGCGGCAGAAAGGCTTTGACGCCGCCCTTGCCCTGGCCCGGCGCAAATTGCAGGAATACCCCGCCAGCGGCCTGCTGCTGGTGAACGCCGCCACGGCGCTGGACGGGCTGTGCGCCACCGATCCGGCGCTGCGCAGCCGGATGCTGCCGGAGATCATGCCCCTGTACGAGAAAGCCGCCGCCAGCCCCGACGAGACGGTGGCCCGGCAGGCCAAGACCATGCTGGTGCTGCGCTACCGGGACGCCGGCCGCTACGCCGAGGCGCAGGCGCTTTTGTCCGAACTGCCGGGGCCGGTGATGCCCGGCAAGGAGCAGATGCAAGCCGGCCTGTACTGCAGCCAGGGCCGCTGGGCGGAAGCCGGGCAGGTCACCGAAAGCTGGCTGGCGCTGACCGTCTCGGCGCTGGTGCAGGCGCTGGCCACGCTGGTGGAAGTGGCCCTGGCCGAGCAGCGCCCCGCGGACGCCGACGCCATCGCCGCCGCAGGGCGGCAGATGCTGGCGCTGCTGGGCTACCCGGGCTTGACCGGCATCCACCTGGAGCTGGTGGCCGCGCTGAAACAGCAGGACGCGCCCCGCGCCGTGGCGCTGCTGCGGCAGCTGTCGGACGCGGCAAGGCGGCCGGAGCCGCCGCTGCAGGCACAGCCGTTTTTCCGCCACCTGCCCGCAAAGCCGGACGGCAAAGGGCAGACCGCCGAGCTGTACCGGGCCATGATGGCCGAGCTGATCCGCCAGGCCGGCGCCGACCCGGACATGGCGTTTTTGCAGGGCGACCCGGCATTCGCCGAATGGCTGACCGAGGCAAAGGCGGAGTTTGCCGCCGGGTGAAGGGCCGGACGGGCTGCACTCCTCTCCCCCGCCCCGGCGGACGCCGGCTTTTGACAGTCTGCCGGCAGCCCCCCGCCCTGCCGACAAAGCCGCAGCGGTTTTCCGGCGCAGGCCAGCGCGCCTACCCCGCAAAGCGGGACGGCAGGCTTTCCCCCATCCCCAAAGCCAGAGATGCAAAAAACCGGCAGGAGCCTGCGTATTTGCAGGCTCCTGCCGGTTTTGGTTATCAAATCAGCGTTACTTGGCTGCGCTGTCCGCGTCCACCAGGGCAAAGGTCAGCTCCGCCTGGGCGGCCAGCTTGCCGTCCACGTAGGCGCGGCCCATGCCGTAGCCCACGGGGCCCATGCGGCGGACGATCTCGCACTGGAGTTCCAGCACGTCGCCGGGGGTGACCTGGTGCTTGAAGCGGGCGTTCTTGATGCCGCCGAACAGCGCCAGCTTGCCCTTGTTCTCCGGCTGGCACAGCAGCGCCACGCCGCCCACCTGGGCCATCGCCTCCAAAATCAGCACACCGGGCATGACCTTGTGGCCGGGGAAATGGCCGCAGAAAAACGCCTCGTTGCCGCTGACGCACTTGCGGCCCATGGCCCACTGGCCCGGCTCCATGTCCAGGATGCGGTCCACCAGCGCAAAGGGATAGCGGTGGGGCAGGATCTCGGCGATCTGGTCGCAGGTCAGGGTGACCGCGTTCTCCCGCGGGGCGGCGGGGATCTTGGATTCAACCGTCATGGCTCAGCCCTCCCACTTTTTCAGCACGATGCAGGCGTTGTGGCCGCCAAAGCCCAGGCTGTTGCTCATGGCGTAGCGCAGGGGCTTTTCGCGGCCGACGTTGGGCACGTAGTCCAGGTCCAGCTCCGGGTCGGGCTGCTCGTAATGGATGGTGGCGGGCACAAAGCCGTCGCGCACCGCCAGCGCGGTCAGCACCGCCTCGACGCCGCCGGCACCGCCCAGCAGGTGGCCGGTCATGCTCTTGGTGCTGGAAACGCACAGCTTGTACGCCCAGTCGCCAAAGGCGGTCTTGATGGCCTCGGTCTCGCAGGAATCGTTCATCTTGGTGGAGGTGCCGTGGGCGTTGATGTAGTCCACATCCACCGGGCGGATGCCGGCGTCGTTCAAGGCCAGCGTCATGCAGGCCGCGCCGCCGGCGCCGTGGGGCGCGGGGGCGGTCATGTGGTAGGCGTCGCAGTTGGCGCCGTAGCCGACCATCTCGGCGTAGATCTTGGCGCCGCGGGCCTTTGCGTGCTCCAGCTCCTCCAACACCAGGATGCCGCTGCCCTCGCCCAGCACAAAGCCGGAACGGCGGGCGTCAAAGGGCACGCTGGCCGCGTCGGGGTCGGCGCAGGTGGTCAGGGCTTTCATGCTGGAAAATCCGCCGATGGCCAGTTCGCTGACGCAGCCCTCGGTGCCGCCGGCGATCATCACGTCCTCGTAGCCGTCGCGGATGCGGTGGAAGGCGTCGCCCACGGCGTTGGTGCCGCCGGCGCAGGCCGTGACCGGGCAGGTGCAAATGCCCTTGAAGCCAGTGCGGATGGCGATCTGCGCCGCCGCCATGTTGGGGATGACCATGGGGATAAAGAAGGGGCTGACCCGCTCAAAGCCCTTGGCCAGGCCGCGGCTGTGCTCCTCCTCGATGGTGGGCAGGCTGCCGATGCCGCTGGAGAGGATGATGCCGCAGCGTTCCAGGGCAGGGTCGTCCTTCTCGATGGACAGTCCGCTGTCCTTCACGGCCTCGTCGGCCGCGGCAACGGCCATCTGGGTAAAGCGGGCCATCTTTTTGGCCTCGCGGCGGTCGATGACGGTCTCCGGGTCAAAGTTTTTGACTTCGCCGGCCAGCTTGACCTTGAAGTTGGTGGTATCAAAGCGGGTGATGGGGCCGATGCCGCAGACACCCGCGCGGGCGTTGGCCCAGGTCTCGGCGGCGTTCAGGCCGATGGGGTTCACCGTGCCGATGCCGGTGACCACGACTCTGCGTTTTTCCATAGACGATACTCCTCTTGTTCAGTAAAGGATCGGAAACCCGGCAGGAGGAAGTTTTTTGGCGCCGGGGCAGGTCCTTCCCGCCGGCACCCTGCCGGGAACACAACAGGCCGATGGGAGCATCGGCCCTGAAAAAGATGTAACACGCACAGGAACGGACCGTCAAGCGGCAAAGACGCCGGTCTGTCCCATTTTTTCACATCGCCATGCCGCCGTCCACGCACAGGACCTGGCCGGTGATGTAGCCGCTGCCCTCGGCGGCGAAGAACTCCACCGCGCGGGCGATCTCGTCCGGGTCGGCGATGCGGCCGGCGGGGATGGAAGCCAGGGTGGCGGCCTTGGCGGCTTCCGGCATGGCGTCGGTCATCTCGGTGCCCACAAAGCCGGGGGCCACCGCGTTGACGGTGACGCCGCGGGAGGCAAGCTCCTTGGCCAGGCTCTTGGTCAGGCCGATCAGGCCCGCCTTGCTGGCCGAGTAGTTGACCTGGCCGGCGTTGCCCCGCAGGCCCACCACGCTGGACATGTTGATGATGCGGCCGTACCGCTGCTTCATCATCAGGCGGCTGACCGCTTTGCAGCAGAACACCGCGCCTTTCAGGTTGGTGTCCAGAACCTTGTCGTAGTCCTCCTCGGTCAGGCGCATCAGCAGGCAGTCGCGGGTGACGCCGGCGTTGTTGACCAGCACGTCCACGCGGCCGAACTGCGCCTTGACGGCGTCGATCAGCGCATCGCAGCCGGCAGGGTCCGATACGTCCGCCTGCACGGTCAGCACAGCGGCGCCGGCCTCGCGGCAGACGCCCGCGGTCTCCTCGGCCGCGGCGGCGTTGCCGGCGTAGTTCAGCGCGATGTCATACCCGGCCTTGGCCAGGCGGATGCAGACGGCGCGGCCGATGCCGCGGCTGCCGCCGGTGACCACCGCCACGCGGCGGGCGGGCGCTTCCATTGCTTTCATGCTCAGCCCTCCCTGGTCAGCTCGGCGACGGCGGCGTCAAACTCAGCGGCCGTCTCGACGGGGATGCAGCGGATGGCGGCGCCCACCGTCTTTTTGACAAAGCCGGACAGCGCATGGCCAGGGCCGATCTCGACGATGGTATCCACGCCCAGCTCGGCCAGGCGGCGGATGGTGTCCTCCATGTAGACGCTGGACTGGACCTGGCGCTCCAGCAGCTGGGGGATGGTCTGGTCGTCCGCCTTTTCATGGCCCAGGCAGTTGAACAAAACCGGCAGCTGCATCGGCTGGAAGTCCACCGTCCGGAACCGCTCGGCCAGCGCGTCGCCGGCGGGGTGCATCAAACTGGTGTGGAAAGGCCCGCTGACCTTGAGGGGGATGCAGCGTTTTGCGCCGGCGGCCTTGGCCAGCTCGGAGGCCTTGTCCACCGCGGCCTTCTCGCCGCCGATGACCAGCTGGCCGGGGCAGTTGTAATTGCAGATCTGCACCACGCCCAGGGCGGAAGCCTGGTCGCAGCAGGCCTGCAGCTTGTCGCGGTCCAGCATCATCACGGCGGTCATGCCGCACTCGATGCCCTCGGCGGCCTTGGCCATCGCCTTGCCGCGGAAAGCCACCAGCTCCACCGTGGTGGCGGCGTCCAGCACGCCGGCGGCGTTCAGGGCTGAATACTCGCCCAAAGACAGGCCGGCGGCGTACTCCGGCCGGATGCCTTTGGCGTACAGCGCGGCGGTCATGCCCACGGCAAAAGCCACCATGCAGGGCTGGGTGTACTGGGTCTGGTTGATGACGCCGTCGGGGTCGTCAAAGCAGACGGTTTTCAGATCAAAGTCCAGGTGCGCCGCGTCAAAGGCCGCGCGGAAGTCGGCGTTGGCCTCGTACAGATCGCGGCCCATGCCGGCGTGCTGGCTGCCCTGGCCGGCATACAAAAATGCAAGTTTCATGCGCAAACTCTCCTTATCCGGTGGTCCGGGCGATCTCAATGGGCAATGGTCTGGATCTCCCGGATGCGCTTTTGGGCGCCGGCCCACAGCTCGTCCAGGATGTCGGCCACCGGGCGGATGTCGTGCAGCATGCCCGCCACCTGGCCGGCCATCAGGCTGCCGGTGTCGGTGTCGCCGTCAAACACGGCGCGGCGCAGGCTGCCCAGGGTGTAGTTTTCCAGCTCCATCTTGTCGGCGCCCTCCTTCTCGCGGCGGACGTACTCGCGGGCCATCTTGTTTTTCAGCACGCGCACGGGGGTGCCGCCGATGCGGCCGGTGACGATGGTATCGCTGTCCTTGGCCTTGAGCAGGGCTTTCTTGTAGTTTTCGTGGATGGGGCACTCGGTGCTGGTCAGCAGGCAGGTGCCCACTTGCACGCCGCAGGCGCCCAGCGCAAAGGCCGCGGCCATCTGGCGGCCGTCGGCGATGCCGCCGGCTGCGATGACCGGCAGGTCCACCGCGTCCACCACCTGGGGCACCAGCGCCATGGTGGTCATCTCGCCCACATGGCCGCCGCTCTCGGTGCCCTCGGCGATGACGGCGTCCACGCCGGTTTTGGCCAGGTGCTTGGCCAGCACGGCGGCCGCCACCACGGGGATGACGACGATGCCGGCTTCCTTCCACTTGGCCACATACTTGCCGGGGTTGCCGGCGCCGGTGGTGACCACGGGCACCTTCTCGTCAATGACGATCTGGGCAAACTCGTCGGCGCAGGGGTGCATCAGCATGATGTTGACGCCGAAGGGCTTGTCGGTCAGCTCGCGGCAGCGGCGGATGTGGGCGCGCAGGTCGTCGCCGCTGCGCATGCCGCCGCCGCCGATCAGGCCCAGCGCGCCGGCATTGGAGCAGGCGGCGGCGAACTCGCCGGTGGCAATGTTGGCCATGCCGCCCTGGATGATGGGGTATCTGGTTCCAAGGATCTCGTTGAGCAGTTTCATTGTCTACCTCCCATGTGGGGTGTGTCCGGGTACGAAATCACTTTACCGCGCCCAGGCTGAGGTTGAGCAGCGCGCCGGCCCAGGTCAGGCCGCCGCCAAAGCCCACAGCCAGCACCTTTTCCTCATGCTGCAAAAGGCCCTCCTGCCACATATCGTACAGGGCAAGGGGGATGCTGGCGGCGCTGGTGTTGCCGTAGCGGTCGATGTTTTTGTAGAATTTTTCGGGCGCGCCCAGCTTTTTGGCGCAGTGGTCGATGATGCGGGCGTTGGCCTGGTGGCAGACCACCCAGTCGATCTGGTCCATGGTCAGGCCGGCCTTTGCCATCACCCGGTTCAGGCTGCTGGGGATAACGCCCACCGCAAAGCGGAACACCGCGTTGCCGTTCATCTTGATGACGGACGGTTCCGGGCGGGCGCAGCCCTGGATCTCGATCTCCAGGTTGCCGCGGGAGCCCAAATCAACGCAGAGGTCGGCAGTCTCGTCCCGCTCGTAGACGGCGGCGCCGGCGGCGTCGCCGAACAGCACGCAGGTGCTGCGGTCGTTCATGTCCATCAGGCGGGAGAGCTGCTCGCCGCCCACCACCAGCGCGTATCTGCCGCCATAGACCTGCAGCATGCCGGAGGCGGTGGCGGTGCCGTACAAAAAGCCGGCACAGGCCGCGTTGATGTCCATTACGGGGATGTTCTCGCGGATGCCAAGCTCCGCCTGCAGCAGGCAGGCGACGCTGGGCGAGGCATAGTCGCTGGAAACGGTGGCGACGATAACGCAGTCGATGTCCTCCGGCGTAAGGCCGGCGTTGGCGACGGCCTGGCGGGCCGCCGAGACGATCAGGGTGTTGGTGCTTTCGCCCTCGCCGCAGTAATAGCGCCGGCGGATACCAGTGCGCTCCGAGATCCAGGCGTCGCTGGTCTCCACGATCTTGCTCAGATCATCGTTCGTCACGCACCGGCCGGGCAGCGCCCGGCCAATGCCGATCATTTTCAGTCCTGTCATGCAACCTCCCCGGCAGGCGGGTAGGCCGCGCTGCCAACTCTGAAAGAGAATATCGAAACGGCGCGTCTGCGCGCCGCATAAGATCCAGTTGTTTCCGCCGCTCTTACACGGTGCCCATCTGGCGGAACTTTTTGTAGCGGGCGCCGGCCAGCGCATTGCCCCCCATGCGGGAAAGCTGGTTCAGGTTCCGGTCCAGGATGGCATCCAGCGCGTCAAACAGCGCCTTGTGGTCCAGCTGGGCGCCGCCCCGCGGCTCCGGCACGATCTCGTCGATGACCTTGTAGTTCAAAAGGTCCTGGGCGGTCAGCTTCATCACGTCGCAGGCTTCCTCGTGCCGGCTGGAATCCTTCCACAGAATGCTGGCAAAGCCTTCGGGGCTGAGCACGCTGTAAATGGCGTTTTCCAGCATCAGCACCCGGTTGGCAACGCCCAGCGCCAGCGCGCCGCCGCTGCTGCCCTCGCCGGTGACAACGGCGACGACCGGCACGGTCAGGGCGCTCATCTCGGCCAGGTTGCGGGCGATGGCCTCGCCCTGGCCCCGCTCCTCGGCTTCCTTGCCGGGGTAGGCGCCGGGGGTGTCGATAAAGGTGATGACGGGCCGGCCGAACTTTTCGGCCTGCTTCATCAGGCGCAGCGCCTTGCGGTAGCCTTCGGGGCCGGGCATGCCGAAGTTGTATTTCATGTTTTCCTCAAGGGTATTGCCCTTGCGGTGGCCGATGACGGTGACCGGCCTGCCCTTGTACAGCGCGATGCCGCCCAGGATGCTGGGGTCCTCCTTGCACTGGCGGTCGCCGCGCTGGACAAAGAAATCGGTAAACAGCGCGCCGATGTACTCGTCGATTTTGGGGCGGTGGGGATGCCGGGCCAGGAACACCTTGTCCGAGGCGGTCAGGTCGCCGCAGCCCTCCAGCAGCTCGGCACGGCCCTGCTCCAGCTGTTTGCGGCGCTGCTTTGCCACCGCGGAGCGGTCGCCCTCCAGGCTTTTCAGTTCCTTGTCGATCTCGTCGATCCTGCGCAGAACGTCCTTGATCATCCGCGGCGTCCTCCTTTGGTGTGCAGGCGCAAAATCTGCGCCAGGGTAGCTTTCATTTCGCTGCGGGGCACGATGGCGTCCACAAAGCCGTGTTCCTCCTGGAACTCGCTGCGCTGGAAGCCGGCCGGCAGCTTTTCGCCGATGGTCTGCTCAATGACGCGGGGGCCGGCAAAGCCGATCAGCGCGCCCGGCTCGGCCAGCATGATGTCGCCCAGGCTGGCAAAGCTGGCGGTGACGCCGCCGGTGGTGGGGTGGGTCAGGTAGCTGATGTACAGCCCGCCCTTGGCGGAAAACTCCTGGATGGCGGCGCTGGTCTTGGCCATCTGCATCAGGCTGAGGATGCCCTCCTGCATACGGGCGCCGCCGCTGGCCGAAAAGATGATCAGCGGCAGCTTTTTGCTGGAGGCGTACTCGATGGCGCGGGTGACCTTTTCGCCCACCGCGGTGCCCATGCTGCCCATAAAGAAATGGCTGTCCATCACGACCGCCACCACCGGCATCCCCTCGATCTTGCCGGTGGCCGCGATGGCCGCGTCCGACAGGCCGGTCTTGCGGGTCTGCTTGGCCAGCTTTTCTTTATAACCGGGGAAATCCAGCGGGTCGTTGCCCTCCAGCTTTTCGTCCAGCTCGCGGAAGGTGCCGTGGTCCAAAATCAGCGACAGGCGGTAATAGCCGCCGATGGGCTGATACTTGCCGCAGTTGGGGCAGACGTACATGCTCTCGGCCCAGGCGCGGCGGGTGGCGCGGCGCTCGCAGCCGGGGCAGGTGACGAACACCGGCGGCTGCCAGATGGGGGTCAGCTCGCCGGATTCCGGCGCGGCCTTGCGGGCCAGCGCACCGGCGCGGCCCACGCCGCCCAGCATATCCAATACGTTTGGCATATCCAAATACCTCGCTTTTGCTTTTCAGGTCTGGCCGGGCGCAGCGCACGGCAGCCGCGGCGGGCATCCGCCGCCGGGCGCCGCGAAACGACACGCCCCTTTTGCAACCAAAGGCCCGCCAAAGAAAAGGCGGGCCAGCGGTGCGGGAACTTATTCAGCGTGAGCCTGCAGGTAGTTGAAGATGTCGCCGACGGTCTTCATGTTGCCCAGCTCCTCGTCGGGGATGGCAACGCCGCAGGACTCCTCGATGGCCATGTTCAGCTCAACGGCGTCCAGGCTGTCGGCGCCCAGATCCTCGGCCAGGGTGGCCTCCATAGTGACCTTGTCCTCGTCGCAGCTGAGGGTGTCAACGATAACCTGCTTCAAAGTCTCGAAATCCATTGTGATACGCTCCTTTAACGGTACTTTTTTGAAAACATTCAGAATTTTGAATTACCTAAATTTATTTAGATAATTTACCGAGTCCTATAATACCAGAGATTTCAATGTTGTCAAGTCCGTTTTGTTATCTTTTTGTTATTTTCTATAATTTCCGGCCGCCGTTTGAACAAAAGTGAGCAGATTGGTCAGAAATCCGTCCCGCATCGGCCGGCCGCCCGCACAGGATGCGCATTCTCCGGCGCAGAGCCGGTCGGGCGCCGCCGGACATCTCAGCCCGGCAGGCGGTCCAGCAGAGCGTCCAGCCGGGCCAGGTTCTGGCGCAGCTGGGGCGCAAACTCGTCCCGGAAATCGTAGTCGTAATACAGCGCCCGCAGCACCCGGCGGCGGACGGCCGGCAGCCGGGGGCTGCCCTGCAAAGCGGCCAGGCGGCCGGCCAGCCGGGCGCAGCTGCGCGCCCAGAAAGCGTCCGCCCCCGCCCGTTCCAGCACGCCGGACTCTTCCAGGCAGGTGCGCAGCGTCCGCACGCCGTCCCGCTCCCCTGCCCTGGCCCCGCACGGCGGCGGCTGGAGGTAATACTCGGCCAGGCCGGTGTCCAGGTCGATGGCCTGGCCCAGCGGGTAGAGGGCGCAGGCCAGCGGCCGGGCCTCGTGGACGGTGCAGGCGTTCGCCTCAAAAAAGGGGCAGTTGCCGGTGCGGCGGGAGGGCTTGAGGCAAAGTCCCGGCAGCAGGCCGGCGGTCTCGCGGCAGAACGCCTCGGCCACCAGGGCGGGCGGCAGGCGCAGCCGCCGGGCCATCCGGTACAGGTCCAGCCCGGACAGCACAATGTCCCGCCGGGCGCGGCAGCAATCGCCGCAGCCGGCGCAGACAAAGGGGAACGGGTCGTCCAGCCCGACGCGGGGCAGCGCGGCCAGGTCGGCTTCCTCGGCAAAGCGGCCGGGGGTCGGCAGCGGGCGGCTCACGGCAGGCTGACCTCGTGATCGGTGGGGACGCCGGCCGCAAAGCAGCGCAGCGCCTCAAAGGCTCCCTGCACCATGCTGGCCACATCCTCGTCGGTGTAAAAGGCGGTGTGCGGGCTGACGATCACATTGGGGAAGCTGCGCAGCAGCGCCAGCTCCCGGTTTTGCAGCACGTCGCCAGCGTGGTTGTAGTAGTACAGGCCGTTTTCGTTTTCCAGCACGTCCAGCGCGGCCGCCCCCACCCTGCCGCTCTCGATGGCATCGATCAGCGCGTCGGGGTCGATCAGGCTGCCGCGGGCGGTGTTGACGATGACCACGCCGTCCCGCATTTTGGCAAAGGCAGCGGCGTCCAGCAGGTGGTGGTTTTCGGCGGTGGCGTTGGTGTGCAGCGTGATGACGTCGCTGCGGGCGTAAAGCTCCTCCAGCGGGACGAACTCGGCCAGGGCGGCGGCCTCCGGGTTTTGGTACACGTCGTAGGTCAGCAGCTTGCAGCCAAAGCCGGACAGGTGTTTGAGCACGGTGCGGCCGATCTTGCCCGCGCCGATAACGCCCACGGTGCAGGCGGACAGGTCTTTCCCCATCTTGCCCTTGAGGGAATAATCCTGCATCTCCGCCCGCTTGAGGATATGCCCCATGCGGCGGGTGGCCATCAGCATCAGCATGATGGCGTAGTTGGCCACGCCGTTGGGGGTGTAGCCCACGTTGGCCACCCGCATGCCATGGGCCTTGGCGCGGGCGCGGTCCACATGGTCGTAGCCGATGGAGCGGCAGAGCAGGTATTTGACCCCTGGCTGCAATACTCGTAGCCGCCGCCGGGCAGGATCAGCACGGCGGGGCGGCGGTCAAAGGCCGGGCAGGAGTCGATGGGGGCGCGCACCCAGCCGGTCAGCACCGCGCCGCCGGGCAAAGTTTGTGTGATCAACTGCATGGCAAAAGATTCCTTTCAAAAAAGATTTGCTTTTGGTATACCGGCGTTTCCCCGCGGGGCGTCAGCGGGCGGCGGGCTCCTGCGCCGGCGGGCCGGCCTGCGCGCCGCCGGTCCGGGGCAGCGGGTGGGCGGCCATGTACTCGGCCATAACGTCCGCCGCCACCCGCACCAGCATGGGGCAGGGGCGTTTTTGGTAGTATTCGGCGGTGCGCTCCTCCGCCACCGGGGTGCCTTCCGCCTTGTCCAGCCCCAGCAGTTCCCGGCAGATCAGCGTGCCCTTGCCGTTGCGGGCGCAGAACTCCCTGGCCAGGGCCTGCACCTCGGCATAAAAGGCGCTTTTGTCCTTGGGGTCGGTAAAGCCGTACAGCGCCCCCAGCACCAGCGTGATGCCGGTAAAGGCGCCGCAGACCTCCCGCATACGGCCGACGCCGCCGCCCAGGCCGCCCACCAGTTTGAGCACCTGTTCCCGCGTCATGCCGATCTCCTCCGCAAAGGGCAGCACCGCCGACTGGCTGCAGTTGCAGCCGGAATAAAAGGCCTGTTCGGCCCGGTCGCCATAGATTGACATTTTGGCTCACATCCTTCTTTCCCCGCCGCGTCCCGCCCGCAGTTGGGACGCGGCGGCGCGGCGCGAGATCGTATACACCCAGCATACCGCAAACCGCCCCGTTTGAAAAGGGGGTCCGCCCCTGTGTTTTGAACAAATTGTGAATCTTTTGCCCCGGCCCGGCAAAGGGGCTTGCACTTTGAAACAGAGAGTGCTAGAATACCTTTAGCACTTTGAGCGTTAGAGTGCTAACTCAACGTCAAATCCATACACTATCACACAAAGAAGGGTTATCCATATGGCTATGCGTCAGTTTAAGGCCGAGAGCAAAAAGCTTTTGGACCTGATGATCAATTCCATCTACACCAACCGCGAGATCTTCCTGCGGGAGCTGATCTCCAACGCCTCGGACGCCTGTGACAAGCTCTATTTCAAAAGCCTGACCGACACCTCGGTGGGCATCCGCAAGGAGGACCTGCACATCCATATCGCCCCCGACAGGGACAGCCGCACCCTGACCGTCAGCGACAACGGCATCGGCATGACCAGGGAGGAGCTGGAGAAGAACCTGGGCACCATCGCCCGGTCCGGCAGCATGGACTTCAAGGCCGAGAACCAGAACGAAAACATCGACATCATCGGTCAGTTCGGCGTCGGGTTCTACTCCGCCTTTATGGTGGCCAGCAAGGTCACGGTCATTTCCCGCGCCCAGGGCAGCGACGAGGCCTGGAAGTGGGAGTCCAGCGGCGTGGAAGGCTACACCCTGACCGAGGCCGAGAAGGGCGAGCCGGGCACCGACATTATCATGGTGCTGAAAGAGGACACCGAAAACGACAACTACAGCCAGTACCTGGAAGAGTACACGCTGGTGGATCTGATCAAAAAGTACAGCGACTACATCCGCTACCCCATCACCATGTACCGCCAGAAGAGCCGCCAGAAGCCCAAGCCGGAGGACGCCGGCGAGGACTACAAGCCGGAGTACGAGAGCTACACCGAGCTGGAGACCGTCAACAGCATGGTGCCCATCTGGAAGCGGGACAAAAAGGACGTGACCGAGAAGGACTACAACGACTTCTACAAGAACCGCTTCAACGACTACACCGATCCGCTGCGGGTCATCACCAGCCGCACCGAGGGCACCGCCACCTACACCGCGCTGCTGTTCGTGCCCGGCCGCCCCCCCTACGACTACTACACCAAGGAGTACGAGAAGGGCCTGGCGCTGTACGCTTCCGGCGTGATGATCATGGACAAGTGCGCCGACCTGCTGCCCGACTACTTCAGCTTTATCAAGGGCGTGGTGGACAGCGAGGACCTGAGCCTGAACATCAGCCGCGAGACTTTACAGAAGGACAGCCAGCTGCGGCTGATCCGCAACTCGCTGGAGAAGAAGATCAAGAACGAGCTGCACGCCATGCTGATCAACGACCGCGAGAAGTACGAGACCTTCTGGAAGGCCTTCGGCCGCCAGATCAAGTTTGGCATCTACGGCGACTACGGCATGCACAAAGACCTGCTGGCCGACCTGCTGCTGTTCTGGTCCGCCAAGGAGCAGAAATACGTCACGCTGGACGAGTATGTGGAGAAGATGCCGGAGGACCAGAAGTGCATCTACTTTGCCGCCGGCGACGAGACCGAGCGCCTGGCCAAGCTGCCCAACGCCCAGCTGGTGCAGGGCAAGGGTTACGACCTGCTGCTCTGCCCGGAGGATGTGGACGAGTTCTGCCTGCAAATGATGCACGACTACAAGGAAAAGGAGTTCAAGAACATCAACTCCGGCGACCTGGGCCTGGAGACCGAGGAGGAAAAGAAGGCCGCCGAGACCGCCGCCGAGGAGAACAAGGACCTGTTTGCGGATATCAAGACGGCGCTGAAGGGCAAGGTCAAGGACGTCAAGGTCAATCCGACGCTGAAAGACCACCCGGTCTCGCTGTCCAGCGAGGGCGGCCTGTCCATGGAGATGGAAAAGGTGCTGCGCCGGATGCCCAACGCCGAGGGCATGGAGAGCACCAAGGTGCTGGAGCTGAACCCCGGCCACCCGGTGTTTGAGGCGCTGAAAGCCGCCAAGGCCGCCGGCGACAGTGACAAGGTGAGCAAGTACGCCGAGCTGCTGTACGACCAGGCGCTGCTGATCGAGGGCCTGCCGCTGGAGGACCCCGTCGCCTACGCCCAGATGGTCTGCGAGCTGATGAAGTAAAAACGCCGCCGGCCCGTCTGCATCGGGCGGGAGCTGCCGGCTGGCCTGCCGCGCAAAGCGGTTGTCTGCTGACCGAATCGGCGCCAACGCAAAATCAAAATCATAGAGAAGGCCCCGGCCGACCCGCTTTGCGGTGTCGGCCGGGGCCTTGCTGTTTGGTTTGCGTTTGGTTGCAGGCGGGGTAATGCTTTTTCACCCCGTATCTGCGCAGGGCGGCGCGGGCGGCCAAACGGCGGCGGGCACGGCGCAGTACCGGGGCGCAGGGCGCCGCAGTGTCAGACCTGCGGTTTTTCCCCGTCCCCCTGCCCTGCCAGCGCCTGCACGATGGGTCCCAGCGCTGCCAGGTCCACAAAGTCCACCGCTTTGCCGTAAGTCTCGATCATGGCGCGGGTCTCGGCGTTCTGCTGTTCCGGCGGCTGATTTTTGGCCGCGGCGTACAGCAGGCGCATCATCGTCCTGTGGGCAAAGTTCAGCCGGCTGTAATCTATGCCGCCCCGCAGGTGGAACAGCCGGGCATTGTCCAGCACCGGTTTGGGCAGGCGGGCCTGCAGGGCGGTGCGGATGTTGCGGATGTTTTCAGCATCATGGGGGTCTGCCAGCCCCACCGTGACGATCAGGTAGCGGCGGGCCGGGTCGGGGGCCAGCGCGCGCAGCGCCCTGCCCAGCCCGCAGACGCCCCCGGCGTACAGCCCGCCCACATAGACAAGCTCGGCGCAGCCTTCGGCCCTGGCCGCCTGGTCGGCGGGATAGCAGGGCAGCCCGGTACGTTCGGCCAGCGCCTGGGCGTACCGCCGGGATGTGCCGTAGCGGCTGCCATAAAGAATGACGGTGGACATGGTGGGTCCCCCTCCCCTGTTGCTTCCGGTCGATCCGGCGCCGCGTCAAGGATGCGGCATGGCGGCGCGGTCATTTCCACCACCAGTGTAGCAGAACCGGCCGCGGCTGTCCATGGCGGCGGGGCGGTTGACAGAAATTTTACGCGGCGCACACAAAAAGGCCCCCTGCCTTGCGGCAGGGGGCCTTTCGGCTTATTCAGCAGATCCCGCGATCAACAGAAATTACTTCTCGATCTTGGAAACAACGCCGGAACCGACGGTGTGGCCGCCCTCGCGGATAGCGAAGCGCATGCCCTCTTCCATGGCAACCGGAGTGATCAGCTCGACATGCATATCGACGTTGTCGCCGGGCATGCACATCTCGGTGCCCTCAGGCAGGGTGATGATGCCGGTAACGTCGGTGGTGCGGAAGTAGAACTGAGGACGATAGTTGTTGAAGAACGGGGTATGACGGCCGCCCTCTTCCTTCTTCAGGACGTAAACGTGGCCATCGAAGGTGGTGTG
>DWWX01000029.1 GCA_019119495.1 Candidatus Gemmiger stercorigallinarum | reverse complement strand
TCCAGCTGGAACATCGCCAAGGCGGTGTTTGACGCGCTGGGCGCCACCACCTACGTCATCAACGCCGAGCCAAACGGCCTGAACATCAACAAAAACGCCGGCTCCACCCACATCGAGGGCCTGCAGAAGTTCGTCGTCGAGAAGGGTCTGGATGTGGGCTTTGCCTACGACGGTGACGCCGACCGCTGCCTGTGCGTGGACGAGAAGGGCAACGTGGTCACCGGCGACCACATCCTGTATATCTACGGCCGCTATATGAAGGAGCGGGGCAAGCTGGTCACCAACACGGTGGTCACCACTGTCATGTCCAACTTTGGCCTGTACAAGGCCTTTGACGAGCTGGGCATCGACTACGCCAAGACCGCCGTGGGCGACAAGTACGTTTACGAGTATATGCAGCAGCACGGCAGCCGCATCGGCGGCGAACAGAGCGGGCACATCATTTTCAGCAAATACGCCTCCACCGGCGACGGCATCCTGACCAGCCTGAAGCTGATGGAAGTGATGATGGCCCGCAAAAAGCCGATGAGCGAGCTGGCCGCCCCGCTGAAGGTCTATCCCCAGGTGCTCAAGAACGTCAAGGTCACCGACAAGGCCGCCGCCCAGGCGGACGCCGACGTGCAGGCCGCGGTGGCAAAGGTGGCCGAGGCCCTGGGCGACACCGGCCGCATCCTGGTGCGGGAATCCGGCACCGAGCCGCTGGTCCGCGTGATGGTGGAAGCGCCGGAGCAGGAGACCTGCCAGAACTATGTGGACGAAGTGGTGGCCGTTATCCAGCAGAAAGGCTACGCGGCCGAGTGACGCCAAACGGCGGCAAAAAACACCATGCCCCTGTACAAAAACCACTTGACGCGGCGGTTTTTCTGTGCTATGATAATTGGGCCGCATGGCAAGGGCTCTATAAGTGTGTCTGTGTGCAGACGCCGCCTGCCCCAGCGAGACTTTTTGAAAGAGGTTTTACAGATGTACGCAGTTATCGTTACCGGTGGCAAGCAGTACAGCGTCAAGGTCGGCGACAGCATTTTCGTCGAGAAGCTGGGCGCTGAGGCTGATTCCGAGGTCACCTTCGACCGCGTTCTCGCCGTCGGCGAGGAAGGCAGCGTCAAGGTCGGCGCCCCCGTTGTGGAGGGCGCTACCGTGACCGGCAAGGTCATCAAGAACGGCAAGGGCAAGAAGCTGAACATTCTGACCTACCGTCCCAAGAAGGGCAGCATGGTCCGCAAGGGCCACCGTCAGCCCTACACCAAGGTGGAAATCACCGCGATCAACGGCTAAGGAGGGTAAAGCACAATGGCACACAAAAAAGGCGTAGGCTCCACCAAGAACGGCCGTGACTCTGAGTCCAAGCGTCTCGGCGTCAAGCGCGGCGACGGTCAGTACGTTCTGGCCGGCAACATCCTGGTCCGTCAGCGCGGCACCCACATCCATCCCGGTGAGGGCGTCGGCATCGGCAGCGACGACACGCTGTTCGCGCTGATCGACGGCCGCGTTCACTTCGAGCGCATGGGCCGCGACCGCAAACGCTGCACTGTCAAGCAGTAAAAACCATCTGGGGCGGGCCATAACGGCCTGCCCTATCTTTTTGCCCGCGCGGCAGGCGGCGGTTTGCAGCGCCGCGCAGGGCGTTTTTATCCACGGGCAATTTGCCCCACACAGGAAAGAGGTACCCCATGCCCGGTAATTTTATTGATGTGGCCACCATCTGGGTCCACGGCGGCAAAGGCGGCGACGGCTGCGTCAGCTTCCATCGCGAAAAATTCGTGGCGGCCGGCGGCCCCGACGGCGGCGACGGCGGCCGCGGCGGCAGCATCGTTTTTGTGGCCGACGACAACCTGTCCACCCTGATGGATTTCCGCTACAAGCGCAAGTACACCGCCCCCGACGGCGAAAACGGCCGCGGCGCCCGCCAGAAGGGCAAGGACGCCGAGGACCTGGTCATCCGCGTGCCCCGCGGCACCGTGCTGAAGGAGGCCGACAGCGGTCTGGTGGTGGCCGACCTGTCCGGCGACGAGCCGGTGGTGGTGGCCAAGGGCGGCCGCGGCGGCTGGGGCAACGCCCGGTTTGCCACCCCCACCCGCCAGATCCCCAAGTTTGCCAAGCCCGGCCTGCCCGGCGAGGAACTGCACCTGACGCTGGAGCTGAAGGTCATTGCCGACGTGGGGCTGATCGGCTTCCCCAACGTGGGCAAGTCCACGCTGATCAGCGTCATCAGCGCGGCCAAACCCAAGATCGCCAACTACCACTTTACCACCCTGACCCCGGTGCTGGGCGTGGTGCGGGTGGGGCCGGAGCAGAGCTTTGTCTGCGCCGACATCCCCGGCCTGATCGAAGGCGCCGCCGAGGGCGTGGGCCTGGGGCATGATTTTCTGCGCCATGTGGAACGCTGCCGCTTGCTTTTGCACGTGGTGGACGTTTCCGGCTGCGAGGGCCGCGACCCCAAAGCCGACTTTGAGCAGATCAACCACGAGCTGGCCGGTTTCTCGGCCGAGCTGGCCGGCCGCCCGCAGATCGTGCTGGGCAACAAGTGCGACATTGCAGCGCCGGAGCAGGTGGAGGAGTTCAAGCAGTATATCGAGGCGAAGGGCCTGACCTTCCTGCCCATCTCGGCGGCCACCCGCCAGGGCATCGACGGCCTGCCCGCGCTGGTCTGGCAGCGGCTGCAGGCCCTGCCGCCGGTCAAGGTCTATGAGGCGGAGTATGTCCGCCCCGACCTGGCCAACCAGCCCAAGCGGCCCTTCACCGTCGCCCGCACCGGCGCGCACGAGTTCAGCGTGGACGCCCCCTGGCTGGAGCGCATTTTGGCCGGCACCAACGTGGACGACTACGAGAGCCTGCAGTACTTCCAGACCCAGCTGGGCGATTCCGGCCTGCTGGACGAGCTGGTCCGCCAGGGCGTCGAGGAGAACGACACCATCAAGATCGGCGAGTACGAATTTGACTATGTCTACTGAGAAAGGCGGCAGAGGATATGCTGTTTGAAGCCGCGCCCAAGATCGACATCCGGGAGCAAAGCCCGCTGTCGCTGGCCTTTGTGGGCGACGCGGTGCTGGAACTGCTGGTCCGCCAGCGCCTGGTCGAGACCACCCGCCTGCAGCCAGGCCGCCTGCACGCCGCCGCCACCCGGTATGTCTCGGCCCGCGCCCAAAGCCGGGAGCTGGCCCTGCTGGAGCCGGTTTTGACCGAGGAGGAGGCCAATGTGCTGCGCCGGGGCAAAAACGCCAGCAAGGCCACCGTGGCCAAACACGCCACCGCGCAGGAGTACCGGGCTTCCACCGGGTTCGAGTGCCTGCTGGGCTATCTGTACCTGCAGGGCCGCAACAGCCGCATCCTGGAACTGTTTGAGCTGGTCTGGCAGGGCTTTGACCCGGACGCCCCCGCAGCCCCCGCGGCAGACTGAACCCCCGGCCCAAAAAGCAGGCAGCAGCCTGCGGCGCCGCCCTTTTGGGGGCGGGGATGCCGTCAGGCTGCTGCCTGTTGCGGCGCATGCCTGCCGCCGGCGGGCGGTCAGGCTGCGTTTTTGGCGGTCCGGCGCGCAGAAACAGGGCGTGACCCCTTATTTCTTACGGTCGCCGTCGCCGCCCTTGGTGCCGCAGCCGCAGCCGCCGTTGGTGCGGTTGGCAGCCTTGCTGTTGGTGGTGTTGGTGCAGTCGGCGGCGTCAGACGCCTTGTTGGTGGTCTGCATGCCGCCCTTGGTGTTGACAGCGCGGTTGGTCGCCTTCTGGGTGTTTTTCTGGTTCTTTGCCATGGTCGAGGCCTCCTTCCCGGTTGAAGTCTGGACCATCCGCCGCAGCGGCAGCCCTGGCGCGGCGCCTGGTTTCTGGCTGCCGCACACGGCTGCCGCAGGCCCACAACAACGCTTTGCTCCGGTGGTGGTCTGCCGATAGTCTGCCCGCTGCCGCCGGGCTTTATGCAGTCTGTTTTTTGCGGGGCGGCCTGCGCCGCTGCCTGCCGTTTGCCCCCGCGCCCATCCCATTGCCGAAAGGAGCCGCCATGCCCCCGCTGCCCAACTACCCGGAATTTTTCACCCGCCGGGAACGCGCCCTGCTGGGGGCGCGCTTTGAAGAGCTGCTGACCCCCGCCCTCCCCATCCGGGAAGCGCCCGCCCGCGGCGTCACCGTCAACACGCTGCGCTGTGCGCCGGAAGCGTTTGCCGCCGGCATGGACATTCCGCTGGCGCCGTCGCCCTTCTGCTGGCAGGCATTTGCGGTGCCGGCGGACTTCCGCCCCGGCCGCCATCCCTGGCACCATGCGGGGGTGTTTTACGCCCAGGAGCCCAGCGCCGCCGGCGCCGCGCCGCTGCTGGACGTGCGGCCCGGCATGCGGGTGTGCGACCTGTGCGCCGCCCCCGGCGGCAAAAGCAGCCAGCTGGCCGCCGCCCTGGCCGGGCAGGGGCTTTTGCTGGCCAACGAGTACGTGCCCACCCGCGCCGAGATCCTGCGCCAGAACCTGGAGCGCATGGGCGTGACCAACGCGGTGGTGACGAACGAGACCCCCGGCCGCCTGGCCGACGCGCTGCCCGGCTGGTTTGACCGGGTGCTGGTGGACGCCCCCTGCTCCGGCGAGGGCATGTTCCGCAAGGAGCCGGCCGCCATTGCCCAGCACAGCCCGGCCCTGGTGGCACAGTGCGCCGCCACCGCCGCCGGCATTTTGGACGCGGCCGCCCGGCTGCTGGCCCCCGGCGGGGTGCTGGTGCTTTCCACCTGTACCTTTGCGCCGGAGGAGGACGAGGCCCAGGCGGCAGCCTTTTTGGCGCGCCACCCGGATTTTGTGCAGGAGGACCTGTCCGCCGCCGGCTTCGGCCGCCCCGGCGAGGCAAACCGCGCCCCCGAAACGCCCGGCTTCGCCGCCGCGTACTGCCGCCGCATCTGGCCCGCCGACGGGGGCGAGGGGCACTTTATCGCCCGTTTCCGCAAACAGGGCGAGCCGCAGCCCCGCCCGGAGAATGCCCCGGCCAAAACGAAAGGCCGGGGCAGAGCCGCCCGCCCGGACAGGGCCGCCGCCCAGGTGCGGGACGCCTGGTGCGCCTTTGCGGGCGAATATTTCCCCGCCCTGGCCGACGCCCCGGTGGACATTGCCGGCGACCTGGCCGTTCTGCCCCCGCCGGCGGCGCTGCCCGCGGCAAAGCTGCACATCCTGCGGGCGGGCGTGCCGGCCGGCAGGCTGCAAAAAGGCCGCTTTGTGCCAAGCCACGCGCTGTTTATGGCCCACGGCGCGGGGTGCGCCAACGCCGAGCGCCTGACCCTGACCGACCCCCGCACCGCGGCCTGGCTGCGCGGCGAGGAGATCGAGGCCAAAACCGCCCGGCCCGGCTGGTGCGCCGTGCTGGTGGACGGCTTCCCGCTGGGCTGCGGCAAAGCCAGCGGCGGCCGGGTCAAAAACCACTACCCCAAGGCCCTGCGCAGCCTGGGATAAACAGGCCCCATCCGCCAATCAACTCCATACAACAGGCACCGGCACAGTCTTTGCTTCAGACTGTGCCGGTGCTTTTTTTGCGTATTTTCTGCCGTATTGGGCGGACGGCGTGCCGGGCAGGCGCGGCCTGCGGTCAATAGATGGGCGCGTGCCCGGCAAAGGCGGCAAAGTAAACGCCCCACAAAACCGCCAGCACGGCCAGCAGCGCCCCGCGCTGCCACCGCCGTTTCGTCAACACGGCGGCCGCAGGGGCCAGCGCCGGCATCCCCAGCGCATACCGCTGGGCGCTGATCAGCCAGGTCTGGCCGTTCATCATGGCAACGCCGGCCAGGCCCAGCAGCAGCCAGTCCGGCGGCAGGCGGCGGGCCGCCAGCGCCAGAAGCAGCACCTCCAGCAGGATCAGCACCACCGTCCACAGCCCAATAAAAATGCCCAGACTGTCGGCGGAGATGTAGCGGCTCATGATCGCCACCGCCTGGGGGAACAGGCAGAAGCTGTGATCCCAGTGTTCCCTCTGGTAGACGGTAAACTGGAAAGCGTTGCCGTACACTGCCCAGTTGATGCCCAAATACACCGCCAGCCCCGCCGCAGGCCCTGCCGCAGGCAGCAGCCACCGGGCCGAAAACCGCCGCCCCCGGCGCAGCTCTGCCACCCACCACAGGACCGCGTAGCCGGCCAGCAGCACGCCGTTGGCCCGGCACAGCGACGCCAGCAGCCCAAACAGCCCCGCCTGCCCCGGTTTGTCCCGCTGCATGGCGTCCAAAAAGGCAAAGTTCAGGCAAAAAAACAGCGCCTCGGTCTGGGGCAGCACAAAAAAGAAACTGCCCGGCAGCAGCAGCTGCACCGCGCAGGCAAAGCCCGCCGCCCGGCCGCTGCCAAACAACCGGAAGGCGCAGCGGTACAGCAGCACAGTGCCCGCCGCCGTCAGCGCCACGGCCAGCAGGGTGCCGGTCAGCCACAGGTCCGCCCCCAGCAGCGCAAAGGGGCGCAGCAGCCAGGGCCACAGCGGGAAAAACACGATCATCAGGTACTGCTCGGCAAAGCCGGCCTCCTCTGCGCCGTAGCCCCAGCGGGCCAGGTCCAGGTAATGCCGGGCGTCCAGCCCGCCGCACAGCGCCTGGCGCACGGCCTGCAGCGGCGGCACGCCGGGATACTGGGCGCAGGCCGCCGCGCACAGCGCCGCCAGCATGGCCAGCGCCCACAACAGCGCCCCCGCTGCGGCCAGCCGCTGGCCGCGGGCGTCGGGCCGGGCTGCCTGGCGGCCGGCGCCGGGCAGCTCCCCCGCCGGCCGGCGGAACAGCCGCGCCAGCCCTACCGCCGCCGCGTACACAAACAACACCGTGCAGGCCGCCGCCAGCACCAGGCCGGCCATCTGCTGCGTTGTCATGGGCATACCTCCTTTTTTGTGCGGTCTCGGCCCCCGCTTCCTGGCCGCGGCAGGCAAATACCGGGCAAAAAAGCAGCCCCGGCAAGGCCCACCAGGGGCCCTGCCGGGGCTGCGTGCATTTGTTGTTTGCCTTTATTCGACGGGGATCTCGCCGTTGGCGGGGGCGGCGGGGGTCTCGTCCTCGTCGTCCTCGGTCAGCTCGATGTCAAAGGCGGCGCCGCAGTTGGGGCAGACCAGCTCGTTGTCCAGCAGGTCGTCCTCGTCCACAGTGCTGACCGCGCCGCAGTTGGGGCAGGTCACCTCGTAGGAGGCCTCCTCGTCGTCATCCTCGTCATCGTCGGTGTCAAAGACCAGGTTGATCAGGTCGGTCAGATCCTCGTCCAGCTCGTCCACGTCCTCGTACACCTGGTCCAGGGCGTTGTCGTGCTCGGTGACGGTGGCGGCCATCTCCTCCAGCAGATCCATCATCGCGGCGATGATCTTGCCGTTTTTGGAGTTGGGGTCAAATTCCATGCCGGTCATCAGGCCGCGGATGTAGGCGGCCTTGGCGTTCAGGTCCATAGCCATAGGGGTTCCCCTCCTTTGTGTAAAAGAGACAGGCGCGGCGCCCGGTCAGACGCGCTCCATATACTCGCCGGTGCGGGTGTCGATGCGGATCTTGTCGCCCTCGTTGATGAACAGGGGCACGCGGATCTCGGCGCCGGTCTCGACCTTGGCGGGCTTGAGGGTGTTGGTGGCGGTGTTGCCCTTGAAGCCGGGCTCGGTCTCGGTGATCTCCAGCTCGATGAAGTTGGGGATCTCGACGCTGAACACCTTGCCCTTGTAGGACAGCAGCTTGCA
>DWWX01000028.1 GCA_019119495.1 Candidatus Gemmiger stercorigallinarum | reverse complement strand
TCCGGCACGCTGTCGATGCCGCCGTGGGTCTGGGTGGACAGGCTGGCGGCACAGCAGGCAAAGCGGGTGATGGCGCGCATTTCCTCCACCGTCAGGTCGGCGGGGGCCTTGCCGGTCTTGAGGAACTGGCTCATGGCGCTGCCGCCGAAGATGTCCCCGGCGCCGGTGGTGTCCACCACATGGATGCCGGCGGGGCTGGCCACCTCGCCGCTGCCCTGCCGGTTGGCAAAATGGCAGCCCCGGGGGCCCAGCGTGGCATAGACCAGCCGGACGCCGTACTCGGCCAGCAGCTTTTGGGCGCCCGCTTCGGGGGAAAGGCCCCACAGAAAGTCGATCTCCTCATCGCTGATCTTGACGATGTCGGCCTGGTGCAGGCCCCACTCGATCTGCTCTTTGGCGGCGGCTTCGCTCGGCCACAGCGGTTTGCGCAGGTTGGGGTCAAAGCTGATGAGCCTGCCCTTCTCTTTGGCGTAAGCAACCGCCTTTTGGGTGGCGGTGCGGGCCGGCTCGTCGGTCAGGCTCAGCGAACCGAAGTGGAAGACCCGGGCTTCGTCGATCAGGGCCAGGTCCAGCTCGTCGGCCCGCAGGCAGGTGTCGGCGCCGGGCTTGCGGGCAAAGCTGAATTCCCGGTTGCCGGTGGCGTCCAGCGTTACAAAAGCCAGCGTCGTGAACACGGCCGGGTCGGACACGATGCCCCGGGTCTCGATGCCCTTTTTAGCCAGGGTGGCTTTCAGCAGGTCGCCGAAGCGGTCGGTCCCCACCTTGCCGATCAGCGCGGTGGTGCAGCCGTAGGCTTGCAGCGCGGCCAGGAAATTGCCCGGCGCGCCGCCCGGTTGGGCGGCCAGGGTGGGATACCCGGCGGCGTTGGTGGAAACCGGCGCAAAGTCGATGAGCAATTCGCCCAAAGCAACAACATCGATCATAAGGAGCCTCCTCGTATAGAAACAAAATACAGATTTGCTCCCGGTGTGGGGTCAATCCCGCCGCACCGGTTGGTCAGGAAACTGCTCGGCAATCTGCTCTTCCAGCTGGAAGGCTTCCTCCAGCTTGTTGTACAACAAAAACAGAACGGCATACTGAATGAACCAAACGGCTACAAAGGGCAGCAGCAACAGCGTTCAGGGCGCAAACAGGGCCATCAAAAGCCAGAACACCAGCTGCAGGGCAGACGCGCCCAGTACGCGCCAGAAGTATTTCAGCGTGAACAGAAGCAGATTGCGCAGCCGCACCAGGTTGGACTGCTCAAACAGCACCAGCTGCGGCCAGTACAGCGTCGAGATCGCAAAAAACAGCAGCCAGCTGAACAGATATACGCAGATCGTGCCAGCGGTGGGCCAGACGCTGCTCCAGGCGAACAGCATCATGCCGGCAAAAGCGGCGGTGCCCACAAACAGGCCGGTCAGTGCGCCGGGCAGCAGGGCGCCCCGCCAGTTCTGGCGGAAGGCGCGGCGGAAATTTCCGCGCCAGCTGCCAGGGGCGTCCCGCAGTGCCCGCAGGATGCCGTCGTACAGGCAGGCCACAAAGGGGCCGGCAACAGCCCCGCCGATCATCGCGGCCGGCAGCAGAACGAGAATGCTGCTGCTCAGGATGGCATAGCCCACGCCCAGCGCAAAGGGGACAAAACCGGCCAGCGTCACCAAACCGCTGAGGAAAAGCCGCTTCCAGCAACGGCCAAGGACATCCTGATAGCGGTCGATGCCGGTCAGGCGGCCGCGGGAGTCCCGCTGCGGTTCACCCGTGTTGAACGGGCGGAACAGACTGAATGCCATTTATTCATTCGCCTCCGTTTGCACACTGTCGCGGGTGGTGCCGCCGGGCTGGTAGCGCACTGGCAGGCAGATCAGCGGCGGCAGGCCGGTGAAATCGTTGGAAAGCACCATGTTCACCGCGGTCTCGGCAATATCGGCCACCGGCTGTACGATGGTGGAGCAGAAATAATCCAGGTCCCCGAACATCCGGGTGCCGTCAAAGCCGATGACCTGCACATCCTCCGGCACGCGGCGGCCCATGGCGCGCAGCATGTTGACCACCTGCCAGGCCTGGGAGTCGGTGCCGCAGAAGAGGCCGTCCAGCGGGTGGTCGCTCTCGAGGATGTTGCGCTTGAGGAACACCTCGAACGCCGACATCGGCGAACCGTCCGGCAGGTTGCAGACCTCAAAGGGCAGCCCCAGCTCCATGCAGCCGCTGACGAAGCCGTCCTTGCGCTTGCTGGGCTCGTTGACCAGCGACGAGCCGATGCGCAGGCAGGCCACCCGGCGGCAGCCCAGCTCGGCCAGCTTCTGCGCGGCCAGGCGGCCGCCGCCGAAATTGTCCGAGGCGATGCAGGGCACCTCGACGCTGAAGAAGCGGTCGATGGTCACGAACGGGATGCCGGCGGGGATCTCGAGGTCGGGCGTGTAGGTCAGGGCGATGATGCCGTCGGTCTGGTTGTGGCGCACCATGCGGATGAACTCCTGTTCGCGGTCGTTGTCGTACTCGGTAAAGCAGAGCATCATCTTATAGCCGCGGCGCTCGAGCGCCATGTTGACGTGGTGGGTCAGCAGCGCGAAGAACGGCCACGCTGTCCAGCGTCGACACCTCGCTGTACGAGGCCGCCAAGGTCGACGGCGCGTCGGTGTTCCAGCGCATTCTGCACATCGACCTGCCCGCGCTGGTGCCGATGGCCGTGCTGCAGCTGATCCTCA
>DWWX01000027.1 GCA_019119495.1 Candidatus Gemmiger stercorigallinarum | reverse complement strand
ATCGCCGGGGACGCGCGGAAGCGGGAGGTCGAGAATCTGAAAAAATTGGTCCGCCTCGAACCGCAGGCGCAGCGTCTGATGATTGTCACCTATGAAGAGGAAGAACATATCCGAGAGGACGGAGTGGAAATCGAGGTCGTTCCGCTGTACCGCTTCCTTCTGCAGGCGGAAAATTTGCGGATAGACCGGCAAGAACTATAAGATGCATAAACCCAGCGATTCAAATGTTAGCCCCATTGCTGCTTGTCAATTCTGTTGCAAGCAGCAGGTCAATGGCCGCCGGACATCCCACTTTTGGGATGCCCGGCGGCCATTTTATTGGCGATTGTTGTTGGATTACACAAAAGATCCTCCCCGGAGCTATTCGTTTCAACAAAAATCAAAAGGAAGGACCACTTCTCGTGAAGAAGTCCTGATTATGACACAAAACATTGCTATAATATAAATATATCGGCAATATCCCAGCACGGTTCAATTTTGGCAAAACGGCGTCTGCTGCGCTGCGGGCCTTGCCATGCATAAAGTATGGCTGCGGTCTCGCGGCTTGCATTTGCTGCGCTTAGCAAATTTTCCAGCACTTTTAATTTTACACAACACCCTAAAATAGACCGAATCAACACGTTGTTTGCAGTAAAGAGGCAAAAGATATGGACATACAAGCTGCACATCTGGTCCGTTTGTTGGCCGGGAAATCTGACCCGTCCGGGGGCGGCGGATGGCTGCCGCTTTGGATGCACGCGCGGGATACGGCGGGAATTTTGCGACATCTGGCGCAAAACTGGCTGCCGGAAGCCGTGCGGCACACCTTGGGGCTGGAGGAGGAGATCCTGTACAAACTGGTCACCTTTTTGGGAATGTCCCACGACGGTGGCAAGATGACGGTGGCCTTCCAAAGCAACATCCTGTGCCAACTGCCCGAAGCGCGGGAGCGTCTGCAAACGCAGCTTGTTCTGCCCGATACCTTCCTGAACCGCAGCGCCACGCCGCACGCGATGGCCAGCGAGGCGATCCTGTTGGAACTTGGCTGCCCGCCTGGGGTGGCATCCATCGTCGGGGCGCACCACGGCAAACCGCAGCAGGATGGCTTAAACGATTCTATCGACGAACAGCTGGAAAACCACCCGGACAACTACTGGGGCCGGGGGCAGGAGGCCATCTGGCGGGCGATGTGGCAGGAAATGCTGGATAACGCTTTGCAGGAAAGCGGCTTTTCGGACGTGACAGAACTGCCGACACTGACCATCCCCGCTGAACTGCTGCTGACCGGCCTGCTGACCATGGCGGACTGGATCGCCAGCAATACGACCTATTTCCCGCTGATCCCGGTGGAGGAAACGGGGCGCGAAACGGATTATCCCGCGCGGGTGGAGCGTGCCTGGGAGCGGTTGAATCTGACAGCCCCGTGGGAATCGCCCTACAACAGCATGGACGCCGGTGCGTTCCGGCAGCGATTTGGATTTTTGCCCAACAGCTTGCAGCAAGCCGTGCTGGAGGCAGCCGACAACATCTCGGTGCCGGGGTTGCTTATCATCGAGGCGCAGATGGGGGTGGGCAAGACGGAGGCGGCACTGGCCGCCGCGGAGGTCTTTGCCAACCGCTGCCAGGCGGGTGGGCTGTTCTTTGGCCTGCCGACCCAGGCTACGGCCAACGGCATCTTTGACCGCCTGCGGGATTGGGCCGAGACGCAGTCGGAGGATATGGTCCACTCGATCCGCCTGGCGCACGGCATGGCTGAGCTGAACGAGGATTACCGCCAGCTGTTCCCCGGCCGGGCCGTGACCGAGGAGGACGCCGACAGGGAAAACGACCCCGAAAGCGGCGTGCTGGTACATCGCTGGTTTCAAGGCAACCGGCAGGCCTTGCTGGCGGACTTTGTCATCGGTACCGTTGACCAGCTGCTGATGGCGGCACTCAAACAAAAGCACCTGATGCTGCGCCAGTTGGGGCTGGCCGGCAAGGTGGTGGTCGTGGATGAGTGCCACGCCTACGATACTTACATGAACTGCTATCTCGACCGTGCGCTGACCTGGCTGGGGCGCTATCAGGTGCCGGTCATCCTGCTGTCTGCCACGCTGCCAGCCCGGCGGCGGGCGGAGCTGGTCAATGCTTATCTGGGCGGACAGGCGGCGGAAGGCGGCTGGCAGACCAGCCGCGGCTATCCGCTGCTGACCTGGACGGACGGCGGGCAGGTTTGCCAGCGGACGGTGCCGCTGATGGAAGCAGGCAGAACCGTCCAGGTGGCGCCGGTGACCGAGGACCGGCTGCCCGCCCTGCTGCGGGAAAAACTGGCGCAGGGCGGCTGTGCGGGCGTCATCGTCAACACGGTGCGCAAGGCGCAGGCGGTGGCCGCGCAGTTGCGCCAGACTCTGCCGGGATACGAGGTGTTTTTGTTCCATGCCCAGTTCCTGATGCCGGACCGCGCCGAGAAAGAACGGACGCTGCTGCGGCGCCTGGGCAAACATTCCACCCGTGCTGAACGGGACCGGCTGATCGTGGTGGGAACGCAGGTGATGGAACAGTCGCTGGACATCGACCTGGATTTCCTGGTGACAGAACTCTGCCCCATGGATCTGCTGCTGCAACGCATCGGCCGCCTGCACCGCCGGGCGGATCGAACAGACCGCCCGCTGCCGCTGCAAACGGCGCAGTGCGCCGTGCTGGATACCGGCGATGAGCGTTTTGACGCTGGCAGCAAGGCGGTCTATGGCGAATGGCTCTTGTGGCGTACCCGGCAACTGCTGCCGCGGACCGTTGCCCTGCCGCAGGACATCCCGCAGTTGGTGCAGGACACTTACGGCTGGGAGGAAAAGGACGTCTTGCCGCAGGATGCGGACAGCGTGCGCAGGCGGGAGGAATACCTCACTTTACAGCGCAGCCAGCAAGGCAGGGCGGAAAACTTTGCGATCCCGCTGCCGGACGAATTTCCTGATTTCCCGGAATTGAATGTCTTGGATAATTGGATGAACGGAGAACAAAAGGGCACCGAGGCTGCCGCCCGCGCCGCTGTGCGCGACGGCGACCCGTCGGTGGAGGTGCTGGTCATGGTGCGCCGTGGGGACGGCAGTGTGCATTTCCTGCCCTGGCAGGAGGAAGGCCGCGCGGTGGCAGCCGACTGCCCGCCCTGCCAGGCGGACAGTGTGGCCATCGCCCGCCAGCGGCTGCGGCTGCCGGGCTACTTCAGCAGGCGCTGGACCATCGACCGCGTCATTGAGGAGTTGGAAGGGCAGAACCGGCGCTTATTGCCGGAGTGGCAGCAGGCGCCGATGCTGAAAGGGGAGCTGGTGCTGCTGCTGGATGAAAATTTGACCGCGCATCTGTCCCGGACGGTGCTGCGCTATGACCACCGGGACGGCCTGACCTGGCAGAAGGAGGAAGCCGATGAAGGAAGTGGAATTTAACCTGTTGGACGAACCCTGGGTGCGGGTGCTTTGTGCGGACTGTACCGTGCGGGAGGTATCTTTGATGGAGACCCTGCTGCATGCGCACGAGTACAAAGGTCTGGCTGGCGAATTGCCCACGCAGGATGTGGCGGTGCTGCGGCTGCTTTTGGCGGTACTGCACACGGTATTTTGGGACCATGACGCCAATGGCATGGCAGCCCCGCTTACGGATCCAAACACGGCGCTGGTACGCTGGCGGGGGCTGTGGCGTCAAGGACAGTTCCCGGAGCAGCCGATCCGGGATTATCTGGTGGCCTGGCATGAGCGTTTTTGGTTGTTTCACCCGGAACGACCGTTTTGGCAGGCACCCGATGCGAAAAAGGGTACGGACTTTGGAGCAAAGAAGTTGAATGGTGAAATTGTGGAGGGCGAACACAAGATCAGATTGTTTTCTTCTTATTCAGCAGAGGAAAAGGAAGAATTGAGCTACGCCCAGGCAGCCAGATGGCTTGTGTATACGAATGGGTTTGACGACACAGCCGCAAAGCCCAAAACAAAGGTACTTCCCAACGGGGAAAAGCCAAAGAGTATGAAAGAAGGCTGGCTTGGCAGGCTGGGCTTGGTTTTGGCGAAAGGTGACACGCTGTTTGAGACATTGATGCTCAACCTGGTGCTCCTGGAGGATGGCGAGAAGGCTTGGAGACAGCCGCGCCCCTATTGGGAACAATCGAACCCCAATTATGGTGAACGAAATGAGGTGCCAGTACCCGACAATGCAGCTGAACTTCTAACTCTGCAATCTCGTCGAATTATATTACAGAAAGAAGGCCCAAAAGTTATCGGCTACTCTCTGCTGGGCGGGGATTTCTTTGAGCCGCAAGATGCGTTCTGCGAGCAGATGACGATATGGAAAAGGCAGGTCGATAAAAAAAGCGGCGTTGTCAGTTTTGAGCCAAAGAAGCACGATAGCGCCATACAATTCTGGCGAGAGTTCCCAACCGTTTTCCAATCACAGGAAAAGAACCCAGGGATCGTCCAGTGGATCGTAAAATTGCAGACTGCACGGATTCTGGATCGGAATCGGATGATTCGGTTCGAGATAGTTGGGACGCGCTACGATGGCACCAGTTCCCATACGGTGGAGGACACCTTCAGTGATTCCCTCACCTTCCATACAGCGTTGCTGGATGAGCTGGGCAGGCGATGGCGGCAGAAGATCACCGAGGAGATCGGCCTCTGTGAGAAATTGGCCAAAGCGGTCGGCAACCTGGCCCGAAACCTGGACATCGCCGCCAGCGACCCGGACCACGCCAGTAAAAAGAATTCTGCGAAAGCAGCCCAGGAACAGTTCTATTTCCGGCTGGACCAGCCTTTCCGCCGCTGGCTGTGCGACATCGACCCGGCGTGGGATGGCGAAACGGCAGAAGAGTACATCCGCCAGTGGCGGGCCGACGCCAAACGGATCGCCCAAACATTGGGCCGCCAGCTGGTGGACCAGAGCGGCAGCGCGGCTTTTATCGGACGGATGGTAAAATCCTCCAGCAGCAAAGCGAGCGACAAGGAAACATACTATTCGGCCCCGAAGGTGTACAACTGGTTCCTGGCCGACGTGAACAGAGTCTATCAAAAATAAGGAGGAGCGTGCATGACACAAAGACAGCAACTGCAGCAATATGTGGCCGCCCGGCTGCGCTGGCTGCAAACCCTGCCGGAACATCCGCGCAAAGCGCAGCTGGCCAACCTGCGCCGCGGTGTTGGGCGGGTCCCCGGCGACCTGCCGGAACTGTGGGGCGCATTTTTGCAGGATATGCCGGAAGACCTGCAGAGTTCCACCGGCAACCCCACTCCGGCCGAATGGGCGATCTATCTGTCTCTGACCCTCTACGCCCTGCACCAGCAGGGCCAGACAAGCCCCATGTATAGGGAGGGCGAGGGCCTGGGCAAGGCTGCCCGTCTGCTGGTGCCGCCCGGGCAGGACCCCGGCGAAAGCAATATCCAAAAGCGATTCAACGCACTGGCCACCGCCGCGCAGATGCCGGAAATTTCCCATCACCTGCGGGGGATGATCCAGCTGCTGCGCGCGGGCGGCATCCCACTGGACTATGTGCAGTTGGCATGCGACCTGTATGATTTGCAATTTCCCGATGCCATGCCCCATGTCCGCCTGCGCTGGGGACAGGATTTTTACCATGACCCCAAAGAAGACACGGAAAATGCGTGACGTTTCCCACGAGCATAGAAAGAAAAGGAGCATAGACTATGGAACCCAAACGCCTGTATGTTGATTTTCATGTATTGCAGACCGTGCCGCCCAGCTGTGTCAACCGGGACGACACCGGCAGCCCCAAAACCGCCGTCTACGGCGGCACCACCCGCGCCCGCGTTTCCTCCCAGGCCTGGAAGCGGGCGATGCGGCTGATGTTCCGGGAGGAACTTCTCGACGGTGAGCAGGTGGGTGACCGCACCAAAAAGATCGTCGGGCTGGTGGCGGATAAGATCGAAGCCCTGGCGCCGGGGCAGGATGCAAAAAAGATGGCGAAGGATGCCCTGAGCTTGGCAGGGCTCAGCAAAATCAAGGAGGATAAGGATGCCGACACCCTGTTCTTCATGAGCCGTGCCCAGGCCCGGGCCCTCGCGCAGTTGGCCGTCGAAGGGGATGACGATAAAAAGGCATACAAGGATGCCCTCAAAGCGGAGCCGTCGGTGGATATGGTGCTGTTTGGCCGCATGGTAGCCAGCGACCCGTCGCTGAATTACGACGCCGCTGCACAGGTGGCGCATAGCATCTCCACCCACGCCGTGCAGAACGAATATGATTATTTCACCGCCGTCGACGACTGTGCGCCGGAGGATAACGCTGGCGCCGGGCATCTGGGCACGGTGGAATACAATTCTTCTACTCTTTACCGCTACGCCACCGTCAATGTGAAGGAGCTGGAGACACAGCTGGGCGGCAAGGCCGTACCTGGCGTTGTACGCGCCTTTGCCGAGGCTTTCATCCGCTCGATACCCACCGGCAAGCAGAATACCTTTGCCAACCGCACCCTGCCCGACGCCGTCTATGTAACGCTGCGCACCGACCAGCCGGTCAACCTCTGCGGCGCGTTTGAAAAGGCGGTCCCAGCCACGGCAAACGGCTTTGTCGGCCCTTCCAAAGCAGCTCTGGCGGACTACGCGCAAAAGGTGTATACCAGTTATGCCGACGCGCCGCAGCAGGCGTTCACGGTGGGCGATGGGCTGGAAGCACTGGCCCCGGCGCAGCCCCTTGGCCGGATGCTGGATGCGCTGGAAGCAGCCGTGGGGCAACAGTTGGGCGCCGAGACCGGGAATGGGGTGGAATGATGGCCACGTTGTTGCTGCGCCTGTCAGCCCCGCTGCAATCCTGGGGCGCAGATTCCAAGTTTGAGATCCGCAAGACCGAGCGCGAACCGACCAAGAGCGGCGTCATCGGCCTGCTGGCGGCGGCGCTGGGTCTGCGCCGGGACGATGCAGCCGGGTTGCAGCCGCTGTGCGGCCTTCGCTTTGGTGTGCGCGTCGACCGGGAAGGGGCACTATTGGAGGATTTCCACACCGCCGGAAATCCGACGCCCCGGCAGGTGCAGGCCGCCCGCCGCAAAGGCAGAACGCCGGATGCGCCTTATGTCACCCGGCGGTATTACCTGGCCGACGCGGTCTTTCTCGTGGGGCTCGAAAGCGAGGACGAGGCGCTGCTGCAAAACCTGGCGTGGGCGCTGGGTCACCCGGTCTATCCGCTGTTTCTGGGGCGGCGCTCCTGCCCGCCCACGCTGCCGCTCTGTCTGGGCGTCCGGCCATTGCCGCTGGAAGCGGCCCTGCGGGCGGAACCTGCACTGGCACCCGCTGCGGCGGGGCAGGGGACCTGTTGCCGCCTCGTGATGGATGCTGACCCCGCCCAGCCCGGAGCGGTGCCCCGGCGGGATCTGCCCCGTTCCTTCAGCCCCATCCACCGCCAATATGCCTACCGCGCGGCAGTGGAGCGTGAGGCCGTTCTGCCGCCCGCCGCCGGAGCAGTCGGGCCGGAAACAGAACATGACCCTTTTGCAGAATTGTGAGGTGACGGCTATGTATTTGTCCCGGGTAGAATTGGGCCTTGCCCGCCCCACCACCATGCAGGCGCTGGTCGCCCCGCAAAAACTGCACGGCGCTGTGGAATCCGCCTTCGCGGGGGAACGAAGACGGCGGCTCTGGCGGTTGGACCGCCTGGGCGGAAAACTGTATCTGCTGCTGCTCAGTGAGGACCGGCCCGACCTGACCGGCATCGCCGCCCAGTTCGGCCCCGCCAACGGCGCGGGGCGGGCGGAAACACGCGACTATACGCCGCTGTTACAGCGCATCACGCCGGGCAGTGTCTGGCAGTTCCGCCTGACGGCCAACCCCACCAAGAGCTGCCCCGACCCAAAGGAGGCAGCCGCGCGCGGTACGGTGCGGGCGCATTGTACGGTGGAGTACCAGCAGCAGTGGCTGCTGCAGCGCGCTGAAAAGCACGGCTTTGCCCTGACGCCGGACAGCTTTACCGTTACGGCGTCCCGTTGGCTTCAGTTTGCCAAAGGCGGCGACCGGCGGCATCCGGTCACGCTGCTGTCTGTTACCTACGAGGGTGTTTTGCAGGTCACCGATCCCCAGGCGTTCTGCCAACTGCTGACACAGGGCATCGGCCGGGGCAAGGCCTACGGCCTGGGCCTGATGACTGTGATGCACAGGGGGTGAGCGGGATGGGGGAACTGCCCGGCATGATCCGCCCGGAGCTGCAGGCCCTGCCGCAGGTCAAGGACCGCATGACCTTTTTGTATCTCGAACACTGCACCCTGGGACGGCAGGACGGCGCCATTACGGTAACAGATGAAAAGGGCGTCGTCCATATCCCGGCAGCGGCCATTTCGGTACTGTTGCTTGGCCCCGGTACCCGCGTGACCCACCGCGCCATGGAGCTGATGGGCGACACCGGCGTGGGTGCCGTCTGGGTGGGGGAGCATGGGGTGCGTTACTATGCCCATGGCCGCCCGCTGACAACTCGCGCCGGGTTGCTGCTGCGGCAGGCGGAACTGGTCACCAACACCCGCAAGCACCTGGCCGTGGTGCGGAAGATGTACCAGCTGCGCTTCCCGGAGGAGGATGTTTCCCGCCTGACCATGCAGCAGCTGCGCGGCCGCGAGGGAAGCCGGGTGCGGGGTGTGTACCGCAAGGCTTCCAGAGAGACCGGTGTGCCCTGGAACGGCCGCCTGTACCGGCCGGATGATTTTGCCGCCGGTGACAGGGTGAACCAGGCGCTTTCCGCCGGGCATGCCTGCCTGTACGGGCTGGCCCACGCCGTGATCGTGGCGCTTGGCTGCTCGCCCGGCCTGGGGTTCGTCCATGTGGGGCATGAAGGCTCCTTCGTCTACGATATTGCCGACCTCTATAAAGCGGAAGTCACCATCCCCATCGCCTTCCAGGTAGCGGCAGAAGACCCGGAGGACCTGCCGGCCTTGGTGCGTCGCCGTGTGCGCGACGCCATGGTGGAACGTCATATCCTGGAACGCATGGTCCATGACATCCGCTGGCTGCTGCAGGACGAAGAAACGCCGGAGGAAGCCGCGGAAGAAGCCGTCTATCTGTGGGATGACCGGGTGGGGACCGTGGCCAACGGCGTCAACTATTTTGAGGCAGGGGAGGGGGATGCGCCATCATCGTCATCACCATGACCGACTGCCCGCCCCGCCTGCGGGGCGACCTGTCCAAATGGCTGTGCGAGATCAATACAGGGGTCTATGTGGGCCAGCTCAGCAGCCGTGTGCGCGATGCGCTGTGGGACCGCGTCTGCAAAAATCTGCAGACAGGCCGTGCCACGATGGTCTACACCACCAACGGTGAGCAGAAGATGGATTTCCGCGTACACAATACGAGTTGGACGCCGGTGGACTTTGACGGCATCAAGCTCATGCGGCGGCCTTTGCCGCAGGGAACGGCCGAGGAACCTTCGCTGAAGCCCGGCTTCAGCAAGGCGGCCAAGCGGCAGATGGCGGCCCGGCGGGCGAGTGCCCGGCTGTCCGCCGGCGACCGCTTTGTATTGATCGACCTGGAAACAACTGGCCTGCAGCCGGGCCGGGATGAGATCATCGAATTCGGGGCGCTCCGCATAGACGGCGACAAAGAGACCGAATTCAGCTGTCTGGTCCGGCCTGCAGGGCCCTTGCCCAAAACGATCGCAGAGCTGACGGGTCTCACAGACGAAACGCTGCAGGCGCAGGGGCTTGCGATGGAGCAAGCGTTACAACAGTTCCTGACTTTTATCGGCAGGGACAAGCTGGTCGGATACAATCTCTCGTTCGATATGGCGTTTTTGCGCGCCGCCTGCCAGCGGACCGGCCAGTTGATGCCTGCGAACCGCAGCACAGACCTGTTGAACCTTGCCCGCCGCAAGATCAGCGGGGTCAGCAACTTTAAGCTGACGACCCTTGCCGCGCATTTCGCATTGCCGCAGCAGACCTCTCACCGCGCCCTGGCAGACTGCCGGCTGATGAAAGAAATTTATTCCAAACTGAATGGATGACGGACACCTGGGGATATAAAACAGCGATTAGACGGGATCTTTTTAGTCTTATCCCCGCGTATGCGGGGGTGATCCCCGGCCGACCTGCTACCAACAGGCGGCTATTTTCTTATCCCCGCGTATGCGGGGGTGATCCCCATAAAAAACATGGATACTACCAGCTTTTTCACTTATCCCCGCGTATGCGGGGGTGATCCTAATAGTCCGACTCAAGTTATTATTCTTTCTCTGCTTATCCCCGCGTATGCGGGGGTGATCCCTTCTTTTCCAGCTTTTTTAGCTTCCAAAGCCACTTATCCCCGCGTATGCGGGGGTGATCCCATCATCATGTACTATCTGACCATGAACGGCGACTTATCCCCGCGTATGCGGGGGTGATCCCATCCACAACAGCGGCAGAAAACGCCGGCAGGACTTATCCCCGCGTATGCGGGGGTGATCCCAACCCCACCGGCAAACAGGAAAATGCAAGTAACTTATCCCCGCGTATGCGGGGGTGATCCCTATACCACCATAAAAAACACCACTATACAAATCTTATCCCCGCGTATGCGGGGGTGATCCTATGCCCGACCCGGCCGCACGAGGCCGGGCAGGCTTATCCCCGCGTATGCGGGGGTGATCCTTGCTCCTGCAGCTCCGCGATTTGTGCCGCCAGCTTATCCCCGCGTATGCGGGGGTGATCCCCCACCGAGCCCGCCAAAACCCCGCAGTTCGGGCTTATCCCCGCGTATGCGGGGGTGATCCCCCGCGAGGGCGTGGACGGTGTGCAGGTGCTCACTTATCCCCGCGTATGCGGGGGTGATCCCAAAGCCCGTCCGCTGCCGGACCTGCCTCTTTGCTTATCCCCGCGTATGCGGGGGTGATCCCCAACCCCACTTCTGTCGACGGCAGCGGGCAAACTTATCCCCGCGTATGCGGGGGTGATCCTTGGCTTGCGCTTCTGGATGAAATGCATCTTCCCTTATCCCCGCGTATGCGGGGGTGATCCCCAGTCCTACGCAGGTTATCATTCTTTCTTTGATCTTATCCCCGCGCATGCGGGGGTGATCCTGTCGGGGGTATCTTCGGATAACCCATTGGAATCTTATCCCCGCGCATGCGGGGGTGATCCTGAGGTGTTGCGCTCAAAAATTAATGCTCTTGACTTATCCCCGCGCATGCGGGGGTGATCCTGTCCAGGTCTCCGGCGCAATAGCCACCCACGCCTTATCCCCGCGCATGCGGGGGTGATCCCTGACCGGCCGGCTCGAGTACGTCGTCCCGCGGCTTATCCCCGCGCATGCGGGGGTGATCCCAGGCGGAGAACGGCAAAAAGGGCGGGCGCCCTCTTATCCCCGCGCATGCGGGGGTGATCCCACGGCCAGCAGGCACAGCCCGATCTCGCCCACCTTATCCCCGCGCATGCGGGGGTGATCCCGAGAAACACGAACAGCAGCCATTGCACCACGACTTATCCCCGCGCATGCGGGGGTGATCCTCGGTTTGCCGTGGCAACCAGGCCGGCGCCGCCCTTATCCCCGCGCATGCGGGGCGTTTTTCAGTAAAGTCTTTTGGCTATAAGGCTTTCCGCTCCTTCTGCATTGGAGAGTGGCTAACTTCAAAATATTTGCAATCAAACACTGCATGATGCCAGACACAGCCAAAAATGCGGAGCGGGTCTTGGTTCTGCCCTGCGGTTAGAAAGTACATCAAAGAACTATGGTACATCTGACAATACCGGCACGATCTAATTTCATTACGAAGCGCAGTGCCCACTGTGTCATGCAACCTCGGATGCCTACATATTCCTGTGGGGCTACATTCTATGTTTGCCACATCTTGACGATTTTCAAGCACTTTTGTTCCCGCATGACAACTGACTTTATCTCAGTCGCACCAACAGGTAAAGTATGCTATAATGGACATACAATATTTATGAAGGATGGAGGGGGGACACAAATGCGGTATATCCTCAAGGATGCAGACAGGCCGCTGCTGGAATTTTCTGCGAATATGCAGAGCAGCGAGGCCGACCTGCAAATCCAAAAGATCTACGAAGAAAACCGGACGTTCCTGCCGCTGAACCTGACCCTCACCAACGAGGGGATCGAGCGTTGGCTCAAACAGCGCACCGTCCCCAAAAACCGCGCCTATGTGGATGCGTTGCTCTCGAAAACAGGGCTGTCCATCAATCGGCCGCTGGGCATCATTGCGGTCTGCAAGGGCCTTTCGCTGAACGACTGTTATTGGGTGGACCAGGCGGATGACCAGACCACTTTTGAAAAAGTCAACCTTTATGACAACCGCTTCAGTCAGGTTTTGGCCTCCATCGCGTTTACTGGGTATGGCAGCATCGTGCGCACCTCGTCGTTGACCAGCCCGGAATTTTCCACCAACGGGATGTTGCCCAAGTGCTGGCGGCGGGTGCGGGGCAAGATCTACCTGTACAAGGGCGGCACCTCCGGCTTCAGCAATACCGGCTTTGAACCTTATTCAGAGTTGTATGCCTACCAGGTCGCCAGGACGATGGGGGTCAACGCCATCCCCTACACATTGACCAAGGATCTGAAAAAGACGCTGTGTTCCCGGTGCGAGCTGTTCACCAGCAAGGAATACTCTTATATGCCGGTGGGCCAGCTGGTCAAAAGGGGCGGTATGCCCGCCATCCGGGCGTATTATGCAACCCTGGGGCAGGAATTTGTAAATGCGCTGGATGATATGATCGTTTTCGATGCGGTCATCTGCAATACTGACCGGCACTACGGCAACTTCGGGCTGCTGATCGACAACGCCACCAACCGGATCGCAAAGCCAGCCCCGCTGTTTGACCATGGCAACGCGCTGTTCAGCCTGGGCGGGCCGGATCTGTGGGAGGATGAAACCGCCTTCCGCACCTATGCAGATTCGCTTTTGCCGGTGGCGTATGACAGCTTCTTTGAGGAGGCCGCCGCGGTCATGCAGCCCCGCCACCACCCGATGCTGCGCAAGCTGCTGGACTTCCGCTTTGACCGCCGCGCAACCCGTTATAATCTGCCTGCTAACCGCTTGGCGATGATCGAACAAGAGGTTCGTCGGCGGGCAAGGTGGTTATTGCAGTAAAACGGCGAGCAAAATTTATGCGATTTTGATGCAAATCCGCCCTGCCTGCAAACGGCATGCAAAAGCTCTGCGATATCGTGATACTCCCTCGATTTCGCGCGGTAAAAACAGGTTCGGATGCTGGATAAAACGCTCCACCATATCGATTGGCCGGCATCGCTGCCGGCCTTTTTTGTTGCCGTAACTATCGGCGTTTTGAAGCCTGCCGTGCGCAGGCTTTTTCCATGCCGGTCACAACCGGCAAATTCGGCCGGCCAACGCATTACGGTATGCCCCCGGGCAGGGCGCCGCTTCCCCTGAAAACGGCTGTGCCGCGCAGCTTTTTATGCGGCGCCCCGCCATGCTGCTCCCCCTTGGCGCGAGGGCGGGCCGGGGAAGCAGGGAAATCCGCGGAAGCTGCGGCAAATGTGATATTGCAATCTGCAAAACCGGGTGTACAATGGAAAAAAAGCCGTGCGCCCGACCGTGCGCCCGGCAGAAGGGCGGTCCCCTATGATCTATCATGTTCTTCGATCTGCACCGGCGGGCGGCGACGGCAGCCCGCAGCATCCGTTTTCCACCATCTCCCAGGCGGCGGAGCGCGCCATGCCGGGCGATACCGTCCAGATCGGCGACGGCGTCTACCGGGAGTGGGTCAGCCCCCGCAACGGCGGGCTGGGGAACAATCAGCGCATCCTCTACTGCAATGCCCCCGGCGCACACCCGGTCATCAGCGGCGCCGAGGTGCTGGGCGGCTGGCAGCACTGGCAGGGCCGGGTCTGGCGCGCCCAGGCGGACAACGCCCTGTTCGGCAGCTACAACCCCTACGCGGACGAGATCTTTGGCGACTGGTACGACGGCCTGGGCCAGACCCACCACACCGGCGAGGTGTTCTGGAACGGCACGGCGCTGTACGAGGCAGCCTCGCTGCAGGCGCTGCTGGACCCGCCCGCCGCGCCGCAGCAGACGATGCGCTGGTTTGCCCGGGCGGAGGCCGAACACACCGTCTTTTATGCGGATTTCGGCGGCGGGGACCCCGCCGGCGCCTGTGTCGAGATCAGCGTGCGGCCGTTCTGCTTTTTCCCGCGGCAGACCGGGGTGGGGTATCTGACCGTGCGCGGGCTGACCATCTGCCAGGCGGCCACGCAGTGGGCGCCGCCCACCGCCTTCCAGGCCGGCGCCATCGGCCCGCACTGGAGCAAGGGCTGGATCATTGAGGACTGCTGCATCCACGACTCCAAATGCTGCGGCATCAGCCTGGGCAAAAAGCGGGATGTCAAGGACAACGCCTGGTCGCTGGACCCCGCCAAGGGCGGCGCCCAAACCTATACCGAGATCGTATTCGCCAACCTGCAGGACGGCTGGTGCCGCGAAAAGATCGGCGGCCATATCCTGCGCAACAACGAGATCTACAACTGCGGCCAGGCCGGCATTGTGGGATGCATGGGCGGGGCGTTTTCCACCATCACCGGCAACCACATCCATCACATCAACATCCGGGGCGAGTTTTCCGGCGCGGAGATGGCCGGCATCAAGCTGCACGCCGGCATCGACGTGGTCATCGAGCGAAACATCATCCACGACTGCAACAAGGGCATCTGGCTGGACTGGGAAGCCCAGGGCGCCGCGGTGCGCGGCAACGTCCTGTTCCGCAACGACCGGGAGGAGGACCTGTTCCTGGAGGTCTGCCACGGCCCCTGCCTGGTGGAAAACAACGTCCTGCTGTCGGCCCGCAGCTTCCTGAACGTCTCGCAGGGCACGGCCTGCCTGCACAACCTGTTTGCCGGCAAGGTGCTGGCTGTGCCGGACACCAACCGCTTTACCATGTACCATCGGCCCCACAGCACCCAGGTGGGCGGCGTGATGCTGATCTACGGCGGGGACGACAGGGTGTTCCACAACATTTTTGTGGGCAGCACGCGGCAGGTCTGGCAGGACGGCGCTTACGGCACCGCCTGCTACAAGGCCTACAGCCACGAGGCCGCCGCCAAGGGCATGGACAACGACACCCCCACCGCCGACCTGGGCCGCACCCTGCCGGTAACGGCGCGGGAAAACCTGTACCTGAACGGCGCCGAGAGCTGGGAGCACGAGAGCAAGCCGCGCGTGCTGCCCGACTTCCGGGCAGAGATCTCGGTGGAGGAGCAGGACGGGCACCTCTGGCTGTGCACCAACCTGGACGAGATCGCCGACGCGCTGGATGCCTGGCGGGTGGACCGGGTGACCACCGCGCAGCTGGGCAAAGCGTTTGAGCCGGACCAGCCCTTTGAGAACCGGGACGAAAGCCCCTACACGGCAGACACTGACCTGCTGGGCCGGCCCCGCCCCCAAAAGACCTGGATCGGGCCTTTTGAGGGCAGCTGCCGCCGGGTCCGGCTGGTGTGAGCCGGGCAGTTGCAGGCCAAAACGGCCGGGCAGCCGCCTGACCGCCTGCCGTGCGCGGGCTTTTCCGCCGCTGCCATCCCCGCTTTGGGGGGGGCAGCGGTTTGCGGATATGACAGGCCGCCAGGCCCCCGAAACAGGGGGCCTGGCGGCCTGTTTGTGTACCGCCGGTGCTTACAGGCAGCGGGGCAGACGGGATTTTTTGTATTGCAGCGGGGACATGCCAAAGGTGCGCTTGAACAGGTGATAGAAATAGTTGGTGCTTTGAAAACCGCTCTCGTACACCACGTCCACGATCTCCAGGTCGGTGTGGGTCAGCAGGTTGACCGCATAGTCCAGCCGCCGGCGGTTCCAGTAGGCGGAAGGCGTGCAGCCGAAATACCGGCGGAAACAGCGGCAGATGTGCTCCGGTGAGCGCCCGCTCTGCGCCGCCAGGTAGGCAAGCCCTGGCCGGCCCAGGTTGGCGGGATCGTCCAGCCCTTCCAGCGCGGCGGCCAGCCAGGCCGGCAGGCCGTCCGGCAGACCGCTGCCGCCCTCGCCGGCCAGCAGCAGGCAGCGGGAAAACAGATCCGGCAGCAGCGCGCGCAGCAGGGCGCTCTTTTTTGCCGAGGCAGGCGGCAGGCGGTTCAGCCGGGCCAGCCGGTCCTGCACGTCGGCGGCGTCGCCTGCGGTCAGCTGGGCCTGCGGCGGCAGCGGCAGCTCCGCCAGAGCGCGCAGCGGGCCGTCGTCCTGGTACAGGTAGCAGACCAGTTCCCGCGCCGTGCCGGCGGGAAAAGCCAGGTCAATATGGGTACAGGGGCCCTGCTCCAGCTTGGTGTGCGCGTCGCCGGGGCGCAGCAGCAGCAATCCGCCGGGGCGCAGGGCAAACCGCGCCCCGGCCGCCAGCACGCCCAGCTCTCCGCCGGTCACCAGAATGATCTCGTAAAAATCATGGACCTGCGGATATTCGGCGGGGTCGATGCGGGTGCGGATGGAATAGTAAAACCGGGAATCCGGCCCAAAAACATCCGTGCCGCTGACGAGTTGGGGCGTCTTGTCCATAGGGGGCCTCCTGCATAACGGGGAAACTGCGTCCACATCAATATAGAACAAGAAATGTCAAAGGTCAAGAAGAAATCCGCCGCCGGATGCGGTATAGTAGGAGCAGTACAGGGCCCGGCCCGCGCGGCCGCGCCGGAATGGAGGACGCCCATGAAACTGGGTCTTGGATTATACCGCCATATGCTGCGGGACGAGGAGTTTGCCTTTGCCCGCCAGTGCAGCTGCACCGACCTGATCATCCACTTGGCCAACTATTACAGCAATGACCGGGAGATCGTCAAGGCGACCGACGAGAAGGTCAACTACGGGGACTCCAAAGCGGGCGAGTCCATCTGGAGCCTGGAAAGCCTGCTGGAACTGCAGCGCCGCGCGCAGGCCAGGGGGCTGCGCATCTACGGCATCGAGAATTTCAGCCCTGCCGACTGGTACGACGTTTTGCTGGACGGCCCCAAAAAAGAGGAGCAGATGGAAAACCTCAAGCAGATCATCCGCCGGGTGGGGCAGGCGGGCATCCGCTGCTTTGGCTACAACTTCAGCCTGGCCGGCGTATGGGGGCATCAAAAGACCACCCGGGCGCGGGGCGGCGCTGTCAGCACCTGCTTCCACGCCGACCAGCTGGATCTGGAGGCGCGCATCCCCAACGGCGAGGTCTGGAACATGACCTACGATCCCAACGCGCCGGAGGGCCATATCCCCGACATCGGCTACGAGGAACTGTGGGCGCGGCTGAAATGGTTTTTGGAACAGATCCTGCCGGTGGCGGAGGAGGCCGGCGTGATGATGGCCCTGCACCCGGACGACCCGCCGATGCCCTGCCTGCGCGGGACGCCGCGGATGGTCTATCAGCCGGAGCTGTACCAGAAGGTGCTGGACCTGGTGCCCAGCCCCTGCAACGGCATCGACTTCTGCATGGGCAGCATCCAGGAGATGACCCACGGCGACATCTACGAGGCGCTGGAACAGTACGCCGCCCAGGGCCGCATCGCCTACGCCCACGTGCGCAACGTCCGCGGCAAGGTGCCCGACTACACCGAGGTGTTTGTGGACGACGGCGACATCGACATCCGCCGCACGCTGGAAATTTTGCACAAGCACCACTTTGACGGGGTGCTGATCCCCGACCACACGCCGCAGCTCCGGTGCGGCGATCCCTGGCACGCGGGCATGGCCTATGCGCTGGGCTTTATCCGCGCCCAGCTGATGGCCCTGCAGGACGGCTGAGGCCGGAAAAAGGAGGGACTGCCATGCAGTTGTTTGATCTGACAGGAAAGACCGCGCTGGTCACCGGCGGCACGCGGGGCATCGGGCTGGCCATTGCCAGGGGCCTGCAGGAGGCGGGCGCGTCGGTGTGGATCCACGGCAGCCGGCAGGAGAGCACCGCCGCCGTGGCCCGGCAGTACGGGTTTGAATTTTTGTACGGCGACCTGCGGGACACCGACGCCCTGGACGGGATGCTCCGGCCGCTTTTGGACAAGCTGGACCGTCTGGACGTGCTGGTGAACAACGCCGGCTTTGAGACCCACCGCCCGGTGGAGCAGGGCAGACGGGAGGAGATGGACGCCGTCTACAACGTCAACGCCAAGGCACCCTATTTTCTGGTGCAGAAACTGCTGCCCGCACTGAAACGGGCGGGCAAAGCCTCGGTCATCAATGTGACCTCCATCCACCAGCGGGTGCCGGTGCGGGGCAACGGCTATTACTGCATGGCAAAGTCGTCGCTGGCCATGTACACGCGGGTGGCTGCGCTGGAACTGGCGCAGTACGGCATCCGGGTCAACAACCTGGCCCCCGGCGCCATCCTGACCGACATGAACCGCGAGCTGGTGGAACAGATGGACTTTGACCGGTGGATCCCCATGCAGCGGGTGGGCCGCGCCGAGGAACTGGCCGGCCCGGCGGTGTTCCTGGCCAGCGAGGCGTCCTCCTACGTGACGGGCACCACGCTGTTTGTGGACGGCGGTTACAGCGAAAACCTGCTGCGCTACTGAAAACCGCTTTTGGCGGGCGCGCCCGGCGCGCCGGAAAAACAAACCTGTGATACATGATACAAGGAGAAGATACCATGAAACTGGACCGGCATGAATGCCTGCAAGTCATCAAACAGGAACTGTACACCCCCGTGGTGGGGGACATCATGGACCAGATGGGGCTGTATCACCAGTTTCTGCCCCAGGCGGTGCGGCCGCTGCGCCCGGACATGAAGCTGGCCGGCTACGCAATGACCGTGCTGATGATCGACGTTTACGGCGAGCAGAAAAAGCCCTTCGGCTACCTGACCGAGGCGCTGGACGACCTGAAGCAGGACGAGGTCTACCTGGCCACCGGCGGCGAGATGCGCTGCGCCTACTGGGGCGAGCTGCTGACCGCCACCGCCAAAAAGCGGGGCGCGGCAGGTGCGGTGGTCAACGGCTGGCACCGGGACACCCCGCAGGTGCTGGAGCAGAACTGGCCGGTGTTCTCCCGCGGGTGCTACGCGCAGGATTCCTCGGTGCGCACCCAGGTGGCGGACTTCCGCTGCCGCATCGAGGTGGGCGGCGTGACGGTGCAGCCCGGCGACCTGGTGTTCGGCGATGTGGACGGCGTGCTGGTGGTGCCGGCGAAGCACATCGACGAGGTGGTCGAGCGGGCGCTGGAAAAGGCCCGCGGCGAAAAGACGGTGCGCAAAGCCATCGAGGGCGGTATGTCCGCCACCGAGGCCTTTGCCCGCTACGGCATCCTGTGACCGCCAAAAGGAGGGCAAACGCCATGCGGGAATACACCATCCTTGTGGGCAGCTACGCGCCTGCGCAGGCGCAGGGCATCCACCTGTTCCGCCTGCGCGCCGATCCGCTGCGCCTGGAACCGGCGGGCGGGCAGAGCGGCATCTCCAACCCTTCCTACCTGGCGGCGTCGGCGGACGGCAGCCTGGTCTACGCCGTGATGGAGGACATGGAATTTGACGGGCAGTTCGGCGGCGGCGCGGCGGCCTTCCGCCGCCGGGACGACAGGCTGGAACCGCTGGACCGGCTGCCCACCGGCGGCACGCTGCCCTGCCACCTGCTGCTGGACGAGCCGAACCGGGCGCTGTATGTGAGCAACTATCTCAGCGGCAGCCTGTCGATGTTCCGGCTGGCGGCGGACGGCAGCCTGGCCGGGCGCACCGACCTGGACCGGCACGCCGGCCGCGGCCCCGACCCCGACCGGCAGGAAGGCCCCCACGCCCACTTTGCCGGTTTTGCGCCGGACGGCCGCGGGCTGTACTGCGTGGACCTGGGGCTGGACCGGCTGTGCCTGTACGCCCCGGACCCGGCGTCCGGGCGGCTGTGCCGGCAGCCGCAGGGGGACATTGCCCTGCCCGGCGGCACCGGCCCGCGGCACTTTGCGGTGCTGCCCGGCCGCCCCGGCTGGCTGTACGTCGTCTGCGAGCTTAGCTCAGAGGTGTACGCGGTGGAACAGACCGCCGGCGGCGGGCGGATCGCCGGGCGGGTCTCCACCCTGGCGGGCGATGTGCCGGGCAGCACCTGCGCGGCGATCAAGGCGTCGCCGGACGGGCGGTTCCTGTATGCCTCCAACCGCGGGGACGACAGCATCGCGGTGATCGCGGCAGGCCCGCAGCCCGGCGGCCTGGCCTTGATGCAGTGCCAGCCCACCGGCGGCCGCAACCCGCGGGATCTGCTGGTGCTGGAGGATCTGGTGCTGGCAGCCAACCAGAACGGCGGCGGTATCACCGGCTTTGCGCGGGACCCGCAGACCGGCCTTTTGTCCGGGCCGGTGCTGCAGGCGGACTGCCCGCAGCCGGTCTGCCTGGTGGCGGTGCCGTGACGGCCGCCGAAACCGAAAGGAGGGACCTGCAATGAAAAATAAAAGCACGTCCGCCGGCCGGCGGACGCTGTGGGGCAGGGAGTGGACGGTGTACGGCAGCCGCGAAAACTGCCGCTTTGCGGACGGTGTGCTGACCACGCAGGACTGCTGGGCGGCTGACGAGAGCGCGCCGATGGCGGATGTGGACCTGAGCTTTACGGCCCGCGCGCCGGAGACCGCGGCCCAGGTGGATATCTGGGCCAGTTTCCGCCACCATGACCGGGAGCACCGCTACATGGTGGGCCTGCGGGGCGGCAGCCATAAGCATTTGTACCTGGCCCGGCTGGGCGCGGTGGGATACGACAAAATGCTGGCCCTGTGCCCGCTGGAACAGTCGGCCATGCCGGGGGTATGGTACCGGCTGCGAGTGGTCTGCGCGGGCAGCCGCATTGCGGTCTACCTGAACGGCGAGGCCCGGCCCCGCATCCTGTGCACCGATGCGGACGCCCCCTTCCGCACCGGCTGCATCGCGCTGGGCGGCGGCTTTGTGGAAACGCAGTACAAGGACGTATCGGTACAGCCGGCCGCGCCGGACGCCCTGGAGGGGGCGGTGCAGCAGCCCGGCTTTCTGGACCTTGTCACCCTGCCGCCGGAGCGCCGGGAGGAGCAGCGCCGCCGCGACCGGGCGCTCTACCGCCCGTTTGCGGTGCCCCGCCTGCCGGACGACAGGCTGGAGCTTTCGCTGGAAGGCCGCTGGCTGTTCATCCCCGACAGCGAGGTCCGGGGCGACCCGTCTGCGCCCGGCTACGACGACGCCGGCGCCCACACCATCCATGTGCCGGAATCCTGGGTGCCGCTGCAGGCCTGGCTGGAAGGCGAGACCATGGGCGCGGACGGGATGAACAAGGGCCAGAGCGACAATTACTGGCTGGAGGAATTTGCCCGCTGCCGGAACTATACCTTTGACAGCCAGGCCACCCGCGGGGCCTGGTACCGCCACTGCATCGACCTGCCGGAGGGGATCGAAAACAAATGCGTCAGCCTGGACTTTGAGGGCATCGCCCTGGTCAGCGCCATCTACTGCAACGGCGTCAAGGTGCACGAGAACATCGGTATATTCGCCCCCATGCAGGTGGATATCAGCGGCTGCGTCCATGCCGGCCGCAACGTCATTGCCGTGCAGGTCAGCCGCGAACTGCCTGACGCGGCGGCCGACGGCGCCGGTTCCATCGACGACTTTTACGCAAAGGCGCGCGAGACTGCGGCCGCCGTTCCGCCGGCCTCGGCGTGCGAGCACCGGGCGTTCTGCACCGACGACCTGCCCCACGGCTTTTACAGCAACCATCCGGGCGGCATCTGGCGCAGCGTCCGGCTGTGCATCACGGACCGGCTTCGCATCGCCGATGTCTGGTTCCGCCCTTCCCTGACGGACGCGGACATCCGGGTCACACTGGCCAACGCGGGCCCGGCGGCCGGCCCGGCAGAGCTGGAATACGAGCTGGCACATACCGTCACCGGCGAAACGCTCTGCGCCGGCCAGGCCGGCACCTTTGCGCTGGACGGCGGCGAAACGCGCACCGTCCGCTTCCGCACGCCGCAGGTCGCGCCGCGGCTGTGGGGGCCGGGCACGCCCAACCTGTACCGGCTGACGCTGCGCCTGCACCGCCAGGGCGAAACGGTGGACACCCGGTGCGAAACAGTGGGGTTCCGCACCGTAGCGTTTGACGGCAGCACCCTGCTGTATAATGGCCGGCCGCTGTGGGTGCGGGGCGGCAACCATATGCCCGCCCACGTGCGCCCCAACGACGGCGCCCTGGCCCGGACCTATATGCAGCTGGCCCTGGAGCACAACGTCATGGCCACCCGCACCCACGGCGCGCCCTGGACCGATGTGTGGCTGGACGCGGCGGACCATGCGGGCGTGATGATCTCGCTGGAAGGCACCTGGCCGTGGCTGATGATCGACCACATCCCCAGCCCCCGCGCGCTGGAAATTTGGAAAGCCGAGCTGCGGCAGCTGTACCGCCGCCACCGCAACCGTCCGTCGCTGTTCTTGGTCACGCTGAACAACGAGATGAATTTTTACCTGACCCACGACCCCGACGACGTTGTGCGGGAGAAGGGCGGCCTGGTGCAGGGCGGGCTGAGGATCGCGCGGGAGGAATTTCCGGACCTGCCGCTGGTCTGCGATTCCGGATACTACCGCGGCCCCACCACGCAGCACGGCCGCGACCGGGATTTTTCGTTTGCCAACGGCCGGTACGAGCGCATCATTCAGCCCAACCACTACGATGACGGCGACCTGGACGATCCGCACTTTTACTACGGCTGGTACTTTGTGGACTTTTTCCACTTTATGAACGGGGAGTTTGGCCGGGATATGACCCTGCCCGGCCGGCCCTGCCTGCTGCAGGAATGTTCGGTGGGGTACTGCCGGGCCGAGGACGGCCACGCGGTGCGCTCCTATCTGTTTGAGCACCAGACCCCCCAGACCACCACCGGCCGCCGCGCCTACGAGCACAACGACCCCGCCTATTTTCAGCGCAGCCACGCCTTCCAGGTGCAGGGGCTGGTGGAGATGTTCCGCCGGGTGGAGCACCGGCGGGTCTGCGGCATCCTGCTGTTTTCGTTCGAGACCTGGTTCTACCACCATCACGACAGCCTGCGCATCCAGCCCATGCTCTCGGCCCGGCGGCTGCGCATGGCCTACCAGCCCGTGCTGGCCAGCGCCGAGCTGTTCGGCCGGCACTTTTACGCGGGCAGGCCGCTGCGCACCCAGGTGACCCTGATCAACGACGACAACGGCGGCCGCCCGCTGCACGCGCCGACGGTGGAGGCACTGCTGACGGCGGACGGCCGTACGCTGGCCAGGGCGGAGCTGACGTATGGCGAAGTCCCCTACTTTGCCACGGTGCAGCTGCCGCTGGAACTGCAGGTCCCGGCGCAGCTGCCAGGCCCCTGCACGGCGGCCCGCCTGGTGCTGAACGTGTGGGAGCAGGGTCGCCTGCGCAGCCGCAACGACTACGACCTGCTGCTGGCGCAGGAGTCCTGGGCGGCGCCCGACCCGCAGCCGGAAGCCGTCTGGTACCTGCCGGACGACGCTGCGGCCCTGCGGCTGCTGCAGGCCCACCGGATGCCGGCCGCCCCCTGCGCCGACCCGGCGTCGCCGGCCGCGGCGGGCAGGCGTCTGCTGGCGGCCCGCCCCCTGACCGAGGCGGAAGCCGCCGCCGTCCACCGCTTTGTGCAAGCCGGCGGCCGGGCGGTGCTGGTCAACCAGCGGGACCTGCCCGCCGCGCTGACCGGCGGCAAGACCATCCGTTACACCGAGGACGCCACCGAGATCGTGACCATGAACGTGCCGGAATCCCCCGTCTTTGCCGGCATCGGGGAGCAGGACCTGGCCTGGTTCGACAACGGGCGGTCGGTCCCCTACGCTGCCTACGGGCGGTACGGCATGGAACGCATGGACGCGGAACTGTGCGCCCTGGCCGAGACGCTGCAATGGCACAACTACATCGCCAAGCCGACCGACTACGCCCGGCTGGGCGGCACCCCGCTGTTTACGCTGCGGGCCGGCAGGGGCGCAATGCTGATCAGCTCCATGCGCACCGACGCGGACGACCGCGACCCGGTGGCCTGCCGGCTGACCCATAACATCCTGGCATGGGCGGGGGACACAGATGCGCCGGCCCCCTTGCAAAACCGGCACGGCGCGGTATAATAAGGGGGACGGCCCGGCATCTGCGCCGCGCCGCAAAAAAAAGATACAGTTTACGCAGAGTAGGGAGCTGCGCGTAAGGCTGTGGGAAAAAGGCGGGGCCTGTGCGCCCCGCGCCGCCCGCAGCCGCAGTGCCTGACCAACGGGGAGTTGTGGCAGGACGAAGTGGCCGGCCGGCCCGCGGTGCAGTTCCCGCATCCCACTGCTGCATAATGGAGTGCAGACGGCGGAAGGGGCGTACTGCGCCCCGCAGCCTGCCGGCGGGCCAAAAAGCCCGGCATCCTCCCTTGTGCGGCGACGCACAAACAAGGAGGAATGGCAACATGAAAAAAATGCTGCAAACCGGGTCCGGCCGCCTGGCGCTGGCCGCCGCCGAGCTGCACCGTCCCCGCACGCTGGCGCTGGCCGCCATGCTGGCGGCGCTGAACCTGGCGCTGAACCAGTTTACCATCCCGGTGTCCGCCTACCTGGAGATCAGCTTTGATTTTCTGGCTTCGGCGGCCGCCGGCTACCTGTGCGGCCCCTGGGTGGCGGCGCTGTCCGGCGTGGCCACCGACATCCTGGGCTATGTGCTGCGGCCCAACGGCCCCTATTTCCCCGGCTTTACCCTCAGCGCGCTGCTGCTGGGCATCGTGTACGGGCTGTGGTACTACCGCAAGCCGGTGCGGCTGGGCCGCATCATCGGCTGCAAGCTGACGGTGACGCTGATCTTCAACTTTTTCCTCACGCCGCTGTGGCTGCACATCATGTACGGGCAGGCGTTTGTGGTGCTCAGCAGTGTGCGCATCGTCAAAAACGCCGTCAAGTTCCCGGTGGACGTGGTGCTGCTGATGCTGGTGCTGAAAGCCTGCGAGCAGTACCAGAAACGCCGCCGGGCCATGCCCTGAAAAACCGTGCAGGACCGTATCTTGGATCATCCGGAAAGGGGACAGAACCCATGAGCGAAAAACTGACCCTGGCCCGCGCCAAAGAGCTGCTGGCCGCCACCACCACCGAGGGCCACCTGGTTGAGCACGCGCTGGCGGTATCGGCCTGCATGGGCGCCATGGCAAGGCATTTCGGCGCCGACGAGGCCTACTGGCAGGCGGTGGGCTACCTGCACGACTACGACTTTGAGCAGTTCCCCGACGAGCACCTGCGCCACACCGAGCAGCCCCTGCGGGACGCCGGCGTGGACGAGGAGAGCATCCGCGCCATCCTGGCCCACGGCTACGGCCTGGTCACCGACGTGGAGCCGGTGACCGACATGGAAAAAAGCATCTACACGGTGGACGAGCTTTCCGGCCTGATCGCCGCGGCGGCCAGGGTGCACCCGGCGGGCATCGCCGAGCTCAAACCCTCCAGCGTGCGCAAAAAGTTCAAGGACAAGCGATTTGCCGCCAAGATCGACCGCGCCGTCATCCAGGACGGCTGCGACCGGCTGGGGATGGAACTTTCCGACGTGATCGCCCTGTGCATCGAGGGGATGAAGCCCTTTGCCGCCGAGCTGGGCATCGGCCCCAGGGCCTGACCGGCAGAGACGATACTGCAATTTTATACAGATGATTTTCAGCCGCCTGTGTGCGATTCGCATACAAGGCGGCTCTTTTTTGTTTCCGGTGCGGAAATCTTCACGCTTTGTCCATATATCTTTCATCTTTATGCAGTAAGCTAAACCTGCATAATACAAAGCATTACGGCCCGCGCGGCGGCGCTGCCGGGCACAGAGAGGCAGGAACCTATATGACACAGGACGATTTCAGCACCTACCCGGTGGCGGAGCAGACCGGGGAGGAGCTCGCCGCCGAGCTGCCGGAGGACGCCGGCGCCCCCGAACCGGACGCCCCGGACGGCGGCGATGCGGCAGCCGCCAGGCCCCGCCGCAAAAACTGGTTTGCCCGGCACAAAAAGCTGACGGTTGCCCTTGTGGCGGTGGTGGTCGCGGCGGCTGTTCTGCTCTCGCGGCTGCTGGCCGCGGTGCCGGCGTCCACCGTCACCTACCAGTACATCCGCACCACCACCCTGCAGCGCACCGACCTGCAAAACTCGGTCACCGCCACCGGCACCGTCGTATCCGGCAGCGAGGCCAGCGTGACGGCGTCGGAAAGCGCCCGCACCTACACCGTTGCCACCGTTGAGGTGGAGGTGGGCGACGTGGTCCAGGAGGGCGACGTCATCGCCACGCTGGACACCACCGACCTGCAAAAGCAGATCGACAGCGCCGAGCAGAGCTATTCCGACGACCTGCAGTCCGCCCAGACCACCTATGACCGGGCGGTGGAAAGCTACGAGGTGGCGGTGGTCCAGCACGACAACCGCCTGATCGACCTGCAGGAGAACATCGACGACGCGGACAAGGCCCTGGCCGACGCCCAGCAGGCGCTGGAGGACGCCAAAGCCGCCCGCGACAGCGCCCAGAGCACCGTCAACAGCGCCCAAAGCACCGTCGATTCGCTGCAGTCGGCCTACAATGCGGCGCAGGGGGTGGCGTCCTATGTCATCAGCTACGACGCCGCGGCGGACGCGCTGACCAGCGCCACCACCGCGCTGAACAATGCCTACAGCAGCTATACCACTGTTTACATGAATTACAGCTCGGCGGACGAAGCTGGCAAAACGGCGCTGCTGCCCACGCTGGAGGCAGCGGCCCGAAGCCTGGAGAGTGCCTGGGCCGCCTACGGCACCGGCGCGGGCATGGCCGACGCGCTGAACGCGAACGCCAGCGTCAGCACCAGCAACCAGCGGGCGGTGGCGGCCACCACGGCGGCCGGCATCGAGAGCGTCAACGCCCAGCTGGCGGGCACCAACATCCAGCTGAGCACCCCCGCCGCCGACACGCTGGTGGAAAACTTCAAGGCCGCCGCCGACGCCCTGGTCGCCCAGGAGAGCGCCGCGGCCAGCGGCACCGGCATGACCTACCAGCAGGTCATGGACAGCTACACCGCCGCCCAGACCCAGCTGACCACCGCCCGCACCACGCTGACCCAGGCCGAAAGCCAGGTCACCGCGGCCGAGACCCAGGTGGAGACTGCCGAGACCCAGGTGGAGACCGCCCACGACAACTACGACACCGAGAAAAACTCCACCACGCTGACCAGCTCCTGGCAGCAGGTGGAGGACGCCAAAGTCCGGCTGGAACAGGCCCAGCGCGTCCCCGACAATCTGACCACCCTGCGGGATACGCTGGACGACTGCACCCTGACCGCCACCATGAGCGGCACCATCACTGCGCTGAACGCCACCGTCGGTTCCACCTGCGCCGACACGGTGGCCACCATCCAGGACACCGACGGCCTGACGGTGGAGATCACCGTTTCGGCCGATGACGTCAGCGAGCTTTCCACCGGCATGAGCTGCACCGTCAGCAGCGACGCCACCGGCGACGCCGAGATCACCGGCACGCTGACCCAGATCGACCCGGTGGCCAACGACCAGGGCACCTTTGGCGCCAAGGTCCGGGTGGACACTGCCGACAGCGGCCTGCTGATCGGCATCCAGGCCCAGGTAGAGATCGTGCAGGACGTGACCGAGAACGTCTTTGTGGTGCCCATCGACGCAGTGGCCACCGCCGAGGACGGCAGCAGCTATGTCTACCGCCAGACCGGCGGCGAGGGCGTGGACATGACTTTTGAGGAAGTGACCGTCACCACCGGCGCCTCCAACGACTATTACATCGAGATATCCGGCGATGACCTGGCCGAGGGCGATGTCATCCGCGCCACCGCCGACCTGACCGAGGGCATCGAGACCGCCACCGTGGACGAGAGCGCCGCCGACATGATGGGCGGCCAGATGACCATGGAGGTCATGCCGCCCGAGGGCGGCGGCCCCGGCGGCGGTGATATGGGCGGCCCCGGCGGCGACATGGGCGGCGGCGCGCCCGGCGGAGGCATGGGATGATGACCGACGCAAAACAGTTCGCCGCGCAGGTGGCAAAAACCATCGGCGCTGTGCCGGCGGCCGCCCCCAAACGCCGGCTGCTGATCGACATGAAGGGCATCCGCAAAAGCTACTACGTGGGCAGGCCCAACGAGCTGGAGATCCTGCACGGCATTGACCTGAAAGTGTGGGAGGGCGAGTTCGTCGCCATTGTGGGCGAGTCCGGCAGCGGCAAGTCCACGCTGATGAACATCATCGGCGTGCTGGACAAGCCCACCGCTGGCGCCTACACGCTGGACGGCATCGATATCCACAATGCCGGCGACAACGAGCTGGCCGCCATCCGCAACCGCAAGATCGGATTTGTGTTCCAGACCTACAACCTGATCGGCCGGCAAAGCGCGCTGAAAAACGTCGAGCTGCCCATGCTCTACGCCGGGGTGCCCGGCGGCGAGCGGTCCCGCCGCGCGGCCGAGTGGCTGCGCCGGGTGGGCATGGGCGACCGGATGAAGCACCAGCCCAACGAGCTTTCCGGCGGACAGAAACAGCGTGTGGCCATCGCCCGCGCCATGGTCAACGACCCGGCCATCATCCTGGCCGACGAGCCCACCGGCGCGCTGGACAGCCAGACCAGCCGGGTGGTGATGGACCTGTTCCACGAAATGAACGAAACCTATCACAAAACCGTCGTGCTGATCACCCACAACCAAAACCTGGCCGAGGAGTGCCAGCGGGTGCTGACGCTGCTGGACGGGCGCATCGTCGCCGAGCGAAAGGGGAGTGGCCGCCGTGGCGTTCTTTGAGAACATCTCCCTGGCGCTGGGCAACCTGCGCTCCAACAAGATGCGCAGCCTGCTGACCATGCTGGGCATCATCATCGGCATCGCGGCGGTAATCGCCATCGAGACGGTGGGCAACAGCATGACCAGTTCTGTCACCGAGTCGATGAGCGGGCTGGGCGTGTCCAACATCACCGTCAGCCTGACCCACAAGACCGAGGAGGACAACGACGGCGGCGTGCCGCTGCGGCTGTTTATGAGCTCCACCCCTTCGGAGGACGATCTGCTCTCCGATGAGATGGTGGAGGAGTATATGGCCGCCTTCCCGGAGGAGGTCACCCGGGTGCAGAAGTCGGTGCAGGTGGGTACCGCCACACTGGATAAGTACGGTGACCCCAGCACCACCATCTCCGCCACTGTTACCGGCGCCAACCGGGCGGTGCTGGATGCCCTGGAGGAGGATACGCCGCTGCTCACCGGCCGCTGGCTGCGGGACACCGACGGCGAGAGAGCCATCTGCGTCGTGTCGGAGAAGTTTGTCGAGCAGACGATGGGCTGCTCCAACACTGAGGCAGTGGGCCGCAGTGTGACGCTGACCATCAGCGGGATGCCCTATACCTTCTATGTTGCCGGGGTGTACACCTATGACGACGAAAGCAGCTCCACCTTCGGCACCATCGATGACGACGCCATTCAGACCACCATTTACATCCCGCTGGAGACCGCCTTTTCCATCACCGGCGGAGATTACGGCTTTGAGAGCCTGACGGTGCAGGTGGCGGACGGGGTGGATATCAACTCCTTCGTCACTACCACCGGGTCCTTCTTCGCCAGCTACTACACCCGCAACGACACCTGGACAGTGGAAGCCAGCAGTCTGTCCAGCATGGTGGAGGAGATGACCAGCATGCTGAGCACCATCAGCCTGGGCATCTCGGCCATCGCGGCCATCAGTCTGCTGGTGGGGGGCATCGGCCTGATGAATATCATGACCGTTTCGGTGACCGAGCGCACCCGGGAGATCGGCACCCGCAAGGCCCTGGGCGCGCCCAACTCCGCCATCCGCTGGCAGTTCATCACCGAGGCGGTGGTGCTCTGCCTGGTGGGCGGGCTCATCGGCGTGGCAGTGGGGGTCGGCTTCGGGTCGGTGCTGGCCTCGGTGATGGGGGTTTCTGCCCGGGCCAGCCTCACCTCCATTCTGATTGCGGTGGGCTTCAGTATGGGCATCGGGGTGTTCTTCGGCTACTATCCGGCCAACAAGGCCGCCCAGATGGACCCGATTGACGCACTGCGGTACGAGTGAGCGCAGCCGCGGCCGCCCGCTCTTTCTATAAAAAGCCGCCGGAGGCAGATGGCCCCGGCGGCTTTTTGGCGCGTGGGAAAAGGATTTGCGCCGGCGGCAAAAACCGTGTACAATAGAGGCAGACGACCAACAGAAAGGAAGAGATCGATGGCATTTACACTGCCGGCCTATCACGCGCCGGACTTTACCGAAGAGCGGCTGGCCGCCGCGCCAAACGCCCGCTGGGCCCCGGTGGAGCAGGACGGGGTGGCCCCGGAGGGCTACCACAGCACCTCCATGTACCCCGAATACATCAAGCTGGACGGCTGCTGGTATCTGGCGGAGGAGAGCCGTATGGATGCCAGTATCGTCTGGCGGGAGGACGGCAGGCTGGATGTGGTGGAAAACCGCAGCCTCCGCCGGGGGGACCGGGTGATCCTCGGCCGCACCGAGCGAGGCGAGGAGGGCATCTACCTGCATACCGACGGCTTTTCCGCCCCGGGAGAGGCGGCAGAGGACCAGTTCGTCTTCCGGCAGGGGCGCAGCCGGGAGACCTCTTACGCCCGGGACTACGACCGGCTCATCGAGCTGCTGCGGTATGAACGGGAGCACGGCAACATTCTCTGGGTGATGGGGCCGGCCTTCGCCTTCGATGCCGGGGCCCGGGCGGCGATGCAGGCGCTGGTGGAGCACGGCTATGCCCACGGCCTGCTGGCCGGCAACGCCCTGGCCACTCACGATCTGGAGGGGGCGCTGTTCCATACCGGGCTGGGGCAGGACATCTACACCCAGGTCTCCCAGCCCGGCGGCCACTACAACCACCTCGATGTGATCAACAAGGTGCGCCGCAGCGGCTCGATCCCCCGGTTCATCGAGGACTACCGCATCACCGACGGCATCATGTACAGCATCGTCAAGCAGCAGGTGCCCTTTGTGCTCACCGGGTCGATCCGGGACGACGGCCCGCTGCCGGAGGTCATCGGCGATGTCTACGCCGGACAGACGGCGATGCGTGCCCTGGTAAAAAAAGCCACCACCGTCATCTGTCTGGCCACCATGCTGCACACCATCGCAACCGGCAACATGACCCCGTCCTTCCGGGTGACGGAAGACGGACAGATCCGGCCGGTGTATCTCTATACAGTGGACGCCGACGAGTTCGTCGTCAACAAGCTCCTCGACCGGGGGAGCCTGTCCGCCACCACGATGGTCACCAATGTGCAGGACTTCATCGGCATCGTGGCCCGGCGCCTCGGCGTGCTGGACTGAGCCGGGACAATAAAAAAGCGGGAGCCAGGCGGCCCCCGCTTTTTCTTTGGTCCGTGTGCCGGTCAGGCCAGGATCCCCAGGTGTTCAAGCAAAATCTTGAGCCCGATGCCGATCAGGATCACGCCGCCGGCGATCTCCGCCTTTGATTTGAAGCGGGAGCCGAACACGCTGCCGATGCTGATGCCCGCCGCCGACAGGACGAAGGTGATGCCGGCAATAAGCCCCGCCGCAGCGGCGATGTTCACATCGGGCAGGAAGGCGAAGCTCACCCCGATGGCCAGCGCGTCGATGCTGGTGGCCACCGCCATTGTGAGCATCTCCTTCGGGCGGAAGGAGGCATCTACCGCCTCTTCGGGGCCGAAGGCCTCCTTGATCATGCTGCCGCCGATAAAGGCCAGCAGCACAAAGGCCACCCAGTGGTCGATGCTGCTGATGGCCGATGAGAAGTTGACTCCGACCAGGTAGCCGATCACCGGCATCAGCCCCTGAAAGCCGCCGAAGTAGAGCCCGGCCAGCAGGTTGTGCCGCCAGTTCTGTTCCCGGCAGGCCAGCCCCTTGCAGATGGAGACGGCACAGGCGTCCATCGAGAGGCCGACGGCGATGAGAATGAGATCGAGTATGGACAAATGGTATTCCCCCTATCGAACCGTTCCCCCGGTGCCCGGGGCAAATCTTCCCTCATTATACCGGGTTTTGAGCCAGCTGTAAAGAGAAAACTCCGTCTTGACAGCAGCCGCCCCGTCAAGTATAATGAACGTTATTCAAAAAAACGGGAGGTGAGCCGATGCGGCCGGGCACGATAGAAAAAGAGGAGATCCTGCGGGCCAGCCGGGAGCTGATCCGCCGGGAGGGAGCTGCGGCGGTGAACATCCGCGCAGTGGCTGCCGCCTGCGGGGTATCGGTGGGGTCGATCTACAACCACTTCGGTTCCAAGGCAGAGCTGGTGCGGGAGGCGGTGGAGAGCGTCTGGCGGGAGATCCTCTGCTGGCCCCAGGGAGAGGCCGCTTTCTGTGACACTGAAGCCTGCATCGTCTGGCTGTACCGGCAGCTGGAGGATGGGGCCCGGCGCTACCCCGGCTTTTTCACACTGCATGCGCTGGGCTTCCTCGATGGGGAGCGGCCGGACGGCCGGCGGCAGATGCAGCGGGCCTGGGAACGCCTCCAGGGAGAGCTGTGCGCCGTGCTGCGCCGGGATCCCCGGGTGCGGGAGGAGGCCCTCTCCGGAGGGCTCACGGCGGAGGGGTTTGCCGGGGTGCTCTTCTCACTGCTGCTGTCCGCTTTGCTGCGGCAGGACTACGACCCCGCCCCCGTACTGGAGGTCATCCGCCGCACGGTCTATCAGGTCCCCCGATGAGGGGGCCGCTTTTTTCAGAAAAAATGAACACGGTTCACTCCCGCCGGGGAGTGTCCCAAAAGGGGGAAAACCCGATGCAGGCGATCGTGGAGACGCTGTTTGACATTATCTATCTCACCACCGTGCTCACCCTTGGAGTGCGGATGGTGCGCCGCAGTGCCGGCCGCCGGCAGTATCGGCTGTTCGGCTGGATGGCGGTGGTGCTGGGGGCGGGGGACGCCTTCCACCTGGCGCCCCGGGCGGTGGCGCTGTGCACTACCGGATTGGAGAACTATACCGCGGCGCTGGGGCTGGGCAAGTGGATCACCTCGGTGACAATGACTGTTTTCTACCTGCTGCTCTATGCGGTCTGGCGGGAGCGGTACCGGATCCGGGGCCGGCAGGGGCTTACGGCGCTGGTGGGCCTGCTGGCCGGGGTGCGGATCCTGCTGTGCATGCTGCCTCAGAACCGCTGGCTGAGCGCCGATGCTCCGCTTGTCTGGGGCATCTGGCGGAACATTCCCTTTGCGCTGCTGGGGCTGGTGATGATCCTGCTCTTTTACCGCAGCGCGAAGGAGACCGGGGACCGGGTCTTTAGCCGGATGTGGCTGACCATCGCGCTGAGCTTCGGTTTCTACATCCCTGTGGTGCTCTGGGCCGATGCGGTGCCGATGGTGGGGATGCTGATGATCCCCAAGACCTGCGCCTATGTGTGGACGGTGCTGATCGGCTGCAACGCGATGAAACAGGAACTGTGACGGCGGTCCCGCGCGCCGCACAAAAAAGCCAGGCACCGTCCCTTCCCGGGCGATGCCTGGCTTTTCGTCTGTCTTTTCGTCTCTCTAGGTCAGTCGGCGGAGCTGTCCGCCTCGGAGGAGGGCTCGTCTTCCTGTGAGCTCTCCGGCTCGGAGGAGGCCTCACCGGCAGTCTTTTCCACCGGCGGGATGTTGTACACCGAGACCTCGTAGCCCTGGGCCCTGGCCTCGTCGATGAAGTCGCCGAGGATCTGACTGTTGGTCTCACTCACCGCGTGCAGCAGGTAGATGGCACCGGGGTGCAGCGCACCGGTGACCTTCTGGTAGGCGGTGTCGGGGTCGGGCTGGTTGTTGATGTCCCAGTCGTTATAGGCGTAGCTCCAGAAGGCGGTCTGGTAGCCGGCGTCCTGGAGCACCGCCAGGCTCTGCTCGCTGAACACCCCTTCCGGGTAGCGGAAGAGGAACATGGTATAGCCGAAATTCTCCTGTACATAGTCGTGGAGCTCCTGAACCTCGGCGTACATCTCCTCCGGGGTGATGGAGGGGAAGTTCTTGTGGTTCATGCTGTGGTTGCCCACAATATGCCCCTCGTCGATCATGCGCTGCACCAGCTCGGGGTTGGTTTTGACATAGTGGCCGGTGACGAAGAACACCGCCTTGACGTTCTTTTCCTTGAGAATGTCGAGGATGTCAGCGGTGTTGCCGTTCTCATATCCCTCGTCAAAGGTGAGGTAGATCCTCTTCTCATCCGGCCCGATGAAGTTCGCGTTGTATCCGCCGTACTGCTCCTGCAGCTGCAGGCAGGCGATCGGGCGGTTCTCCTCGTCCATATTGGTAGCCGGGCCCCAGGTGACCGGGTCGGGATCCAGCTGGGCCACCGCGTCAAAGTCGCTGCCCATGGCCGGATCGGCATAGGGGTAGGGGTCGCCGCTGTCGTAGGAGGCAGGCTCCTCTGCCTCCTCGGAGGAGGGTTCCTCCGGCGGCAGGGCGGAGCTCTCCTCCTCGGAGGAGCTCTCCCGCCCGGCCGCCCGGTCGGTGGTGCAGCCGGCGGCGGTGAGTGCCAGCGCCAGGGCCAGCAGCAGTGTCAGCCATCGTCTCATTGTATCGTCTCCTATCGCGTCCCGCCGGCGGAATGGCCGAGGGGAGATCCTGCGTTTTTCCTTAGTATACCACATTTTTCTGCGGTGATACCCGCTCTTCTCTAAAAAAGGTGCTCCCAAAATCGGCATTTTCCTCCCAAAAGCCGCAAAAAAGCCGGAATATTACGGCTATTTTACATCAGTTTTACATTTATGTGAATAAAAATGTGTTATACTAAACATAAGAGAGA
>DWWX01000026.1 GCA_019119495.1 Candidatus Gemmiger stercorigallinarum | reverse complement strand
CCCTACAAGGGCGGCCTGCGCTTCCACAAGAGCGTCAACCTGTCTGTCATCAAGTTTTTGGGCTTTGAGCAGATCTTCAAGAACAGCCTGACCGGCCTGCCCATGGGCGGCGGCAAGGGCGGCTGCGATTTTGACCCCCACGGCAAGAGCGACGCCGAGGTCATGCGCTTCTGCCAGAGCTTTATGACCGAGCTGTACCGCCACATCGGCCCCGACTGCGACGTGCCCGCCGGCGACATCGGCGTGGGCGGCCGCGAGATCGGCTTTATGTACGGCCAGTACAAGCGCATCACCAACAGCTTTGTGGGCGTGCTGACCGGCAAGGGCATCCCCTACGGCGGCAGCCTGGCCCGCACCGAGGCCACCGGCTACGGCCTGTGCTACTTTGCCGACGAGATGCTCAAGGCCAACGGCAAGAGCTTTGACGGCGCCAGGGTCGTTATTTCCGGCAGCGGCAACGTGGCCATCTACGCCAACCAGAAGGCCACCCAGCTGGGCGGCAAGGTCATTGCCATGAGCGACTCCAACGGCTACATCGTGGACGAGAACGGCATCGACTACAAGGTCATCCAGCAGATCAAGGAGGTCAAGCGCGACCGCATCAAGACCTATCTGGAGTATGTGCCCTCCGCCAAGTATGTCGAGGGCAGCGCCGGCATCTGGACTGTCCCCTGCGACATCGCCCTGCCCTGCGCCACCCAGAACGAGCTGCCGCTGGACGGTGCCAAGGCCCTGGTGGCCAACGGCTGCTACGCCGTGGCCGAGGGTGCCAACATGCCCTCCACCCCGGAGGCCATCGCTTACCTGCAGGCCAGCAACGTGCTGTTCGCCCCCGCCAAGGCGTCCAACGCCGGCGGCGTCGCCACTTCCGGCCTGGAGATGAGCCAGAACTCCCAGCGCCTTGCCTGGACCTTTGACGAGGTGGACGGCAAGCTGCAGGGCATCATGAAGAACATCTACGCCAACGCGGCCGCCGCAGCCGAGACCTACGGCATGAAGGGCAACCTGGTGGCCGGCGCCAACATTGCCGGCTTTACCAAGGTGGCCGACGCCATGCTGGCCCAGGGCATCGTCTGATCCCGCCCGCTTTGCTGAACCATTGACAAACTGCCCCCGCCCGGTAAAATCCGGGCGGGGGCAGTTTTGCGTGGAGTTTCCGCACAAACTTTCAGGGCGCCCGGCAAAACCGGACGCCCTGAAAGCGGTATCTGGAAAATAAGAGGATGGCAGATAAGTCCCCGGCGCCGCCAAAAGCCGACACAGGCGGCGCCGCAGCACGGGCGCGCGGGGCGCACCCCGCCGTACCCATGCCTGTTGTATCCGCCGCCGGCCGGGCCGGCGGCTTTTTCTTTTACACGATCTGCGCGGACTTGTGCATACCGGTCTTGAGGAACTCGACCCACTCGGCAATGTTGACCGCATGGTCGCCGAAGCGTTCCAGGTACTTGGTGATCATAAACAGGTCCAGCGCGGTGTTGGCGTCGTTGGGGTGGGCGGCGATGTAGTTGGCGATCTCGCCGCTGATGCGGTTGAAGGATGCGTCGGCCTTGTCGTCCCGGCGGATGACCTTGGCGGCCATGTCCAGATCCACCTGGACGTAGGCGCCCACGGCGTCCTTGACCATGTGGTGGACCAGGTCGCCCATCTCGTAGATGTCCTCCATGACGCCCACGGTGGCGGCGCGGTCCAGCTGCAGGTGCAGCACGATCTCGGCAATGTCGGCGGCCTGGTCGGCGATGCGCTCGATGTCGGTGACCATTTTCAGCGCGGTGGAGACCTTGCGCAGGTCGGTGGCGACCGGCTGCTGGCGCAGGATCAGCGTCAGGCAGCGGTGCTCCACCTCTCGCTCCAGGTTGTCGATCTCAGTGTCGCCGGCGATGATGGTGCGGGCCAGCTCCTTGTTGCCGGTGCGCAGCGCCTCCAGCGCGCTGCCGATGGCGTTGCCTGCGGCGTGGCCCATCCGGGCCAGCATGGTATCCAGCTCCAGCAGGGCGGCGTCATACTCTTTGCGGCTGCTGTATCCCATAGGATGAATCCTCCTTATGTAAAATAAGTATCCGAATCAGCCGAAGCGGCCGGAGATGTAATCCTCGGTGCGCTTGTCGGACGGGGTGGCGAACAGGCGCTCGGTGGGGCCCATCTCCACCAGCTCGCCCAGCAGGAAGAAGGCGGTCTTGTCCGAGATACGGGCGGCCTGCTGCATGTTGTGGGTGACGATGACGATGGTGTAGTCCTTCTTCAGGTCCATGACCAGCTCCTCCACGCGGCTGGTGGAGATGGGGTCCAGGGCGGAAGTGGGCTCGTCCATCAGCAGGACTTCCGGCTCCACGGCCAGGGCGCGGGCGATGCACAGACGCTGCTGCTGGCCGCCGGACATGCCCAGGGCGGACTTTTTCAGCCGGTCCTTGACCTCGTCCCAGATGGCGGCGCCGCGCAGCGACCGCTCGACGATCTCGTCCAGCTGGGCTTTGCTGCGGATGCCGTGGGTGCGGGGGCCGTAGGCGATGTTGTCATAGATGCTCATGGGGAAGGGATTGGGCTTCTGGAACACCATGCCCACCCGCTTGCGCAGGACGTTGATGTCCACTGCGCCGTACAGATCGATGCCGTCGATGAGCACTTCGCCCGTGATTTTGCAGTCGGGAATGA
>DWWX01000025.1 GCA_019119495.1 Candidatus Gemmiger stercorigallinarum | reverse complement strand
GTGCCCCATCGCCAAAGGCCCCAAGCACGGCCCGGCGCCCATCCCGGAAGAGGGCGAATGGGTAAAAGCGTACAAAATTGAGGACATCAGCGGCTACACCCATGGTGTGGGCTGGTGCGCCCCGCAGCAGGGCACCTGCAAGCTCAGCCTGAACATCAAGAACGGCGTCATTGAAGAAGCCCTTGTTGAGACCATCGGCTGCTCCGGCATGACCCACTCGGCCGCTATGGCCGGCGAGATCCTGCCCGGCAAGACCATCCTTGAAGCATTGAACACTGACCTTGTCTGCGACGCCATCAACGTGGCGATGCGCGAACTGTTCCTGCAGATCGTGTATGGCCGCAGCCAGACCGCCTTCTCGGAGGACGGCCTGCCCATCGGCGCGGGTCTTGACGACCTGGGCAAGGGCCTGCGCAGCATGACCGGCACCATCTTCTCCACCAAGGCGAAGGGCGTGCGCTACCTCGAACTGACCGAGGGCTACATCCTCAAGACTGCCATCGACAAGGACGACCAGGTCATCGGTTACCAGTTTGTCCGCCTTGGCAAGATGATGGAAGACATCCGCCACGGTGTGGATGCCCAGACCGCTTACGAGAAGAACATCGGCACCTACGGCCGGTTCAGCGCCGAGCAGGGTGCGGTCAAATGGATCGACCCGCGCGAGGAATAAGAGAAGGAGGTATCATCCATGGCTACTTTTGAATCTCAGGAGCGCCGCATGCCCAAAATTAACGAGTGCCTGAAAGCCAACGGCCTCGAATCTCTGGACGCCTGCAACGAAATGCTCCTTGCCAAAGGCATCGACTGTGACAAGATCATCCGCGGCGTGCAGCCCATCTGCTTTGATAACGCGGTCTGGGCTTACACCCTCGGCACCGCCATCGCCGTCAAGCGCGGCCTGAAGAACGCCGCCGACTGCGCCGCCGCCATCGGCGAAGGCCTTGAAGCTTTCACCGTTCCCGGCTCGGTCGCCGAGCAGCGCCATGTCGGCCTGGGCCACGGCAACCTCGGCGCGATGCTGCTGCATGAGGACACCCACTGCTTCGCCTTCCTGGCCGGCCACGAATCCTTCGCCGCTGCCGAAGGCGCGATCGGCATCGCCCGCACCGCCAACAAGGTCCGCAAGACCCCGCTGCGCGTCATCATGAACGGCCTGGGCAAGGACGCCGCCATGATCATCAGCCGCATCAATGGCTTCACCTATGTCAAGACCGATTTTGACTTCAAGACCGGCGAACTGACCATCGTCAGCGAGACCCCCTACTCCGACGGCGAGCGCGCCGCCGTCAAGTGCTATGGCGCGAACGACGTGCTCGAAGGCGTCGCGATCATGAAGCATGAGAGCGTCGAGGTTTCGATCACCGGCAACTCCACCAACCCGACCCGCTTCCAGCACCTCGTGGCCGGCACCTACAAGAAGTGGGCCATCGAGAACGGCAAGAAGTACTTCTCGGTCGCTTCGGGCGGCGGCACCGGCCGTACCCTGCACCCGGACAACGTCGCGGCCGGCCCGGCCTCCTATGGCCTGACCGACTCGATGGGCCGTATGCATGGCGACGCCCAGTTCGCCGGCTCCTCCAGCGTCCCGGCTCACGTCGAGATGATGGGCCTGATCGGCGCCGGCAACAACCCGATGGTCGGCATGACCGTCGCCTGCGCCGTCGCTGCCGCCCAGGCCAACGCCTGAGCCTGCCCGGCTATACAACCCGATAAAAACCGCCGCTCCCTCGCCTTGGAGGGGGCGGCGGCTTTTGTGTTTCCGGCAGGCGGCGCGGCCCGCGGGACAGGCTAAATGTTACCAAACTGTAAAAATTGCCCCGCCCTGCTCAATCCGGGCGGGGTGTTTCGTTTCCATGGACAAAGCCAATGATACACACAGGCTTTCCCTGCCGCCCCGCCGGGCGGCGGCAGCCTGCTTTTGAGGTATTTGCCATGAAGATCCTGATCACATCCGACTGGTACGCGCCCGCCGTCAACGGCGTGGTCACGTCCATTTTGACACTGCGGCGGGAGCTAACCCGCCGCGGGCACGAGGTGCGCGTGCTGACCCTTTCGGGCGGCAGCCGCGGCTGGCAGGCCGACGGCGTCTACGCGGTGGGCTCGCTGGATGCGGGGCACATCTACCCCGGCGCGCGGCTGCGCGTACCGGCGCTGTCCTCGCCGCTGAACCAGCTGATCGCCTGGTGCCCCGACGTGGTGCACAGCCAGTGCGAGTTTTCCACCTTCGGCCTGGCGCGGCGCATCGCCAAGGCCTGCGGCGCGCCGCTTGTGCACACCTACCACACCGTCTACGAGGATTACACCCACTACTTTTCGCCCAGCCGCCGCTGGGGCCGGCTGCTGGTCAAGGGCTTTACCCGCGCGGTGCTGGCCCGGACCGACGCGGTCATCGCCCCCAGTGCCAAGGTGCAGCGGCTGCTGGACGGCTACGGCGTGCGCCGGCCGGTGCGCGTCATCCCCACCGGCATCGACCTGGACCGCTTTGCCGCAAAGCCGTCCCCCGCCCTGCTGGCGGCCCGCCGGGAGGCGCTGGGCATCCCCGCCGGCAATGCCGTGCTGGTGTATGTGGGCCGCCTTGCCCGCGAAAAAGCCATCGACGAGCTTTTGGAAAGCCGCGCCGCGCTGGGCGGCGCCCCGGTGACGCTGCTGCTGGCCGGCGGCGGCCCGGACGAACCCCGCCTGCGCCAGCTGGCCGCAGCTATGGGGCTGGACGCCCCGGCCGTGGTGTTTGCCGGCATGGTGCCGCCCGCCGAGGTGCCGCTTTTCTACCACATGGGCGATGTGTTTGTCAGCGCATCGCAGAGCGAGACCCAGGGCCTGACCTACTTTGAGGCGATGGCCGCGGGGCTGCCGCTGGTCTGCCGGGCCGACCCCTGCCTGGACGGCGTGGTGACCAACGGCGTGGACGGCTGGCAGTACGCCACCGCCGCCGGGCGGGACAGCGCCCTGGCCGCCCTTCTGGCCGACGAGAGGCTGCGCCGCGCCATGGGCGGGCGGGCCGCCCGCACCGCGCAGGAATTTTCGGCCGCGCAGTTTGCCCAGCGGGCCGAGGCGCTTTACCGCGAAGCCTGCCTGGCCAGGGCCGACGCCGACCGGCGGACGGTCCGGCGCGGGCTGGTCCCCGCCGGGCGGTGACCCCGCCTGACACAAAACAGATGCAACGGAGGACAGGATGACGAAATCAATGCCGATGAAATGGATGCAGGCGGCCTCGGTGCTGGGGCTGGCGGCCTGCGTGGCGCTGGGGATCTGGTTCTGGCAGCAGGGGCTTCTCTCCTCGCAGCAGGCGCTGCGCAGCTTTGTGGACGGCTTTGGCCCCGCGGGGCCTGCGGTGTTTGTGGTGTTCCAGGCGGTGCAGGTGGTGGTGCCCATCCTGCCAGGCGGCCTGGGCTGCCTGGCCGGGGTGGTGCTGTTCGGCCCCTGGATGGGCTTTGTGTACAACTACACGGGTATCTGCATCGGCAGCCTGATGGCCTTTGCCATCGCCCGCAGCTGCGGCCGGCCGCTTTTGTACCGGATGTTCCCCCAAACGCTCATCGACAAATACGACCGCTGGGCTGGCGAGAAAAACCGTTTTGCCCGGTGGTTCGCCTTCCTGATCTTTATCCCGGTGGCGCCGGACGACTATCTCTGCTTCCTGGCCGGCACCACCGAGATCAGCTGGAAGCTGTACACCGCCATCATCCTGCTGTGCAAGCCCTTTTCCATCGCGCTGTACAGCCTGGGCCTGACGCTTTTGTTCCAGCAGCTGCTGGGACTGTGGAGGTAACGATCATGCGCGTGCATTTGTACAATGGTTCGCTGAAACTGGTGGGCCGCAGCGGCGTGGGCCAGGCGTTTTATCACCAGAAAGCCATGCTGGAGCAGGCCGGCGTTACCGTGACCGAAGGCTGGCAGGGCCACGCCGACGCGGTGCACATCAACACCGTGCTGCCCGACGCAGTGTTCGCCGCGCTGCGCGCCCGCCTGCGGGGCGAGACGGTGGTCTATTACGGCCACTCCACCATGCAGGATTTCCGGGACTCTTTCCCCGGCTCCAACCTGGCGGCGCCGCTGTTCAAGCAGTGGCTCCGCTTCTGCTACGGGCTGGGGGATCTTGTCATCACCCCCACCCCCTACTCCAAACAGATCTTGGACGGCTACCGCTTAAAGCGCCCGGTCTGCGCCCTGACCAACGGCGTGGACACCGCCTTTTTTGCCCCGGACGCCGGGCGGCGGGCCGCCTTCCGCCGGGCGTACGGGCTGGCGGACAGCGACCCGGTGGTGATCTGCGCCGGGCACTACTTTGTGCGCAAGGGTGTCCTGGATTTTATCGAGCTGGCCCGCGCCATGCCGGAGGTGAAATTTTTCTGGTTCGGCTACACCGACCCGGCGCTGACCCCCGCCGCCGTCCGCCGCGCCATTGCCGAGGCGCCGGCCAACCTGCGCTTCCCCGGCTATGTCAGCCAGGCCGAACTGCGGGACGCCTACTGCGGCGCCGACGTGTTCGCCTTTTGCAGCCACGAGGAGACCGAGGGCATTGTGGTGCTGGAAGCCCTGGCCTGCGGCATCCCCGTGGTGGTGCGGGACATCCCGGTGTACCAGGGCTGGCTGACCGACGGTAAGCAGGTGCTCAAGCGCCGGGACACGGCGGGATTCCGGGCCGCCGTCGGCGATATTCTGGGCGGGGCCTGGCCAAGGCTGGGCGCAGAGGGCCGCGCCGCCGCCGAGGCGCGCAGCATCGCCGCCGCGGGGCAGCAGCTGTGCGCGCTGTACCGCCAATACGCCCGGCGGAAAGCCGGGTAACGTCGGCCGCGTCTGTTCCCTTGCCATGCGGGGGATCTGCTCGCAGCGCCCCAGGCATACCCCGGCCCGCCGCCGCATACCCTTGTGTTGAACACGGCGGCAGGCCCGGCGCAAAGGGTGCGGGGCAACGGTGCTGCCAATCAACAGCCAAGGGGGCGGCACTATGTTTCTGTTTACCATGACAAAGCCGGGGCTGCGCCAGGCCGGCGCGCTGGCGCTGTGCGGGGTCTGCCTGGCGGGGGCCATCACGGCGGCGGTGCATTTTACGGGCGGGACGGTGACGGCCGGCGCCGACGCGGAGCCGGGCATCGAGACCACCCAGGACATCGCCGCGTTTTTCACCGGCCACGGGTTCGAGGTGGACCTGGCCACCGCCGCGGTGGATAAGGTCAAGATCCCCAAAACCTGGGACGACAGCTTTACCGCCTTTGACCAGGTGGTGGGCGAAAGCGGCATGACCCTGGCCGACTACAAGGGCAAGACGGTGGAAAAATGGACGGTGCTTTGCCCCGCCCTGTCCGACGGCGAGCAGGACACCTACTGCGTGCTGCTGGTCTACAAGGGCAAGGCGGTGGGCGCTTACCTGCTGGAGAAGCCCTCCGGCGAGGTCAGCGGGCTGATTTCGGCCGCGCAGACGCTGGCCGAAGCCCAGGCCGCCGCCGAGGAAGCCGCCGCCGGGACCGCCCCGCCCGCCGAGGAGACCGCCGCGGCCGGGGAAAGCGACGCCCAGGCAGTGTCCGGCACAACGGACGCCGGCAGTGCCCAGGCGTCCGCCGACGCGGCCGCGGAGGAGACCGAGGTCTCGGCAGACCTGACCGACGCCGGCGTGTGGCCGGTGGATTGAGCAGGCTCCGCGGCGTCCACCCCAAACGCAAGCGTTCCCGGCCGGGGCACGGGGCCCGCAAGCTCCCCCCGCCCCGGCCGCCCCAAACAAACCGCCGCCCCGCAGCCTGCCGGTTCAAAAGGCAGGGCCGCGGGGCGGCGGTCCTTGTTATGGTCGGCTGTCTCTGCCCGGCCGGTCACAGTGCGGCGATAGCGCGGGCGGTCCCGGCGGGGGGGCAGGCGGGTGGTGTCCAGCTTTCGGGTGTCCAGCGCCGCGTACAGCGGCAGGCGGGCCAGGCTGCGCGCCAGCACGTCCGGCCGGCGCAGGCCGCGGTCGATATCCCCCTGCAGCCGGGCGCGCAGAGCCTCCGGCGTGCAGACCAGCGAAACGCAGACCACCCGGCAGCCCGCCGTGTCCAACCGGGCCAGCAGTGTGTCCAGGATGTCCTGCCGGTGCATCACCCAGCCGAACACCACATTTTGGTAGGCGCTGCAGTGCAGGAAATTGTTCAGCAGGTGGCAGATGTTGTCCTGCACCATGGCCTGCGTTTCCGGCGTAACCACAAAGGGGTCGGCGTCCCAGCACCAGTCGCCGTCCAGAAAAACGCAGTCCGGCAGCAGCCGCTTGAGCTGCTGGCAGGCGGCCGTCTTGCCCACGCCCATGGCGCCGCCGATCAGGTACAGCGTTTTCATGCCGTGCCCTCCCCCGCCGCGCCGTGTTCCGGCGGGGCGGCGTCCAGCGCCGGCCAGCGGTCCGGCGGCAGCGCGTAGACCGCGCCGCACAGCAAAAGCGCCGCGGGGTCGGTGGTCAGGTGGAAGCTCTGGCACTCCATATAGGCGTAGACCAGCATGACCGCCAGGCAGAGAAACTCCGGGTACCGGCGGGTCTTTGCCAGGCCCCACAGCGCCGCGGCCAGCAGCACCAGCAGGATGGCCAGCACCACCGGGCCAAACTGGTACAGCGCAAAGGCAAAGGAGTTGTCCAGCGGAGGCCAGGCGTCCAGCACCTGCCCGGCGATCTTGACGTCCAGCAGCCAGTAGGCGCTCCAGGTCAGGGACAGGCGGTTGGTCAGGGCGTTGTCGATGGCTGCGATCCAGGCGGGGCCAAAGTCGTTGTTCCACGGCCCGGTCTTGACCAAAAACAGCGGCAGCACAAAGCTGACCGCCGCCAGCGCCGCCACAAAGGCGGCGCCCAGCCCCGGCACCGCCCGGCCGGCCAGCAGGCGCGGCCGCAGCTTGTGGACGGCCAGCACCGCCGCCAGCAGCAGCGCGCACAGCGCCGCCGAGCGGGACGCAGGCCCCACCCACAAGAACACGCCCGACGCGGCGACGACGGCAATGTCCCGCCAGCGCATTTTTCCGGCGCGCAGCATGGCGTAAGCCATGGTCAGGCCGAACACCAGCCCGCCGAAGGTGTTGGGGTGGCCGTAGCCGAAGGTGCCCCGCACCTCGCCCACGCGCTCGCTGCCGGAGCCGGCGGGGATCAGCCCGGCATAGTAAAGCCCGACGGTCAGCGCCACGCCGCACAGCCCCGCGCCCAGGTAGGCGCGCAGCGGCTTTTTCAGCGCCGTGCCCTTGGCGGCCAGCACCGCCAGGATGATGCCGATCCACCAGATGTTCTGGCTGTTGAAGTAGGTCCACCACCCGATAAAGTACAGGCAGCCCGCCACCCCCAGCGACCGCCAGGTGTACCGCGTGCCCAGCAGGATCTTGGCCCCGAAGCAGAGGAAGGCCGTCCAGTCCAGCACCGGGGCCAGGCTGCCCTGCACCCAGTCCCACTGGACACGGGCCATGCTGTTGCAGAAGCAGACGGTGAACTCGTAGGCGGCCAGGCCGACGGCGAACAGCCAGCCGCCGGCTTTCTCGCGCCAGGCGGCGCCCCAGCCGCCGAACAGGAAATGCTCGGCGGTCCACCGGTGCGCAAAGGCCGCGCGGATGCGCGCCAGCCCCCGGCCGGGGGCGGCGTACAGCGCGGTCACAGCGTCAAATGCCGCGGCGGCAAACAGCGCCAGCAGCAGGAAATTGGCAAATTCAAACAAAACGGGTACCTCGTTTTTGGCAGAGTTTACGGCCGAAGGCCGGCCGCCGCCGGACAGGCCCGGCCGCTTTTCCATTTTATTATACGCAGTCGCGGCGGCGGGCGCAAGTACAGCGCGCCCGGTTTGACAAGGCCGGGCGGGGGTGCTATGCTGTAATCAGCGCAAGAAACAGACGGAGGAATCGCACTTGATGACTGCACAGCGTTACTCGGCCATGCTGGCCCGGCTGCGGGCGCATCCGCGGCTTTGCCGGGGCATCCAACTGGCCGCGCAGGCATCGGTGGCGCTGGTGTACCTGCTGTATGCCGGGCTGCTGGCCTGGCTGGCCTGGCAGGGGGACACCCGCCTGCTGCGGGCGGTGCTGGTGCCGGCGGCGGTGTTTTTGCTGGGCACCGCGCTGCGGGCGGCCATCGACCGCCCCCGCCCCTACGAGGCGTTCGGCCAGCCGCCGCTGTTCCCCAAGGATACCAGGGGCAAAAGCATGCCCAGCCGGCACGCGTTCTCGGCGGCGGGCATCGCGGTGACGGCCTGGTACGTCTGGCCGCCGCTGGGCGTCCCGGCGGGCGCGCTGGCGCTGGTCATTGCCGTCACCCGGGTGCTGAGCGGCGTCCACTATCCCGGCGACGTGCTGGCCGGGCTGGCCTTCGGCGGCGCGGCGGCCTGGGTGGGGCTGTATCTGATCTGAGCGCGCAGTGCGCGCATTTTATATGATCGTTTCAGCGGGACGGCGCGGCGCCGCCCCGCATCGGCACATGGCCGGAAGGAGGCTTTTGCATGGAGCAGGAAACATTGTTTGAGATCTCCCGCCAGTCCCGCCAGGCGGTGGAGGAACTTTTGAACGCGGCGAACCTGAGAGCCGGCGACATTTTTGTCATCGGCTGTTCCAGCAGCGAGATCGTGGGCGGGCACATCGGCAAAGACAGCAGCATGGAGGCCGCCAAAGCCGTGCTGGACGGCGTGCTGCCGGCATTGAAGGCCCGCGGCATCTACCTGGCCGCCCAGTGCTGCGAGCACCTGAACCGCGCCATCGTGCTGGAGCGGGCCGCGGCCGAACAGTACGGCTATGAGCAGGTCAACGCCGTGCCCCAGCCCCACGCCGGCGGCAGCTGGGCCACCAACTGCTGGCAGGCCTTTGCCGAGCCGGTGCTGGTGGAGGAGGTGCGCGCCGGGGCGGGCATCGACATCGGCGGCACGCTGATCGGCATGCACCTGCGCCGGGTGGCGGTGCCGGTGCGGCTGAGTTTGGACCACATCGGCAAAGCGCATATCCTGTGCGCCCGCTGCCGGCCCAAATACATCGGCGGCGAGCGCGCCGTCTACCAGAAATTCTAAGGTGTATCTGACAAATCCCCAGCACCGTCTAATTCTACTAAAAAGCAGCGCCTGCTGCGTTGCGGGGCCTTGCCATACACCAAGTATTGCTGCGGCCTCGCGCCTTGTATTCGCCACTTTTTCGCGAATTTTTCGGCACTTTTGATTTATCCGATACACCCTGAGATCTTTTCCGGCCCTGCCCTTTGCGGGCGCAGGGCCGTTTCGGGAGGAGAAAACTATGGCAACCCAGGCAACCAAACAGCAGATGGCCGAAGCCGTGGCCGCCATCCGCGCCAACATGGCGGCCGCCGCCCGCGCCGCCGGCCGCGACCCGGCCGAAGTGCTGCTGTGCGCAGCCTGCAAGACCCGCACGGTGGAGGAGGTGCGCGAAAGCGCCGCGCTGGACATCGACCTGTTTGGCGAGAACCACGTGCAGGAGCTGGTGGAAAAGACCGACGCCGGGGCCTATCTGGGCAAGCCGGGGCATTTTATCGGCCACCTGCAGACCAACAAGGTCAACAAGGTGGTGGGCCGCGCCGCCATGATCGAGAGCGTGGACAGCCAGCGGCTGCTGGACAAGATCGAAGCGGCCGCTGCCCGGCTGGGCGTCACCCAGGACATTTTGATCGAGATCAACATCGGCGACGAGGAGAGCAAAAGCGGCGTGTCGCCCGACGCGCTGTGGGCGCTGGCCGACGCCGCCGAGGCCGCCACCCATCTGCGGCTGCGGGGGCTGATGGCCATCCCGCCCGCCGACGCCGCCCCCGACGAGACCCGCGCCTTTTTTGCCCAAATGCGTACGCTGCTGATCCGCCTGCAGGAGCGGCACTACGCCGCCGCGCTGCCGGACACCCTGTCCATGGGCATGAGCGGCGACTACCAGGCCGCCATCCGCGAGGGCGCCACCATCGTGCGCATCGGCACCGCCATCTACGGCGCGCGGGATTACGGCGCAAGGGGCTGACCCCCGCCGCCCCTTGTTTGTCCCGCGGGGGCAGGAGCGCCGGGCCGGGCAAAACCAATCCGACCAGATCAGGAAAAACCGCCCCGCCGGGCAGCAGCTGCACCCGGCGGGGCGGTTTTGTGTGCTTATTCGATCTTGATGCCGGTGCCGTCCAAAAGGCGCACCACGTCGGGGAAGCTGAACCTTGCCCCTTTCAGCGTGTTGTCCGCCGGGGCGATGACATAGCCCTGGGCGTCGCGGAAATCGGCCCTGTCCAGCGCGCAGCGGGTGAACTGGCTCTCGCCCAGGCGGACGCCGTTAAAGTCAGCGCCGGTCAGCCTGCAGCTGTCAAACCGGCAGTCCCGGAACTGGCAGCTGGAAAAGTCGAACCCCGCCAGCGCCATGCCGGAAAAGTCGTTATACTGGAACATGCAGTTTTCGGCCGCCGCCAGCGGCCGGGCCAGGGCGCTTTTGCCCTGCAGGCCGCCCCAGGCAATGCCCCGGAAGGCGCAGCCTGTAAACCGGCCCTCCCGCATCTGGGTAAAACTGAACACCACGCCGGACCACTGGCAGCCCGTAAAGGTGCAGTTTGCAAAGCTGCAGTTTTCGACCCGCAGGTCCTGCCAGCGGCAGCGGGTGAAGGTGCAGTCGGCGTATTCCTCGCCGCGCAGGCTGCCGGTCAGTGTCTCGGCGGCGATGGTCTCGTTTGTGTGGCGCATGGGGCGTTCTCCTTTGGCATGGCGGGCGGGCCGGCGGGGGCGTCAGTCCGTTTCAAACTCGGCGGCGTGGTCGGCAAAAAACTGCCGGTAAGCGCGGACGTTTTCCAGCTCGGTCCAGCGGCGGGGCCGGGGCGGGTCGGCGTCCAGGTCGTAGACCTTCGCCCTCTGCATCGCCAGCAGAAAGGGCGAGTGGGTGGCAATGACCAGCTGGCAGCCGAAAAACCGCGCCGCGTCTTGCAAAAAGCCGGCCAGCTCCAGCTGGCGGGCGGGGGCCAGGCTGTTTTCCGGCTCGTCCAGCAGATAGAGGGCGTTCTCGGTGATCTTTTGGGTGAAGTAGAGGTAGGCGCTCTCGCCGTTGGAGCGGGTGCGGGCGTTGCCCATCAGCCGGCTGCGGGCGTAGCGGGACTTTGTCTTGCTGCGGGCGGCGTTGACCTGCTTCAGCCGCTCGTAATCCTCCAGCGAGTGGAGCTGGAAATGGGCGTAGCGGGCGTCGGCATACTCGGCAAAAACTTCCTCGCGGCGGCGGTCGATGCCGTCGTTCAACGCGCGCAGGTCCAGCATCCAGGCAAACACGTCGTCGCTGGTGATGATGCGGCTGCCCTCCGGCGGGGCCGCGCCGCCGTCATCGCACAGCCGCAGGTAGTCAGGGAAAAAGGCGGTGCGGTTGAAGGCCGCGTCCCGCGCAAGGCCCAGTTTTTCAGCCATAATATTCAGCGCGGTGGTCTTGCCGCAGCCGTTGCCGCCGTACAGGATGGTGACGGGCGCAAACTCCAGCCGGCCCAGCCCCCGGTCGGACAGCACCTGGAAGGGATAGAAGCTGTCGTAGCAGGTCATGCGCTGGGCGGTGAAAAAACGCCACTCGGCGTCCTTGTCCGGGAAGCGGAATTCTTGCAGGTACAGGGCCATGGCGGCCTCCTTTGCGGCGCGCCCCGCCCGGCTTGACAGCGCCGGCGGCGGGGATTAGGATAAAGGCGCAGGCCGGCCCTGCGCGGCGGTCGTCAATTTCCGCCCGCCCGGCGTTTTGAGCCGGGGCACACAGGCGGCCTGCACAAGCGAAAAGAAAGCGCGAGAAAGCGGGAATCGTTATGAAAAAGATCCTTTATCTGATGCGCCACGGCCAGACGGTGTTCAACCTGCGGCACAAGATCCAGGGCTGGTGCGATTCGCCTTTGACCGAGCTGGGCATCGCCCAGGCCAGGGTGGCGGGCGAATACTTCCGCAGCCGCGGCATCGTGTTCGACCACGCCTATTCCTCCACGTCGGAGCGCGCCTGCGACACGCTGGAGCTGGTCACCGACCTGCCCTACACCCGCCTGAAAGGGCTGAAAGAGTGGCATTTCGGCAAGATCGAGGGCGAGAGCGAGGACCTGAACCCGCCGCTGCCCTACGGCGACTTTTTCAAGACCTACTACGGCGGCGAGGGCGAGCTGGAGGTCCGCCGGCGCATGGCCGACACGCTGGGCGGGATCATGGCCAGGCCGGACCACCGGTGCGTGCTGGCGGTCAGCCACGGCGGGGCCTGCCGGGCCTTTATGCGTTACTGGGAGCAGAACCAGAAGGTGGAGCTGCACACCCGGCTGTACAACTGCTGCATCTTAAAATTCGAGTACGAGGACGGGCAGTTCAGCCTGGTGGACATCGTCAACCACGACTTTACCGGTCTGCCCCAGGGGTAAGGGCGCTTACGGCCGGTACTTTGCCGCCGGGGCATACCACTGGAAGATGACCGCGTCGTGGTCCGCCTCCAGCGTTGCGGTGTCGTCGGTGGGCAGGGCGGTCCAGTAGACCATCATCGCGCCCAGGGCCTTTGCCAGCTTTACCGCGCCGTTGCGGGGGGCCGGGCACCAGGCGATAAAGTCCGGCCGGCCCAAAAAGTTGCCCAGCAGGTGGCTCATCACAAAGGCGTGCAGGGGGTTGGCGCCCTCGTCCCGGTAGCTTTGGGTGCAGTCGGCCAGCTGGCCCCGCAGCACGCCGGGGGCAAATTTGCGGATGCGCCGCACCACGCGGGGGTCAAAGCTCTCGATGCAGTAGGGGCCGTTGTACCCCGCCAGCGCGTCCAGCACGGCGCGGCACAGCGCGTCCAGATAGGCGCCGGTGTACTCCCGCCGGCTTTTGATCTCGACGATCAGCGGCACCCGGCCGGCCACCGTGTCCAGCACGTCGGCAAACCGCGGCGGGTGGTACCCGGTGCCGGCCAGCGGCAGCGCCCCCACCTGCTGCCAGGCAAAATCCCGCACCCAGCCGTGGACGCCGGTCATGCGGTCCAGCGTGTCGTCATGGAACACCACCAGCTGCCGGTCGCTGGTAAACTGCACGTCCAGCTCGATGCCGTAGCCGGCTTTGGCGGCTGCCTCAAAGGCGGGCAGGCTGTTTTCCGGCGTGGACTGGTCCCGGGCAAACAGGCCCCGGTGGGCATAGTTGCGCCCCGCAAAGGGCGCGCGCAGCGCCCTGCGGCCAAAGGCCGGGCAGATCAAAAACAGCGCCAGCGCGCAGGCCAGCGCCGCGCAGGCAAGCAGTACGGCAGCGATCATTTCGGCTTCCCCTCTCTTGTATTTCCGCCCGGTACGGGCGGGGCTGCGGCCGCAGCCGCAGAAAAGGAATATGGTTTGGTCACCGTATATTGTAGCGCGAACGCCGCCCGCTGGCAACCGCCCCGCGCAGGCGGGCGGCCGCAGGCGGGTAAAATGTGTGAAAAAGTTTCAGAAACATTTCACAAAACAGCCATACCTCGCGGATAATATGGTATTATAGCATCATCGGGTGTATCGGATAAAAGTTTTTCAGAGACACCCCAAGGGCGGCGGGCCGGGTCCCGGCCGGGGCCGCCCGTCAGCGCCGCGCACCGGCCAGGCCGTGCCTGCAGCGGCGCCGCCGGTTTTGGTTTTTCCCATAAGGAGGGGCAGATATGGCAAAGATTTTGATCGTTGATGACGAACCGCGCATCCGTGACCTGATCCGCGAGCATCTGCAGCACGCCGGCTTTACCTGCCTGGAGGCCGGCGACGGCACCGCCGCGCTGTCCACCCTGGCGGGCGAGAGCGTGGACCTGGTGATTTTGGACATCATGATGCCGTTTATGGACGGCATGACCTGCCTGCGGGAGATGCGCACCCGCAAGATCATGACGCCGGTCATCATGCTGACCGCCCGCAGCGAGGAATACGACAAGCTGGCCGGGCTGGAAAGCGGCGCCGACGACTATGTGGTCAAGCCCTTCTCCCCGCGGGAGCTGGTGGCACGGGTCAAGGCGGTCTTGTCCCGCACCATGCCCAAGGCCGAGGACACCGGCAGCGTGTACAGCTTTGGCGACCTGTTTATCGATACCGCCAGCCATACCGTCAAGGTGGCCGGGCAGGAATGCTCGCTGACGCCCAAAGAGTTTGACCTGCTGGTGTTTTTGGTCAGCAACAAGGGCATCGCCCTCTCGCGCGAGAAGATCCTGCAAAAGGTGTGGAACTACGACTATTACGGCGAGGACCGCACCGTTGACACCCACATCAAGATGCTGCGCAGCCACCTGGGCCATTGCCGCAGCTACATCGTGACGGTGTGGGGCATCGGCTACAAGTTTGACCCGGATACGCTGTGATATTTTGGCGGTCGGCTGACCGTCCGGGAGGCATATCGATTTGAAACTGTTACCGGCCCGCCGCGGCGCGGGCGCAAAGGCTGCCGGCCCCGGCGCCCGTCCAAATGCCAAAAAAAGCAACATCCTGCTGGGCGTGCAGGGGCAGCTGATCTTATTTTTGGGCGGCATCACGCTGGTGACGCTGCTGCTGGTATGGGTGCTGATCACCTACTTTCTGCAGCCCCAGTACACCCGCACCATGCGCACCAGCCTGGAAAACAAGCTCGGTTCCATCGTGACCCGCATCGACGCCAGCGACACGCCGCTGGTCACCTACAGCCTGTGGGGCACCAAGACCGCCAACGCCGATTTCTGGCAGAGCTTTTACAAGGACATTGAGGACGGCGCCCTGGATGTGGACAACACCTGCATCGACATCAGCGACCGCACCTGCCGCAGCATCCAGTACATCGAGAACCTTTACCCCTGCATCCTGCACGAGAGCATGGGCGCGCTGAGCGGCCTGGCAACGACCTACTCGGACACCCGTATCGCCATCCTGCTGCGCCAGCAGCTGTTTGACGACGGCAGCCTGTACCAGATCGTCGAGTCGGGCGGCAACCGCCAGATGGTGGTGGGCGGGCTTTCCGCCGACGGAAATTACGCGGTCATCGTCTCTACCAGCCTGGCCCAGATCGAGACGGCGGCCACCGTGCTGACCAAGATGCTGCCGCCCATCGGCCTGGGCATCCTGGTGCTGGTGGTGCTGTTTGCGGTGGTGTTCAGCCGGTGGTTCACCCGGCCGGTGCGCCAGCTCAGCGCCGGCGCGCGGGAGATGGCCGAGGGCAACTACGACGTCCACGTGGACGTGCGCCGCAAGGACGAGCTGGGCCTGCTTGCCCAGGAGTTCAACCACATGGCCGGCGAGGTCAAACGCTCGGCCCAGCTGGAGCGGGACATTCTGGCCAACGTCAGCCACGACCTGCGCACCCCGCTGACGCTGATCAAGGGCTACGCCGAGACGGTGCGGGACATCACCGGCGACGACGCCGAGCGCCGCGCCGAGCAGTGCAACATCATTGTGGACGAGACCGACCGCCTGTCGGCTCTGGTCAACAGCGTCATGGAGCTGAGCAAGGTGTCCAGCGGCGCCGAAAAGCCCAACCTGGTCACCTTTGACATGAGCCAGCTCTGCTTTGAGGTCGCCGGCCGCTACGACGCCGTCTGCGACCAGAACGGCTGGACGCTGCAGCTGGAGGCCGACCACGAGTGCATCGTGCAGGCCGACCCCGACATGATGGAGCGGGTGCTGCACAACCTGCTGGGCAACGCCACCCACCACATGGGCCAGGACGGCATCTTTATCCTGCGGTGCATCCCGCTGCATACCGGCGGCTGCCGGGTGGAGGTGGAGGACCACGGCCCCGGCATCCTGCCGGAGGACCTGCCCCACGTGTTCGACCGGTACTACCGCTCCCGCAAGGATCAGGGCAAGGTCGGGTCCGGGCTGGGGCTGTCCATCACCAAGGCCATTTTGCAGCAGCACGGGTTCGCCTTTGGCGTCAACAGCATCCCCGGCCACGGCGCGACCTTCTGGTTCGAGATGCAGGACACCCGCACCGGCAAAAAGGAGTGACCCGGCAGGATCTTCCGCTTGCAGCCGGCCCTGCGGCGCGGTATGATAGGGATATCCACCGCACGCCCCGCGCGGCCGGGACCGGTTTTGCCATCTGCACGGCTGTTTTTTACAAGTTGGATGCAGTTTTGCGGCAAGCCGGATACAATTCTCCGCTATACTGGTCACAGTTCCGGCGGGCGTCTGCGCCCGCGCCCAGGGCCGGGTCCCCGCCCTGCCCGGATGCGGCCCGGGGCACACGGAGCTGGAAAGGCTGGTATCAGATCATGAAGGAACAAAGCCGCCCCGCCATACGCCGGTTCGCCGCCGGCGCGCTGGCCGCCGCCCTGCTGGCATCGCTGGCCGGCTGCGGCGCTGCCGCGCCCGCCGCAGCCCAGGCGGACCCCACCGCCGCGCCTGCGGCTTCCCCCACACCCACGCCGTCGCCCACCCCCGACCCGGCCGCCGTGGCCAGCAGCATCGCCGCGCAGCAGCAGGCCGAGCAGGAGGCCGCCCGCGCCGCCAGCGACGAGGCCCTGGCCGCCCTGGTGGAATACCTGGAATCCTGCGAGGGCAGCGTTTCGGTCAGCTGCATCCGCCTGTCGGACGGGTATGGCTTTGCCTACAACGCCGACCTGCCCTACTATGCGGCCAGCCTGCTGAAAGCCCCCTACGCGCTGTGGCTGTGCCAGCGGGCCGAAGCCGGCGAACTGGACCTGAGCACCCCGCTGCCCGCCTACGGCACCGCCCCGGCCCAGACCGCCGCCGACGCGCTGCACGACATGATCGCATACAGCGACAACGACGCCACCGAGCAGCTGTTCACCCTTTGGCCCGCCGAGGCCTACGGCCCGTTTGCGGAGTTTCTGCTGACGCTGGGGGTGGACCGCCCCGACGACGCGCTGACGGTGGAGACCAGCATCCACGGGGTGCTGAGCGCCGCCGACATGCAGAACATCCAGCTGGCGCTGTACGATTATTTTGAGACAGGCACCGACACAGCCCTGCTGCTGGAGCAGGCGTTTTTGGACGCCGACCACCCTATGCTGGAAAGCGAGTGGCAGATGGCCAAAAAGTACGGCAACTGGGACGGCGCGCTGCACGACACCGCCATCGTCTACTCGGACGCCCCCTACTGCGTGGCGGTGATGAGCAGCTGGGGCGCCGCCGAGGAGGATTTCCCCGAACCGGGCACCAGCCAGATCACCGAGATCGGCGACCTGGTGGCCGACCTGATGGCCTTTGGCCTGCCGGACGAGGATGACGACCGGGACGATGACGGCAGCTGGGACGATGACGACAGCTGGGACGACGATGACGACAGCCTGGACGATGATGACAGCCGGGACGGCGTCCCGGAGGATGACCTGCCGGAAGAATGACGGCCCGCCGGGCAGCGTTTGCCGCGATTGGGAAAGCGGCCGGAGCCCGGCTTTCGGGAACCGCCTTGGACAGGGTCTCTTGACAGAACACAGCATAAGATCACACACAGCCCCCGCGGGTCCCCCGTTATGGAGAACCGCAGGGGCTGTGTTGTTTTGCGGCGGGCAGTACCGGCTGGCGTTTGCCGCAGGGGGCCGATGCCGGGTGGGCCGTGCCGGATTTTGAAGGATATCTCCTCCTCAAGCCGGCAATGCACCCCTCAGGCGGCTCCGCCGCCATTACCGGTTTGCGGTCCCCGCATCATGCGGCGCACGCTGAAGCGTGCTTGCATTCTGCGACCGCTGCGTTACCGCGAAGCGGTAAAGACCGGAGCGGTGAGCGACTAGCGCCCGCAGGCGCTGTTTCGGAGGCCAACCGGGCCGCAGGCCCGGCTCTTAGGCCGGAGATAGAGCGATCCTATGCTTTCTATCGCCGAACAGGCGATAATAAAAGGAGTGACGGCCGTTTGCCGCATGAGAAACAGCTTTCTCCGCCGCAGGCGGCGCTCGACTCCGCAGCCCCTTACAGGGGAGCCTTTCCAAACGGCAGCTGCCCGCAAAGCCTCCCCTGCAAGGGGAGGTGGATGCGCCGCCAGGCGCAGACGGAGGGGTGCGGCGCCCTGCCCTGCCAATATCCTTCCGGGCCGGCACGGCCCTCATCCCTGCGCGATGAGGGCGCGGCTGCCCATGGCGGAAAAGCTGGCCCAGAAAGTGCCGCTGTCCACCTGCTGCCAGCCGTCCAGCGGGTCGGCGACCTGGTAGCAGCCGTCGGCCATGCCGGCCACCACCACGCAGTGCAGGTTGTCGCAGGGGTAGTACCAGCTGCCGTCGGGCAGCTGCCAGCCGTAGCGGGTGGTGCGCTCCACCGGCGCGTAGTCCCGCGTGACCCAGGCGGCCACCGGCGTGCCGGCCTGCAGGTACTGTTCCAGCTCGGCCCGGCTCAGGCCGGACACCGCCGTCACCTGCACGCTGCTGCCTACCCACTGGGCCCAGGTGTTGCCGGCCTGTGCGGCGGGGGCCTCCAGGCAGTACCAGCCGCCGCTGGCGCTGGCCGGGTCGCCGGCGTAGGCCTCGGCCGGGTCGGGGCCGTTGCGGATGCCGCTGCCGTCCACCCAAAAGTCCTGCCGGGGCAGGCATTCGGCCAGGTCCAGCTTGTCGGCTGGGCAGCCGGCGGCGGTCAGCAGCATGGCAAGGCTGGTGGCCTCGCAGCCGTTGGGCAGCTCCGGGTTTTGCAGCTGCAGCTCTACCGTGCCCGACGGCGCGGCGGCCTGGCCGGTCTGGTCCGCCTGTTCGGTCTCGGCGGCCTGGTCGGGGGCAGTCTCCTGCCCGGCGGGCAGGGGCTGCTCCGCGGCGGCGGTTTCGGCCGGGGCCTGCACCGCCGGCAGGAGCCGCCTGGCCGCGTCCTCCACGACGGCCTGCACGCCGGCGCCCGCCCGGGACAGCTCGCTTTGCAGCGCCAAAGCCAGCCGGCGGGGCTGCTCCAGCGCCTGGGGCCGCAGCAGCGTCAGCAGGGCAAAGCCACCCACGGCGGCGGCCAGCACCCCGAAAAACAGCCCGGTCAGCCCCAAAGCGCCCATTCTGCGCGGGGCCGGGCAGCGGTAGGTATGCGCGGTGGTATGTCTCGTCATGGGGGGGACCCTGCCTTTCTGCCGGGATGCGCCCGGCTGTGTCCGCAGCGCGCGCGGCGCGCCGCGGCGGGATTTGCTGTTTGATCGTAGTCTACCCCGGTTTTGTCACCAAAAAGCCGCTGCAATGTATCGGACCTGCATCCAAACTGTAAAATATGCCGCCGGGCGGGCAAGGGTGCCCCTCTCCCCCGCCCCGGCAGGGCGCAAAAAAAGCGGGAAAGCCCGATGCACAGGCTTTCCCGCTGCTGTGTGCCGCCGGCCGGGGATCGTCATTCCACCGGCTGCAGGGGCAGGGTGACGGCGTGGGCGGTGTCCAGAGAGTAACCGCTGATGTAGGTGTAGTGGAACGTGGGGATCTGTTCCAGCTCCGCTTTGGTGGCGGCGTAGTAATCGTAGCGCACCGTAATGGTCCCGGTGGCACGGTCAACGCTCTTGTGCAGCGCCCCGCTGCGGTAGATGGTATAGGTCTCGCTGCTGTCGTCGTTGAGCACGTCGGCCTGCTCCTCCACCATGGTGATGACGCCCTCGTCATCGGGGTACAGCTGGCCGGCATCACCGCCTGTCCAGCCGTAGGGCACCAGCTCGTAGCTGATGGCATGATCCTGGATCATAAAGTTCTGCACCGTGTAGCCGCCCAGCTCGCTGGTGGCGATCTTGGCGCCGTTCTGCATTTCCGCCATGGTCAGGGTCCGCTCCTCGCCCTGGCTGTTCTGCCTGTCGCAGACCACCGGCGTCAGCGTGAGGGAGGTCGCCGCCGGGTCAGGCAGGGTCAGGTTGCGGCGCTGGGTCTCGCCAAAGCCGCGGACACAGGAAGCATACAGCGTTTTGCCGGTGTTGTCGGTGATGGAGAGCATCTCGGCCGGGATGCCTGCGTTCACCATCAGCTGTTGATCCGAGTAGCCCTCCTGCGGCACCTGTACCGTGATGTTACCGCCCAGCGGGCCGAAGGACAGGTAAAGCAGGTTCAGCGGCCGGTGTACTGTGATAGGCTGGCTGGCGTCGATGCTCTGGCCGTACTCCTTCAGTTCTTCGGTGGTGATGGTGATGTCCTGCCCCAGGTCGTAGCTGCCGGCCTCCACAGTCTGGCCGCCGGCCCGTACCGAAGCGCCGTCCAGCGTGACGGTGAAAGTCCACTCGCCTTCCGTCTGCAGCAGGCGGTCCTCGGTCATGGTCACGGTGATCTCGTCGCACGCGGGCAGGGTGTTCAGCAGGTAGTGCTCCCACAGCTGGATGCTGCCGTCCTCGTTCAGGTAGTAATCCCCCTGGTCGATCTCCAGGGCGGCCTCGTCACCGTTCATGGTGGTGCGCCAGAAACTGCTGTCCAGCCCCAGCGATGCCCAGTCCACAGCGGTGGGGTCCATGCCGGCGGCGTCCAGCAGTGCCTGCACGGTGTCGCCACCGCGGATGGTAAAGAACGCATCCATGCCGGACACATCCATGGCGACGTTGTCCAGCGTGACCGAGATGCCGGCGGACTCCACCGTCTGGCCCACCGGGGCGTTGTAGGCTTCCAGCTGCTGCCGGGCGCCGTCGTAACTGCCGCGGGGGGCTTCCAGCGGGTCGCTGACCTGGCTTTGGGTCCGGGCGGACTGGAAAAACGGCAGCTCGCCCTGCAGCATGCGCAGCAGCGCAGGGGCGGCAAACACCGTGGCGGTGCCCACGCAGGCGATGGCCGCGGCGATCAGCACGGTGCGCAGCACCCGGCGGCGGGGCTTTTCCGCCACTGTGGGGGCGGCGGCGCGCGGGGTCACCCCCGCCTTGCGGCAGGCCATGGCCAGGATCTGCTGCTGCTGTTCGGGGGTAAGGGGAAAATCGGGCGCCGGCAGCTCGTCCAGCTGGCGGCGGATGGTCTCATCGGCGCGGTTCATAGGGCAGTCTCCTTTCGGCTTGCGGGGTCCATGCGGGCAAGGTACTGCTGTTTCAGCCTGGCCCTGCCCCGTGACAGGCGGACGTTGACGGTATGCTCCTGCATCCCCAGCGCGCGGGCGATCTGCCTGCAGGGCTGCAGGTAGTAGTACCGCCGCAGAAAGATCTCGCGGTCGGGTTCCGGCAGGGCGGCCACCAGCTCGGCGATGCAGTCCTCGCCGTCGCTGGTGCGGGGTTCCAGCATCCAGTCGGCGGCCAGGTTCTCGTCCAGCGGCTTGCAGCCGGCGGTGCGCTTGAGCTTGCGGTAACGGTTGATGGCGGTGTTGCGGGCGGTCAATGCCAGCCAGCCCTGCAGCGTGCGGTCCGGCCGGGCGGCCAGCTGCCCGGCGTTCTGCCAGGCGGCCACCAGCACGTCGGCGGCGCACTCCTCGGCGTCCTGCGGCGCGGCGGGCAGGATGCGGCGCACAATGGCGTAGATCATGCCGCCGTAGGCGTCCAGCAGCGCCTGCAGCCCTGCCTGCGGGTCGCCGGTCAGCTGTGTCAGAATGGCCTTGTCATTCACTTCCGGCAATGGGGGTTCCTCCTTTGTTCTCCGGGTCCGGCGGCGCCGCCGCCCGGTCTCTTTTGGGCCCTTTCACCTGGGTAAACAAACGCCGGGGCCAAAAAGTCACACGCCGCGCAAAAAAAGCGGGAAAGCCCGATGTGCAGGCTTTCCCGTCAGGCGTGCCGGCCGGCACGCGCAAAACCATATAACTGTATGCAGGCCCCCGCAGCGGAAGGGCTCAGTCCTCCACCACGCGGACGGTGGCCATGACCACCGGGGTGCGGGGCTTGTCGTTCCAGTCGGTGGGGGTGTCGGCGATCTCGTCCACCGCGTCCATGCCGGAGACCACATGCCCAAAGGCCGCGTAGTCGCCGTCCAGATGGGGCGCGTCGGCATGCATGATAAAGAACTGGCTGCCGGCACTGTTGGGGTCCATGGCGCGGGCCATGCTGATGACGCCGCGGGTGTGCTTGATGGGGTTGGGCACGCCGTTGCGGGCAAACTCGCCCTTGATGTGCCAGCCGGGGCCGCCGGTGCCGGTGCCCAGCGGGCAGCCGCCCTGGATCATAAAGCCGGGGATGACGCGGTGGAAGGTCAGGCCGTCATAAAAGCCCTGGTTGACCAGCTTGAGGAAGTTCTCGCAGGTCAGGGGCGCGGCCTTGGGATCCAGCTCGATGTCGATGGTCTTGCCGTTCTGCATGGTGATGCGTACCATAATCGTGTTCTCCTTTTCGGTTTTTTTGAATATTCGCCGGCGCGGGCGGCAGTTGGTCCGCGCCGGGCGTGGGATACCGCTGTTACGCCCGGCCGCCGTCCCCGGGGGAAGGCGCGCTGGGCGGCTCCGGCACCGGCGGGGCTTCCGGCGCGCGGCGGGGGTCGCTTTGGGGGGTGGGGCGGCCTTCGGTGTAGCTCATGCTGCCCAGCAGCGGGAAAAACCGGCCGGCGGGCATTTTGCCCATCCAGTATTCCAGCGTGCCCAGCATGTACAGGGCGCTGCGCTTTTCGGCCTGGCGCAGCAGTGCAAAGGGGCCGCCCTGCTTTGCCTCGCCGGTAAAGGGGTCGGTCCAGGTCTCGGGCAGGTCTTTGGCCAGCTGCCGCGGGCTGACGTGCCCGGTGATGAACCCCCGCCCGCCAAACAGCGGCTCCGCCAGCCAGAACAGCGCCCGCTTGACGCCGTGGCGGCTGGGGAACAGCCGGCGCACCCGGTTCAGGTGGTAGAATGCGTCGGCCAGATGTTCCACCGGGATGTCCAGGCCGTAGGTCTCCTGCAGGGCGGTGTGCAGCAGGGCGGTCACCTCGGCCAGGTCGGGGCCGGGCAGCAGCGGGCTGGTGTCCTCCGCCGGCACCACCGAAACGCCGGTGTCCTCGGCGTGCAGCGTGGTGTCCAGCGCGATCTCAAAGTAGCCGTGGCCGCCGGGGCCGGCGTAGGGCATGCCGGGCTGGCACAGGGCAGCCACATAGGGGTGCAGCACCGTGTCGGCGGCATAGTGGCTTAAAAAGCCCAGCGTGTAGTCGATCTGGGCCTGGGTCCTGACGTGGGTGACCAGGCTTTTCAAAAAAGCGCCGGTGTTTTCTTCGTGCATGCGGTTGCCCAGCGCGGGCAGGTCATAGCGGCGTTTGCGGGCGGGCTTCCACACCTCAAAGCAGAACAGCGCGTCGGGGCCGTTGGCGCCGATGGCAAAAGCCGCCGGGCAATGCACCTGATAGCGCGCCGCCCTGGCCGCGCGGCGGGCGGTGCGCACGTGGGTATATCCTTCGGGCATTGTGTATCCATCCTTTGCTGGCGGCCGCCGGGCCGCCTGCCCCTATTGTACACGAAACCGCGCCGGGATGCAATGTACAAAGCATCCCGGCGCGGCCGCATGGGGGTGTGCAGTCTGCCGGCGGGTCAGATCTTTTTGCCGCTGGCTTTGAGGTATTTGGGCAGCACAAAGAAGTAGAGCGCGCCGCCCAGCCCGACGATGAGCAGGATGGACAAAATGCCGTAGGGGCTGGAGGCCGCGTTGATGGCGTCGATCTGCTCCGCCGTGGCGGTGGCGGCGGTCAGGCCCTGCTCGGCCAGCATGCCGCTTGCCACTGCCGAGCTGACGATGCCCACCAGCGTGGGCCCGATGATGGAGCTGAATTTGCCGAAAATGTCAAAGAAGCCGAAGAACTCCCCGCTGCGCTGCTTGTCGGGGATCAGCTTGCCGTACATGCTGCGGGACAGCGCCTGGATGCCGCCCTGGCTGGTGGCGCACAATACCGCCAGCAGCCAGAACTGCCACAGGCTGCGCATAAAGAAGCCGAACACGCAGATGAACATGTAGACGCAGATGCCCACGCCCACCATGACCCGCGCGCCGAATTTTGCGCTGAGCTTCATGTACAAAAGGCAGAAGGGCAGGCCCAGCACCTGCACCAGCAAAAGCGCCAGCAGCATGCCGGTGGAGTCCAGCCCCAGGTTGGTGCCGTAGGTGGTGGCCATGCTGATGACGGTGTGCACACCGTCGATGTAGAAGAAGTAGGCCACGATGTAGGTCAGCAGCGCCTTGTTGCGGCCGATCTCCTTCATCGTCGCGCCCACGCCGCGGATGCTGCGGCCGATATCGCCCTTTTCATACGGCTTGCCGCCCTTCTGCCGGCAGTTTTTGAGCAGCGGCAGGCTGAACACCAGCCACCACACGGCGGTAAAGGCAAAGATGAAGGCCAGGCAGACCAGCATGTCCACGCCGACCAGGTTCATCACCAAAAACACCACCAGCGGGATGGTGGAACCGCCGATGTAGCCCAGGCCGTAGCCCAGCGTCGAGACCCGGTCCATGCGGTCCTCGGTGGTGATGTCGGTCAAAAAGGCGTCGTAGTAGATGCAGGAGGCGTCAAAGCCGATGGTGCTGAGGATGTACAGCACCAGCACGAACATGGCCACCCGCCCCGCCGCGTCGGTGGAGGAGGTAAAGTCCATCATGGGCGTAAAGGCCAGCCCAGCCACCGCCAGCACGCCCAGCCCCACAAAAAATCCGAACAGCTTTTTGCGCATGCCGCGAATGTCGCCGAACACGCCCAGAAACGGCGCGGACAGCGCCACGATGGCCATGGCGATGCTGGTGGCGTAGCCCCAGGTGCTCATGCTGGAAACGCTGTCGGCGGTCTGCTCGGCCACCGAGTCGAAAAAGATGGGCAGGATGGTGACGATGATGACCGAGTGCGCGCTGTTGGCCCAGTCGTACATCATCCAGCTGATCTCCTGCTTGGTGTAGCCTTTTAGGATGGACATGATAACTCCCCCTGACGGTTTTGGCCCGGCCGCAGACGCGGCCGGCGTTGAACAAATATAAAGATATTGTATCATGTACCGCGCCCAAAAACAATGCGCCGCAGGCCGGAAACCGCCGGCCGCGTGCAAAATCGATGTAAAATCGCGGTCAAGCAGCGGGCTGCACCCCCGCAGGCTTGCATCCGGCAGGGCGGGCGCTTATAATGGGGGCAGGCAAAAAGCACTTTCCTGCGTGCAGAGGGCGGACGCCCGGCGCGCAGGGTATGGCCGGCAGGGTCCGGCCGGATACAAAAACACTGCCGGCACCCCGTCCGGCAGCCTGTGAGAGGAATATGAGTATGGGAGAGATCACAGCCGCCGCACCGCGGCCCCGCAGCTTTGCCAAACGCCACCCCGCCGTCACGCTGTGGCTGGCCTTTACCGCCCTGTTCGTTCTGCTGGCCGGGGTGTGGATCGCCATTTTTGCGGCCAACGGCAAATCCTTCATCTGGTATGCCGACGGCATCAAGCAGCATTACCCGGCGCTGGTCTATTACGGCCGCTGGCTGCGGGAGGCCGCCCGCTGCCTGGTTGCCGGCGCGCCCATCCCCACCTGGGATATGAGCATCGGCTACGGCAACGACATCGTCACCACACTGAGCTATTACGTCATGGGCGACCCGCTCAACCTGTTGGCCGCCTTCGTACCCAGCCAATACGGCGAGCAGCTGCTGGAATTTCTGATGCTGCTGCGCGTTTACCTGGCGGGGCTGGCCTTTATGCCCTTCAGCCTGCACCACAAAAACAGCCGGTTCGGCACGCTGCTGGGCGCGGTGGCCTATGCCTTCAGCGCCTGGACGCTGCAGACCGCCCTGACCGAGCCGTTTTTCATCATCCCGATGTACTGCTTCCCGCTGGTGCTTTTGGGGGCGGACCATATCTTTGAGGGCCGCAGGCCCATTTTGTACATCGCGGCCATCGCGCTGGCGGCGCTGTCGAACTTCTTGTTCTTTTACATGATCGCGCTTTTGCTGGTGCTGTATGCGGTGGTCAAATACTTCCGCACCTACGGCGTGGGCCAGCTGCGCACTTTGTGGCCGCTGGCAGGCAAGTTTGTCGGGTTCAGCCTGGTGGGCATCGCCATGGCGGCGGTGACCATGCTGCCCACCGCGATGTTCATGTTCGGCAGCGCCCGGTTCTCGCTGGACAGGCAGGTGACCAGCTATCCCTTTACCATGTACTGGAACCTGATCGCCAACCTGACCACCGCGGGCAAGGTGGACGAGTATTCCACCTACTGCGGCATCTCGGCGGTGGCGATCCTGGCGGTGATGATCCTGTTTGCCCGCCGGCGGCAGAACACCGTGCTGAAAGCCGCCTGGCTGGTTTTTCTGGCCATGCTGATGACCCCCTGGGCGGGCAAGATCCTGAACGGCTTTTCTTACATGCAGAACCGCTGGGTATGGGCCTTTGCCATGCTGGAGGCCTTTATCCTGGCCAGGGTCTGCCCCGACATGACCAGACTGACCGGGCGGGAAAAGCTGACCCTCTCGGCGCTGATGGCGGTATACTGCGCGCTGGCTTTCTGGAACCGGGACGTGCGCAGCGAGTGGAGCCTGCTGGGCGCGGCGCTGATGCTGCTGCTGGCCGTGTTTGTGCTCAGCGGCGACGCCGCCGGCCGCAAGGTGACCCGCGGGGTGCTGCTGGCCGGCTGCTGCCTGGGCGTTGTCGTCAATCTCGGCTACCAGTACGGCGCCGACAAGAGCTCCACCCTGGTCGAGTATGAGCCCGCCGGCTTTGCCTGGGAGGCTACCGTCCAGAATAACCCCACCAACCTGCTGAAACAGCTGGACGACGACAGCCTGTGGCGGTACGATACCTCGATGAACGTCTACGTCAACAGCGCCATGCTGATGGACCTGCACGGCGTCAGCTACTTTTTCAGTTTGAACAACGGCTATGTCTCCCAGTGGATGGCCGAACTCGGCTACAACACCCCGGAGGAATACAATTATGTGGGCCTGCATGGCCGCAGCGTGATGGATGCGCTGCTGGGCGTCAAATACTTCCTGACCGGCACCGACGCCACCAACACCATGCCCCACGGCTACGACACCCAGCCGGTGCTTGCCATGGATGTGGCGGGCGTCAACGTAGGCGCCTATCCCAGCGGCGACGCGCTGCCCATCGGCTACACCAGCGCCACCCGCATCAGCCGCAGCGATTACGAGGCGCTGACCCCGGTGCAGCGGCAGGATGCCTTGTTGAATGGGGTATTGCTGGAGGAGGGCGACGGGGAAAGCCTGGCCCCCGCCAGTGACGCCGGCGACGTGGTGATCCCCGATGCCGAAGTCACGCTGAACGGCGTGGAAAAGCTGGACGACAACACCTACTATTCCCCCAAGGACGGCGGCAGCATCGTGTTCACCATCCCGCAGCCGGTGCAAAACGCCGAGACCTACCTGGTGGTGGAGGGCATGGATTACACAGCCACCAACCCCATGGACGCCATGACGCAGGAGGAACTGGACGCCCTGGCCCCCGCCGACCGGCTGGCCATGGAAAAGCAGTACGCCCATTTTTGGTGCAAGGAGAAGGTCTATCTCAACCTGGTGTCGGACATCGGCAGCGGCCGCATCGACTACGCCATGCGCAACAACCAGTACTACTGCGGCCGGCACGACTTCGCCTACAATTTCGGCTATACCGAGCAGGGCATGACCACCCTGACCGTGGTGCTGCCCTACGCCGGGTACTACACCTTTGACCGCATCGACGTGGAGTGCCAGACCTTTGACACCGTCGCGGCCCGCAGCGACGCACTGGCCGCCGAGAGCCTGCAGAACACCGTGCTGGGCACCAACAGCCTGACCGGCGAGATCACCGTCAGCGAGCCGAAGGTGCTGGTGATCCAGATCCCCTACTCCGAGGGCTGGAGCGCCACGGTGGACGGCCAGCCGGCCGAGCTGCTGCGGGCCAACACCGCCTTTTTGGGGCTGGAGCTGGAGCCGGGCAGCCATACCATCGAGCTGCATTACCGCACCCCCGGCCTTGCGGCGGGCGTCTTTATCACCATCGCGGGCGTGCTGGCGTTTGCCGGCGTCACCGTGTTCTACCGGCGGCGCACCGTAAAGGTGCCCGCCCCGAAAGGAGGCTGGTCCTGTGGAGATCCGGCCGCTTGACCCCGCCCGCTACGCGGGCTGGCAGTTCACCGCCCGGTATGTGACCGGCAGTTATCTGGATATCTCCCCTTCCGAAAGCGGCTTTGCCCTGACCCGGCGGCCCATCGCGCCGCCGGCCGAAAAGTCCTTCACCGACCAGTTGTTCGGCAGCTGGCTGGAAGCGCCGGCAGCTTTTGGCGCCTTTGACGGGCAGCGGCTGGCCGCCATCGGCGAGGGTTCGCCCGAAAGCTGGAACAACCGCTACCGCATCAGCAACCTGTGCGTGCTGGAGGAAGCCGACCGCCGCCGGGGCCTGGGCCGCGCGCTGATGGACCGGCTGCTGGCCGAAGCCCGCCGCGCCGGTGCCCGCATGGCAGTGCTGGAGACCCAGACCTGCAACGAGGAGGCCATCGCCTTTTACCGCAGCTGCGGGTTTGCGGTCATTGGGTTCGATCTGTACAGCTACTCCAACGACGACCCCGCCCGGCGGGAAGTGCGGCTGGAGATGGGGCTGAAATTGTGACTGTTTTTCCGCGGCGGAAAAACATTTTACATTCCAGAGAAAACAGTTTATAATAGAGCAATCAACGGCGGCGGTCGACCGCCCGACTTTGAGGAGTGGACAAGATGGAAAGAACCGAGATCGTATCTCTCTACCGCCAGACCCCGGCGGACGGCACCGTGGTGACCGTCTGCGGCTGGGCCAAGACGGTGCGCGATTCCAAAAAGATCGGCTTTATCTCGCTGACCGACGGCAGCTGCTACAAGCCGGTGCAGATCGTGTTCCAGGCGGACAAGCTGGACAATTACACCGAGATCGCCAAAAGCGGCCTGTACACCAGTTTTGAGGTCACCGGCCGGCTGGTGCTGACCCCCCAGGCCAAGCAGCCCTTTGAGATCAACGCCGACCAGATCACCGTGCTGGGCCCCTGCGGCCCCGAATACCCGCTGCAGAAAAAGCGGATGAGCGTGGAGTACCTGCGCACCATGACCCACCTGCGCCCCCGCACCAACACCTTCAACGCGGCGTTCCGCGTCCGGGGCGAGGCTGCCTACGCGCTGCACAGCTTCTTCCACGAGAACGGCTTTACCTACGTGCATACCCCCATCTTCACCGGCTCCGACTGCGAGGGCGCGGGCGAGATGTTCCAGGTGACCACCCTGGACCTGGCCAACGTCCCCAAAACCGAGGACGGCGCGGTGGATTATTCCAAGGACTTCTTCAAAAAGCCGGTCAACCTGACGGTCTCCGGCCAGCTGGAGGCCGAGGCCATGGCCATGGCGCTGGGCAAGGTGTACACCTTCGGCCCCACCTTCCGCGCCGAGGAGAGCTACACCCCCCGCCATGCCGCCGAGTTCTGGATGATCGAGCCGGAGATGGCCTTTGCCGACCTGAACACCTACATGGACACCGCCGAGGCCATGACCAAGTACGTCATCCGCTATCTGCTGGAGCACTGCCCCGACGAGCTGGCCTTCTTCAACCAGTTCATGGACAAGGGCCTGATCGAGCGGCTGCAGCTGGTGGCAAACAGCGACTTTGGCCGCATCAGCTACACCGACGCGGTGGAGATCCTGAAAAAGAACAACGACAACTTCCAGTACAAGGTCGAGTGGGGCACCGACATCCAGACCGAGCACGAGCGTTATCTGACCGAGCAGGTGTTCCACAAGCCGGTGTTCGTCACCGACTACCCCAAGGAGATCAAGAGCTTTTACATGCGGCTGAACGACGACGGCAAAACCGTCGCCGCGGCGGACATGCTGGTGCCGGGCATTGGCGAGCTGATCGGCGGCAGCCAGCGCGAGGAGCGGCTGGACGTGCTGCTGGCCCGCATGGAGGAGCTTGGCCTGAAGCAGAGCGACTACGACTGGTACTTGGACCTGCGCCGGTTCGGCAGCGTCAAGCACGCGGGCTACGGCCTGGGCTTTGAGCGGCTGATCATGTACGTGACCGGCATCGCCAACATCCGCGACGTGCTGCCCTTCCCCCGCACCTGCGGCGGCTTTTGATGCCGGGCGTCGCACAAACTCTGCTGCCCTGGTTTGAAACGCATCGTCGGGTCCTGCCGTTCCGGCAGGACCCGACGCCGTATCATATCTGGATCAGCGAGATCATGCTGCAGCAGACCCGCATGACCGCCGCCGTGCCGTATTACAAGCGGTTCGTGGCCGAGCTGCCCGACCCCGCCGCCCTGGCCGCCTGCGACCCGGAACGGCTGCGCAAGCTGTGGCAGGGGCTGGGCTACTACAGCCGCGCCGCCAACCTGCAAAAGGCGGCGAAAATTATCTGCGAACGGTACGGCGGCCGGCTGCCCGCCGACTATGACGCCCTGCGGGCGCTGCCGGGCATCGGGGACTACACCGCCGGAGCCATTGCCAGCATCGGGTTCGGGCTGCCCGCGCCCGCGGTGGACGGCAACGTGCTGCGGGTGTTTGCCCGGCTGGACAACGACGACGCCGACGTGACCCGCCCCGCCGCCAAACGCCGCTTTACCGCCCGCGTGATGGAGGAACAGCCCGCAGGCCGCCCCGGAGACTTCAACCAGGCGCTGATGGAGCTGGGCGCGCTGGTCTGCCTGCCAAACGGCGCGCCGCTGTGCGGGCAGTGCCCGCTGGCCGCGCTCTGCCGGGGCCGTGCCGCCGGGCGGGCGGAGCAGCTGCCGGTCAAGCCCGCCAAAAAGCCCAAACCGGAGCTGGCGTTCACGGTGGCGGTGGTGCATGGGCCCAAAGGCGTACTGCTGCAAAAGCGCCCCGAACGCGGCCTGCTGGCCGGCCTGTGGCAGCCGCTTTTGCTGGAAGGCGCCCTGGCCCCGCCGCAGCTGGCCGACGCCCTGGCCGTGCTGGGCCTGCCCGCTTGCAGCCTGCAGCCGCTGAGCGCGGCAAAGCATGTGTTCACCCACAAGGTCTGGCGGATGCAGGGATACCTTGCCCGGACCGACGCCTGCGCCCTGCCGGACCGCTGCGTGTGGGCCACGGCCGAACAGCTGGAAACCGCCTATTCGGTCCCCAGCGCCTTTGCGGCCTTTGCCCCGGCCATGTCCGCCCCGGCGCAGGAGGGGCAGTGACCCCTTGCCCCGCCCCCCCCTGCATGGAATTTTGTGCCCGGATGGCAAAAACCGCCGCCGGGCACTTGCTTTTGGGGGCCGGGTATGTGTATAATGGTTTTGTATGTATACTGGATGCGGAGGATGTGCAACTATGGCTACGAAGTATATTTTTGTCACCGGCGGTGTGGTCTCCGGCCTGGGCAAGGGCATCACGGCGGCAAGCCTGGGCCGCCTGCTCAAGACCCGCGGGCTGAAGGTCGCCTCGCAGAAGCTGGACCCCTACATCAACGTCGACCCCGGCACCATGAGCCCGCTGCAGCACGGCGAGGTGTTCGTCACCGACGACGGCACCGAGACCGACCTGGACCTGGGCCATTACGAGCGTTTTACCGATGAAAACCTGAACAAGTATTCCAACCTGACCACCGGCAAGGTCTACTGGAACGTGCTGCACAAAGAGCGGCAGGGCGCCTACCTGGGCCAGACGGTGCAGATCATCCCCCACATCACCAACGAGATCAAGAGCTACATCTATAATCTGGCCAAGAGCACCGAGGCCGACGTGGTCATCACCGAGATCGGCGGCACCACCGGCGACATCGAGAGCCAGCCTTTCCTGGAGGCCATCCGCCAGGTGGGCGTGGAGCAGGGCCCGGAAAACTGCTGCTACATCCATGTGGTGCTGGTGCCCTACATTTCCGGCTCCAACGAGTATAAGTCCAAGCCGGCGCAGCATTCCTGCAAGGAGCTGCAGGGCATGGGCATCACCCCCAATGTCATCGTGCTGCGCGCCGACGGCAGCGTGGGCGCCGACATCAAGCGCAAGATCAGCATGTTCTGCAACGTGCGCCCCGACTGCGTCATCGAGAACCTGACCATGCCCAGTTTGTACGAGTGCCCGCTGATGCTGGAGGCCGCCGGCCTGACCAACGTGGTGGCCCGGCAGCTGCATCTGGAGACCCCGCCCAGCGACCTGACCGAGTGGAAGGACCTGATCAGCCGCATTGCCACCCGCAGCAAAAACTGCACCATCGCCCTGGTGGGCAAGTATGTCAAGCTGCACGACGCCTACCTGAGCGTGATGGAAAGCCTGTACCACGCCGGCTTTGAGAACGAGAGCAAGGTGGACATCCGCTGGGTGGACAGCGAGCTGCTGCTGGACCAGCAGCGTTGCCGCGACGAGCTGCACGAGGTGGACGGCGTCATCATCCCCGGCGGCTTCGGCGACCGCGGCATCGAGGGCATGATCCAGGCCGCCCAGTACGCCCGCGAGAACGGCCTGCCCTGCTTTGGAATCTGCCTGGGCATGCAGGTGATCGTGATGGAGTACGCCCGCAATGTGCTGGGCTACGCCGACGCCAACTCCAGCGAGTTCACCCCCGACGGCGCGCACAACGTCATCGCGCTGATGCCCGACCAGCAGGGCAACATCCCCAAGGGCGGCACCATGCGCCTGGGCAAATACCCCTGCATCACCGCCGAGGGCAGCAGGATGCGCCAGTTCTACGGCAAAGACGAGATCGACGAGCGCCACCGCCACCGCTACGAGTTCAACAACGATTTCCGCGCCGAGATGCAGGACAAGGGCCTGACCATCGCCGGCACCAGCCCGGACGGCCGCCTGGTGGAGGCCGTGGAGCTGACCGACCGGGATTTCTACCTGGGCGTGCAGTTCCACCCCGAATTCAAGAGCCGCCCCAACCGCGCCCATCCGCTGTTCAAGGGCTTTATCGCCGCCGCGCTGAAATACCAGGGCGAGATGATCGACAAGGCCCACGCCCGCATGGCCGAGCCGCAGGAAGAGCTGTGACCCCCGCCCGACCGCGCATACCATCATATTGCCTGCCGCAGGGCCTGCGCCGCGCTTTAACCGCCGCGCAGGCCCTGCTTTTTTGCGGCGCGGCCCCGGCCGGGAGGCGATTTCGGTGGGTGTGCCAGAAAACCGGTGTCCGGGCAGCGGATTTTTTACAGCGCCGGGCGCAGTTTTCGGCCGCCGGACGGTTCCCATCCGGGGCGGGCTGTGGTATAATGGTATGGTTTCAGCGCAGGCGGCTGCCTGGGCTGACAGGGCGGCGTCCGCCCTGCAAGCCCCATATTTTTCCCTTTTGCTTTTGACCCGAAAGGAGCCATTTATGAACGAACCTTCCAAGGCGCCGGTGGTGCGCGTGGTCATGCGCCTGCTGCAGGGCGCCCTGATCGGCCTGGGCGCGGTGCTGCCCGGCATTTCCGGCGGCGTGCTGTGCGTCATCTTCGGTATTTACAAGCCCATTATGGAGCTGCTGTCCAACCCCATCCGCAACTTCAAGACCCACGTGCCCAAGCTGATCCCCGTCATCATCGGCGCAGGCATCGGCTTTCTGGGCATCGCCAACCTGCTGTCCTTCTTCCTGGACGCCTATCCCGACCAGTCGGTCTGCCTGTTTGTCGGCCTGATCGCCGGCATGCTGCCCTCGCTGCTGCGCGAGGCCGGCGAGCAGGGCCGCACCAGGGGGTCCTACATCTCGATGGCCGCGGCCTTTGTCATCGTGCTGGCGCTGCTGTTCACGCTGAACTACGTGCTGTCGGTCAGCATCACGCCCAACTTCGGCTGGTATCTGTTCTGCGGCTTCTGCGTGGCGCTCAGCGTCATTGCGCCGGGCATGAGCTTCTCCACCCTGCTGATGCCCCTGGGCCTGTACACCCCCTTTGTGGACGGCCTGGGCCACCTGGACATGGGCGTGATCCTGCCGGGCGCGCTGGGCGCCATCGTCACCGTCATCTGCCTGGCCAAGGGCATCAACGCGCTGTTTGAGCATTTCTACTCGCTGGCGTTCCACGCTATTGTGGGCATCGTGGTGGCGGCCACCATCATGATCGTCCCCTTCGGCAGCTTTGCCCAGGCGCTGGTGCCCAACCTGATCTGCCTGGTGGCGGGCGTGGTCATCGCGCTGGCGCTGGACAAATTCAACAGCCGCTTCCCCAAGGAGGCGTAAGGCCCGCCCATTGCCGGCGCGCATCCGCCTCCATCCAAACGCGCCGGGGTTAGACGCCCCCCCGGAAGCAAAGTTTCACATTTTGCCGCTGCACCGCCGTTTTGGCGCTGTGCAGCGGCTTTTTTCCGCTTCTGCCGCCCTTTTGCCGAAAGTTTACACCGCAGCCCGGCCCAAAAAGCTGTTTTTATGCGCAAAGATATGCTATAATACAAATCAATCACCCTGCAGCGGAAGGAGGCGCACACCATGCCCAACAAGGAAGGCGGCTACGGCGGCTATCAGCGCAAGCCTGACCGGCAGCGGCAGGTCCGTGCGCCCGGCAGCAGCGGCGGCGTGCGGCGGGTCCCCCCCGGCGGCGCCGCCCCCAGCCAGACGCCCCGCAGCCCGGCCGGGCAGAGCGGCAGCCGCAGCCGGCAGCCCGCCCGCCCCGCCCAACAACCGCCGCGGCAGGTCTACCGCGCCCCCTATGCGCCGCCCACCGCCGACGAGGCCGACGGCTGGCAAAAGCCCCCTGCCCCGCCCCGGCGCGCCGCAGCGCAGCCCCGGCCCACTCCGGCGCAGCAGGCGCTGCGCGCCGCAGCCCGCCGCGCCCGCCAAGACCGCCGCCTGCGCCGCCGGCTGACGCTGGCCGGCACGGCGGTGTGCATCCTGCTGGCGGCCGGCGTGATCAACGCAGTGCTGCCGGCGGACAGTGCCGGCGCCACGTCGGAGACCGCCCAGGACCCCACCGCGGGGCTGACTGCCTCGCTGGTGGCGCCGCTGCCCTACGCGGCGTCCCAGGACGGCGGGATCACCACCATCCAAGACTGGGGCGACGTGGGTCCCGCCCGCCAGACCGACAGCTACACCTACACTGCCGCCCCCGCCCAGCCGGCCGCCCTGCCGGCGTTTGGCCGGGTGGACCTTGACTGGTTTGACGACGCTGCTTTTTTGGGCGACTCGCTGACGGTGGGTTTTGTGGATTACGAGATCAATGTGAGCGACGCGCAGATCCTTGGCTACGAGGGCGCGTCCCCCAACCAGATCGCCAACCGCGCCACCATGGCCAATGGCGAGGTCGCGCTGGACGTGCTGTCCGGCGCCCAGCCCGCCAAGCTGTACCTGCTGATGGGCGCCAACGCCCTGGCCTACCAGACCGGCAACGACGAGGGCTTTTTGAGCTACTACGGCCAGATGCTGGACGAGCTGAAAGCCGCCCTGCCCAACACTGCCATCTATGTGCAGTCGGTGCTGCCGGTGCGGTCCGACGTGGCGGCCGAGATGCCCGGCCTGACCCCGGAGCGGGTGGCGTCCATCAACACCTCGCTGCAAACCATGGCGGCCGAAAAAGGCTGCTACTACCTGGCCCTGACCGAGGCTCTGTGCGACGAGAACGGCTACCTGAACACCAGCTACGCCGAGCAGGACGGCCTGCACCTGACGGTGTCCGGCTACAACGCATGGGTGGACTACCTGTGCACCCATGTTCCCTACGACAAGGACAACCCCTACCAGATCGGCAGCGACTACTACCTGACCGACAGCATGAAAACGCTGCTCTCGGACCTGCCCTGATTTTCCGACTGCCAGAAGAAAAGGAACGTGAATCCCATGTCCAACGAAACCACCCCGGAGCGCAGCCCCCAAACGGAACCGCAGCCTGCCGCCCCGGCAGCGGAGCAGCCCGCCGCCGAGGCCCCCAAGCGCCGGCGTACCGCCAAAAAGGCGGCCCCCGCCCCGGAAGCGGCGGCCGCCGGGGCCGAGCCGCCCCCCAAACCCCGCCGCAAACGCACCGCCAAAGCGTCTGAACAGCCCGCCTCCGGCCAGACGGCACAGGGGAGCGCCGCGCCGCCTCCCCCGCCGCCGGCCGGCGCGCCCCGCTACCAGGGTGCGCAGTACCAGTGGCCGGGCGGCGCGCAGTACCAAAACGGCGGCATCCCTTATGCCAACCGCAGCCGCAATGCCCGGCGCAACAAATCCGGCGACCCGCCCATCCCCTGGTTCATCGTGTTTCTGGCCTTTATCTTTGCCACGCCGGTGGGCATCGGGCTGTTTGTGCTCAACGTGGTGCTGAGCCAGCGGGACAAGTTTATGCCGCAGCGCGGCGCCCGTTCCGCCTGGCAGCCGCAGGGCGGCGCCCCCTCCCCGCAGGCGGCCGGGCAGCCCCAGTCGAAGGACGCCTCGGACAAGCGGCTGGCCGACACGCTGATGATCATCGGCATGATCTTGGCGGCCATCGGCGGCTTTTCCAGCCTGGCGGTGCTGTTTGACGAGCTGTGGATCCTGACCGACCTGGGCGACATTGCCTGGTTTTTGGAAGAGATCTGGCCGGTGGCCATGATGCTGTTCGGCGGCCTGGCCTGCTGCTTTGCCTCCCACCGGGTGCGCACCGGCTGGCTGACCCGCCGCAAGATCGCCAACATTGTGGGCGACGCCGATCACATGTACATCGCCGACATAGCCGCCGCGCTGGGCTGCAGCGTGGACAAATGCGTGGACCACCTGGAAAACTGCATCGTCAAGGGCGTTTTCGGCCAGGGAGCCTACCTGGATATGCGCAGCATGTCCCTGGTGGTGCGGGGCGCGGCCCCGGCCCCCAGGCAGGCGCCCGCCGCCCCCAAGCCGGAGCCGGAACCCCGGCCCGAAGCCGCCGCCCCCGCCCAGCCGGAGGAGGAGACCCGCTACGACAAGATCTTGAAGGAGCTGCGCCGCATCAACGACGCCATCCCCGACGAGGAGATGAGCGCCAAGATCAGCCGGCTGGAAGCGGTCTCGGCCCGCATTTTTGAGCAGATCCAGGACGACCCGGACAAGCTGCCCCAGCTGCGCAAGTTCATGGACTATTACCTGCCCACCTCGCTGAAGCTGCTGGACACCTACGCCGAGCTGGACGCCCAGGGCGTGGAGGGCGCCAACATCACCGAGTCCAAGACCCGCATCGAGCGGTCGATGGACACGCTGGTGACCGCCTTTGAAAACCAGCTGGACAAGCTGTTCCAGGACGACGCGCTGGACGTGAGCGCCGACATTGAGGTGATGGAGAAGATGCTCTCGGCCGACGGCCTGGTGGGCGACAGCGACCCCTTCGGCCTGCAGGGCCACCGGTAAGCCCCGCCGGCAAAAGGCACGCCCCCGCCGCACAGGGGGCAAAAAAAGCAAACAAAAAGGCACCGCGCCGCGGCCCATACAAGGGTCCCGCAGCGCGGTGCTTTTTGTTGTCCGTGTGGAATCTGCGGCGGCGGGAACGCTGTCAATCCCCTGCCGGAACCCCCGGCAGAAGGATTTCCCCGCCTGGCCCGCTTTACGCCTTCACCGCGGCGGCAAGGGCGTCGGCCAGGGCGGTCAGGTCGGCGTACTGGGCCGGCGCCAGAGTGCCGCGCAGCGTCAGTTTGGCGTCCAGCAGGGTGCAGTTTTTCAGCTCGCCCACACGCTCGGCCATCAGCTTGGCGGACATGGGGGCCCAGCTGCCGTTCTCGATCAGGGCAAAGGTGCGGTTTTGCAGCGACAGCGCCTTCAGGTCCTCCAGCAGGTGGGCCATGGGCAGGTAGATGCCGCCGTTGTAGGTGGGGGCCGCCAGCACGATGGTGGAGGCGCGGAAGCACTCGGCCACCGCCTCGCTGACATCCGTCACCGACAGGTCCCGCACGGCGATGCCCTGCACGCCGCGGTCGGCCAGGCAGCCGGCCAGCGCCTTGGCGGCGTTGGCGGTGTTGCCGTACATGCTGCCGTACAGGATGACCACGCTGTTGTCCTCCGGCTGCCAGCGGCTCCACAGGTCATACTTGCCCAGGAACCAGGCCAGGTCCTGCCGCCAGATGGGCCCGTGCAGCGGGGCGATGACCTGGATGGGAATGCCGGCAGCCTTTTTCAGCACTGCCTGCACCTGGGCGCCGTACTTGCCCACGATGTTGGCGTAGTAGCGGCGGGCATCGTCCAGCCAGTCCCGCGCAAAATCCACCTGGTCGGCAAAAATGTTGCTGTCCAGCGCGCCGAAGGTGCCGAAAGCGTCGGCCGAGAACAGCACCTGGGTGGTCTTGTCATAGGTGAACATGACCTCCGGCCAGTGGACCATGGGCGCCATGACAAAGGTCAGGTCATGGGTGCCCAGGCTGAGCACGTCGCCCTCCTTGACCAGCAGGGCCTCGTCCACCTTGCCGGCGCTGGCGGGGAAATAGGCCTTGAGCATGGGCACCGTCTTGGCGTTGCAGACGATCTGCGCCTCCGGCCAGCGCAGCAGCACCTCGGCGATGGTGGCGGCGTGGTCAGGCTCCATATGATCGACGATCAGGTAGTCCAGGCTGCGGCCGCCCAGCGCATGGGCGACGTTTTCCAGGAACTGGCCGGACACGCTGGCGTCGGCGGTGTCCAGCAGGGCGGTCTTTTCGTCCAGGATGACGTAAGCGTTGTAGGACACGCCCCGCGGGATGGGAAACAGATTTTCAAACTTGGCCAAGCGGCGGTCGCTTGCGCCGACATACCAGGTATCGGCGGCGATCAGATGGGTGCAGTGCATATGCGTTTAACCTCCCTGTTTGGCGGGGCAGGACGTCCCGCACTGTGTAAGCGGCAGGCCAAAACCAGGTGCCCGCCGTTGAATGTTCCATCCGCCAGTATAGCGCAGCAGCGGCGGATATACCGTTGCCCGCGCAACAAAAGCGGAACTTTACTGAAAAACAGCCCCCGGCACAGGCATTCTGCCCGCCGGGCATGGCTTCCTGCAATAGTATACCACAGGCCGTCCCCCGCCGCAAAGTGTTTTGGGGCGCTTTGCGCGAATTTGCGCCGCCCGAACCGCAAAAAAGCCGCCCTGCGGGGCAGGCCATGGCAGGCCGGCGGCGCAGGGCGGTGTCCATTTGTATCCGGTGTTTGAAACAAGACGGCCGAAAAGCGCGTCCGGGCCGCTTACTCGCGCTCCAAAGCGGCGCGGGGCTGCTCGGCGGGAAGCGCCGCGGGGCGGCGGGCCAGCTCGGCCGACACGGCGGAGGCCACCCGGTCCACCGCCACGGCCAGCACGATGCCGCAGACCACGTCGATCACGCTGTGCTGCTTGAGCAGCATGGTGGAAAGGATAATGGATATATCCATGATCCGTGCGCAGATGCGCACGGCGCGGCCCCTGCGGCCGGTGAGCAGGCTGCTGCGCTGGTAGGCAAAGTCCAGCGTGAGCGAGTTGAACACGTGGATGGACGGGCAGACGTTGGTGGAGGTATCGGCGCTCCACAGCCCGCGCACCAGCTGGCTGAAAATGTCGCTGCCCTCGATGGAGGCCGGGCGCAGGTCAACGCCGTTGGGGATGACCGCGCAGATCATCAGCGCCAGGGTCATGCCGGCAAACAGCGGCAGGCACAGCCGCCAGAACTCCTGCTTGGGGGCGCGGTACAGCTGCCAGAACAGCGTGCCCACGATCCACAAAAACCACAGGTAGTAGGGGATGATGGCGTATTTGACAAACGGGATCATATCGTCCAGCCGGCAGTGCAGGATGACGGTGGGCACAACGCTGCTTTCCAGCAGGGTGAAAAAGGATAAGTAAAACACCAGATACAGCGCCATGAACTGGATGGGATGGCGCTTACACCAGGTAACCATATGCAAAGCTCCTTTGCTGCTGCGGACCGGAAGCCCCGGTCCAACATCCACATTATACTGCATCGGCCCGGTATTGCACAGTGCAAAAACCAACAAGATATTTTGCACGGCAGGGCGCGAATTTGTAAGCCTGGCCAAAGCCGGAACGCGGTCCGCACGCCGGCGGCGCGGTGCACCTTGCACGGCCGGCGGCCCCGGCACAGGCGGCTTCTGTCTATAAAAACGAAGGACAGGGCAGGGATTTTGCAGGCGGCGGGCTTTTTTACAAAAAAATTTGTTCCGGATGGCGCCGCCCCGGCCCGCAGCGCAGCAATACAGCGAAGCACCGACAAAAATGTGATCTTTCCGCCGCAAAATTGCTCCGCCCTGCCGCAGCCCTTTTTGCCGCGGGCGCACTTTTGCGCCCGCCCGCCGAAAGCCCTGCCTGCGCAGCGGAAAAGAAAAGAGCCGGAAAGCAACTGCATATCGTGCTTTCCGGCTCTTTTGGCGGAGTAAGAGAGATTTGAACTCTCGCGGCCCGTTAAGACCCTACGCCCTTAGCAGGGGCGCCTCTTCGACCTCTTGAGTATTACTCCACAAGTCAAAGTGAGTTTGCTATTCACTTGTCTGCATCAAATAATGGCGGAGAGGGTGGGATTCGAACCCACGGCGCATTGCTGCGTCACTGGTTTTCAAGACCAGCTCCATAAACCACTCGGACACCCCTCCACAGTGGCACGCCGTTCAGATGCGAGTTATAGTTTAGCACAGCTTTTTCGCTTTGTCAACTGTTCCGGGCAGATTTTCCCGCAGTTTTTGCCGGGCGGGTTTGGGGCAGGCCGGGCAATCCGGTGCGGGCCAAGGCATCCGGGGTGCCCCTTCCCCGCCCCGCCAGGCGGAAAGCCCGGCGGCGGCTTGCACAATATATACGTATATGTTATACTATTTTCAGCCACAATACCATACAGGAAAGCAGGAAGGTGAACCCCTTGGCAAGCAAATACATCCTTGTATCCAACGACCTGGCCGCCCGCATCCAGAGCGGCATGTACCCGGCCGGCAGCCGCATGCCGGCGGAAAGCCAGCTGATCCGCGAGTACGGCGTCAGCCGCGACACGCTGCGCAAGGCGCTGGCGGTGCTGGAGCAGGAGGGCTACATCCAAAAGGCCCGCGGCCGCGAGGCGCTGGTGCTGGACCGGGAGAAGGTGGTGTTCCCGGTATCGGGGCTGACCAGCTTTCAGGAACTGGCCGAGGCCGAGGGCTACCACACCCGCACCGAGGTGGTGCTGCTGGAATCGGTGCGGGGCAGCCGCGAACTGATGAAGGCGCTGGACCTTACCCGCGACGAGGAAGCCTGGCGGCTGTACCGCGTGCGGGAGATCGAGGGCGAGCGGGTGATTTTGGACAAGGACTTTCTCAGCCGGAAATACGTGCCCCGGCTGCAGGAGGAAAACTGCACCGGGTCGCTGTACAAATACCTGGAAGAGGAACTGGGGCTGAAGATCGGCTGCGCCCAGAAGGAGATCACCGCCTGCCGCCCCAGCGAGGAGGACCGCCGCTACCTGGACCTGGGCAAAAACGACATCGTCATTGCGGTGCGCAGCTATGTTTATCTGGAAAACGGCGCGCTGTTCCAGCACACCGAGTCCCGCCACCGCTGGGACCGCTTCCGCTTTGTGGACTTTGCCCGCCGGGTGCGGGTGTGACACGCCGGGGCCGCAGGCCATTGGCATACAAGTGGCACGACCTGTCTGTTTTTGACTGTTCACCGGCATTTTTCGCCTTCTTTGCGCCGTCTGTTTGCACAAAACAGGCGGCGTTTCTTTGTGCGTTTCACCAAAGTTTCTGTTTCTCTCTGGACAAACATATACGTATATGATACCATACAGGTACAGCGGAAACATATACGTATAAGATAGCGCACAAGTTTCCAAAAACACGTACATGTTTGCAAGGAGCGAGTATCATGGGAAAATTTGCAGCGGATGCTGAACAGCTGCTCAAGCTGGTCGGCGGAAAAGAAAACATCAACGCCGTGACCCACTGCGTCACCCGCATGCGCTTTGTGCTGGCGGACCCGTCCAAGGCCGACGTAAAGGCCATCGAGGCACTGCCCAGCGCCAAGGGCAGCTTTACCCAGGCGGGGCAGTTCCAGGTCATCATCGGCAACGAGGTGGCCGAGTTCTACGACGAATTCACCAAGGTCTCCGGCATTGAGGGCGTCAGCAAGGACGCCGCCAAGCAGGCGGCCAAAACCAACCAGAATCCCCTGCAGCGGGCCATGTCCAACCTGGCCGAGATCTTTGCCCCGCTGATCCCCGCCCTGATCGTCGGCGGCCTGATTTTGGGTTTCCGCAGCTTTATCGGCGACGTCAACCTGTTTGAGGACGGCACCCTCTCGCTGGCGGACACCTCCCAGTTCTGGGCCGGCATGTATGACTTTTTGTGGCTGATCGGCGAGGCGGTGTTCCACTTCCTGCCGGTGGCCATCTGCTGGTCGGTGGTCAAAAAGATGGGCGGCACCGAGATTTTGGGCATTATCCTGGGCATCTGCCTGGTCTCGCCCCAGCTGCTCAACGCCTACTCGGTGGCCTCCACCGCCGCGGCGGACATCCCGGTGTGGGACTTCGGCTTTGCCCAGGTCCAGATGATCGGCTACCAGGCGCAGGTCATCCCCGCCATGCTGGCCGCCTTTGTGCTGGTCTATGTGGAGCGGTTCTTCAAAAAGATCACCCCGGAATACATCTCGATGATCGTTGTGCCCTTCTTCTCGCTGGTCATCTCGGTCATTGTGGCGCACACCATCGTCGGCCCCATCGGCTGGCGCATCGGCGACGCCATCTCCAACGTGGTCTACGCCGGCCTGACCGGCAGCCTGCGCTGGGTCTTTGCGCCCATCTTCGGCCTGCTGTACGCCCCGCTTGTCATCACCGGCCTGCACCACATGACCAACGCCATCGACACCACGCTGTCCCAGCAGTTCGGCGGCACCATGCTGTGGCCGATGATCGCCCTGTCCAACATTGCCCAGGCTTCCGCCGTGCTGGCCATGATCGTGCTGCAAAAGAATGAGCGCGACCGCCAGGTGTCCATCCCCGCCTGCATCTCCGGCTACATGGGCGTCACCGAGCCGGCGCTGTTCGGCGTCAACCTGAAAGCCGGCTTCCCCTTCATCTGCGGCATGATCGGCTCCGCCATCGCGGCCACCATCTCGGTGGGCAGCGGCGTCATGGCCTTCTCGGTGGGCGTCGGCGGCCTGCCCGGCTTCCTGTCCATCATGCCCCAGTACTGGCTGCCCTTCTTCATCGCCATGGCGGTGGCCATCGTGGTGCCCTTTGTGCTGACGCTGATCATCGGCAAAAAGAAGGGCGTGCACTGAGCACCGCGCGCCGGAACCCCGGCGCTGCCCGCGGGGGCGGCCCTGCCAAACCGCAGCCTGTCCCCTCCCCTGCCTTTCCGTTTGATTCGGTCCGCGCGCCGGGGCACACGGGCACCGGAATTCCTCATTTCTAATTTTTCACTCCGCATTCTCCAAGTTTCTCCTATGAAAGGAGCCTGCTGAACCATGAAACAGTCGGAACTGGCCGGCAAGGTCGTGTACCAGATCTATGTCAAAAGCTTCCAGGATTCCAACGGCGACGGCATCGGCGACCTGCCGGGCGTCACCAGCCGGCTGGACTACCTGGCCGGGCTGGGGGTGGATTACCTGTGGCTGACCCCCATCTACCCGTCCCCCCAGCGGGACAACGGCTACGACGTGGCCGACTACCGCGCCATCAACCCCCAGTACGGCACCATGCAGGACTTTGAGACGCTGTGCGCCGAGGCCAAAAAGCGGGGCATTGGCATCATGCTGGACATGGTGTTCAACCACACCTCCACCGACCACCAGTGGTTCCAGAAAGCCATTGCCGGCGACAAGACCTACCAGGATTACTACATCTGGCGCGACGGCGTGCCCGGCGCCCCGCCCACCAACTGGGAGTCCAAGTTCGGCGGCTCGGCCTGGCAGTGGGAAGAGCACGTGGGCAAATACTACCTGCACCTGTTCGACGTGACCCAGGCCGACCTGAACTGGGAAAACCCGGCGGTCCGCCGGGAAGTGTGCGATATCCTGCATTTCTGGCGCGGCAAGGGCGTGGACGCCTTCCGGTTTGACGTGGTCAACCTGATCTCCAAGCCCGATGTGTTCGAGGACGACGACCGGGGCGACGGCCGCCGCTTTTACACCGACGGCCCCCGCATCCACCAGTACCTGAAAGAGCTGCACGCCCAGGGCTTCGGCGACGCGGTGACGGTGGGCGAGATGTCCTCCACCAGCCTGGACAACTGCGTGCGCTACACCAACCCCGACGAGGGCGAGCTGTCGATGGTGTTCAGCTTCCACCACCTGAAAACCGACTACAAAAACGGCGACAAGTGGCAGCTGGAACCCAACCGCTTTGGCGAGCTGAAAGCCCTTTTGGACAAATGGCAGCTGGGCATGCAGGCCGGCGGCGGCTGGAACGCGGTGTTCTGGTGCAACCACGACCAACCCCGGCCGGTCAGCCGCTTTGGCGACGAGGGCCGCTACCGCGAGGTCTCGGCCAAGATGCTGGCCACCGCCATCCACATGCTGCGGGGCACCCCCTACATCTACCAGGGCGAGGAGCTGGGCATGACCAACGCCCATTTCACCCGCCTGGACCAGTACCGGGACGTGGAAAGCACCAACCGCTACCACATCCTGAAAGAGCAGGGCGTGCCGGAGGAAGAGATCTTCCGCATCCTGGGCGCCCGCAGCCGGGACAACGGCCGCACCCCCATGCAGTGGACGGCCGGTCCCAACGGCGGCTTTACCACCGGCACCCCCTGGCTGGCCGTCAACGAGAATACCGCTGCCATCAACGCCGCGGCCTGCCTGGCCGACCCGGACTCGGTGCTGTACTACTATAAAAAGCTGGTGGCGCTGCGCAAACAATACCCGGTGATCCAGGTGGGCGAATACGCCCCGCTGATGACCGGAAGCCCTGACGTCTACGCCTACACCCGCACGCTGGGGGGCGAGACGCTGGTGGTGGTCTGCAACTTCTGCGCCCGGCCCGCCGCCGTCACGCTGCCCGCCCTGCCCGGCTCCCCCGAACGGCTGATCGGCAGCTGGGACGAGCAGCCCTACGCCCCCTCGATGACGCTGCGCCCCTACGAGGCCGCCGTCTACCGCTTTGCGGCACAGGGGTAAGCACTTCCGCCATTTCCGTTCCCATGATACGCCCGCCCCGCCGGATGCCCACCGCACCGGCGGGGCGGGCTTTGTATTTTGCTATTGACAACTTTCCTTGTCAATGTTATACTGGATTTGACAATCAAAGTTGTCATTTTGACAAAGATACCCGTCACAGCAAAAAGGAGGTGCGCGGATGCCGCTGTACAACCGGCTGAAGGAACACCGCGCCCGGCTTGGGGTCAATCAGCAGCAGATGGGCGCCATGGCCGGGGTATCGCGCCAGACCATCAGCCAGATCGAGCGGGGGGACTACTCCCCCTCGGTAACGCTGGCGCTGAAGCTGGCCAAGCTCTGCGGCGTGACCGTGGAGGACATTTTTACCTACAAGGAGGGACCCGACCATGAAGACCCCTAACACCCCCGACCAGGTGACGCGGGACAACCGCAAAAGCTGGCCGAAATTCATCCTCGTCATGCTGCTGTGCATGGCAGGCGGCGCCGTGCTGGGCTACGGCAGCGCCTGGCTGGTGGGCAGCTATTCTTTCGACGCGCTGGCCGACGCCGCCGGGCGCGCCGCCGGCGCCTGCGCCCCCTTTGCGGTGCTGGCGACCGTGCCTTTTTTGCTGGCGGCGCTGGCCTGCTGCCGCCGCGCCCGCGCCCTGTTTGCCGCCTGGGACGGCGAGGACGAGGAGCTCCCCGCCCGGGCCGACACCCGGCTGGACTGGGCGCTGGTCTGGCTGACCACGGCGCATCTGTTGGCGCTTTTGCTGTTTGCCGTCTCGGTGTCCATGATGCCGCTGGGCTATGCCGGGCCGGGCGCCATCCTGGCGTCGGCGGCGGAATTGCTGGCGGTGTTGTTCGCCGTGATCGCCCTGCAGGGCCGGGTGGTGGACCTGACCCGGCGTTTCAACCCGGAAAAGCAGGGCAGCGTGTATGACTTCAAGTTCCGCAAAAAATGGCTGGCCAGCTGCGACGAGGCCGAGCGCCAGCGCATCGGCCAGGCCGGCTTTACCGGGTTTATGGCCTGCAATTCCAGCTGCCTGATCACCGCCGTGGTGCTGATGGTGCTCAACGCGCTGCTGCCCATCGGGCCGCTGCCCTCCATCGCCGTGATGATCCCCTGGATCGCCGGTCAGGCCGCCTACCTGGCCGAGTGTGTCCGCGCCAAAAAAGGCCCCGGCCGGTCCTGAGGCGCGGCCGCAGAACTTTTTGCACGGCGCGCCCGCCCGCATTTCACGGGCGGGCGTATTTTCTTTGCACATTTCGCACAATAGAAAAGCAAAATTTCCGCAAAAGTTTAGCAAATTCAGTTGAAACCTTGGGTCAAAACCGTTACAATAGAGATAATCATACAACATTGGCCACGGCAGCCCGCCGGGCGCGTCGCCCCCTGTCCCGGCCATCCCGCCCGGATGCCTGCGGCCCCGTATTTGAGGAGGTTATCCCATGGAGAATTACAATCCCCTGCTGCGCGGTATCAGCTCGAAAAAGTTCATCACCATCGGCGAGATCATGCTGCGCCTGACCCCGCCCAATTACGAGAAGATCCGCATGGCTTCCAGCTTTGAGGCCAGCTACGGCGGCAGCGAAGCCAACATTGCCCTGGCGCTGGCCAACCTGGGCATCGACAGCACCTTTTTCAGCGTGGTGCCCAACAACAGCCTGGGCAAAAGCGCGGTGCGGTGGCTGCGCTCCAACGACGTGCACTGCACGCCGATGATCCTGGCCACGCCGCAGGAAGTCCCCACCCACCGCCTGGGCACCTATTATCTGGAGACCGGCTACGGCATCCGCGCCAGCAAGGTCACCTACGACCGCAAGCACAGCGCCATCACCGAGTATGACTATTCCAACGTGGACCTGGACGCCCTGCTGGACGGCTACGACTGGCTGCACCTGAGCGGCATCACTCCCGCTTTGGGCGAGAACTGCCGCAAACTGATCATGGACTGCCTGAAGGTCGCGCAGGAAAAGGGCCTGACCATCAGCTTTGACGGCAACTTCCGCAGCGCGCTGTGGAGCTGGGAGGACGCCCGCGATTACTGCACCCAGTGCCTGCCCTACATCAACGTGCTGTTCGGCATCGAGCCGTATCACCTGTGGAAGGACGAGAACGACCATTCCAAGGGCGACTGGAAGGACGGCGTGCCCCTGCAGCCCAGCTACGAGCAGCAGGACGAGATCTTCCAGCGTTTTATCGAGCGGTACCCCAACATCACCTGCATTGCCCGGCATGTGCGCTACGCCCATTCCGGCAGTGAAAACAGCCTGAAAGCCTTTATGTGGTACGAGGGCCATACCTTCGAGAGCAAGCTGTTCACCTTCAACATCCTGGACCGCGTGGGCGGCGGCGACGCCTTTGCCAGCGGGCTGATCTATGCGATGATGAACAATTACAAGCCCATGGACATGGTCAACTTTGCGGTGGCCAGCAGCGCCATCAAGCACACGATGCACGGCGACGCCAACATTACCGACGACGTCAACACCATCCGCAACCTGATGAACATGAACTACGACATCAAACGCTGACCCCCTGCCCCGCTTTCCTGCCTGCGGGCAGGCCCGCGTCCGCCGCCCTCCGCCGGGCGGCGGGCGTTCAGCGTGTCGAGAAACTCGACACGCTGCAAAGGAGGCAACAGCCGCGCACGGCTGCGCCTACCGCGTCTGTTTCCCCCTTTGGAATGTCCGGGTTGCGGTGCCCGCATCATGCGGCGCGCCTTGGACGGCGCTTGCATTCTGCGACCGCTGCCCCTGCTCCGCCT
>DWWX01000024.1 GCA_019119495.1 Candidatus Gemmiger stercorigallinarum | reverse complement strand
ATGATGCCGAACCGCTTTTGCAGGCACTTGGCGAACTTGTAGGTGGTGGACTCCAGCGGGGTGCCGTACAGGCTGAAATCGATGTTGCTCTCGGCCTTCCACTTGGCGCAGGCGTCGTTCATGTGCTGCATGACCTCCAGCGCAAAGGGCTTGGCGGCCGGGTCGGTGTGGCTGCGGCCGGTCATATACTTGCAGCACTCGTACAGACCGGCGTAGCCCAGGCTGATGGTGGAGTAGCCGCCGTACAGCAGCTTGTCGATGGTCTCGCCCTTTTTCAGGCGGGCCAGCGCGCCGTACTGCCACAGGATCGGCGCGGCGTCGGACAGGGTGCCCTTCAGGCGGTTGTGGCGGCACATCAGCGCCTCGTGGCACAGCGCCAGCCGCTCGTCAAAGATCTTCCAGAACTCGTCAAAGTCGCCGTGGGAGCTGAGCGCCACGTCCACCAGGTTGATGGTGACGACGCCCTGGTTGAAGCGGCCGTAATATTTCGGCTTGCCGTCGTAATTTTTGGCGTTGGCAATGTTGTCCCAGCCGTTGCCGCTGCGGTCGGGGGTCAAAAAGCTGCGGCAGCCCATGCAGGTATACACGTCGCCGTGGCCCTCGGTCTCGCCCTTGGACAGCTTATACTCCCGCATCTTCTTCTCGCTGATATAGTCGGGCACCATGCGCTTGGCGGTGCACTTGGCGGCCAGCTTGGTCAGGTAGAAGTAGGGGGTGCCCTCGCGGATGTTGTCCTCCTCCAACACGTAGATCAGCTTGGGGAAGGCAGGGGTGATCCAGACACCGGCCTCGTTCTTGACGCCCTGGTACCGCTGGCGCAGCATCTCCTCAATGATGATGGCCAGGTCGGACTTCAGGCGCTGGTCGTCGCCGGCCTCGCCCAGATACATGAACACGGTGATGAAGGGAGCCTGGCCGTTGGTGGTCATCAGCGTGACCACCTGGTACTGGATGGTCTGCACGCCGCGCTTGATCTCCTCGCGCAGGCGGCCCTCAACGATCTCCGAGACCTTTTCCTCGCTGGGCCGGACGTCCAGGTTCTTCAGCTCAGCCTCCACGTCGCGGCGGATCTTTTTGCGGCTGATGTCCACAAAGGGGGCCAGATGGGTCAGGCTGATGCTCTGGCCGCCGTACTGGTTGGACGCCACCTGGGCGATGATCTGGGTGGCGATGTTGCAGGCGGTGGAGAAGGAATGGGGCTTCTCGATCAGCGTGCCGGAGATGACGGTGCCGTTCTGCAGCATGTCGTCCAGGTTGACCAAGTCACAGTTGTGCATGTGCTGGGCAAAGTAGTCGGCGTCGTGGAAGTGGATGATGCCTTCCTCGTGGGCCTTGACCACGTCGGCGGGCAGCAGCATGCGCATGGTCAGGTCCTTGGAGACCTCGCCGGCCATATAGTCGCGCTGCACCGAGTTGACGGTGGGGTTCTTGTTGGAATTTTCCTGCTTGACTTCCTCGTTGTTGCACTCGATCAGGCTGAGGATACGGTCGTCGGTGGTGTTGTGGGTGCGGCGCAGGCCCTGCACGTAGCGGTAGGTGATGTAGTGGCGGGCCACCTCGAAAGCGCCGGCGCCCATGATGCCGTTCTCCACCAGGTCCTGGATGTCCTCCACGCCCACGGCATGGCTGCGGCTCTCGCAGGCTTTCTGGACCGAGTCGGCGATGGAATGGATCTGCGCCTGGGTCAGGCGCTGGTCCTCCTTGACCACGTTGTTTGCCTTGGTGATCGCCGCAATGATCTTGCTGATGTCGAACACAGCCTCGCTGCCGTTGCGCTTGATGATCTTCATGGTGTCCTCCTCCGTAACTGCCCGCGGGGCATCCGGCCGGATGCGGCCCCGCCCCGCAGGATCTATCTGAAATTATACGAAATGTATAAACCCCGAATTGCGAGCACATTTATCTTACCGCGCGCCCAGCGGAAAGTCAAGGGCAAAAACCACAACATATTGTGGAACAAGCCGCAAAAAGCACCAATATAGCGCGCTAATCCGCGTATCTACGCCGAAAAATCCGGCTGCCAAAAATGGGGCTTTATTTTTGGCTATTTTGGGTAAAGTTGAATAATTTAGCGTACAGGCGCATATTTTTCCAGTCCGTGCCGGCGGGGCGGGTTGCATCGGGGCGCGTTGTCTGCTATACTGCGTGGTAGACATTTGCCGCGTCCCCCACAGTATATGGGGGATGCGCCGGAAATAGGACCCAGATATGGGCCGCACGCCGGCCCCTGCCGGGGGCCGAAAGGGGACGACTGCATTGAACTACGCCAACATCAAATACTGCGATATCTCCAACGGCAGCGGGGTGCGCACCAGCCTGTTTGTGTCCGGCTGCCGCCGCCACTGCGAGAACTGCTTCAACAAGGTGGCCTGGGATTTTGCCTACGGCAAGCCGTTTGACAAAACGGTGCGCAACCAGATCCTGGCCAGCCTGAAGCCGGACTACATCGGCGGGCTGTCGCTTTTGGGCGGCGAGCCTTTCGAGCCGGAAAACCAGCGGGCGCTGGTGCCCTTTCTGCACGATGTAAAGGTATTGTACCCGCACAAAACCATCTGGTGCTATACCGGCAACGTCTACGAGACCGAGCTGCTGCAGCCTTCGCCGTCCCGGTGCGAGGTCACCGACGAGATGCTGGGCTACATCGACATCCTGGTGGACGGCGCCTTTGTGCAGGACCTGTACGACATCAGCCTGCGGTTCCGCGGGTCGTCCAACCAGCGTATCCTGGACATGAACGCCACCCGCGCCGCCGGCCATGCGGTGCTGTGGCAGGACGATCCGGTCTTTGCCGACCACAAAATGTGACCTTTCCCCGCACAGCAGCGCCCCGCGCGCCCGGCAGACTGCCGGGCGCGCGGGGCTTTTTGTGGTTTCAGGGCAAGGCGGGGCCGCCTTACAGGTTTTGTTCCGGCATCTGGATCTCCGGCATCAGCTCGGTGCCGATCACGGTCAGCATCTCGTCCAGCTTGGCCACGTCCTCGGCAGGGAAACGCACCTTGATGCGGTCCATCACCGTCTGCAGGTAGGCGTAGCTGATGCTGTAATAATCCATGTACTTTTTGGTGGGGCGCAGGTAATACTCGCGCCGGTCGGTCTCGGAGCGCACCTTTTCCACATAGCCCTTTTTGATCAGGCTGTTGATCTTGTAGCTGGCGTTGGGGGTGGAAATGTGCATGACCTGCGCAAACTGGGCGATGGTGGGGCTGCCCAGCGCCATGATGCCCTCCATGCAGAAGGACTCCACCGTAGTCAGGGTGGCTTCGCGGTTTTCAAAGCGGCTGAACACCTTTTGGTAAAAGTGCAGCTTGAACTTGGTGTAGACCTGATAAAATGCCTGGTCCAGCATAGTCAAACCTCTTTTTCAGGCACAGCCGGGCAGCGGGGCCCGGCTGTGCATTGCAGTTTTGCCGCGTGGGGCAGGGTCAGTGCCGGCGTCCGGCGCCGCCGCCGCGGGTGGAGCCGCCGCCGGCCCGGAAGCTGCGCCCGCCGCCGGGGCGTGCACCGCCGGGACGGGGACCGCCGGGGCGCGGGCCGCCATAGCCGCCGCGGGGCGGCCGCGGCGCACCGTAGCCGTAACCGCCGGGGCCGCGGGGCGGCCGCGGCGGGCGGGGCGGGCGGGGCGGCCGCGGCGGGCCGAAAAAGAAGAAGGTGCGCCGCGGTCTGCCGTAGTAGCCGGTTCCGGGACCAGGGCCGGGGCCCCGGAACCGGGGCGTGAGCAGCACCGCCAGCACAACGACCAGCACAAGGATCAAAACGATGATGCCAACCACGGGGAACCCTCCTTCCCGGCCGGCCGGCTCGCCGCCGACCGAGGTAAAGTCGCCGTAGGCGACCGCGTCGATATCCATCGAGACACCATAGATATTGCACAGTTCTTCAGCCAGCGCCCGGACCATGGCCTGGGTGCCGGTGTCGTAGTCCTGCTGCACCCAGCTGGGCTCCAGATACTCGTACAGCAGGTCGCTCAGGGTGCTGCTGGGCAGGCGGGTCTCCAGGCCGGAACCCTGCATGGCCCAGTAATCGTCATCGACAGGGGCAAGCAGCAGCAGAACGCCGTTGTCCCGGTCGTCGTCGCCCAGCCCCCAGGCGCTGAACACATCGTAGGCATAAGCCTCCATGGTGGTGTTGCCCACCTGGTCGACGGTGTAAACGCCGATCTGCGCGCCGCAGGTATCGCTGAGGGCGCTGGATAGGTTGGTGACAATGTCCTCCGTCTCGGCCGAGAGGATGCCGGCGTTGTCGATGACCGCCTTGCTGGCATCCACCTCCGGCGCAGCCGCGGCGGCCGAGACCGCCGCGCCGGCCGCGCAGGCAAGCGCCAGCAAAACGGAGGCCGCGCGTTTGAACGTCCGGTTCATTGGAACAGCTGCACCTCCCCTGCGCCCCACAGCAGCCCGATCACATTGGCCGGGAAGCCGGAGACAGTATCGTTATACCCCTGGGCCGCCGGGTTGTAGTCGTTGGCGGCGGTGCGCAGGATGATGTCCTGCCGGGACAGAAACTCGGTATACTGGCCGCTGATGGCCTCGGTCACGCCGCCGGCGGCGTCGGTCTGCTGGTACATGGCGGTGACCGCCCCGCCCAGCGCGGTGTTGGCCGCAAACTGGTCGGCGGGGCCGCCGGCATCGGCCGCTGCGTTCCAGCCGTCCAGCGCGGCCTGGGCCGCCTGCACGGTGGCGTCGTCCGTCCCCAGCACCTGGCCGCACAGGCGGATCAGGTTGGCGGCCGCGTCGGCCCGCAGGGCCAGGTCGCCGGTCATGCCGCTGCCATGCTCGTTGGTGGCGGTGTACAGCGCCTGCACCGACGCCTGCCGCCCCTTCAGCTTGGCCCCGCCGATGCCGAACACCGCCACCAGCGCCGCCAGCACGATGGCAAGGACGGCGGCGGGGCGCTTTTTGGCCGGGGCGGGCAGTTTGGATTCGATCTGGCCGAACACTTCCAGCTGCGGCCCCTCGATGCGGAAGCTCTCCTGTTGCTCTAACTGCATTTACTTTGTGCTCTCCATCAGCTTGGCGCGCAGCTCGCCCTCGATGCGGCCCAGCTCCTGCTCGGCCGCGGTGCGCTTGGCTTTGCCGTCGGCGCGGATCTTGTTCAGCTCGTCCAGCGTGTTGATCAGCTCCTGGTTGGTCTGCTTGAGGGTCTCGATGTCCACCACGCCGCGCTCGGACTCCTTGGCGATGTCGATGGTGCCCTGCTTGAGGGCGGCGGCGTTTTTGCGCAGCAGCTCGTTGGTGGCGTCGGTCACGGCGCGCTCGGCCTCCATGGCCTGCTGGCTGTGGGCCATGCCCAAAGCCAGCACCATCTGGTTCTTCCACAGCGGGATGGTGTTGACGATGGTGGTCTGGATCTTCTCGGCCATCATGGTGTCGTTGGCCTGGATCAGCCGGATCTGGGGGCCCATCTGGATGCTGATGTTGCGGGTCAGCTGCAGGTCGTACAGCTTTTTCTCAAAGCGGTCGCACATATCGGCCAGGTCGCGGGCGGCCTGGGCGTCCTCCGGCAGCTGGGTGCGCTGGGCCTTGGCGTTGGCCTCCTTCAGCTCGCCATTGCGCACTTCTTCCAGCTTTTTCTTGCCGGCCAGGATATACATGGTCAGCTCTTTGAAATAGACCAGGTTCAGCTGGTACATCTTGTCCAGCATGGTGATGTCCTTCATCAGCACCACCTGGTGGTCCTCCAGCTGGGCCTTGATGCGCTCGACGTTGACGTCGGCTTTCTCGTACCGGGTCTTCATCGACTCAATGTTATACTGGGTCTTGCGGAACAGGTTGCCGAAAAAGCCCCGGTCCTCCTTCTCGGTGGCGTCAAAGCCCTTCAGCTCGGTGATCAGGTCGGTGATCAGCTCGCCGGTCTCGCCCATGTCCTTGGTCTTGACGCGGGACAGCGCGTTGTCCGAAAAATCGCTGAGCTTTTTCTGGCTGGCGGCGCCGTACTGCAGCACCATCTGGCTGTTGGTGATGTCGATCTTTTTGGCAAACTCGTTCACCATCTGCTGCTCTTCCGGCGACAGAGGGGTATCCTCCACCTTGGCGGGGGTGGGCTTTTTGGCCTCCGCCACCACGGCCTCGTCGGCGGCAGGGTCCAGCGTCAGGCTGGGGGCGGGGGCGGCGTCCAGCGTCAGGCTGGGCGCGGCAGGGACATTCAGATCAAAATCCTGGTCGTTCATGGGAAGATTCCGTCCTTTCTTTGGCTGTTTCGGGGCTGTTTTGCCGCATTCGGCGTTGTGTTCGCTCCGGTTTGTGCTTTTTTTGCAATGGATACGTTTTGTGTTTTATGCCGCCTGCGCCGTGGATGGCTCAGTCGGCAAGGTTCTGGCTTTTCAGGATGGTATCCAGCACCTGGATGTCGGTGCTGATGTCCATGGCCTCGGCGGAATACAGGCTGTCCAGCTGGTTTTCAAAGGCGGTGGCCATGGTGGCGGCGTTGGCGCGGACCTCGGACTGGATCTGGTCGGCATTGTCGCCCTTGATGCCGCCCTGCTCCATACGGGCGTAGGCGGCCATGATCTTGACCACCTCCGGCAGATAATACCGGGCAAAGCGGTCGATCTGGCCTGCCTTGTCCGGGTTTGCCTCAACGGCCTGCAGGATGCCCCGGCCGGCCCGCTCCATGCGGTCCATCTCGGCCGAAAGTTTCGCGTCGGGGATGGCGTCGTTCAGCGCGTGCAGGGCGTCCAGGTTCTTCTCAATGCCGGCCAGCATGGCGTCCACATCCTCGCTGCCGGTGGCGTAGGGGACCTCGCGGGTAACGATGCGCACCGGGCACAGCCGCGCCGCCACAAAATAGACCACCACGCTCAGCGCGGCGGTGGCGGCCAGCCCCCACAGGGTATAGACGGGGAACACCAGCGCCCCCACCGGCCAGGCCAGCGCCGCCAGCCACAGCGGCAGCACCGGCTTTTTGCGGATCTCCTGACGTTTGCTCATGCGGGGCCCCTCCATGGGCGGCGGACGGCCCGGTCCTGTTGCACGCAGGCCGCCGCACGATTGTGTTTGGTCAAAACTGTCCGCTGCCGCGTTTTGGGCAGATCGGACAGAACTTACCATAATTATATAGCATCCCGCCCCAGCTTGCAATTCCAAAACGCGGCAAAATGCCCAATTTGCACAAAATTTAATAAAAAGTTTTGAATCATTCCATACCCTCCGGCGGCTCTGTGCCCAGCCACGGCGCCAGCGCCGCGCCCCAGGCGGCGGTCAGGCGGGGCAGGGTCCAGGCGGCGTTGGCCGGGCTGGTGGAGGGCAGCGTGCCCGCCGCGGGGCCCATGGCAGGCTCCAGATATTTGCGGTACAGCCTGGCCGCCGTGCCGCCGTTGCAGAACACCGCCTGCACCCCCAGCCGCGCGGCCAGCTCTGGCACCGCGTTGGGCACCACGTCCCGGATGGACGCATCCGACGCGCCGGCGATGGTACACCGGCAGACCACGTCCCACACCGCCAGCCCGTGGTCCACGATCAGCGCCCGCTTGGCGGCCAGGTCGTCGCGGGCGGGGGCGGGCGCGCCCAGCAGCGCGGCCATCAGCGGCCAGAAGCGGTTTTGCGGGTGGCCGTAGTAAAAGCCCTGTTCCCGGCTTTTGGGGCTGGGGAAACTGCCCAAAATCAGCACCTTTGCCCGCGCGCCGCACAGCGGCGGCAGGCCGGGACCCACCGCGCGGGGCGCGGCGGACGGCCGCCCCGGCACCTTACGCCTCCTCCGGGAAGGCTTCCGGCCAGACCTGGCGGCAGACCTGCGCCACCGCAAAGTCCGCGGCGGCGGGGCCTACCCGGTCGGCGGCCTGCTGCGCGCGGGGGTCGCCGCCCCCCACGCAGACGCCCAGCCCCGCCCGCTGCAAAATGCCGCAGTCGTTGGAGCCGTCCCCCATGGCCACCGCCTGCGCCGGGTCGATGCCCATGGCGGCGCAGACGGCCTCCAGCCCGCGGGCCTTGTCCTGCTCGGCGGTCAGGATGTCGCAGCCCTCGCTGCTGCCGTAAAACAAAAAGCGCAGCCCCAGGTGGCCGTATTTCTGCCGGAACTGCTCCGCCAGCGCCTGGGGCAGCCGGCCGAACGCCGAAAACGGCATGCTTTCCAGGTGACGGTCCTGGTCCTCGCCGTCATGGACGTAGCTGTTCACGTTCATGGCCAGCTCGGCCTCCCGCTGGATGTAATAGTTGACGTAGCCGTAGGGGCCGTCGTCAAAATTGAAGCCGAGGAAACAGCCGTGATCCTCGAAAAAGTCCACCAGGGCGTACATCTGCTGGGCGTCCATGCGGGCGTCGTGCAGCATATTGCCCGCCGCGTCCTGCACCTCGGCGCCGGCGGCGCAGATCCAGTAATCGGGCCGCAGGCCGTTGAGCAGCGCCTTGCTGATGCCGCCGCGGCACCGCCCGGTGGCGACGGCCACCTTGACGCCGGCCTTCTGCACCGCCTTTACGGCGGCGACGTTCTCCCGCGGGACGCAGGGCTGGGCGTCCGGGCGCAGGGTGCCGTCGATGTCCAGGGCCAAAAGCTGGTATTGCATACTGTTCCCCCTATTCTTTGGTCGCAGGCCGGCGCGGGGCTTTTTGCGGCGCCGCGCCGGCTTTGGGTGTATTATACCAAACGCCGGACCAAAATAAAAGCGCGGCCGCCGCCGGGAATGAATTGCGGCGGCGCGGCATAGGCTGGCTATGCGGGGCGGTGCGCCCCGCCGGGCAAACGTCCATCAGGCGCAGAAAAAAGGGGGCTTACCATGCGGCAGGGGCTGGATCTTACGGTGCATTGCTACGGGCGGCGGCACAGGATGCGGCGGCAGGCGGCCGCCGCGGCGCTGGCGCTGGCCTGCGCGGCCCTGGCCGCCGGGCTGGTGCTGCGCTTTGGCCCCGCCGCGGTGGCCTGGCTGGCGGCCCTGCCGGCCAGGGTGGAGACCGCCGTGGGCGACTGGCTGATGCCCCGCTACGCCGACCGGCTGGCGGAGCTGCAGCGGCAGAACGCCGACCTGCACGCCCGCCTGGCCGATACCGCCCGCCTGCAGGCCGAGAACGAGGCCCTGCGCACGCTGCTGCAAAGCCCGGCCGCCGGGGAGCTTTCCGGCGCGCAGCCCATGCCGGTGGCGGCGCGCACGCTGGACGGCTTTGCGCTGGCCGGCACTGCCGCCGAGGGCGCGGCGGTGCTGGACCCCCAGGGCCGCTTTGCCGGCCGCGCCGCCCCCGACCCGGACGCCGAGCCGGGCGTTTTGCCCGTGGCAGGCCCCGACGGGACCGCCTGCCTGGCAGGCGGGCAGTACGGCGTGCTGCAGGCCGGCGGCGGGCAGTGGATGCTGACCGGCCTGCCGCGCCACAGCGGGCTGCAAGCCGGCTGCGTGGTGACCACCGCCGACGGTTACTGGGTGGGCACGCTGGCCGCCGCCCCCGCCGAGGACGAGACCGGCCTGTGCGCCAGCGCTCCGCTGGCCGACACCGCCGACCCGGCCGCCGCCGTCTACTTTGCGGCGGGGTAGCGCCGGGTGCGCCCGCGGTTTTGCTTTACTTTTTGCGCCGTTGGGGGTATAGTATGCGTATCGGGGCCGCGCTGCGGCCATACAGAGAGCGGGAAAGCGAGGTCGCGCCCATGCGCCGCAACAAACACAACGGAAAAGGCCGGGTCCGGGCGCTGCTGGTGCTGTGCGCGGTGGTATTTGCGCTGTTTCTGGTACGGCTGGCCTGGATGCAGTTTGCCATGGCCGGCTACTATGCCGAAAAGGTCGCCGAGGCCAGCACCACCCGCTACAGCTACACGGTGCCCGCCGCGCGGGGGGATATTTTGGACCGGAACGGCCAGGTGCTGGCGCAGGACACCCCGGTGTGGGACGTTTACCTGAAATACCCGGCCCCGCCGGGCAGCAGCATCGAGGCGTCGGCGCGGCAGACGTTGGATATTTTGCAGCTTTCGGGCGGCGAGGATGTGGAAACACAACTCGCCGCCTTTTGTTCTTCCGTCTCGGCGGGGGAGTATCTGCTGGCGTCGGGCGTCAGCGCGGCGGACACGGCGCTGCTGTACCAGGCCGGCCTGGTGGAGAGCGGCGCGCTGCGCCTGTCCCCCGCCGGCGCCCGCACCTGGCCGGACGGCACACTGCTGCCCCACGCGCTGGGCACCGTGGGGGCCATCACCGCCGAGCAGTGGGCCGAGCTTTCGGGCAGCGGCGTCGCCATGGATGCGCTGATCGGCCAAAGCGGGCTGGAAGCCGCCTACGAGCAGCTGCTGCACGGCACCGACGGCCGGGTGCGGGTGACCGCCGGCAGCGCCGGCGTGCTGACCGAGGAAGTCACCGCCGAGCCGCAGCCCGGCGCCTCGCTGGTGCTGGCGCTGGACGCCGGCCTGCAGCGCAGCGTACAGACCGCGCTGGAAAACCACCTTGCGGCCCTGCGGGAGACCAAGGCCGCCGGCGCCGGGCGGGAGGCAAACGCCGGCGCGGTGGTCGTGGTGGACGTTGCCACCGGCGGCATCCTGGCCGCGGCCAACGCGCCCTCCTACGACCTGGCCGGCTACCGCAGCGGATATGCCGCGCTGGCCGCCGACCCTGCCGCGCCGCTTTTGGACCGCACCGCCCAGGGGCTGTACGCGCCGGGGTCGGCCTTCAAGCCGGCGGTGGCGGCCGCGGCGCTCTCGGCCGGGGTCGTCACCCCGCAGGATACCGTCGCCTGCACCGGGCGCTACCGCTTTTACAGCGGTTACCAGCCCCGCTGCCTGCAGATCGGCCACAGCGGCCCCGTCGACCTGTTCCGGGCGCTGCAATACAGCTGCAACATTTATTTTTATGATGTGGGCCGCCGCCTGGGCGCCGACGCTTTTGCCGACGCGGCCCGCACGCTGGGCCTGGCCGCCCCCACCGGCATCGAGCTGCCCGAAGCCGGCGGCAGCCTGACCCGCTCCACCGACGCCAACTTTACCGCCGGGCTGACCCTGCAGGCGGCCATCGGCCAGGGCAACACCGCCGTGACGCCGATGCAGCTGGCCGCCTACGCCGCCGCGCTTGCCAACAACGGCACCCGCCTGGCGCTGCACTACTCCGACCGGGCGGTGGACGCCGACGGCCGGGTGGTGTGGCAGTACCAGCCCCAGGTGCTGAGCCGGATGGACGGCGGCGAGGAGGTGTTCGGCCCCATCCGCCAGGGCATGCAGGCCATGGCGGGCACCCTGCGGGCGCTGGACGGCGCGGGGGTGTCGGTGGCCTGCAAGACCGGCAGCCCCCAGCGGGCCGACCGGCTGGCCGACGGCAGCTACTACACCAACTCGGTGCTGATCGCCTACGCCCCCGCCGACGACCCGCAGATCGCGGTGTCCATCGTGCTGGAGTACGGCGGGGGCGGCGCCAACGCGGCCCCGCTGCTGCGGGCGGTGCTGGACGCCTGGCTGGCCGGCCGGGCCTGAGCCTTGCGCCCGTGCCCTTCCATTTTGCCGCACAGGTGTGCAATTTTTGGTTAGACAGCTGAATAAATTTTGCACAATTTTGTTGCTTTTTTATAGAAAAATCCATTGCCCAAACCGGAATACTGTGCTAGAATAATAAACGGGATAGTTTCGCTTCCGTGTGCTCTGCGCCCGCGTGCGGGCGGCACAGCGTCCTGTCCCGCGATTTTTACAGGGGGTTTGGCGCAGTTCTGCCGGCAGCATGCTGCCGGGCCTGGGCGTACGGCCCGGGGGGTATGGAGTGAAAGCGCAAACCATCATGGTCTGTTCCGGCAAGGGCGGCACCGGCAAAAGCACCATCGCGGTGCTGACGGGGGCCGGCCTGGCCGCGCAGGGCAAACAGGTGCTGCTGATCGAGCTGGATTCCGGCCTGCGCAGCGTGGATATCATTGCCGGCGTGTACGGAAAGACCGTTTACGACATCGAGGACGTGCTGTGCGGCCGCTGCGACGGCGACAAGGCCGTGGTGCAAAGCCCGCTGTATCCGGGGCTGGCCGTCATCAGCGCCCCGTACGAGGGCGGCATCGTCCGCCCCGCGCCGCTGGCCCGGCTGATCGGGCTGATGTCGCCTTATTTTGATTTTATCCTGCTGGACACCGCCGCCGGCATGGGCCCGCCCTTTGAGGCGGCGGCCGGCATCTGCAGCAGGGCGCTGCTGGTGCTGACGCCCGATCCCATCGCCCTGCGCGACGGGCGTATCGTGGCGGACAGGCTGATCGCCGGCGGCCACCCCCAGGACGCGCTGCGGCTGGTGGTCAACCGGCTGCGGCCGGACAGTTTCGGCCGCGGCGCCGCCGTGTACGACCTGGACGAGTGCATCGACACAGTGGGGGTGCAGCTGCTGGGCGTGGTGCCCGAAAGCCGGGAGCTGCAGCACTGCGCCATGGCCGGCGAGGCGCTGCCGGTCGGCTGCCTGGCCGCCCGCGCGGGCAGCGCCATTGCACAGCGCCTGCTGGGCAGGCGGGTGCCGCTGCTGTTCTGACCGGCCGCCGTGCAGGCCGTTTTCTCGTTTTATTGTTCTTCCTGTCAAATCTGCCGAAGTTTTCTTGTATCATATCGCCAGGCGGGCGAACCTCCCGCCTGGGGGAAGTGGGGTCTTACATGACGATTGCGTTGGTCGCACACGACGCGAAAAAAGAGCTGATGATCCAGTTCTGCATCGCATATTGCCAGATTCTCAGCCACCATCACCTGATTGCGACAGGGACGACGGGGCGGCTTGTGTCCGAGGCCACCGGCCTGCCCATCCAGCGGTTCCTGCCCGGCGGCCACGGCGGCGACCAGCAAATCATCGCCCGCATCGCCTGCGACGAGGTGGACATGTTGTTGTTCTTCCGCGACCCCATCTCGGCCAAACCCAGCGAGCCCAACGAGATGAACCTGCTGCGCATCTGCGACGTGCACAACATCCCGGTGGCCACCAACATCGCCACCGCCGAGGTCCTGATCCACGGCCTGGAAAACGGCGATCTGGACTGGCGCACCATCCTGAACCCGCAGCGGTAAGGGCCGCTGCGCCCTGCCGCGCGCCGGGCACAAACAGACAAAAAACGGGAGAGGCCCCTGCGGGCCTCTCCCGTTTTTTGTCCGCCGGGCCAAAAGCCAGCCCGGACGGACGGTATATCGCCACCGCTTACTGGCGGATGGCACGGACGACACGGTTCATATCGTTGGCGTCCTCGCAGACAATGTTCACAGGGTTGCTGTAATCCAGGCACATCATGCCCAGGATGCTTTTTGCGTCTGCGATGCTGCCCTTCATGTCATGCACGCCGACATCGTTATTACACCTGGCGGCGGCAGACACGATCTCCTGGACTTCAGAGAAGCTGGAAACCTTGACTTGTCTCACCATAATACATTCCTCCATGTTTACAGGCAGGCAATTCCGGCGGCCGGCTGCCGCCTTCCTTCCCTGCAACTGTATTATAGCACAAAGTTTTTCTTTTAGCATTTTAGCCAAACAGTTTTCCACTTTTTCGTTGTTGTGCACAAAAGCCAGAAATTGGAATCGATGCGATTTATCGCAGAGGAACAACGTCATTTCGTTCGGTTTTTAATTATTTCAGATTATTTGAATTATCGGATTCCGTTTTTTGTATTATCAGATATTAAATAGTTCAATTTTATGTTTTTGAGCCGGTTTCCCACCAATTTTTGCCGGCATCCCTGCGGATGCTGCGGGGCCGGGGCGCTTTTGTAAAAAAACGGTATGGCGGCCGCCGGGCGCGAAACAACGCCCTGCCGTCCCGCCCGGCGCGGACGGTAAAATTTCTGTGCGCGGTGGGGCAAAAGCCTGACCAAATCTTTACTTTGATTTCACGCCGCCATGGTTTCGGGCGGGGCGGAGCCTCTCTATAATAAATGGTGCTGCGGGCTTCCAACTGCTTTGCCTTTCCCGCAGCGCAAAACATCCCAAATACCGATGTGTTTTATCAAGGAGAGAGGAAAATGAAAAACCTGACCAAACGCGCCGTGGCCCTGCTGGGCGCGGCCAGCCTGTCCCTGAGCCTGGCGGCGTGCAGCACGCCGGCCAGCGGATCCGCCCCCGCCAGCTCCACCGCCACGGCGGCGCCTGCCAGCAGCCAGGCGGAAGCCACGGCCGAGACCTCTGCCGCCACGCCCAAGTACATCTTCCTGTTCATCGGCGACGGCATGAGCTACCCCCAGATCCAGAGCACCAACTACTACCTGTCCGCCCTGGAAAACGGCACCAGCATGGGCGGCGACGGCGCCATCCTCCAGCACGAGGACGCGCTGAGCTTTGTGGATTTCCCGGTGGCCGGCAGCGCCCAGACCTACGACAGCACCAGCTTCTGCCCTGACTCTGCTTCCACCGCCACCTCCATCTCCACCGGCCACAAGACCTACAGCGGCACCATCAACATGGACGAGACCGGCACCGTCGCCTACGAGACCATCGCCGAAAAGCTGAAGGATCAGCTGGGCTACAAGATCGGCGTGATCTCCAGCGTCAACCTGAACCATGCCACCCCCGCCGCCTTCTACTGCCACCAGGTCAGCCGCAACAGCTACTACGAGATCGGCCTGGAAATGATCGACAGCGGCTTTGACTACTTCGCCGGCGGCGCGCTGCTGCAGCCCACCGGCGCCGAGGAGGACCAGGACGACCTGTACACCCTGGCCGCCGACGCGGGCTACACCGTGGTGCGCACCCAGGCGGAGGCCGAGGCCCTGACCGCCGAGGCCGGCAAGGCCGTGGTCATCAGCGAGCAGCTGGCCGACGGCGACTCCATCCCCTATGAGCTGGACCGCGAGGAGGGCACCTGGGCGCTGTCTGACTATGTGTCCAAGGGCATCGAAATGCTGGACAACGACACCGGCTTCTTTATGATGGTGGAGGGCGGCAAGATTGACTGGGCCTGCCACGCCAACGACGCCGGTTCCACCCTGGGCGACACCAAGGCCCTGTCCGACGCGGTGGAGGAAGCCATCGCCTTCTATAACGAGCATCCCGACGAAACGCTGATCCTGGTGACCGGCGACCACGAGACCGGCGGCCTGACCATCGGCTACGCCGGCACCAACTACGACACCTTCCTGCAGAACCTGGCCAACCAGAAGATCAGCTACGCCAAGTACGACACCGACTATGTGGCCGCCTACAAAGAGAATGGCACCAGCTTTGACGAGGTGCTGGTGGACGTGGCCGACCTGTTCGGCCTGGTGACCGAGGAAGCCGCCGGCCAGGCGGCGGAGGACGGCGTCGTCACCGACAGCGCCGACAGCCATCCCTCCGGCGTGACTTCCGGCAGCCTGGTCATGACCGAGTACGAGCTGAGCCTGCTGGAGGACGCCTACAACATGACCATGACCAAGACCGACGACACCGAGCTGACCCAGGAAGAGTACATCCTGTACGGCAGCTACGAGCCGCTGAGCGTCACCATCACCCACATCCTGAACAACAAGTCGGGCATCGACTTCAGCAGCTACAGCCACACCGGCCTGCCGGTCGCCGTCTTTGCCATGGGCGCCGGCCAGGAGCTGTTCGAGGGCTACTACGACAACACCGACATCTACTTCAACCTGGCTGAGCTGACCGGCGTGCAGTAAGCCCCGGTCCCCCGGCCTTCCTTCCCCAACCAGTTTGCGGGCGGCGCCTCCTGCACAGGGCGCCGCCCGTTCTGCTGCGCCGGCCTTTCCAAACGCCTGAAACGGCACAAAAAACGGTATCGATAAGGAGAAAACCCATGCGAAGCAAGATCCCCGCCCTGTTCAAAAAGCTGTGGGGCGCCCAGACATCCTCGTGGCGGGTGCTGATCCCCGGCATCCTGCTGACCGTCATCCTGCTGCTGGTGCCCACCGGCTACGAGGGTGCGCTGATCTACCAGGACGCCGAGAAGGTCCGCGCCACCGTGCTGGAGGTAGACAATTCCACCATCATCAACAACGGCATCATCCAAAACGGCGAGCAGTACTGCACCCTGCGCATCGAGGAAGGCTCCTTTACCGGGCAGGTGGCCAGCGGCGTCAACCTGCTCAGCGGCAGCCTGGAGCAGGACAAGATGTTCGTGCCCGGCGACAGCGCGCTGGTGGTGGTCAGCCATGCGGACGGCGCCATCACCTCCATCACCATGATCGACCATTACCGCATCAGCTGGGAGCTTTTGCTGGCGGCTATCTTTGCGCTGCTGCTGATCCTGTTTGCCGGCCCCGGCGGCCTGCGGGCCATCCTGTCCTTCGTCATTACGGTGCTGGCTATCTGGAAGATCATGGTGCCCGCCTCGCTGCGGGGGGCCAACCCCATCCTGGTGGGCCTTTTGCTGGTGGCGCTGCTGACGGTGGTCATCATCGTCTTTGTCTACGGCTTTGACAAGCGCAGCCTCTCGGCCATTCTGGGCAGTATGCTGGGCACCCTGACCGCCTGCGTGCTGGGCGTGGCCTTCACCGGGCTGCTGCACATCCACGGCGCCGTCATGCAGGACAGCGAATCGCTGCTGTATGCCGGCTACCAGAGCCTGAACCTGACCCGCATCTTTATGGCCAGCATCTTTATCGGTGCAGCCGGCGCCATGATCGACCTCTCGGTGGATATCACCAGCGGCATCTGCGAGGTGGTGCGCAAAAAGCCGGGCATCCGCCCCTGGGAGGCGGTGGGCAGCGGCATCCGCATCGGCCAGGCGGCCATGGGCACCATGACCACCACCCTGCTGCTGGCCTACTCCGGCGGCTACCTGGCCCAGCTGATGGTGTTTATGGCGCAGGGCACGCCGCTGGTCAACATCTTCAACTACAAGTACGTGGCCAGCGAGATCCTGCAGACGCTGGTGGGCTGTTTCGGCCTAGTGACGGTGGCGCCTTTCACCGCCATTGCCGCCGGCTTCCTGCTGACCCGCCCCGGCGCGGTGGCCCCGCTGGCGGAGGACGAATCCGACGCCGCGTGACCTGCCCGCCCGGCAGCCCCCATACGGCACGCCGCCCCCGGAAGGGATCTTCCTTCCGGGGGCGGCGTGTTTTTGTGTATGCACCGGCCGGCGTCCGGCGCGTTTCGGCGCGGCTTTACCCGGCCCGGCAGGGCCTGCCGCCCTGCACCCGGTCAATGATCCAGGAGGACAGCGTGACCGTGATGAGCGAAAAGACGATGCGCCCCGCCGGCAGGTAGGTCAGCGACAGCCCCAGCACCACCAGATCGGTGAACAGGTAGGCGCGGGACAGCCGCCACCTGGTGACGCGGGCGATGGTCAGCGCCAGGGCGTCGTCGCCGCCGCTGCTGCCGCCCTGCCGCACGATCAGCCCCACGCCCAGGCCTACGAAGCCGGCGCCCAGCACCGACGCCAGCAGCGGCCAGTCCGAAAGGTCGGGCAGCATGGGCGGGAACAGCTCCCACACCTTGTAAAACATCGAAACGCAGAAGGTGGAAAACACCGAGGTGCGGATAAACCGCCAGCCCAGATACCGGAAGGCCAGCAGATAGCAGGAAAGGTCCAGCACCGGCGTCAGGACGGCGGGCGACGCGCCCAGCCAGTGCTCCAGCAGCAGCATCAGGCCGATGACGCCGCCCTCGGTGATGCCGGTGCGCTGGTGGATGTTGTGGATGCCGAAGGTGCAGATCGCCGCCCCCAGCAGGATGCAGCCCGCCCCGCGCAGGGTCAGGCCGTCGGTCAGTTTGCGTGCAAAGGCCTTGAGCCGGTTTGCTTGCACAGTAAAACCTCCTTGATTCCATCTGTTCTGTCTATTAGAATAAAGGATATAGTAACTATACTGTCAAGGGGGGCTTGTCTGTGCAGCATTCCGACGACCTGTTTTCCATCGGCGAGGTGGCAAAATACCAGAACATTTCCAAGCAGACGCTGATCTTTTACGACAAGATCGGCCTGTTCCGCCCGGCCTGGGTGGACCCGGACAACGGCTACCGCTACTACAGCGCCAAGCAGCTGGACGAGCTGGACGCCATCCTGATCATGAAAACCATCGGCTTTTCTCTGGCTGAGATCCGCGAGCATATGCGGCACTACAACATTGACAGCAGCCTGGACGCACTGCACCGCCAGCTGGCCGTCATCGACCGGCGCATCGGCGAGCTGCGGCAGCTGCGCAGCCGGGTGCAGCACCGCTGCGCCCAGATGGAGCAGGTGCGCGGCGTGTCCGCCGACGCCGGGGTGACGGTGGCCGACCAGCCGGCGCAGTACATCCTGTGCCGGCCGGTGGACCCGCCCCATACCCTGCGGGAGATCAGCATTGCCACCAAGCAGTGCTTTGCCGATTCCTTTGCGGGGCAGCTGCCGCTTTACTTCCAGTGCGGGGTGGTGGTGCCGCTGGCGCGCATCCGCGCCGGGCAGTACACCCAGGCCAGCCACGCCTTTCTGCTGCTGGAGTCCGACTGCCCCGCCCAGGGCGTCCGGCTGCTGCCCGCCGGGCGCTGCGCCAGCCTGTGCCATGTGGGGGACTACCTGTCCATCGGCCGCAGCTACCAAAAGCTGCTGGCATACTGCGGCAGCCACGGGCTGGAGATCGTTTCGGATTCCTTTGAGTTCTGCATCAACGACTACCTGACCACGCGGGACGAAAACGAGTATATCACCCGGATCGTGTTTTATGTAAAGGAAGCCGGCGGGCGGTGACCCGCCCTTACAGCCGGGGCGTCTCGGCGCTGCCCAGCGCGCGGCGGTGCAGGCGGCGCACCCAGCGGTATTCCAGCATCATCTCCTGCGATACCTGAAGCAGCGGCTGCCCCAAAAGATACCGCCGGTACAGCACCTCCCGCCCGGTGCGGTCCCGGACCGATCCCACGGCCTGCTGCACCTCGCCGCGGGCCTGGCGCATCTCTGCCAGCGCGATGTTGTGGGCGTGCTCGGCCTCGGCCAGGCGCTCGGCCGAGGGCGGCACACGGTCACTGTGGCCGCTGGGCCGCGGCATGCCGTCCAGCACCGGGCTGACCCGCGCCGCCGCGCTGCGGGCTTCCTCCAGCGTCCGGGCGGTCAGCGCCTCCCGCCGCCTGGCCCGCAGATAGCGGTCCATCCAATCCTGTTTGCGTGCGATCTGCTGTCTGGTCAATGGTTCCATACTTTCCCTCCTGTCTGTGCCGTTTCCGCTGTGCCGTTCTGCTTTCCCCGTCGATGCGCGCCCGCAGGCAGCAGGGCCACAGGCAGTAGCCGGTGCCGTCGCTGCGCCAGCGGCAGTGCCGGCAGGGCGCGCCGCCGCGGATCATCGCGCACCTCCCCGCCGCGCTTTGCCCGCCCGGCGGCGGGCGGCGGAAGCGTTATGCGCGCTATCTTTATGTTTGTCTTGCTTCATGGCAGTGTCCCTCCCAAAATGCCAGGATCTCGTCGCTGTACCAGCGCAGGAATGCCGGCCCTGCCCGGCGGTCGCGCAAAATCTCCTCCAGCGCGCCGCCGGGGTCCGGCTCCGGCGGGGGCCGCCCGGCCGGCCCCGCCTCCTGCAAAAGCTCCCCTCCGGCGGAAAAAAGTACCAATTAAATCCCTCCTCTTCTGCTATACTGAGACCATGCGCTCCCCGCGCCCGCCGCGGTGCAGGGGCCGCGCTTTCCCCGGCCCGCCATTTTACGCATTTGTGCACAAAATCGGTTGACAAATACGCAAATACGTAATACAATGGCAGAAAAGAACCGGCCCGCAGCGCCTGTCCCCAGGGCTGCCCGGCCGTGCGCTGTTGCTGCCTTACGCGTTGGCGGTGTAATGCCAAGTATATTACTTGTTCGCGTAATTTGCAAGTAGTTTTTTCGCTTTTTCGCATTTTCGGCAGAACAGCCAGGGAAAGGGTGTCATCTATTGTGAAACTGTATCAACGCATCGAGACGCTGTGCGCCGCGCACAGCATCACCGTCACCGAGCTCTGCCGCGCCTGCGGGGTCAGCCGCAGCTCGCTGACCGATCTGAAGATGGGGCGCAAGCAGTCGCTCTCGGCGCAGACGCTGGCGCGCATCGCGGGGTATTTCTCGGTCAGCGTGGACAGCCTGCTGGGGGTGGAGCCCCAGGACGAGCTGGGCTTTGACGATTTCACCTACGCGCTGTTCCACGAGACAAAGGAACTGACCCCCGAAAACAAAGAAAAACTGCTGGAAATGGCGCGGTTTTTCCGCGGCCAGCAGTCGAAAGGGAACTGAAGGTATGCAGCTTTGCCAGGTATATGCGGACGCCCGCCGCGCGGGCGCCAGGATCTATGCCTACAACATCGGGTTTACCGACGCCGCCACCATTGAGTGGAACGGCGCCTACGGCATTTTTGTGGATGTAAGCCGCCCGCGGGACTGGCGGCAGCTGAGCTGGCAGCTGGCCCACGAGGTCGGCCACTGCGCCACCGGCTGCACCCACAAACTGTCCAGCCCCTACGACCTGATCGCCCGGCACGAGTACAAGGCCGACCGCTGGGCCATTACGCGCTACCTGGGGGTGGAGGCGCTGCGCCGCGCCATGGCCGCCGGCTGCACCGAGCCCTGGCAGCTGGCCGAGTACTTTGACCTGCCCCAAAGCGCCGTCGAGCAGGCGCTGCATTACTGGGTGGACTGCCGCGGCGTGGACTTCAACGCCCTGCCGGAGGACGGCCCCGCCCCGGCCGACGATGCCGGCAGCCTGTGGGCGGACGCTGGCGGCGGTTGGGATGCTGCCGGGCAGGATGCCGAGGGCAGCCAGGCGGCCGCCCCCTGCGAAGAAATATGACTTGGCAAACCGCCGAAAAACTGATATAATGATACAGTTATCAGCGCAACGCCCTTGCGGGCCATTAGCTCAGCTGGTCAGAGCTGGCGGCTCATAACCGCCAGAACCAACCAAAACTTCTTTTCTAAGCAACGATCTTACGTCGTTTCAGAACGAACACCTGTCGATTTTCCCCGTTTTGGCTACCGATTGGCTACCAAAGCCATCCAAAGCCGTACCGAAAACTTCATAGATTTCGTCATTTGGGCCAGTAGCTCAGCTGGTCAGAGCTGTCGGCTCATAACCGATTGGTCGCGGGTTCGAACCCTGCCTGGCCCACTTGCAAAAAGAACGTGCAGACGTTATATTTAACGCTGCACGTTCTTTTTTTGGTAGCCAAACCTGTGAAATTTTGGTAGCCAAAATTCAGGGGCATTGCAAAAAGCGACTATTTGCCGTACAATTCCTTGCTGAGTTGGCTACGGATCATTTTTTGCCGTTTTTTATACTGCTGTGTGTAG
>DWWX01000023.1 GCA_019119495.1 Candidatus Gemmiger stercorigallinarum | reverse complement strand
GCGAACAGCAGCGCCAGGTTGTTGAACACCGCGCTGCCGCACTGGTTCATGATGTCCAGGATGGTGTACAGCACGGTGCCCTGGTGGATCAGGCCGGTCAGGCCGTAGGTCTCCAGCATCGTCTCGTTGGTAAAGGAGCTGCCGATGCCCAGCAGCAGGCCCGCCACCGGCAGCAGCGCGATGGGCAGCATGAAGGAACGTCCTACCCGCTGCAGCACGCCGAATACTTTGTCTTTCATTTCAAGATACCTCCTTATTTTGTGCAAACGTCAAACGGACATTGGCGCGTTTTCTGTCAAAACGCAGGGATGCGGATGAATAAAAAAGACCCATACTTCCCCGCCGGCGGGCGGATACGGCATACACCGCTGCTTCGTCGGCAGGAAAATACAGGTCTAGCCCACACAGCAAAGGGTGCAGTCACTATCCTTGGAGATGATTCGGTTTGTCAATGGCCGGGCCGCCGGGGTCAGCCGTCCGGCTCCCGCAGCTCCCCCGCCACCCGTTTCAGGTGGATGGTCAGGTAGATCAGCTCCTCCTGAGAAAGCTGTTTGTGCCAGGTGTTTTTGACGTACTCGGCCACGCACTGGGCGCATTTGTAGTGCCGGGCGCAGCTTTTGGCGATCATCCGGCGGAAAGCCTCGTCGCCCTCGTCCCGGGTGTCGGGCATCAGCTTGTTTTGGAACAGCCGCTGGGCAAAGTAGCGCAGATGCACCACAAAGCGGTTGAAGGCCAGCGATTCGTGGTCAAAGCGGTCCTGGTAAAAGTATTCCACCACCTCCACCACGCCGTCGATCAGGCGGGTGATGTCGTACATCTCGCTCATGCTGGTGTTCAGCTCGGCGTTGACGATGTGCAGCGCGATAAAGGCGGCCTCGTCCGGGTCCAGTTCCACGCCGCACCGCTGGCGGATCTGCGCCAGACACCGCTGGCCCAGCTGGTACTCGGCCGGGTAATAGCACAGGATGCTGCCGGCCAGCGGGTTTTTGAACTCGATGCCCTGCGCCTTGCGCTGGATGGCAAAGCTGATGTGGTCGGCCAGCGTGATCAGCAGCGACTCGTTCAGCGGCTGGCGGATCTCGGCACGGATCTGGGCAAGCAGGTCTTCGGTCAGCTGCAAATGGTCCAGCGGGATCTGCTCCACCAGCTCCCGCAGCCGCCGCTGGCCGGCGCGGTCCTCCATGCGGTAGGTCTTTTCCACCGCTGCAGGCTCGACAAACTGCCCCACCTTGCGGCCGAAGCCCAGCCCCCGCCCGGTGACGATGCTCTCCCGCCCTTTCTCGTCAATGACGCACAGGATATTGTTGTTGATGACCTTTTTGATCCGCATATCCCGCGCCCCCTCTCTCCGGTCTGCCTGTGCAGGAGCGGCCTGCGCCTGCACGCGGCCGGGCCGCAAACGGGCAAAAAAATAACCAGCCCCATCAAACACCTTTCCCACAAGGCATTTACGGAGTTGGTCTAGCCCGCTTTACCGGTAACAATCCAACCAGATGCCTGCCGCAATGCAGGCGGTTCCTTTATCACAGACAGCATACCATGCCGCAGGGCGGAAGTCAACGGGTTTTGGGCGCCGCTGCGGCAATTTCGGCAGGATGCCGGTTCCGCTGCGCCGGATTTGGGTAAAACGCCAAAGCCTTTCCCGCTGCCGGACGGGTCTTGCCGCCCGCGGGCCGTGTGCTATAATAGGATCCGAACAAAGATTTCAAACGCTGCCAGCCTGCGCAACGGGCGGGCAAAGGGGGAGTATGGCATGATCGACGCCATCCGGGTCCGCGGCGCGCGGGTCCACAACCTGAAAAATGTGGACGTGGATGTTCCGCTGAACAAGATCGTGGGCATTGCGGGGGTGTCCGGCTCCGGCAAATCGTCGCTGGCGCTGGGCGTTTTGTACGCCGAGGGTTCCCGCCGCTATCTGGAGGCGCTTTCCACCTACACCCGCCGCCGCATGACCCAGGCTGCCAAGGCCACCGTGGACGAGGTACTGTATGTGCCCGCCGCGCTGGCGCTGCACCAGCGCCCCGCCGTGCCGGGCATCCGCAGCACCTTTGGCACCGGCACCGAACTGCTGAACAGCCTGCGCCTGATGTACAGCCGCTTGGCCAGCCACCGCTGCCCCAACGGGCACTATCTGCCGCCCACGCTGGCGGTGGCCGCCGGCCAGGAGCTGACCTGCCCGGAATGCGGCGCAAAATTTTACGCGCCCGGCGCCGAGGAACTGGCCTTCAACAGCCAGGGGGCCTGCCGCACCTGCGGCGGCACCGGCGTGGTGCGCACGGTGGACCGGGCCACCCTGGTGCCGGACGACAGCCTGACCATCGAGCAGGGGGCGGTGGCGCCCTGGAACTCGCTGATGTGGTCGCTGATGGTGGACGTCTGCCGCGCCATGGGGGTGCGCACCGACGTGCCCTTCCGCGAGCTGACCGACCGGGAAAAGGACATCGTCTACAACGGCCCGGCCGAGAAAAAGCATATCCTTTACCACTCCAAGCACACCAACGAGCTGGCGGAGCTGGATTTCACCTACTTTAACGCCACCTACACGGTGGAAAACGCCCTTGCCAAGGTCAAGGACGAGAAGGGCATGAAGCGGGTGGAAAAATTCTTGAAGATCGGCCCCTGCCCCGACTGCGGCGGCACCCGCCTGTGCGCGGCCGCCCGCGCGCCCCGGCTGCGGGGCATCGGCCTGGACGAGGCCTGCCGGATGACGCTGGCCGCCCTGCTGCCCTGGGTGGACGGCGTGCCGGAAACCCTGCCCGAAGCCATGCGCCCCATGGCCAAAAGCATCTGCGAGAGCTTTGACACGGTGGCCAAACGGCTGATGGACCTGGGGCTTGGCTACCTGGCGCTGGACCGGGCGGCGTCCACCCTTTCCACCGGCGAGCGGCAGCGGATGCAGCTGGCCCGCGCGGTGCGCAACCGCACCACCGGCGTGCTGTATGTGCTGGACGAGCCTTCCATCGGGCTGCACCCGTCCAACATCGTGGGCCTGACCGGCGTGATGCACGATCTGGTGGCGGACGGCAACTCGGTGGTGCTGGTGGACCACGACACCCAGATTTTGGGCGAGGCCGACTGGCTGATCGAGATGGGCCCCGGCGCGGGCGCCGACGGCGGGCAGGTGATCGCCCAGGGCACAAAGGCGGCGCTGGGGGCCGACCCGAACTCCAAGATCGGGCCGTTTCTGGCCGGGCGGCAGGTGCAGGTGCGCCGGCGGGCGGAAAAAGACGCCCTGTTTGACCTTGGCCGCATCCATCTGGCCACCGGGGCCATCCACACCGTCAAGCCGCTGGAGGTGGACCTCCCCAAAGGGCGGCTGACGGTGGTCACCGGCGTGTCCGGTTCGGGCAAGACGACGCTGATTTTGGAAAGCCTGATCCCCGGCCTGCAGGCGGCCATCGCGGGGCAAAAGCTGCCCGGCCATGTGCGGGCGGTAACGGCCCCCGGCATCGGCCAGGTCAAGCTGATCGACGCAACGCCCATCGGCATCAATGTGCGGTCCACCGTGGCCACCTATGCGGGCGTCCACGACGAGCTGCGCAAGATCTTTGCCCGCAGCCCCGCGGCGAAGGCCCTGGGGTACAAGGCGGGGGATTTCTCGTACAACACCGGCAGGCTGCGCTGCCCCACCTGCGACGGCACCGGCGTCATCAGCCTGGACGTGCAGTTTCTGCCCGATGTGGACATCCCCTGCCCGGACTGCCGCGGCGCCCGCTACGCAAGGGACGCGGCGCAGGTGCGCATTGCCAACAAGGCGGGGCGGGAACTCTCGCTGCCCGATCTGATGGCCATGGACGTGCACACGGCGCTGGACGCCTGCCGGGACTGGAAGCTGGTGCGCCAGCGGCTTCAGGTGCTGGACGGCCTGGGCCTTGGCTACCTGACGCTGGGCGAGGAGACGCCCAGCCTTTCCGGCGGCGAAGCCCAGCGGCTGAAGCTGGCCAGCGAGATGGGCAAGGCCCAGGACGGCAGCGTGTTTGTGTTTGACGAGCCCACCATCGGCCTGCACCCGCTGGATGTGCAGACGCTGCTGGGCGTGTTCGAGACGCTGATCCAGCACGGCGCCACCGTGGTGGTGATCGAGCACGATCTGGATGTGATCCGCAACGCCGATTACCTGATCGACATGGGGCCCGGCGGCGGGGACGCCGGCGGCCGCGTGGTGGCGGCCGGCACGGTGGAGGAGATCAAAGCCTGCCCCGAAAGCGTGACCGGCCGCTTTTTGTAAGGCCGTCCGCACAGCCTCGCGCCGGGGGACGTCCGCGGGCGTTTGCGCCGCCCGGCATCCCCAAAAAACAAACCAGTCAAGCAGGACCGGCGTGCCGCCGGGGGAGAACAAGCCCCCCGGCGGCACGCCGGTCCCGTTGTGTATGCGGCAAAAGGCCCGTCACTGCGCGGCGATGGCGTCCACGATGGAAAGCCCCAGCAGCCGCCGGGCCGGGCGGCGCACCGCCAGCGCGGAGGTCAGCAGGATCACCGCCACGATCAGCGCCAGCTCTGGCCAGGGCACGCCCCAGGCCACGCCGAAGGTGCGGCTGACCAGGCTGGAATACAAAAACCAGTGCAGCGCCAGCCCCAGCGCGCAGCCCAGCGTCACGCCGCCCGCCGCGTAGGCGGCAGCCTCGGCGGCCACCATGCGGGTCAGCTGGCGGCCGCTCATGCCGATGGCCCGCATGACGCCGTACTGCCGGGTGCGGGCCGACACCCCCAGGTCGATGGTGTTCATGATGTGGAACACCGTGATGGCCACGATGATGGACAAAAAGCCGTACACCATCACCGCAAAGGCGTAGTACAGCCCCCGCTGCTGCTGCACCTGCGTCAGGTCGTCCCGGAAGGTCACGCCGCCGGAGAACAGCGCCTGCACCGCCGCGGCGTCGCTTTCGCCCGCGCCAAAACGGAACTGCACGTCCAGGATGGTGTAGCCGGTCTGGCCGGTCAGCTGCGCAAAGGTCTGCTCGGAGCAGATCAGCGTTTCGACGCCGTCGGTGCGGGCCAGCGGGCTGTCGGACAGGATGCCGCCCACCGTGACGGCCTGCTGCCGCCCGCCAACCTGCACCAGCAGGGTATCGCCCACCTGCGCCTGCACATTGCCGCCGGCCACCAGCAGCACCTGGCCGGGGGTGCCCGCCACTGTGTGGACGGAGCCTGCGGCCAGCTGCTGCCGCGCCCAGGCAAACTGCTGTTCGTCGTAAGAGATCAGGTTGCAGGTGGCTGCCCCGCTGTCTGATGTCAGCGGCAGGTCATAGGCAAAGCTGCGCCCGTACACCCGCTTGACGGCGGGCAGCTGCGCCACGGCGTCCTTCCGGTCGGCGGGGATGGAACAGGTGTTCGTCTCGCTGACGATGGAAAGCTCCGGCGTCCAGTCCCTGGGCTTGAAGGCGTTTTCCATAAACGGCACCAGCGTGCTGAACCCCAAAAACATGGTGATGCACAGCGCAAAGGCGCCGGTCATCAGCACAAAGCTGCGCCGTTTTGCCTTTGCGTGGTGGATGCCCAGCGCCGTTTCCACCCGCAGGCGGCGGGTGTCGGCCCCGTGGTGGAAGCTCGCCTGCTGCCCCGCGCTGCCGCTGACTGCCTGCAGCGGCGATACCCTGGCCGCCATCCGGGCCGGGGCGCGGGCGGCCAGCAGTACCGTCGCCAGCCCCAGCAGCACGCCGGCGGCGATGGCCGGCCAGCTGACGCCCCACACCGGCATGCAGCCGAACCACACGGGGCTGATGCGGCGCATGACCGCGCACAGCGCCCACACCACCACGATGCTCAGGCCGATGCCCGCCGGCAGGGCGGCGGCGCACCACTGCAGCGCCTCGCGCCGGACAAAGCGCAGGATCTGCCGCCGGGTGGCCCCCAGGCAGCGCAGCATGCCGAAAAAACGGGTGCGCTGGCTGACGTTGCTGTTCAGGCTGCTGGAGATCATCATGATGCAGGCGGCCATCACCACCAGCGAAAGCACCAACGCCACCTGGTAGATCTGCTCCACATTGGAGCCGGGCAGCTGGTTCAGCATGCTCAAAAGCTCCTGGTTCAGCGTGACCTGGCTGTCGGTCAGGCCGTTCTGCCGCTGGATGTCCGCCGCAGCCGCCGACATATCGCACAGCGGCACAAACTGCACCGCTACCTGCCAGTCGGCGGCCAGGCTGCCGCTTTCCAGTTCGGCCAGGCCCTGGGGCGTCACCAGCAGCACCGTGCCGCTGCCGGGGGCCAGCCGCGCGGCCGAACCGCCGTCCAGAATACCGGTGACCAGCAGTTCCGCCGTGCGGCCGTCCGGCAGGGCAAGCCGGGCGGTGTCGCCCACGGCAAGCCCCGCGGCCTGGACCAAAGCCTCCGACAGGGCGGCTTCCCCCGCGGCGGCGGGCGCCCGCCCGGAAGAACACCCGCCCAGGTACAGCCGGGCAAAGGCGTCCGGCTCCAGCCCGCACACCGCGGCGGGCCGGCCCTGCAGCGTGACGCCGCTGCCGGCGGCAAGGCTGCCCTGCCAGGCGGCGCAGGCCACCTCCGGCCGGGCGGCGATAAGATCGGCGGCGTCTGTGTCGGACACGGCAAACCGGCAGTGCCAGTCGCCGGTCTGGCGGCGGGTCTCCTCGGTCATGCCCTGCAGGTACATATCGGCCATGCCGAACATGACCGCCACCAGAAACACCCCCAGCAGGATGCACAGCCGGGTCATGCGGCTTTGGCGGCGGTGTACCCTGGCCGAGAGGGGGACCAGGTCAAGATAATGTTTCATTGCGGGTCCCTCCCAGGTCGGTCAGCACGCCGTCGGCCACCCGAAACACCCGGTCGGCGCAGGCGGTCAGGCTGTTGTTGTGGGTGATCATCAGGATGGTCTGCTGGTAGCGGCGGGACGCCCGGGTCAGCAGGGCCATGACCTCCTGGCTGTTTTTGCTGTCCAGGTTGCCGGTGGGCTCGTCGGCCAAGATCAGCCGCGGCCGGGTGATTAGCGCCCGGCCGATGGCCACCCGCTGCTGCTGCCCGCCCGAAAGCTGCGACGGCAGATGGTGCCGGCGCTCGGTCAGGCCCAGCAGGGCCAGCAGTTCCTCCACCGCCGCGGGGTCGGGGCGGCGGTAATCCAGCAGCAGCGGAAAGATGATGTTCTGCTCCACGTCCAGTTCCGGCACCAGCTGGTAGGCCTGGAACACAAAGCCGATGCAGCGGCGGCGGAATACGGTGCGCTTTTCCTCCTTCATGGCAAACAGGTTCTGGCCGTCCACCAGCACGGTGCCGGCGGTGGGGGTGTCCAGCGCGCCGATGCAGTGCAGCAGCGTGCTTTTGCCGCTGCCGGACTCGCCTACCACGGCGGCAAACTCGCCTTTCTGCAGCGTGAAGGACACGTCCTTCAGCGCCTCCACGCGGGTTTCGCCGCTGCCGTAGGTCTTGCAAAGGTGCTGTACGTTCAAAATTTCCATACGGTTCCCTCCTTTGCCGTCATACTACCACCGGCAGCTTACAACGGGGTGAAACGCCGCTTACAGTTCTGTAAGGCCGTCCGGCCCGTCGGGAAAGCTCACCGCAAACACGCTGCCTTGGCCTGGCGTGCTCTGCACCGTAACGGCGCCGCCCTGGCCCTCCACAATGGCCCTGGCCAGCGGCAGGCCCAGCCCCGCGCCGCGGGCGTCCGGCCCGGACCTGCCGCGGTAAAACCGCTTGAAGATGTGGTGGATGTCCTCCGGCGCAATGCCGCTGCCGTTGTCCGCCACCTGCACCTGCACCATGCCCGGCGTGTGCCGCCACGTCACCTGCACCAGTCCGCCCGCCGCAGTGTGGTCCAGGCCGTTTTTGACCAGGTTGCCCAGCGCCTCAGCGGTCCAGTCCGGGTCGCACCACAGCGTCAGCGCCGGGTCGCCCTCCAGCCGGATGCGCTTGCCCTCCCGCTCGGCGCGGGTCAGCAGGTCGCGCACCGCCCGGCCGGCCAGGTCGGGCAGCGGGCAGGCGGCGGGGGCAAAGCGGATGCTGCCCGCGTCCAGCCGGGTGATCTTTAGCATGGCCTGGATCAGCGATTCCATCCGCAGCAGCGCATCGCCGGCCTTGCCCGCAAAGGCGCGCACCGCGTCGGCGTTGTCCGGCTCGGCGGCGATGATCTCCTGGTACAGCCCCAGCGCCGCCAGCGGCGTTTTGAGCTGGTGGGAAATATCCGCGATGGTCTGCTTGAGAAACTGCTGGGCGCGGTGCTCGGCCTCGGTCTTGGCCTGCAGCATGGTGGCCAGCTCCTCGGCGGCGGCAAACAGGCTGCCCAGGGGGCCTTCGGCGTCGCGGGGCAGCCGGGCGGAAAAATCCCCCTCGGCATAGCGGCGCAGCAGCCGCTCGGCGCCGGCCAGCCGGGCCGCCTGCGCCCGCGCAAAGACCAGCGCGCCGCCCAGCAGCAAAGCGGCCAGCAGCCCGGCCGCCGCCAGCGCCGCAGGCAGAACGGCCTGCCGATACCCTGCCAGCTCCGGCAGCAGCAGGCCGGGGGTGGCCGCCGTGCGGCCGATCCGCGCCAGCAGGGCGCGGCCGGCGCCGCTGACCTCCGATGCCGCCAGGGCGGCGGCAATGTCGTTTTCGGCCATGCCCTGCGCCAGCAGCGCCGACGCCACCGCGCCGTCCCGCTCCAGCAGCATGGCCTGGGCGGTGCGCTGGGCCAGCAGGCTGAACGCCAGCGCCGCGGCGGGCAGCGCCGCCGCGATCAGCGCCAGGAACACCGCAAACCGGCGCAGCGTGCGGTCGCGCAGGATGTGGGCGGGGGTCATGGCGCATCCTCCTTCCACTGGTAGCCAAAGCCCCGCACCGTGACAAGATGCCGCGGCCGGGACGGGTCGTCCTCCACCTTCTCGCGCAGGCGGCGCACATAGACCGACAGGGTGTTGCCGTCCACAAAGCTGCCCGCGCCGTCCCACAGCTCGTCCAGGATCGCCTCCCGCGTTACGGTGAGGCCGGCGTTGCGCACCAGCAGGCAGAGCAGGCGGTACTCGGCGGCGGTCAGCTCCAGCGGCTGGCCCCGCAGCAGCGCACGGCTGCCGTACAGGTCGATGGTCAGCTCACCGCAGCGCAAAAGGCCGGGGCCGGCGGCCTGCTGCCCGGCCCGGCGCAGCAGCGCCCGGATGCGGCTGCACAGCTCGCCCAGGCGGAAGGGCTTGGTCAGGTAATCGTCGCCGCCGCTGTCCAGCCCGCGGATGACGCTGACCTCCTCGTCCGAGGCAGTCAAAAACAGGATGGGCACCCGGCTGCCCCGGCGGCGCAGCTCCTCGCACAGGGCAAAGCCGGTGCCGTCGGGCAGGGTCACGTCCAGGATCAGCAGGTCAAAGCGGCCGGCGGCCAGGCAGGCGCGGGCCTGGGCCAGCGTGCGGGCCGGGGTCACGGCAAAGCCGCTGCGGGCAAGCGAATACTGCAGGCCGTCCGCCAGGGCGGCGTCATCCTCCAAAAGCAGCAGGTCGGGCAAGGCGGGTCCCTCCTTTGGGCAGGTGTCAGGGCGTTGCGGGGCGGCTGCCGGGCCGGTGCGGGCCAAAACGGCGGGCCGCTGTGCATCAGGCCGCGGCGCAGCCTTTTCGGCTATTATACCATAACCGGGCCGGACCGCGGGCAAAGCGCGCCGCTCTGCCGCCTTACGATCCTGTAAGCTTGGCCGGTCGCGGCTGCACGGATGCAAAAAAAGCGCCCGCCGCCCGGCGGAGGGCGGCGGACGCGCAGACTGTCGAAAAAAGTATAAAATCCGTCTCCGTCGGCGGACATGCGCCGACGACGGAGACACCGACAGGAAAATTTTGCGGCAAATTGTGTGCGAGGAGCTGTGCTCCGAGTGCGCGATTTGCCGTAAAATTTTGTTGAAGGGCTGCGGAGCCGAGCGCCGCCTGCGGCGGATGCAGCGAGGCGGAGCAGGGGCAGCGGTCGCAGAATGCAAGCGCCGTCCAAGGCGCGCCGCATGATGCGGGCACCGCAACCCGGACATTCCAAAGGGGGAAAC
>DWWX01000022.1 GCA_019119495.1 Candidatus Gemmiger stercorigallinarum | reverse complement strand
ATAATATCCTCTTTCTGCAAAATTACTTTTTCTCCTTCGCCGCATGGCTCCTGAAATGCGTGATAATGATGTTCCAATATTTCATCTGTTATCACAAACGGCGAATTGGCATTTAAGACCTGATTTCTTTTATATAGTCTTTTTTGCAAAAGCTCCTTACTGGCTTTCATATAGACAAGTTCCATTTCAGCGCCTGCTTTTTGGATCAGCTCTTTATAAAAATTCCGATTTTCCTTACTCCAGAAACTAAAATCAATCACAACGTCTTTTCCCTGCTGAATCAGGGACAGCAGCTTTTTTTGAAGCGCAGCCTCCACCTGCTCTGACAATTTTTCATATTGTTCTTCCGGATAATCAATTCCCTTTCTCCCATAAAGTTTCCACATTTCTTCATCAATGGAAAGTCTGATATATCCTTCCTGTTCTTTTTTCTTGGCGTAAGTAGTCTTTCCAGAACCACATACGCCGCACATCATAATAACTTTGCTCATAAAACTCCTTTTCTTTTTCCGAAACGGCATCTATCAATTTGCACTACACAACAGAAAGTTCTTCAATCGCTTTATCTAAAAAAATCATACCGTCCAGATGTTCCAGCTCATGGCAGAAGCATTTTGCCATTTCATCTTCTCCGTCAACTATAATTTCCTCTCCATATTCATTGAGTGCCTGAATCGTGACCTTTTGTGGACGAATTGTTTTTACAAAACGGTTCGGGAAACTAAGGCATCCCTCAACACATTCCTGCACACCGCTTTGGCTTATCATTTTCGGATTTACAAGTTTTAATCGTGTATCGTTAAAATCAATGACAACCAACCGTTTCAAAACGCCAACCTGATTTGCTGCCAGTGCAGCTCCATTTTCTGTTTCATGTAATGTATCAAGCATATCATCTAAGAGCTGCCTGATTTTATCATCAACTTTTAGGACAGCTTTACATTTTTTTCTTAATATAGGGTCGCTGTCATAACGAAGAAATCTTGTTGCCACTTTTTACCTCCTGTCTGCTGCTGTCAGCTCTTGATTTTCTCAAACTTACATCAAATAAAAATACCTCCTCAATGGCACACTCAAATACTTTAGAAATATCATATGCAAGCCAGATAGATGGTTCAAATTTTTCTGTTTCTATGGCATTTATCGCCTGCCTTGAAGCTCCAACCAGTTCTCCTAATTGCTCTTGCGTCAGCCCTCGCTGTTCTCGCAATTCTTTTATTCTGTTTTTCATAGTTCCTCCAAAAGTAAGGTTAGCATTACAATAATTATATATGTTTTTTTCTTGTAATGTCAACCTTACACCCATTTTCTGTTACACAAATATTTATAAAAACAGGAAACGATACCATGTTTCAGATATCGTTTCCCTATATCATACCCTTATGAATAGATCATCTCATGCAGAACAATTTCTTCTGCCCGGTTACGGATGTTATTGCAACGCTGCACCCATTCCATTTGAGAAGTACGCTTTAATTCCTCTGTCACGCCCTCGGTAGCTTTCATCTGCTCCATGATAGTGTCTAACCGTTCCTGTGCCTGTTCGTTCAGGTCTGCAAGATATGTCCACAATTCTCCGGTCAGTATCAGTGTGTTCAATCTGGCTGGGTGGACTTCTCTTAAATATTCCCGGTGCATCCGTCCGTACTTTCCGATAGGACGGTGTTCCTCCGGCAGCTTCAAATCTGGGATATAGTAATCTCCGACAAGGATATAATCAATTCCGTTTTCTGTTATTCTTGTTTTCAATTCACTCATATTTTTAATCTCCTCATTCTGGCTTATTTTTTGCAAGTCTGACTCTCCAGAAATATTGGTAAATCATTGGTAAAATTGAGAATGAAACATAAGAACTACTATTTATAGAAGTATTTAAGACGATTTGAGACTTTTTATTCTGAACAGTAAATCCTGCCGTGGTTCTGCTCCGACATTCAGGTCCGCGGCGAGTACCCCTGCTACGCCAAGCGGTTCTTTGACGAGCACAATATCCGGCTCAAGATCGAGCCGGGCGACCTGGAGCTGCTGAAGGAGGGCACCGTCGACTTCTACACCTTCAGCTACTATATGACCAACTGCGTCACCACCCACACCGACGCGGCCAAGACCGACGGCAACCTGTCCGGCGGGTTCAAAAACCCCTACCTGGAGGCTTCCGACTGGGGCTGGCAGATCGACCCCAAGGGCCTGCGCTATACCCTGAACGAGATCTACGGCCGCTACGGCATCCCTGTGATGGTGGTGGAAAACGGCCTGGGCGCCCGCGACACGCTGGAGCCGGACGGCACCGTGCACGACAGCTACCGCATCGACTACCTGCGCAAGCACATCCAGCAGATGGCCGAGGCCGTCAAGGACGGCGTCGACCTGATGGGCTACACCCCCTGGGGCTGCATCGACCTGGTGTCCGCCTCCACCGGCGAGATGGCCAAGCGTTACGGTTTTATCTACGTCAAGAAATATGACGACGGCACCGGCGATTACAGCCGCCTGCGCAAGGACAGTTTCTACTGGTACAAGAAGGTCATTGCCTCCAACGGCGGGGATCTGGACTGAAAAACGCTGTACAGGACCGATAAAAGTCCGCGTATTTTGTCGATGTCCAAAAAAACGGCGCGAGTTTTGTATCAATGCACAAAGAAGCGGGCGTTTTTCTGAGATTTTCAGTTGACGATGCGCGCGGAAAATGGTAATATTACAGTGTAACGAAGTCCGGCCCCCGTTGCAGGGGCCGATGATTGGGAGGTCACCTATGAAACAGTTTGAGTATACCATCCAGGAAGCGGTCGGCATCCACGCCCGCCCCGCCGGTCTGCTGGTCAAGGAGTGCAAAAAGTATCAGAGCACCATCACCATCGCCAAGGGCGACGCTTCGGTCAATGCGCTGAAGCTGATGGCCCTGATGGGCATGGGCGTCAAGTGCGGCGACACCGTCACCGTCACGGTGGAAGGCCCTGACGAGGATACCGCAGCTCCCGCGCTGGAGGCGTTCTTCAAAGAGCACCTGTAAGCGCCGCGGCTGAAACCGACGCAACACACAGCGGCTGCCCGCTGGCTGACGCTGCCCCAGGGCACTCGGCCGCCGGCAGCCGCCTTTTGCATTTGTCCCGCCCTGCTGCGGGGTGTGCAGAACGCAGAGAAGGAGAGATTGAGTATGATCACCATTCAGGGCAAGGGTGTATCTTCCGGCGTTGGGGTAGGACCGCTGTATTTCTATCACCGTGCCAAAACCAACATCACCCGCTACAAGGTCGAGGATGTGGATGCCGAGTGGAAACGCTTCAAGGACGCGCAGGCCACCGCCATCGAGCAGCTGGGCGAGCTGGCCGAGAAAGCCCGCGCCGAAGCCGGCGACGAGGCCGCCATGCTGTTTGAGACCCACCAGATGATGGCCGAGGACCTGGACTACGAGGAAGCCATCGAGGCCCAGATCAAGGAGGAGACCAACAACGCCGAGGCCGCCGTGACCGATGTGGCCGCCCAGTTTGCCGATATGTTCGCGGCCATGGACGACAGCTACATGCAGGCCCGCGCCGCCGACGTCAAGGACGTTTCCAGCCGCATTCTGGACATTTTGTGCGGCGTGGTGGCCGGCGGCATCGCCAGCGAGGTCCCGGTGCTGCTGGCGGCCGACGATTTGGCCCCGTCCGAGACGGTCCAGCTGGACAAGTCCAAGATTTTGGGCTTTATCACCGCCGGCGGTTCCGGCTCCAGCCATACCGCCATTCTGGCCCGCACCATGGGCATCCCCGCCATTGTGGGCGTGGGCGACGCGCTGAAGCCGGAGTATGAGGGCCGCCCCGTCATCATTGACGGCGGAACCGGCAATGTGGTCATCGACCCCGACGAGATGACCCGCGACCGCCTGCTGAAAAAGCGGGAGGAGGAGCTGCGCCTGCAGCGCCTGCTGGAATCCCTCAAGGGCCAGCCCAACATCACCAAGGACGGCAAAAGCATCCGCATCTACTGCAACATCGGCAGCCCGGATGACGTGCATGCCGTGCAGGTCAACGACGGCGGCGGCATCGGTCTGTTCCGCAGCGAGTTCCTTTATCTCAACTGCACCGATTATCCCACTGAGGACCAGCAGTTTGAGGCATACAAGCAGGTTCTTTCCGCCATGGAGGACAAGGAAGTCATCATCCGCACCTGCGACATCGGCGCCGACAAGCAGATCGACTATTTCGACCTGCCCAAGGAGGACAACCCCGCCATGGGCATGCGCGCGCTGCGCATCAGCCTGACCCGGCCCGACTTCTTCAAGACCCAGCTGCGCGCGCTGTACCGCGCTTCCGCCTACGGCAAGCTGGGCATCATGTTCCCCATGGTCACCAGCGTCTGGGAGGTCCGCGAGGCCAAAAAACTGTGCGAGACCGTCAAGAACGAGCTGAAGAGCGAGGGCATCCCCTACAGCGAGAATGTCCAGCTGGGCATCATGATCGAGACCCCCGCCGCCGCCATCATGTCCGACCGGCTGGCCAAGGAAGTGGACTTCTTCAGCTGCGGCACCAACGACCTGACCCAGTACACGCTGGCCTGCGACCGCCAGAACAACGACCTGGGCCGCTTTTATGACCCGCACCACCCCGCGGTGCTACGCCTGCTGAAGATGGTGGCCGACAACGCCCACAAAAACGGCATCTGGGTGGGCATCTGCGGCGAGCTGGGCGCCGACCTGACGCTGACCGAGACCTTCCTGGCCATCGGCATCGACGAGCTTTCGGTCAGCCCGCGCGCGGTGCTGCCGCTTCGCAACGCCGTCCGCATGACCGACACCCGCGAGTCCAGCGCCCGCATCCTGGAGTCGCTGAACAGCGAGTATCAGCACACCTGAAAAACACGACCCAAAGGCCCGGACGCCCGTGCGTCCGGGCCTTTCTGCTGCCGATCCCTGCGAAACTTGCCATAAAAAAGCGGCGCAGGTGCAGGAAATTTGGCACAACGACAGTTGGAAAATCCCGGCATAGATGCTACAATAGTTCAGGAAATTGAATCAACAGCGGCGCATCCCGCGCCGGGAGGTATGGATATGAATTCGATCCGCAAACTGTACTGCCGCGCGTTCCAGCTGGTGTTCCGCATCGCGCTGCCGTTTCTGCCCTACCGGGAGCCAAAACTGCTGGAGGGCGTGCAGGGCGTGGCCGAGCTGCTGGCGCGGAAAAACGTCAGCCAGGTGCTGCTGGTCACCGACAAGGGCATCCGCAGCCACGGCCTGACCCGCCCGCTGGAGGACGCCCTGGCCGAAGCGGACATTGGCGTGTCCGTCTTTGACGATACGGTGGCCAACCCCACCGTGGCCAACGTGGAGGCCGCCCGCCGGCTGTATCTGGATGCCGGCTGCCGGGCCATCATCGCCTTTGGCGGCGGGTCCAGCATGGACTGCGCCAAGGCCTGCGGCGCGCGCATCGCCCGGCCGAACAAGCCGCTGGCAAAGATGGAGGGCCTGCTGCACGTGATGCGGCCGCTGCCGCTGCTGATCGCGGTGCCCACCACCGCCGGCACCGGCAGCGAGACGACGCTGGCCGCCGTTATCACCGACGGCGAGACCCACCACAAATATCCCATCAACGACTTTGCCCTGATCCCGCCCTATGCGCTGCTGGACCCGGAGGTCACCGTCGGCCTGCCGCCCCAGCTGACCGCCACCACCGGCATGGACGCAATGACCCACGCGGTGGAAGCCTACATCGGCGGCTCCACCACCAGGGGCACCCGCCAGGCCGCCGTGGAGGCGGTGCGGCTGATTTTGGAAAGCCTGCCGGTGGCCTATGCCAGCGGCGGCGACCGCACCGCCCGCGCCCACATGCTGCGGGCCGCCTACCTGGCCGGCACTGCTTTCACCAAGAGCTATGTGGGCTACGTCCATGCGGTGGCGCACTCTCTGGGCGGGCAGTACGGCATCGCCCACGGCCTGGCCAACGCGGTGCTGCTGCCGGAGGTGCTGGAAGCCTACGGCCCCGCCGCCCACAAGCGCCTGGGCCGCCTGGCCGTGGAGGTGGGCGTCGCCAGTGTGAACGACACCCCCGCCCAGGCCTCGGCCAAATTTATCGCAAAACTGCGCAAAATGAATGCGGATATGGGCATCCCCCGCACGCTGGAAGGCATCCGGGAGGAGGACCTGCCCGCGCTGGCCCGCCACGCCGACCACGAGGGCAACCCCCTCTACCCGGTGCCGGTGCTGATGGACGCCAATGAACTCCAGGCGCTGTACCGCCTGGTCATGCCAAAAACGGAGGAAAACACCAATGACGCAGCAGCAGATCGCACAGGTGGTGCAAAAGCAGAGGGAATTCTTTTTGACGGGCAAAACGCTGCCGCGGGCGTTTCGCACCAAAGTGCTTGACGACCTGAAAGCCGCCATCCTGCGCCACGAGGCCGACATCGACGCGGCGCTGAAAGCCGACCTGGGCAAAAGCCGGATGGAAGGCTATATGTGCGAGACCGGCATGACGCTGGCGGAACTTTCCTGGATGCGCCGCCACCTGGCCGGGCTGATGCGGGACAAAACCGTCTACACGCCGATCTCTCAGTTTGCGGCCCGCAGCTTCCAAAGCCCCGCCCCCTACGGCGTCACCCTGATCATGAGCCCCTGGAACTACCCGCTGATGCTGACGCTGGAGCCGCTGATCGACGCGCTGGCCGCCGGCAACACCGCGGTGGTCAAGCCCAGCGCCTACTCGCCCGCCACAAGCGAGGTGATCCGCACCATTTTGGCCGAGTGCTTCCCGCCGGAGTACGTCTTTGTGGTCACCGGCGGCCGGGCCGAGAACCAGGCCCTTTTGGAGCAGAAATTCGACAAGATCTTTTTCACCGGCGGCAAGGCGGTGGGGCGCGAGGTGTTGCGCCATGCGGCCGAACACCTGACCCCGGTCACGCTGGAGCTGGGCGGCAAAAGCCCCTGCATCGTGGACGCCACCGCCGACCTGAAGCTGGCGGCAAAGCGCATCGTGTTCGGCAAATACCTGAACTGCGGCCAGACCTGTGTGGCGCCGGATTACCTGTACTGCCAGGCCTCCGTCCGGGACGAGCTGGTGGCCTGCATCCAAAACGAGATCACCGCCCAGTTCGGCGCCGAGCCGCTGCAAAACCCCGACTACGGCAAGATCGTCAACCGCAAGCACTTCGACCGCATCTGCGGCCTGATCGACCCGACCAAGGTGGCCGCCGGCGGCCAGACCGACGCACAGGCGCTGCGCATCGCCCCCACCGTGATGACCGGCGTGACCTTTGACGACCCGGTGATGGGCGAGGAAATCTTTGGCCCCATCCTGCCGGTGCTGACCTGGGACACGCTGGACGAGGCCATTGCCAACATCGAGAGCCGCCCCCACCCGCTGGCGCTGTACTATTTCACCGCCAGCAAAGCCAACCGCAAACAGGTGCTGGACCGCTGCCACTTTGGCGGCGGCTGCATCAACGATACCATCATCCACCTGGCCACCAGCGGCATGCCCTTCGGCGGCGTGGGGGAGAGCGGCATGGGCGGCTACCACGGCAAGGCCGGCTTTGCCGAGTTCAGCCACATGCGCAGCATCGTGGACAAAAAGACCTGGCTGGACCTGCCCATGCGCTACCAGCCCTACACCGGCCTGAAAGAAAAAATGGTGCGGATGTTTTTGCGCTGACGGACACAGTTCAGACGAGTTTCCGTGTTATCTTGCAGGGGAAGGGGACCGGGGCAGCGCCCGGAACTTCCCCTGTTTTTGCACAAAGGAGGCCTGTCTTTTATGAAGCGATATCCCGCTGCCCTCTGCGCCGCGGCGCTGGCTGCCCTGCTGGCGGGCTGCACCATCACCATCGGCCCGCCCGCCGCCAGCCCTGCGCCGGACCCTGCCCCCACGCCCGCGCCGTCGGCAACCGCGGCGCCAACGCCGGCCGCCGCCGCAACCCCGGAGCCGGAACCGGAACCGACCGCGGCTTCGCCCACGGCCGCCCCGGACGGGGAGGAGGCCGCCAGCCTGGACGCCTTTTTGACGCCGGAGCAGATCGACCTGTATGACCGGGCCGAGACCGCCAGCCGCCCCCTCAACGGCGACCCGTACACCGCCATCTATCAAAACGGCTGGAGCCCTGCCACGGACAGCGGCAGCGATGCGGAAAAGGACGGCTACGGGTACATACTGGTCACCGGCGAGGGCGCCACGGTGGAGGACTACCGGCAAAAACTGCTGGAGGTGTTTACGCAGGACTACCTGGATGCGCGGGGCTTCTCGCAGCGGTTTGTCATGTTTGACGGGCAGCTGGGCGTGATGAATGTGGGCGTCGGAGGAAACGGCGCCGAGATGACCGATGTGCCGGATACCTACCGGCTGGTCTCGGCGGATGAAACCGCCGTCGAGTTTGTCCGCATCGCCCACTTTGCCGTCATCCGCGAGGGCGAGAGCGTGGACGATTTTATGGTCCGGCGCCAGGACCATTACGACTATACGGTGGAACTGCCTATCCGCCTGGTCAACACCGCGGACGGCTGGCGGGTGGACGAGTTCAACCTGCCCGGCTATGATGGCTGGCGGTACGAAGAACACCCTGCCGGGTGAGCTGCCGGCCGGAACGGACAGAAGGAAACCATGGAACTGAAACAGCTTGCGCCGGGCGTCTGGTACCGCCCCCACGAGCCGGAGCGGGACCGCCCCATGCTCTGCTATATCCGGGGCGGGCGGTATGCCCTGGCCGTCGATGCGGGGTACTCTCGGGCGCAGGTGCAGGATTTTTACCGCCTGCTGGGGGCGGCCGGCCTGCCGCTGCCCGATTTTACCGCCATCACCCACTGGCATTTTGACCACACGCTGGGCATGGCGCATATCCACGGGGCCAGCGTGGCGTCACAGGCCACCAACGCCCATCTGCGGGCTGGCAGGCGCGCGCCCGGCAGCCCGGCTGCGCTGAGGACCTGCGGCGGACAGACCGCTTTTTTGCCGCCGAATATCCGGCCGGCCCCATGCCGCAGATCGCCCAGGCGGACATCCTGTTCCGGGACCGGCTGACGCTGGCGCTGGGCGGGGTGACGGCGGAGCTGTTCCGCGTTGTGTCCCCCCACACCGAGGACAGCACCTGCGTTTACCTGCCGGAAAAGCGGCTGCTGTTTTTGGGCGACAGCGTCTGCGAGGACGTGTACAACGGCGGGGTTCTGGACCGGCGCAGGCTGGCGGCGCTGGTGGAGATCATCCGCGGCATCGACTGCGACTGCTGCGTGCTGAGCCACGAGCCGCCGCTGCCCAAACGGCAGCTGCTGGCGGAATTGGAAGCGGAACTGGATTAAAAGCGCGGAAGGACCGGCGCAGAGCGGCGAGCATCCCCCCCGCCGGGAGGCAGAAAACGTCTCCCGGCGGGGGATGTTTTTTGCCGCAGAGGCGCTGCGCGGCAAAACGGGAAAGAAAAAGCCGAAAAATCTGCCCGCCCCTATTGACAAACGCAGGGGAGCGGGGTATAGTAGGAACAAACATGTGAACAATCGTTCATATGAACACCCCGAAAGGAGGCGTTCCCATGGCGGAAGCCACCAGCACCCCCCGCCCGGCGGAGGAGCCCCGGCAGGAAAGCGAGTTCCTGGCCGCGCAGCCCGATGTGGTGGAACGGCTGCGCGCCGACCTGCCCGACGACGAGGCCCTGTACGACCTGGCCGAGCTGTTCCGCGTCTTTGCCGATTCCACCCGCGTCAAGATCCTGTACGCGCTGTTCGAGAGCGAGCTGTGTGTGGGGGACATCGCCCAGCTGCTGAACCTGTCCCAAAGCTCGGTCAGCCACCAGCTGCGCATTTTGAAAAGCAGCAAGCTGGTCAAGTTCCGGCGGGAGGGCAAAGCCATCTTCTACTCGCTGGACGACGACCACGTGCGCAGCATCATCGCCCTGGGCATGGAGCACGTGGAGGAGTAAAGCCCCGGCCCGAACCGCACGGATTTCCGCCGGCGCCGCTGCGCCCGGCTGAAAGATAGAACATCACCGCGAAGGAGCGTATTCTCATGCAGAAAAAGTTCAACATCGAAGTCGACTGCGCCAACTGCGCCGCCAAGATCGAAAATGCCATCAGCAATATGGACGGCGTCAACAGCTGCACCGTCAGCTTTATGACCCAGAAAATGGTGCTGGACGCCGACGACGCCCGGTTTGACCAAGTGCTGAAAGCCGCCGTCAAGACCGCAAAAAAGGTCGAGCCGGATTTCGACATCGAGCTGTAACAAAGCCGGCCCGCACGGCGGGCAGGCAGGACGGGGCAGGGCGGCCGGGCCGCGCAGGCAGGGCCGCCTGTTCTTGTTTTACGCCGTTTTGCCCGGCATCAGGAGGGAACTTCCATGACAAAGAAACAGAAAAAGACGCTGTACCGCATTATAGCTGCTGCGGTGCTGCTGGTGGCGGCGGCCGTTGTCTGCGAGCTGGCCGCCCTGCCCTGGTGGGCGCAGCTGGTGCTCCATCTGGCGCCCTATCTGGTCATCGGCTACGACGTGCTGCGCAAGGCGGTGCTGGGCATCGTCCACGGCGAGGTCTTTGACGAGAACTTCCTCATGGCCATCGCCACGGTGGGCGCCATGGCCGTGGGCGAGTACCGCGAGGGCGTGGCCGTCATGCTGTTCTACCAGGTGGGCGAGCTGTTCCAGAGCTACGCGGTGGGCAAAAGCCGCCGCAGCATCGCCGCGCTGATGGACATCCGCCCCGACAGCGCCAACCTGGAAAACCCGGACGGCAGCCTGCGCACCGTTTCGCCGGAGGAGGTGCCGGTGGGCGCGGCCATCGTGGTCCGCCCCGGCGAGCGCGTCCCGCTGGACGGCGTGGTGCTGGAGGGCAGTTCCAGCCTGAACACCAGCGCCCTTACCGGCGAGAGTGTGCCCCGCACCGTCCGCCCCGGCGACGAGGTCATCAGCGGCTGCGTCAACGCCGACGGCCTGCTGCGCATCCAGGTGCGCAAGCCCTACGGCGAGTCCACCGTGGCGAAGATCCTGGACCTGGTGGAAAATTCCAGCCTGAAAAAGGCCCGCGCCGAAAACTTTATCACCAAGTTTGCCCGCTACTACACCCCCGCCGTCTGCTTTGCGGCGCTGGCGCTGGCGGTGGTGCCGCCGCTGTTTGCGGGCCAGTGGTCGGTGTGGTTCACCCGTGCGCTGACCTTCCTGGTCATCAGCTGCCCCTGCGCGCTGGTCATCAGCATCCCGCTGACCTTCTTCGGCGGCATCGGCGGTGCGTCCCGGCAGGGCATTTTGATCAAGGGCGGCAACTATCTGGAGGCTCTGGCCCACACCCAGACCGCCGTGTTTGACAAGACCGGCACGCTGACCCGCGGCGTCTTTGCGGTGGAGCGGGTCGCCCCCGCCAACGGCCATACCGCGGACGAGGTGGTGGCGCTGGCCGCGCTGGTGGAAAGCTACTCCAGCCATCCCATCAGCAAAAGTTTGCGCGCCGCCTGCCGGCAGCTGCCCGACCCCGCCCGCGCCGCCGACGTGCAGGAGGTGGCCGGCCAGGGCGTCCGCGCGCTGGCTGACGGCAGGCCCGCCGGCGTGGGCAACGCCCGCCTGATGCAGGCGATGGGCGTGGACTTTGTGCCGGACGACGGCGTGGGCACCGTGGTGTATGTGGCCTGCGGCGGGCAATTCTGGGGCTCGATTTTGATCGCCGACCAGCTCAAGCCCACCGCGGCCGGGGCCATTGCCGGCCTGAAGGCCCAGGGCGTGCGCACCGTCATGCTGACCGGCGACAGCGCCGCTGTGGCCGACAAGGTGGCCGCCGACCTGGGCATCGACGAGGTCCATGCCGGCCTGCTGCCCGCCGACAAGGTCAGCCGGGTGGAGCAGCTGCTGGCCGCCAAACCCGCCAAGACCAGCCTGGCCTTTGTGGGCGACGGCATCAACGACGCGCCGGTTCTGATGCGCGCCGATGTGGGCATCGCCATGGGCGCGCTGGGCAGCGACGCCGCCATCGAGGCCGCCGACGTGGTGCTGATGGACGACGACCCCGCCAAGCTGTCCGCCGCCATGCGCCTGGCCCGCAAGTGCATGCGCATCGTCTACGAGAACATCATCTTTGCGCTGGGCATCAAGGCGGCGTTCCTGGTGCTGGGCGCGGTGGGCATCGCCACCATGTGGTGGGCGGTGTTCGCCGACGTGGGCGTGATGGTGCTGGCCGTCCTGAACGCCATGCGGATGCTGGCGGTGGAAAAAACAAAGTGACAAAGTGCAACCGCCGGGCTGCATGCCCGGCGGTTTTGCTTTGGCGGGCGGATTGGACACGGGGGCCGGCATCGGCTATAATAGAGGCAACAATCTATCCCATACCCGGAGGTCTGCCATGCCTGCTGCAAAAGAAAAGATCAGCGTTATCATGCCGGTGTACGACGCCAAAGACCTGCTGCCGCTGGCGGTGCGCAGCGTGCTGGCCCAGACCCACGACGATCTGGAGCTGCTGCTGGTGGAGGACGGCAGCCCCAACGGCTGCGGCGAACTGTGCGACCGGCTGGCCGCGCAGGACAGCCGGGTGCGGGTCATCCACAAGCCGAACGGCGGTGCGGCCAGCGCCCGCAACGCCGGGCTGGACTCCGCCACCGGGGACTACATCGGCTTTGTGGACTCCGACGATCTGGTGGAGCCGGACTTTTACGCCGTGCTGCTGGCCGCGCTGCAGGCGGGCGGCTGCGGCATGGCCGCCTGTACCGCTGACCGCATTGACGAAAACGGCAGCCCGCTGCCCGGCGGCGACGTGGATGTGCAGACCCCCGGCGTGCGTCCGTCGCTGGAACTGTTCCGCGACCTGTTCGCCCGCGGCAGCATCTATCCCATCGTCTGCTGGAACAAGCTGTTCGACGCCCGGCTGTGGCAGGGCCGCCGGTTTGATACCAGCTTCCGCTACGGCGACGACGGCAACGTCATGCATCTGATCTGCGACGGCCAGACCACCGCCTGCGTGGACCGGCCGCTGTACCACTACCGGCTGCGCACCGGCAGCATGACGGCGTCGGTGTTCCAGCCCCGGCGGCTGGACGACCTGCGGCTGTGGCATATGTGGTACCGGTATTTTCTGGACCGGCCCGGCTGCGCCGACCTGGCCCAGTGGTGCCTGGCCGACTACTGGCGCCGGTTTTACCTGCTGTATCTGCTGGCCCGGCAGGACGGCCCCCTTACCCCCGAAAACCGCGCCGCCTTTGACCAGTACCTGCCCCAGCTGCGCGGCCTGCTGGGGGCCATTGCTGCCGACCCCCATGTGCCGAAACTGGAAAAGTTCCGCGCCCGGCTGTTTGCCGCCGCGCCCGGCCTTGCCTATGCGCTGGCCAGGGCCTGGGGCCGGCTGGCCGGCGGAGAAAAAGACGCCTGACGGCACCCGCACCGTGCAGCGCGGCGCCATACATAAAACCGGCAGCCGGCGGAAACTTCCGCCGGCTGCCGGTTTTTGCGTGCATTTTTTGTATGCCGGGCCTGCCGGCAGGAAAGTTACCGGCCCACGTTGCCGCTGTTCATGCCGGAGCCATCCTCCGCCAGCGGCAGCCAGTCGATCACCTGGCGGATCTGGCTGTCCCAGAAATCCCACTCGTGGCCGCCGGGGGCCTGGCGCCAGGTCAGGTCAAAGCCGTCGGCCTCCAGCTCCTGTTTCAGCTGCAGGTTCAGGGGCAGCAGGCTGTCCTGATCGCCGCAGGCCAGGTAGAGTTTGGGCTTGCGGGGGCTGCCCTTCAGCCCGCGGGCCAGGGCGCTCAGGTCGTTGTCGCTGCCGGGGATGCCGCCGCGGGGGCCGAACAGTGCTTCCAGGTAGGCGGTGCGCTGGTTGAAGTTGGGCGCATCGTCCGAGAAAAAGTCCATCCGGGTCACGATATTCGCGGTGGAAAGCGCCGCGATATGGCTGAAGGTATCGGCGTATTTCAGGCCGTTGCGCAATGCGCCGTAGCCGCCCATGGACAGCCCGCCGATAAAGGTATCCTCCCACCGGCGGGACAACGGGAACATCCGCCGGGTCATTTCCACCAGCTCGCAGCCGATAAAATGGCCGTACAACTCGTGCGTGGCGGGCTGGTCCACGTAAAAGTGGTTGTCGCCGCTGGGCATCACCACCGCCAGGCCGTGGGTCTCGGCCCAGCGTTTGACGCGGGTGCCGGTGACCCAGTCCTCGTAATTGCCCAGCATCCCGTGCAGCAGGTACAGCGTGGGAAATTTGCGCTCCGGCCGGTAGGGGCTGCTCTCGCTTGCAAACTCGTCCACCGGGAGAATCACATTCAAAGCGACCTGATGCATCAGCGCCTGGGAGACATAATTGACTTGCAGCAATGCCATAACAAAATACCTCGCCCCGGCAGCCGCGCCGGGGCAAAACACCGCCCGGCCGTGCTGCCGTATTTTGTATCTGTTCATATGATAGCACAAACCGGGCGGCGTTGCAAAGTTTTTTGCGCGGGGCAGGGGAGAACCCTGCCCCCTTTGTTATTTCCAGCGGCTTTTCAGGTACAGCCCCAACGAAGCGGCCAGGGCGATACCCACGGTCAAGATAAGCGCCGGCATCCAGGTGTCGGCGATGCTCTGCCATACGGCGGACCAGTTCAATGGCTGCGGCATAAAAGCCCCGCTCCTTTCCCATCCGGGCCGCCCGGTCAGTCCTGCCGGGCGGCGGGGCGCTTTTCCCGCACCATGCGGCGGCAGCTCAGGCAGGTGGCGGCAAAGTAACCGCCGTACACCAGCACAAACATCGCCGCCGTGACGCCCGCGCTGGCGGTGACCCGCAGGTGCATGAAATCCTCGACCAGCTGTATGCCCTGGCCCAGCAGAAAAGCCGCGTAGCACACGGCCACCGCCAGCGGCGCCGCAAAAAAGACCGCCGTCTGCCCCAAAACCGCCCGGTCGATCTGGCGCGGGGAAGCGCCCAGCTTTTGCAAAAGGCCGTAGCGGGCAATGTTGTCGCTGGTCTCGGTCAGCTGTTTCAGCGCCAGCAGCGCCGAGCACAGCAGCAAAAACACCAGCCCCACATAGCTGCACAAAAAGGCCACCACCGCGCTGGAGCCATAGTAGGCGTCGTACATCATGGTTTTCTCGGTATAGCGGTAGCCGTGGCTCTCGTCCAGGCCGATGGGCAGCATCAGCGCCAGGACCTCGTCGGGGTCGGTGCCTTCGCGGTAGCATACCAGCAGGATGTTGGCGTCCTTTTCCAGCCGGGCGGCCACCGCGTCGGGCAGCACCAGCGTGCCCCGGTCGTTGTTGCCCACCTGGGTCATGAACCAGGTCTCGTTCAGCAGCGTGTCGCTGCCGCGGTGCAGCGTGACGCCCGCCACCGTCAGGGTGGGGTGGTCGGCCAGCGCCTGCCGCAGATAACCCAGGGTGCCCTCGTAGTTGCAGTTGAGCAGGTACTGGTCGTCGGCCAGCGTCACCGCCGGCTTGCCCTGCATGGCCAGCGCCCGGTTGAAGTCGGACAGGGACACCGCCGCCACCGGGACGTCCGGCAGGTCCTGGTCCATCCGCCACAGCTCCAGCTCCTGCCCCGCCAGCAGCTGGCCGTAGGTCAGGTCGGCGTTGTACATGGCGACCTGCTCCATCGACCGGGCATACTGCGCCAGATCCACGCCCCGGGTGCGCAGGTAGGCGGCAATGTCGGTGTCGCCGTCCTGGTCCACGTCGGACAGCACGTTCAGGTCGTAGGGGACGGCGGCCTGCGCGGCGCGGTTCATGGCAAGGGCGGTGCCTGCGCCCAGCCCCACCGCCACGATGGTGACGGTCAGTATACCGCACACCGCTGCCATCACCAGGAAATTGGTGCGCAGGCGGCTGTCCAGCTGGCGCACCACAAAGGCGGTCAGGCCTTTCAGGTAACGGCGGCGGTCGGCCTGCGCCAGCCGCACCCCCACCGCCGACGCCGAGTAAAACAGCAGCACGGTGCCCACGGCCAGTGCGCCGGCCCCCAGCTGCACCCAGGATTCGCCCCGCACGGGCAGGATGCCGTGGCGGTGAAAGATCGCCGCCGCGGCGCCGATCAGCGCCAGCGCGGCCGCAAACAGCAGCACGGGCGCCGGCCCGGCGGCAGGCAGCGTTTCGTTTTTGCGGCGGGCGGTCAGCAGATCGATCAGCTTTACGCCGGACACGGTAAGGACGTTGAACACCCCCACCAGCACAAAAATGACCGCAAAGCACAGCACCGTCAGCCGCAGCGCCGGGGCCGACAGCACAAAGCGGAAGCCCGACACCTCCACCGCAAACAGCCGCATCGAGACAAGCGAAAGCCCCTGCGACAGCACCACCCCCGCCAGCAGCCCGCTGCCCAAAGCCAGCAGGCCCACCAGCAGCGTTTCGCCGGCAAACAGGCGGGAGATGCGCCCCTTGCGCATGCCGGCCAGCAGGTAGATGCCCAGCTCCTTTTTGCGGCGCTTTAAGATGAACTGGTTGGCGTACACCACCAAAAAGGCCAGCACCACCGCAATGACCACCGACAAGGCCGACAGCAGCGTACCCAGCTGCTGGTACAGCAGGGCGCGGGTGGCGCTCATGTCCGCAAAGGCGGACTGGCTGGCGATGGAGTTGAAGGCGTAGAACATGCCCACCGCCAGCGTCAGCGTCAGGTAATAGACCAGGTAATCCCGGATGTTTCTGCGCACGTTGCGGAAGATCAGCTTACAGGTCGTCATCCTGCTCACCTCCCAGCACCGAGACCACGTCCAGAATCCGGCCAAAAAAGTCCCGGCGGCTTTCCCCGCCGCGGACCAGCTCGTTGAAAATGCGGCCGTCCTTGATGAACAGGATGCGCCGGCAGTAGCTGGCCGAGAAGGCGTCGTGGGTGACCATCAATATGGTGGCCCCCAGGCGGCTGTTCAGCCGGCCCAGCAATTTCAGCAGCATGCGGGAGGAATGGGAATCCAGCGCGCCGGTGGGCTCGTCGGCCAGCACCAGCGCCGGGTCGGTGACCACAGCCCGCGCCGCGGCCACCCGCTGCTGCTGCCCGCCGGACATCTGGTAGGGGTACTTGTCCAGCACGCCGGCGATGTCCAGCGCGGCGGCGGTCTGCGCCACCCGGCACTCGATCTCGGCCGGGCGCACGCCCGACACCGACAGCGTCAGCGCGATGTTCTCGCGGGCGGTCAGCGTGTCCAACAGGTTGAAATCCTGAAAGATAAAGCCCAGCTTGCGGCCGCGGAAGGCGGCCAGCTCGCCGCCGTGCAAAGCGGTCACGTCCCGGCCCTCCACCAGGATGTGGCCGCTGGTGACGGTGTCGATGGTGGAGATGCAGTTGAGCAGCGTGGTTTTGCCGGAACCGGACGCCCCCATAATGCCCAAAAACTCGCCCCGCTCCACCGCGAAGGAGATGTGGTCGATGGCTTTGGTCACGCTGCCGCGGCTGCCGTAATATTTCTGGATGTCCTGCACCTGCAAAATGGGTGCGGCGTTGGTTGGGTCTGTCATGGTCGTGCTCCTTTCCGCAAGGGGAAGAAGGCGCCGCGCGCCGGCCCGCCTTGCAGCTATACTCTACCACAGCGGCCCCGCCCCTGCCATGCGTTTGCCTTACGCCTGCATTACGGTTTTGTAAGGTTTGCCGCGGCGGATGCAAAAAGTCGGCAGGCGTTCTGCCTGCCGACGCAGATTGTCGAAAAAGTTGAGATCCGTCGCCGTCGGCGGACGATCTATGGCCCAAGAGCCGGGCCTGCGGCCCGGCTGGCCTCCGACACGCCGCCGGGATGCCAAAAAGCGATCAGTCCGCCGGGATATGGCTCTCGGCGGGGAAGGTCAGCGTCAGGGCGGTGCCGCGGCCGGGGGCGCTCTCGGCCGCGATGCCCATGTTCATCTGGCTGCACAGCCGCCGGCACAGGTACAGCCCGATGCCGGTGGCCCTGGGGTACAGCCGGCCGTTTTGCCCGGTAAAGCCCTTGTCGAACACCCGCGCCAGGTCGGCGGGCGGGATGCCGATGCCGTTGTCGGCAATGGTCAGGGTGACGGCGTTCTCCCGCCGCGCGCCGGTAAAGCGCAGTTCCAGCGGGCCGCTGCGGTATTTGACCGCGTTGGACAGGATCTGCCCCAGCACAAAGCCGCAGCTTTTTGCGTCGGCGGTCACCGGCAGGTCCAGGTTTTCCAGCACCGGGCGGCCGCCGGCCTGGATCAGCGGCCGGGACCAGCGTTTCAGCGCGTCGGCCACCAGGGCGCGCAGGGTGGTGCGCTCCACCCGGAAGTCCTTCTCGGCGTCGCCGCTGCGGGCGTAGTACAATACCTGCTCCACCAGCAGCTCGATGCGGCGCAGCTCGTCGTCCATGCGCAGCACGGCGGGGGTCTTGTCGTTCTCGGCGATCAGCCGCGCCGAGGTGATGGGCGTCTTGATCTCGTGCACCCAGCCGTCCAGATATTCGCGGTAGTCCAGCGCCCGGCGCTCGGCTTCGGCCAGGCGGTCGTTCTGGTACTTGTTGCAGCGGCGCAGCACCCCGCACAAAAGCTGCCCGTCCAGAAAGTCCGGCTCGTCGGCGATCTCGCCCAGCAGTGTTTTCTGGTCCAGCGCGTCCAGCCGGGCCAGCAGCCGGCCGTACCAGGCCCGCCGCCGGGCGTAGTCCCAGCCCAGTGCCGCGGCCGCGGCCAGCGCCACGATGCCCGCCGCAAAGCCGATGAACACCCCCGGCGTGCCGATCAGCCACAGCAGCCCCGCCAGCAGCAGCTCGGCCGCGGCCAGGCAGCCGGCCGCAGCGATGTGGTCGGCCAGATAGTCCCGCAGCCTCATACCTGGTACCCCATGCCCCGGCGGGTCTTGAGATAGTCCGGCAGGCCGATCTCGGCCAGCTTGCGGCGCAGCCGGGCAATGTTCACGTTCAGCGTGTTCTCGTCAATAAAAGCCTCGCTCTGCCACAGCTCGTCGATCAAAACCTCCCGCGGCAGGATCTGCCCCTTGTTCTGCATCAGCAGCCGCAGGATGCCAAACTCGTTTTTGGTCAGCTGCTGCGTTTTGCCGCCGCAGCGCATCTCGGCCCTGGCCAGGTCCAGCACCAGGCCGCCGTACTCCAGCACCGCGGGGGCAGCGGGCGCGGCGCCGGCGCGGGCCAGCAGCCGCTGGATGCGCGCCAGAAGCACCTGGGGATTGTAGGGCTTGGCGACAAAATCGTCGGCGCCCAGGTTCAGGCTCATCAGCTCGTCAAAGTCGGTGCTGCGGCTGGTCAAAACCAGGATGGGCACATCCGACTGCCGCCGGATCTGCCGGCAGACCTGGAAGCCGTCCTGCACCGGCAGGTTGATGTCCAAAAGCACCAGCCCCGCGCCGGAGGCCAGCGCCTGGTCGGCAATGCGGGCAAAGTCGGCGCCCGCCTCGCAGTCGTAGCCGTATTTCTGCAAAAGGCGGGCCAGCTCGGTGCGGATGGCCGGGTCATCCTCGATAAGAAAGATCTTCACGGTGTAGCGTAGTCTCCCTTCTAGCCGGGCGCAGAAAGCGGAGTAAGCATAAGGAAGCTTTGGTTTTGCTGCTCGCGCAGCAAAACTGCGAAGCACCGGAAAATCGCAAAAACGGGTTGGTGGCAAGGCGCCGGAACGCCGGCGTCCTTTGTGGACGCCAAGCGACGGCAACGCAGCCAACGGCCTGTTTTTGATAGATTTTGCGGCAATGCTTCCTTGTGCGCACTCTGCAAAAGGCCGCCCGGCCTGTGCTGCTTTTACGATAGCACAAACCGGGCGGCGGTGTAAAGCGGAGGATGCGCAAGGGAACTTTGGTCTTGCCGCGCAGGCGGCAAAAACGCGGGGGCCTTTAAGGCACAGGGCGCGGCGGTCACTCCACCCGCAGCAGGTCCTGGCCGGGGGCGACGGCGCCGCTGGCCAGCGGCCGGACCGCGGCGTAGTCGTCGGTGTTGCAGACGATCAGCGGCGTGGTGCACAGGTAGCCGGCGGCCCGGATGGCGTCCAGGTCAAAGCTGATCAGCAGGTCGCCTTTTTTCACTTTCTGGCCCTCTTTGACATGGGCGGTGAAATACTGCCCGTTCAGCTTGACGGTGTCGATGCCGATGTGCAGCAGCAGCTCGGCGCCGGTGCCGGTCACCAGGCCGATGGCGTGCCGGGTGTCGAACAGATTGTCCACCACCGCGTCCGCCGGGGCGTACAGCTTGCCCTCGGAAGGCTCAATGGCGACGCCCTCGCCCAGGGCGCAGCTGGCAAAGGCCTCGTCCTGCACCTGGTCCATGGGCACCACGGTGCCGGCCAGGTGCGCGCCCAGCGTTTCGGGCTGCAGTTTGGGCGCAGGCGCGGCAGGTTTGGCCGCCGGGGCCGGGGCAGGGGCCGCCGCCGGGGCGGGCGCGGCGTCCAGCGCGTCGGCGGCCGGGGTCTCCATAAAGTCCACCAGGTTCGACTTTATGACCGCCACCTGCGGCCCGTAGATGACCTGGATGCCGTTGCCCTTGTGGACCACGCCGGAAGCGCCGCTCTGTTTCAGCAGGCCGTCGCTGACCCTGGCCGGGTCCGCCACCGTGACGCGCAGGCGGGTGGCGCAGCAGTCCACGTCGGTGACGTTTGCCTTGCCGCCCAGCCCCCGCAGGATGACGGCCGAGACCGCATCCGTGCCGGAGGCGGACGCGCCGTCCGGGCCGACGCCGGTCTTTTCCTTGAAATCAGCGCGGTTGTAGAGCTTGGGCTCCTCGGTGTCGGCTTCGCGGCCGGGGGTCTTGAGGTCCATCTTGCGGATCATGACGGAGAAGGTGAAGTAATACAGCACAAAGTAGACGGCGCCCACCGCGACGATCCACAGCCAGTGGGTCTTGCCGTTGCCCTGCATGATGCCGAACAGCGTCAGGTCGATCAGGCCGCCGGAGAAGGTCATGCCCACGCAGACGTCCAGGATGTGCATGAGCATGTAGGCCAGGCCGGCGTAGACGCAGTGCACCGCATACATGACCGGCGCGATGAACAGGAAGGTGAACTCCAGCGGCTCGGTGATGCCGGTGAGCATGGAGGTCAGCGCGGCGGACAGCAGCAGGCCGGCCACCACCTTGCGCTTTTGGGGGCGGGCGGTGCGGTACATGGCCAGCGCCGCGCCGGGCAGGCCAAAGATCATAAAGACGAACTTGCCGGTCATAAAGCGGGTGGCGTCCACCGAAAACTCGGTGGTGGCGCGGGAGGCCAGCTCGGCAAAGAAGATGTTCTGCGCGCCCTGCACGGTCACGCCGTCAATGATGGCGGTACCGCCCACAGCCGTCTGCCAGAACGGCATATAGAACACGTGGTGCAGGCCGAAGGGGATCAGTGCCCGCTCGATCAGGCCGTAGATGAAGGTGCCCGCATAGCCGGAGCTGATGACCAGGTTGCCCAGCATGCCGATGCCGGTCTGCACCACCGGCCAGACATAGAACATGGCGATGCCCACCAGCAGGTAGACCGCCGTGCTGACGATGGGCACGAACCGGGTGCCGCCAAAGAAGGACAGCACCTGGGGCAGCTGGATCTTGTAGAACCGGTTGTGCAGCGCCGCCACGCCCAGGCCGACGATGATGCCGCCAAACACGCCCATCTGCAGCGTGGTGATGCCCAGCATCGAGGTGGTGGTGTTGGGGGCCATGGCCTCCACGCCGCCGGCCGCGTTGATCATGGCGCTGATGGCGGTGTTCATGACCAGGTAGGCGATGGCGCCGGACAGGGCGGCCACCTCCTTCTCCTTTTTTGCCATGCCGATGGCAACGCCCATGGCGAACAGCAGCGCCAGGTTGTTGAACACCGCGCTGCCGCACTGGTTCATGATGTCCAGGATGGTGTACAGCACGGTGCCCTGGTGGATCAGGCCGGTCAGGCCGTA